>NZ_JAIUIU010000022.1:0-103679 GCF_020165775.1 Mesorhizobium sp. B263B2A
CCGGCTGCGTCATCCGGCGGGCCGCTCCAGGGACCGGGGGGTGGCCCGTGGCGTGGCCTGTGGGGGCGTTCCGCCGAAGCGAGGATTTCGAGCTGTTCGGGGGTGAGCTTGGTGCGCAGCTCGGCGATCGCGTCCTTCAGCTTGGCGGCCGAAGCCGCGCGCGCCGTGACCTCGTCGGCCAGTCTTTCCTGGAAGGCGAAGGCATCGGCCTTGCCGCCCGGACCCGCATCGGGACCCTTGACATCTGGACCCTTGGCCTCGGGCCCGCCGGCATCAGGACCGCCAGTGGCACCGGGGCCACGATCATGCCGTGGCGGGGTCAGCACGGCTTGCAGCGCGCTGGTATAGTCGCGCCAGGCATCGAGCTGTTCGCTGCGGATGCCGACGCGGGTCTCGAGCGCGGCCAGCCGGGCGGCGAGCATGAATTCCGGCGGCGGTCCCATGCGCCGGGGGCCAAAGCCTTCCTGCGGACCCGAGCTTTGCGGACCCCAATTTTGCGGACCATGCCGCGTCGGCCCATTCTGGCCGAACCATGGCATCGGGCCATGGTCCGGTCCACCCTGCATTGCCATCGGTGGCGCATCGCCAGGCGCCGTGGCGGGATCGGGCTGCGCCGCCAGCACGGGGTGAACCGCGGCGACGGAAAACAGGCCGAGCGCAAGAAGTCTGCTTCGCATGACGATGTTCCTTTCTCTCATGCATCGGACGGCCATGAGGATAGGAAGCCTGTTTGTCCGCTTCGCGTCGGCGTGTTGCCGAAGGTTTCCGCAAAGGGGCAATTTGTTTCCGAATGTTTCCAGCGGCCCGCCGGAAACATTGCGTTGCAATTTTCCATGCCGCTTATGCGCGCTCTCCCTATAATCACGGCCATTACGGGCAAGGGCACGATGATGCAGTCACAACCCCATATCCTCGTCGTTGACGACGATCGCGAGATCAGGACGCTTCTCGGCCGCTACCTCGACGGCCAGGGCTTTCGCGTCTCGGTGGCGGCGGACCGGCGTGAGTGCGAGCAGAAGCTGGGTCTCGGCCAGTTCGACCTCATCGTCCTTGACGTCATGCTGCCTGATGGTTCGGGGCTCGACATCTGCCGTGCCTTGCGCGATCGCAAGCCGCACATTCCGGTGATCCTGCTGACGGCGCTGAAGGAGGATGTCGACCGCATCATCGGTCTCGAACTCGGCGCCGACGACTATCTCGGCAAGCCGTTCAACCCGCGCGAACTCACCGCCCGCATCCGCGCCGTGCTGCGGCGCTCGACGCCCGAGGACGCGCCCGCCCCGCCTCGCGCCCGCATCTATCGCTTCGCCAGCTACCGGCTGGAGCCGGACACCCGCAAGGTGACGGACGCGCAAGGCGCGGCTGTCGACCTCACAGGCGCCGAGTTCGACCTTTTGCAAGTGTTCCTCGACCGTCCCGGCCGGCTTTTGTCGCGCGACCAGCTGCTTGATCTCACGCAAGGCCGCGAACGCGACCCGCTCGAACGCTCGGTCGACGTGCTGATGAGCCGACTGCGCCGCAAATTCACCGACACCGGCGACGGGCCGCTGTTCAAGACGGTGCGCAATGGCGGCTACCAGCTCACCGCGCGTGTCGAGACGGTGGAGGCGCAGGCGTGAACTCGCTGCGCCGCCGCCTCATCCTGCTGCTGGTCGCCTCGATCGTCGGCGTCGTCGGCTTGGCGACGGCCGCCGTCATCAGCGTGCGCGGCGGCGGGCCGCCGCCGGAGCTGACCGTGCCCTGGGTCGCCCAACAGATGGAACTGGTGGTGCGGCTGCTGCCCGGCCCTATTCCGGATGTGCTGCGCGTGCAATTCAGCGACCGTCCGGCCGACGGCAAGGTGGACCGGCCGAAGACCGCCATGCTCAACGATTTGCTGCGCCGTCGCGGTTTCGACCTGCTGGCCATCGTCAGCGACAGGCCGGACGCACCCGGCCAGCATGCCTCGGTGCGCCTGCCCGATAGCCGCTGGGCGATCGTCGAGATTCCCCATATCGATCCGCCCGGGCGCGAGTGGCTGGTGCTGGCCGGCTGGATATCGCTGATCGTGGCCGGCGCCACCGCCGTCTCGGTCTACTTCACCTCGGTGCTCATCCGGCCGCTGGAGATGCTGGAAACAGCCGTCTCCAAGATCGGCAGCGACGGCGTGCTGGCGGCGGTGCCCGAAGTCGGTTCTGCCGAGGTCAAGGCGACGGCGCATGCGCTGAACCAGCTTTCGTCGCGGCTGCGGACCGCCATGGAAAGCCGCATGCGGCTGGTGGCCGCCGCCGGTCACGACCTGCGCACGCCGATGACGCGCATGCGGCTGCGCGCCGAATTCCTCGACGAGGAGCGTGACAAATGGCTTCACGACCTCGACGAACTCGACCGCATCGCCGACAGCGCCATCCGTCTGGTGCGCGAGGAGGTGAACCAGGACGCCGTCGAACCGCTCGACCTGGAAAAGATGGTGCGCGACATATCGGCCGAAATGGTCATGCTCGGCCATGCCGTCTCCATCGGCCACCTCGACAAGGTTTCGGTGCGCGCCGGCGCGCTCGGCCTGCGCCGGGCGCTGCGCAACCTGATCGTCAACGCCGCCACCCACGGCAAGGCCTGCAGCGTGGATCTTGCCATCGCCGGCAAGCGCGCCGTGCTGACCATTTCCGACAACGGCCCCGGCATCCCGCCCGACCTCATCAACAAGGCCTTCGAGCCCTTCTTCCGCGTCGACCCCGGCCGCCAGCAATCCGTTCCCGGCGCCGGTCTGGGCCTTGCCATCGCCAAGGAGATCATCGAGCGCTACGGGGGAACCGTAACGCTGGAGAACCGCCAAGATGGTGGGCTGGCGCAGATGGTGGTGTTTAGCGCGGTGTGAAAGGGGTGGCCGCCAAGCCAGCACCGATATCGCCAATCCGATTGTTACCTAACAATCGCACACGTCGAATTGCGCCGGGTTCACAGCCTTCGCGGCCACCATTGCCTTGACCGCCGAGACAACCTTCGCGCCGCCCCCGTCTTTCGTCGCCCCCACCGATGGGGACGAGACGAAATTTCTCGCAAACGCCACGAGCCCGGGAGGTCCCTTCATTGTGGTAAAACCCTGCTGCTTGCAGGCATCGAGAAACTCCTGTGTGCGGCCCTGTTCAACGATGGCGCGTACGTGAAGAACCACACCTTCGACGGAAAGCTTTCTAGTGTGCCGCGTGGTCGCGCCATTCTTGGGCTTGGATGAACTCGCGCCCGCCGTCGTTCTGGTCGCCTTTGCCATGGGTTCCTCCTTCGGTTGATCCATCTGTCGACGCTGTCGTGCCGTACAGTCACTCCCCGGTGATCACCTCGAGTGCCTTTGATTTCCTGTCACGGAAGTTGTTGTCGTCCACGCGCTGAAGTTCACGCACCCCTGCCTCCACCTGGCGGCTATACTCTTCCTGCTCCGCCTTGCTGCGTGCCTCCGCCACCGTCAATCCTCCCGACTGAGCCGGCAGTTGCATGATCAGCGTCAGGGTGTGGATGTCTACTCGGTCCGAGGTGGCTTGCAGTATGCTGGTCTGGACGTCGGTGCCGCTCAGCCGCTTGGCCAGCTCCAACTTTGGGTTGATGCCTGCATGGAGTGTCGTGGTGAAAACGAGCGTCTCGCTCATGGAAGGCACTGGTTTCGGATTCTGAACCGTTAGCACTTCGGCTTCGGACACTTGACCAATCAGGTTTCCCGACTGGTTGGCCGTGATGAAACTCCGGACGACCTCGATCAGATCGAGTTTACCAGCGATCGGGTAAGCGCCATTGGGCAGAGGCTCACCGCCGGCAAGCTCCGCCCGAAGCCGGTTGCACACGCGGATCGTAGGAAGATTGGTCAGCAACTCGTCGACCCGGTCCGCCTGGACAAACTCCCGCTTCGCCTGCCGTTTGCCTTCGAATGACCCTTCGATCGGAATGGTGAGCGTTCCCCGGGTAAGCACACTCAAAAGATCGACACTGCCGCCCAGATGGTCGGTCCGGGTCATATCGAATACATATTTGTAGACGATGAAGACTGGGGAGTATGTCTCCACGACCTGCTTGAGTTGCTTGTCTTCGTCATGAAGGCCCTTGTAGCCGGACGTGAGGAGGGTCTGGAATACCTGGGACTCATTCCTGGCCCTCGCTATTGCTATTCCGTCCCTGTCAAGCGAGGCACTGTTGGGTGGTATGAATCGTGCTAGGCGGTCGCGACTGAGGCCGGCCGCGACTTCCATATTGTGTTTGTCCCTGCCCTGCGACAGCGCGCCGATCAGCAGTGTGATATAGGCGTCGCGCATTTCGCATCGGATCGCCTGGGCGATGCGGGCGGTATCCAACCCTCCTGTAACCTGTTGAGTCGTCGGACGTACGGCGCAGCCAAATAAAACCTGGGCGGCGGCCAATAAAGCGGCCCCGCGAAAAATCGCGTGATACAGGCGCAAAGTCTCCCCCTCGGAGCCCAACCAGACTTATACTGGAAGCGCACAGTAAATCAAATATTCACCTCTTATGTCAATTAGAACTTTCAGAAATTGCTAATTTAGAAGCGCCGACGTCTTGCGTCGGATGATACGAGTGCGGTGTCGACGCGATTGGGGATGGGGAAATGGTGCGGCTTTCAAAAGAAATCAGAGGAAACCCGCCGTCATGGCAGGCCCCCTCTCTCCGTCCATTTCGGGGCCACCCCTACCCACTTCCGTGGGGCGAGGACATGGCGTTGGCGCTACCCCGCTATCGCCATCGGCACGGCGCTCTTGTTGGGGATCTGGATGTCGATTTCCAGCGTCGACATGGTCTCGCCGCGGTCCATGGAGATTTGCAGGTAATCCTGGTCGATCTGCACATGCTTGGCGATGACGGCCATGATCTCCTCGCGCAGGATGGAGACGAGGTCGGGCTGGTTGCGGTTGCGGCGCTCATAGGCCAGCAGCACCTGCAGCCGCTCGCGCGCCACCGGCGCACTGGAGCGCCGCTTGAAAATGTCGAGCAGGTTCATGCCGCCCTCCTTCCCAAAAGACGATCGAGAAAGCCCTTGCGTTCGAAGGGCACGATGACAGGCAGGTCCTCGCCTTCCAGCCGCCTTGCGGCGTCGAGGTAAGCCTTGGCCGCGGTGTTGAGCGGCTCCGACAGCGTGACCGGCGCGCCGAGGTTGGAGGCCCTGAGCACATCCTGGCTCTCGGGGATGATGCCGAGCAGCGGCACCGACAGGATCTCCAGCACATCGTCGATGGAGAGCATTTCGCCGCGCGCCGCGCGCGCCGCGTCATAGCGGGTGACCAGCACATGCTTGGCGATCTGCTCGCCCTGTTCGGCGCGCATGGTGCGGGCGTCGAGCAGGCCGATGATGCGGTCGGAATCGCGCACCGACGACACTTCCGGATTGGTGACGATGACCGCCTCGTCGGCAAAGCGCATGGCGAGCTGCGCGCCGCGCTCGATGCCGGCCGGGCTGTCGCAGAACACGTAGTCGAACACCGAGCGCAGCTTGTCGATGACTTCGCCGACGCCTTCCTCGGTCAGCGCATCCTTGTCGCGCGTCTGCGAGGCCGGCAGCAGGAACAGCGTCTCGACGCGCTTGTCGCGGATCAGCGCCTGCGACAGCTTGGCCGTGCCCTGGATGACATTGACGAGGTCGAACACCACGCGCCGCTCGGCGCCCATGATCAGGTCGAGATTGCGCAGGCCGACGTCGAAATCGACGAGCGCCACCTTCTTGCCGGTCTTGGCCACGGCCGCTCCAAGCGCTGCCGTCGAGGTGGTCTTGCCGACGCCCCCCTTGCCCGAAGTGACCACCACTACCTTGCCCATCAAAAAAGCCTCCGTTGTTGTCGTTTGTTATCTCGGGCCGGCTTGCCGGCCTTTGTCTCAGTCAGCGCTTTAGCTCAATGTCTCGACACGCAGGCCCTCGCCGTCGAGGAAGGCCTGCACCGGTTTGCCGCGCGACACGCCTTCCATTTCCTCGGCGGTGATGTACCAGCCGTCGACCGACAGAAGCTCGGCCTCGTTGCGGCGGCAGAAGATGCGCGCGGCGGTGTTGCCGAGCGCCCCCGCCGAAGCACGCCCGCGCAGGGTGCCATAGACATGGATCGAGCCGGCCGCCACGATCTCCGAACCGGACGCGACCGAGCCGAGCACGATGACATCGCCATGCGGATGCATGATCGCCTGGCCGGAGCGGATGGGCGCCTTGATCATCAGCGTGCCCGAATCGTAATGCCCAGCCTGCGGCTCGCTTTCATCGGTCTTGCTTGCGCCAGCCTTGCCCTTGCCAGCCGCACCTGCTTCTGTGCGCGTTTCCGGCACCTCGGCCTTGTCCGAAACCTGGACTTTGTCCGAAACCTCCGCCCTGCCCTTGCGGCCAGGCAGCAGCCCATCCGTTGTCGCCTCCTTGGCGCCGACCAAAACCGGCGGCAGATCGGCGCCGAGCGACGCGCCTTCAAGCTCGATGGCATAGATGCGGATGCCGCGCGTGCCGAGTTCAGCCACCAGCGCCGCGATATCGCTTGGGTCCGGCTTCAAAGTGTTCAAATCGAGCAGCACCGGCCGCCCGGCAAAATAGCCCGGCGAGTTGCCGATCCAGTGATCCAGCCCCTGCAGCCACTCCGAAAGCGGCATCTCCGGCGTCAGCGTGAAAGCGACGAAGGAGCGTGCCCGAAAGCGAATGGATTTGGCCTCGAGGGGAGCGGCAAAGGTCACGGCTGGCGAATCCTTACTGAGAGGTAAACGCTAGCGAGGGAATGGTTAACGAATGGTTAATGGGAGGTGAGCAACATATCTCGTCGCAACGATGTTCCCGCGGCGACACCGGTTTCCGGGCATTGCGCTACCCAGCATTAGCGCGCATCTGGCGTCGAGATGTGCGCCTCGCGCGCGGCGCAGCTTCGACGATATGTCCATTTGTGGGCAACACAGCGTCTTTGCGCGATCTCGCGTCGGTCACTCGGTGCAACCGCTCGTAGGGCAGCAATTCCTTAATGCGCGCGTCAAGAGTCACGATTTCGGCGCGCAGATCTTCGCATTCCTGCCTCTGGATATCGAGCTGTATCTGGTCTGAAGCCAGTTGCAATGAGAGCTCCGATAGGTTGGTGCTGACCGCCGACAGGTTTTTCTTGTCGCCTTCGCTCTCAATTTTGAGAGCGACAAGCCTTTCCTCCGCGATCCGGCGCTCGGTCGCGAAATCGTTAGCCTGGGTTCTGAGCAGGGTGATCTCGGCGGAGGTTTCGCTGCTGTCGCTGGATGCCTTCTCCAGCCTCGATCGCAACTCCTCTATCTCGGAACGCAGCCCGCGCATCTCCGCGTGGGCGCGCGCCCGTTCGGCAGCGCTGTCGCTTTCCACGATGCGGGCCGCCTCGGTTGCCTCGGCAAGCTGGGCATGCGTGGTCTCCAGTGACTTCTGCAGCCGGGCTCCTTCCTTCTCGTGCCTGCCGAGTTGGCCCAACAGCTCGGCTATGTGCGCGGTTTCGTTGGCGTGAGTTGCCGCGAACTCGTCCAGTTTATGCCGAGCCTCGGTCTCCCGCTTTTGCGCCTGCTCGAGCTCGACCGAAAGGCCGACCTGCTTTTCGCGCAGCAGCTTGTTCTCGCTTGCACGTCTGTCGACCTCGACGGTTTTGACGGTCAGAGCCTTGACGATCTCGCCGAACTGCGTTTCGCGCCTTGCACTCTCATTGCCCATTTCCACGAGCTCGAGCCGTGCCTTCGCAAGCGCTGTACGCAGCGACTCGCGGTCCTGGACTATGCCGGCCTCGCGCTGTTGCCAGACCTCGGCTGCACGGTCGAGTTCGCGCAGCTTGCGGGCGGTGTCGAGCAATTGTTCCGACAAGGTCTTGTGTTCCGTCGTCAAAGCGACATTGGCCAGTTCCAACTCATTGGCCCTTAGGGTGTCGCGATACAGGACGTTCAGAACCTCGCGCGTCATGCGATGCGCGGTGGCTATCTCGGCCAATCTGGTTTCGATCTCTTCCAAGTGGCCTTGCCCGTCCCGGAAAAGGCCGGCGACGGCCTCCAGGGCAGCAAGCCGGGTCTGTGTGTGCGGTGTCAACCTCACGGACGGCGCGTCGCTTTCGCCTTCAGCAGGGCCAGTGTCCTCGTTTGCCGGCACTTCCGCATCTTCGGAACCCTGCCCATTGGTCGAAAGGCAGTCCTCGATTGCTTCCGCCAGATCCGATTGGAATTCCTGAAATTCCTTGTCTACGTTCTCGGCCCGCTTGATTAGAGATTTGAAACTCACCACGACACACCCTTTATGCTCGACAACACACCTTACCCTAGCTTCCGGGAACGCTTAACGAATTGCTAATATACAGCATTACCTGCCATTCCGGAAGGGCTCGAGGCTGCCATAGCCGATCCTGCCGGCCGAATGGACGAGATCATCCAGAAGTATGACGAGGCGCAGCGCCGGTTCGAGGAGCTCGACGGATACGAGCGGCGACAGCCACGATGCTGTTCTCGTCAGGCGACGGGACAGCTACCTTTAACGGCCGAAATGAGGCGCAAAGCCGCCATTGTACTCAGCGGAGATGGCCATTAGGAGTAGTACGGCCGAGGTCATCGAAGGGGAGGCATGACATGCAGGCAATGCCGATAGCGCATCAAGCCGCGCAACCCGTGCTCGGCCCCATATCCTCCATGACCGGCTATCCGGCCGCAGTCCTGTGCTGGCTGCTTTCGGCTGGCGTCTATATCGCGGCCAAATGGGTGGCGCCTGAAATGCCGCCCTGGGGCCTCTGCTTCTGGCGGCTGACGCTTGCTTGCGCCATCCTGCTGCCGATCGTGCACCGTCATCACGACGCGATGATCGGCCTTTTGCGAACGCGCGCCGTGGAGGTCGTCGCCGTGGGGGCGATCGGCCTGACGCTGTGCCAGGGCATGATCTACCATGGCCTCAGCCACACCGACGCCACCACGGCCGGCATCATCATGGCGCTGTCGCCCGTCATGACGATGGTGCTCGCCCGTTTCGTGCTTGGCGAGCCGCTCGGGCTGTGGAAGTCGCTTGGCGCGCTGGTTGCGCTTGCCGGGATGATTTTCATCGTTGCCCACGGCAACCTGACGGCGCTGCTGCAACTCAAGGTCAACGCCGGCGAGTTGTGGATCGTCGGCAGCGCGTTCTGCTGGGGCCTCTACACCGTGCTTTTGCGCCGTGCCAAATTCGGCATCGAACTCCTGCCGATGGTCGTGCTGCTGCTCGGCGCCGGTGCGCTGGTCGCCTTGCCTTTCCATGTGTGGGAATTGTTCAACGACGAACGCTCCGCCATGGATGTCGACAGCCTTCTCGCGCTCGCCTATCTGGCGGGTCCCGGCGGCGCCTTGATGTACTATCTCTACAACAAAAGCGTGGAAACGCTCGGCGCGAGCCGGGCGAGCATGCTGCTCTACCTGCAGACGGTGTTCGTCGCCATGCTCGCCTATCTGCTGCTCGGCGAGGGCTTGCACGATTACGATCTGGTCGGTGCTGCCTTCATCGTCGCCGGCATCGTACTCGCCACCGTGGTCAAATCCAGGCCAGCTCAACCCCGCTTGGCGTAAAAATCCTGACGGGATCAGGCGCAAAGCCGCCTTTGTATTCAGCGGAAGTAACCAGTCTCAGTGGTGCGTCACCGTCGTGACAGTCAGAGGCACCCCCTCAATGCCGCTTGAAATACTGCACCTCGCGCTCGTGCTTCTCCGCGGCCTCGCGCGTTTCGAACGTGCCCAGGTTCCGCCGCTTGCCCGTCTTCTCATCCTTCTTGCGCGAATAAAGCCGGTATTTTCCGCCCTTGAGTTTCCTGATCATTTCGCCTGGCCCTCCTGAGGCGTGCGCCGCCTTTTGAGACTGCGTGCGGCTTGTTCAAGGGCGGCGCGGTCGGTGCCCAGGCGGTCGATCAGTTCCTGCGCCTCGTCGCCCGATATGCCGGTGCGCACCGCCAGTTCCTCCACCGTCAGCACGTCGGCGCTGGCGATCTCGCGCGGCAACGCGTCACCGGCCGTCAACGGCAGTGCCGCCTCGCGGTCGATCTCGGCTTCGGCCCGGTGCCAGTGATCCTCGGGATCGCCGCCGCCTTCACGCTGCCAGATCTGGTATGCGCGCTGCTGGATCTTCTCGTGCCGGTCATCGTCCATGGTCGTTCCTCCTCTGGGCATTGAGGCCGATCCGAACGATCCCAGAAATCGCGCGGTCGCAGTCGCTCCCGGCGGCCTTCGTCGTGTGCCAGCCCGCTGCCGGCTACTCGCATTGGCGTCTCGGCCCGCCGGAATAGGGCTGGTAGCTGTTGTCTTCCGGCCGATAGGAGCGGTAGCGGCTGAAGCAGGAGGCAACATGGTCGTCGTCGCCGGCGGCCGCGTAAGCGCCCAGCCCCGGGCCCTCGGCATAGCTGGCCTCGGCGGCGGGCGGCGCGGTGCGGTCGGCGGCGAGATAGGGCGAGACGCAGGTGCGCTGCTGCCCGCTATAGGACATGTAGCTGTTGTCGTCGGGATTGTAGGAGCGGTAACGGTTGGCGCACCAGGCGAGATGCGGCGGCGGCAGTTCGGCCGGCGCGATAGCGCCGGTGACGGTGGGATCTGGCTGCTGCTTGGTTGGTTCCCTGGCAACGATGTCGGCAGGCGCGGGCTGCTCGGCCGGCACGCGTTCGAGGTTCTGTGCCGCCTTGTTCACCGGCCGCGCCTTCTTGGTCCACAGCTCCGCCACGCTGACGGTGGGCCTTGCTTCGCGCGCGGGTTTGGCGGCGAGCAGCCAGGCTGCGAAAACCAACCCGCTGCCGAACACCGCAAGGGTCAGCACGAAGCCGCAGACCAGTCCCAAAAATGCTTTCATGCCACGCTCCTTGCGCCCCTGCTAATAGAATGCGGGACGTCAAGGCTTGTTCCAGAAAAGCACGCGCGGCGGGCGCATCGCTGATCGGTCCGCTGGAGCAGGAATGGAGCGGGCCATTCAGACGGAGAAATGATCCAGGCGGCGACCGCCGCCTGGATGCCGGCCATGGCGGCCGGTTTTGTTATCGGTTGCCCCAGATGCCCTGGCCATAGCCCGGTGCGGGCATGCTGGAGTTCGCACTTCCCTCAACCGCGCTGCCGGTGATGCCCTTGGTGCCGCTCATGTCGGACGCACCGCCGGGCATCATCGAATGGGTCGTCGTGGTCGGATAGCTGCCGGCGGCCGGGACATAGTCCGTGCCGAAGTGGTCGCTGCCGGCAAAAGCCGTGCCGGAGGCAAACAGAACCGCGGCAATGGTAAAAACGATCTTCTTCATTTCAATTCTCCATCTTTCTAAAGTTGATGACAGGACCTCAACGCGCCGCCCGCACCGCGTTCCCGAGGCTGTCTCTACATTTTCATCAGGCGAAACCGGCCAGCCGCTATCCCCACGGGGTCCGCGGCGGCAGGTTGCTCAGCGCATGATCGTCTTGGGTTCGTCGTGCGCTGTTGGCCGCTTTATAGGGCCGTGGTGTGTGCGCAAGCGTGGTAGCCGGCGTGGTAGGAACCGCCGCAACAGTGGAATTTTGCGTGGAATGCAGCAGACAAGTGCTGCGCCTGGGCCGCGAGGGTTCGGGCGCCCCTCAAATCGGCAGCTTCACCTCGCCCACCCACATGTGGTTCTCCACCGCCAGCAGCGCCGCCGCCATCTCCTTGTCGCGCTGTCGCTTGTGCAAATAGAGCGCCACCAGCCGGTCCAGCGAGAACCTGCCGGCACCGACGGCGGCCAGCACGAACATGCCGCCGGATATGGCCAGGTCCTTTTCGAAATGCAGTAGCTCGTTCTGGCTGGCGAAGTTGGTGTGGAACAGCATGGCCGTCGCCAGGCAGAACAGGCCGAGCCCGATGGCGCCCAACCGCGTCAGCAGGCCGGATGCGATCGAGAGCCCTGCCCCCAGTTGCAGCGCGATGGTGGCGACGAACAGCGGCAGGCCGACGCCCAATGCCGCCATCGCCTTTGCGGCGGCATCGAAATGGGTGGCGAGCGTTGCGCCCTCATGCAGGAAGATGAGGGACAGAAGCAGGCGGCCGGCAAGCAGGGTCACATCCCCAGCGTGGTATTTCGTGGCGAGAGCGTGTAACCGGGCGATACGTTCGGTCAATGTCATGGTCGGTCTCCGATATTTTGGTACAGGCAGGCGCCCGCTCTGCAAGGGCGCTTGCCAGCGTGCGATGTTCGAAAGGGCCGGAGCCGGCTCGAGGGAGAGGCGCCGGCTCCGGCAACGGGCGTCAGCCACGAGCGCCCAAACTGCCCCCGAGGGGAGATGTGGGAAGCGTCAACGTTGGCCCCTCCTCTCCCTCGGGGAGAGGTCGGATTGCCCCGAATTGCTCTTGGCAATTCGGTCTTGGCAATCCGGGTGAGGGGGAACTTACTGCGTCACCTTGGTGTCGATGGCTTTCTGCAGGTCGGAAAGCTCCTCGCAGCCGGCGGGGCACAGTTTCTGCAGCGACGCCAGTTGCTCCTGGGCCTTGGCCATGTCGCCGGTCTCGACATAGAGCTCGCCCAGATATTCGCGGGCGGCCTTGTGGTCGGGCTTCAGCTCCAGCGCCTTGTTGTAGTAGGTCAGCGCGGTGGTGAAGTCGCCGGTCTTGCGCAGCGTGAAGCCGAGCAGGTTGTAGACATCGGCCTGCTGGTTGTCCTGCGCGAGATCGCGCAAATCGGCCAGCGCGCCCTTGTAGTCCTTGGCGGCGATCTTGGCCTGCACGGCGGTGAGATCGGGCGCATCGGTGCCCTCGATGTCATCGACGGCATAGGCCGGCATGATCGTGGCAACGGGAACCACGGTCAGCACGGCAATGGCGCCGAGCAGGCCGTACAGGGCATGTCTGCCCAAGAAGGATTGTTTCATTGTCTTTCTCGCTTGTCGGGTTGCCGTGATTAAATCTGCACGGGCGTGAAAGCGTAAGCGCTGCCGTCCTTCACGAAAACGCCGGTGCCGGGGAATGGGAAATGCGACCCGGAAATGCGGATGTTGTCCGCGATCACCCGGTCGACGATCTTGTGGCGCGTGGCGATCGCGGTCGGCCCGTCCTGGTCGTAGGCGCCCTGCCACTCCGGATGCGGCGCCAGAAGGGCCGGCACATACATGGTGTCGGCCGAGATCATCAGCTGCTCCCCACCGGAATTGGCGAGGTAGACCGAGTGGCCGGGCGTGTGGCCGGGTGCGGCGATGATCTGGATGCCGGGCGCGACTTCGGCGCCGTCCTCGACCAGCTTCCAGTTCTTCCATTTCGAAAAATTCTCGGCGATGCGCTTGCCCGCCGGCTTGCGGCCCTCGGGCAGCTTGGCCAGCCGGCTGGGGTCGGTCCACCAATTGTATTCGGTGGCGTTGACGATCAGCTCGGCATTGGGGAACACCGGCGTGTTGGTGCCCTTCTCCATCAGGCCCCAGACATGATCGGGGTGGAAATGCGAGATCATGATGGTGTCGATGGCCTTGTAGTCGATGCCGGCGGCGGCCATGTTGGCCGGCAAATGCGTGGCGTTGGCCTGCCACTGGCCGACACCCGAGCCGGCATCCATCATGATCAGCCGACCGCCCATCTTGAGCACGACGACGGTGAGCGGGATGGGCATGAACTCGGTGGGCAGCCCGGCTTTGGCAAGAGCCGCCTTGGTGTCGTCGACCGATACATCCTTGATGAAGGCCGGGTCGTGCGGCTTGCGCCAGATGCCGTCATAGACGGCTGTGACCTCGATATCGCCGACCTTGTATTTGTAGAAGCCTACGGTCGGCTCAACCGGTGTTTGCGCGAAAGCCGGGCGTATGAATTCCAGCTTTCCGGCAAGGCCGAAAGCGGCGGCGGCGGCGGCTGATTGAAGCACTGTGCGACGTGTCATGCTGAACATGGTGGTCTCTCCTTTGGGTTGCGTGGCGGAAGGCAAAAATCGGAAGAAATGACGGAGGGCCAAGCCCCTGGCCCTCCGTCCTGATGCGGTGAGGCGCGCCGTCGGGATCCGGCGCGACGCTCATGAACTCAGCGGCCCCAGATGCCCTGGCCGGGTTCTTCCGCATCGGATTTCATCGACGCCTGCGTGTCGTGCCGAACTATGTCCGCCTCGCGAGTGGAGGCAGTGTAGGTGTTGTCGGTGGTTGCGGTGGCCTGGGTGCTCGTGCCGAAATGGTCGCTGCCGGCAAAGGCAGAACTCGAGGCAAGCAACATCGCAGCCACGCTGAGAGCGAGCTTGGTCATTTCCGATAAATCCTTGTTCCGTTTCTTCAGGTCGCGGGCCGCTGGATTGGCCCCGCTGAAATGAAGACCCGGAAGGGCGGCGCTTTATTCCCGGGCCTCGCAAGATTCTTTGGGAGGAAGGAATCCGGGGCAAAAAAGAGCACCGAGACACAATCCAGAAACAATATTCAACAGTTCGGAAAAACTGGCGAAAAGATCGGATGGCATAAGCGTGTCCCAGCGACCGGGAATCGGCCGCACAGCGCATCGGATTGGGCACGGGCAATGCAACGCGGTTCGAACGGATGGATGTCGCTCGCCGCCAGCGGTGCGTCTGCCTCCGCCCCGCGCCCTGCGCGCCGGTCATTCCACCTTCACCAACAACGTCAAATTGCAGCGGCCGCACAGCCGACAATGCCTGCTTGAGCGGCGGCACGATCGACATGTGCCTGGCACGGTTCGGCTAGGATAAGAAAGTTTTGGAAATGGACCACGGTGTCGATATCGCCGAACTGGACAGGGAAGCGGCAAGATCGGGCGGAGAGCCCGATCGGGCGGGCCTGGATAGCATCGAAGCTCTTGTAAGGATCGCCCCGCGGACAGTGGCGCGCAGCCAGATCCTGGCGGGCGCCGATTTCGCCCGGGCAGGTCAGCCAGATGAGCGGCTCGATGCGGTCTTCGAGCAGCTCGCCGAAAGCTTCGCCACGCTGCCGGCGGTGATCAGCGAGGGACGTGTCTGGACCTATCGCGAGCTCGACAGGCGGGCCAACCAGTTCGCCCGCCTACTGGTCGAGCGTGGCGTGCGGCCGGGTCACCGGGTCGGTCTCATCCTCGACCGGTCGGCGGAGACCTATGTCGCGGTGCTCGCCGTAACGAAGGCCGGAGCCGCCTTCGTGCCGCTGGCCACCGCCTTCCCGCAAGAGCGCATGACCCTCATCATCGAAGACGCCGGCGTGAGCCTGATCGTCACCATCGCCGCCTATGCGGAGCGAGCCGGTCTGCTGCCGGTTCCCCATGTGCTGATCGACAGCGCCGCCACCGACATCTCCGCACGCTCCGACGCAACGCTGCGGCTCGACGCGGCGCCCGCCGACGACATCTGCTACATCCTCTACACGTCGGGCACGACAGGCAGGCCGAAGGGCGTCGCCATCCGGCACCAGAGCTTCGTCAATTTCATCCGCGTCGCCGCCGCATCCTACGGATACCGGCCGGGCGATCGCGTCTACCAGGGCATGACCATCGCCTTCGACTTTTCCTCCGAGGAGATCTGGGTGCCCTTCGTCGCCGGCGCGACGGTGGTGCCGGCACCCGGCCCGCTAACGCTGGTCGGCGAGGAGCTGGCCGATTTCCTGCGCCACCATGAGATCACCTGCATGGCCTGCAGCCCGACCCTGCTGTCGTCCATGGCGAGCGACGTGCCGAGCCTGCGCACGCTGCTGGTGGGCGGCGAGGCCTGCCCGCACAATCTGGTGGTGCGCTGGTCCAGGCCCGGCCGGAAGATCCTCAACACCTATGGCCCGACCGAGGCGACCGTCACCGCGACGATGGGTGAACTGACCCCCGATAAGCCCGTGACCATCGGCGCGCCGCTGCCCACTTATTCCATCGTCATCCTCGACCCCGAAGTGCCGGCACTGGCCGAGCCGGGCGAACTGGGCGAGATCGGCATTGCCGGCATCGGCCTTGCCGTGGGCTACCTCAACAGGCCCGACCTCACCGAACAGAAATTCATCGCCGATTTCCTCGATTTGCCCAACAACCCATCGCGGCGCATCTACCGGACGGGCGACCTTGGCCGGATCAACGACGACGGCGAGATCGAGTATGCCGGCCGCATCGACACCCAGGTGAAGATCCGCGGCTACCGCATCGAGCTGGGCGAGATCGAGGCGGTGCTGCTGGACCAGCCGGAGATCGCGCAGGCCGCCGTCACCACCTGGGAGATCGAGCCCGGCCGCGTCGAACTCGTCGCCTATTTCGCGCCAAAGGCCGGCCTGCCGCCGCTGTCGCGCGCCGATATTGCCAGCACGATGAAGCGGCGCCTGCCGGATTACATGGTGCCCTCCTATCTGGAGGAACTGCCGGCGATCCCGATGACGGTTTCCAACAAGGTCGACCTTCGCCAGCTTCCGAAGCCGACCAGCATCAGGCTTTCCGCCGACCGCGAGATGGTGGCGCCCGGGAATGACGACGAGCGCTTTCTCGCCGAGGCGCTGGCCGCGGTGCTGAAATTCGACGCAGTGTCCGTCGAGGACAATTTCTTCGACGACCTCGGCGCCAACTCCCTGCTGATGGCCCATTTCTGCGCGCGCGTGCGCACCCGGAAGGAATGGGCGACGGCCTCCATGCGCGACATCTATCTCTATCCGACCGTGGCGCGCCTGGCCAAGCACCTGCGCGTGGCCGAAGAGATGACGACCGCCACCAACGAACCTGTCCTCACCCGCCAGGCGTCGAGCCTTGTCTACTGGACTTGCGGTGCCGCGCAGCTCGCCTTCTACGGCCTCTACAGCTATGTCGCGCTATGGGCGGTCAATGACGGCCTCAACTGGGTCTATGACGCGCTCGACGAGCCGCTGCAGCTCTATATCCGGTGCGTGGCGCTCTCGGCCGGCGTGTTCTTCGGCATGTCGGGCTTTGCCGTCGCCGCCAAATGGCTGCTTGTGGGCCGCTGGAAGGCCGAAACGTTCCCCATCTGGGGCCTGCGCTATTATCGCTTCTGGGTCGTCAAGACCTTGATCCGCACCGCGCCCGTGGTCCTGTTCCGCGGCAGCCCGCTCTACAGCATCTACCTGCAGCTGCTTGGAACCAGGATCGGCAAGAACGCGGTCATCGAATCCAAGTCCGTGCCCGTCTGCACCGATCTCATTTCGATCGGCGCCCAGACGATCCTGCGCAAGGAATCGATGATCCTCGGCTATCGGGCCCAGGCCGGCTATATCCACACCGGGCCGCTGACCATCGGCCGCGACGCTTTCGTCGGTGTTGGCTGCACCATCGACATCGACACCAAGATCGGCGACGGCGGCCAGCTCGGCCACTCGTCCTCGCTGCAGCGCGGGCAAAGCATCCCGGACGGCGAACACTGGCATGGATCGCCGGCGGTGCCGACCACGGCGGACTATTGCAAGGTACGCGCCGTCGATCCGTCCAATGTCCGGCGCGTCCTCTACGAAGCGGTTCAGTTGATCGGGTTGTTCGCCATCGTCACCCCGCTGCCGCTCCTGTTCCACAGCTATTGGGAAAATGTCGGCGACGACTATCAGGAGACGATCGGCCTGGTCGCGATCGGCACCACGGTCACGCTTCTCGGATACATCGCCGCGGCCTTCCTCGCCGCGACGGTCGTGCCGCGCCTGATAAGCCTGGTGCTGAAGCCCGGCCGCACCTACTCGCTCTATGGTTTCCGCTACTGGCTGCAGACCGTCGCCGAATTCTCGAGCAACTCGCGCGTGCTCGGCCTGCTGTTCGGCGACAGTTCGGCAATCGTCCACTACATGCGCGCCATCGGCTGGAATCTCAACAAGGTGGTGCAGACGGGTTCCAATTTCGGCTCCAACCAGCAGCACGAAAACCCTCTCCTGTGCGAGATCGGCACCGAGACCATGGTCTCGGACGGGCTTTTCATGATCAATATGCACAAGTCCGCCACCGCCTTCAGGCTCGAGCCGACGCGCATCGGCGAACGCAACTATCTCGGCAACAACATCTACTATCCGCCGGATGGACGCACGGGCGACAACGTGCTGCTCGGCACCAAGGTGATGGTCCCCGTCGATGGACCGTTACGCGAGAATGTCGGGCTTCTGGGCTCTCCGGCTTTCGAGATCCCGCGCATAGTGAACCGCGACAAGGAACTCATCGCCGGCGTCGACGAGGCCGACCGCCGACAGCGCATCCCGCACAAGAACCGCCACAATCTGGTGACCATCCTGCTGTTCGTGGCAACGCAATGGGTGATGCTGTTCGCCACGCTGGCGATCTGGGACCGGGCGCTGAACTACTACAGCGAGTGGGCGGAGGTCGCGCTTTTCGTGGCCGTGCTCCTGACCTCGGCCATCACCATCCCGTTCTACATCCTGGTCGAGCGGGCAAGCCTTGGCTTTGGCAGGCTCAAGCCCCAGATCACGACGATCTACGACGTCGCCTTCTGGCGCCACGAACGCCACTGGAAGCTTGCCGATTCACCGATCGTGCGCCTGTTCGCCGGCACGCCGTTCCGGCCGGTGATCCTGCGCCTGCTCGGCGTCAAGGTCGGCAAGCGCGTCTATGATGGCGGCAGCAACCTGACCGAACGTTCCCTGGTGGAGATCGGCGACGACGTCACCCTCAACGAGGGCTGCGTCATCCAGGCCCATTCGCTCGAAGAAGGTGCGTTCAAGTCCGATTACATCCGCATCGGCAATGGCTGCACGCTCGGGCCCTCCGCCTTCGTCCACTATGGGGTGGTGATGGGCGAAGGCTCGGTGGCCGACACCGATTCCTTCGTGATGAAGGGCGAGGAGTTGGAGCCCAACTCGATCTGGCGCGGCAACCCGGCCAAGCTGCATCGGTTCGTGACTCCGGTCGCCGACGATGGCGAAAAGTGACGGAACGTCCCGCGAGATGGTGGAAATCCGTCTCGTCCCGGTGACCAGGGCCAACCGGGCCCTGGTCACGTCCCTGCGACTGGCGCCGGAGCAGATCGATTTCGTCGCCGGCAATGCGGACTCCCTGGATGAAGCCAGATCCGACAGGGATGCACGGCCACGCGCGGTGATCGCCGGCGACCGTGTCGTCGGATTTCTGATGTACGAGGCGCCGCGCGATGACGACGAGGCGCGCATCTATCGCTTCATGATCGACCGCTCCAGCCAGGGTAAAGGCTACGGCAAGGCCGCGCTGCGTGAAGTGCTGGGCGAAATCCGGGGGCTCGGCCACGTCAGGCACGTCTCGATTTGCTATGAACCGGAGAATGAGGCCGCGCGCCGGCTCTACCGCGCCGCCGGTTTCGTCGAGGAAGGCCTCGACGAGGACGGGGAAATGATCGCCGAGCTCGTGCTGCCCGCATCGAGCGGCCGATGACACTTCCCGCAATTCCGTCCGCCCTGGAGCAGCTTGAGGAAATCTCACTCGCGCGGGCGCTGGCCGCCATCGCCCCCAACGGCGTCCGCACCGGATGCCGGATGATCCGTGGAGGCGACGAGGCGCACCTCTTGCCCGCGGAGGCGCAATCCATTCCGGCGCGCCAGCCGGCCATGCGACGCGCCAGCGGCGCGGCGCGGTGGATCGCGCACCGGCTGCTGGCGGATCTCGGCGTCAACGACCTCGCCATCCCGCGCGGCACCTCCGGCGCGCCGGTCTGGCCCGGCGAGATAGTTGGTTCGCTCGCCCATGACGACGAGATGGCCGTGGCCGCGGTCGCGCCGCTTGGCCACATCGCCTCGCTCGGCATCGACGTCGAGCCGGCATTGCCCCTGCCCGACGAGCTCCTGGCGATTGTTCAAACCCCAGCGGATGAAACCGGTGCGGCGCCCCTGCATCTTGCCGGCCGTATCCTCTTTTCAGCCAAGGAGGCGGTCTACAAGGCGGCATATGCGCTCGACCGCAATGTGCTAGGCTATGAGGATATCACTGTCGACCTCAACGCAGGTCGCGCGGTGACGAAGACGGGCCGCAGCGTCCGCCTCGCATACCGCATAGCGCCGCGCGTGGTCGTGCTGGCGTTTGTCGAGGCCGGTGCGGACTAGCTGATCCGGCGCCGGCGCACCTGCTTCTCACGCTTCGGTGATCTCCGTATATCCCCTCACCGCGCCATCCTGCCCGCGTATCCGCCAGCTCTCCCCATCGCGTCCCTCGATAGAGCACGGCCCGAGCGGCACCTTGCCGCCGCCTTCCGGGAGGTCCAGCACATAGACGGGATTACAGATGCCCGACAGCCGCGCCCTCAGCGCTTCCACCAGCGCCTGGCCCTGCGCAATCGTGGTGCGCCTGTGCGCCATGCCGCGCGCGAGGTCGCCATGGTGCAGGTAATAGGGTTTTACCCCCAACCGGTACATCAACTCGCGGCAGAGCTCTTCCAGCACTTCGACGCTGTCGTTGACGCCCTTGAGCAGAACGCTCTGGTTGAGCAGCACGAAGCCCGCCTGGCGCATTGTCCGGCAAGCCGCCTCGGCAGCGTCGGTGATCTCGCGTGCATGGTTGAAATGGGTGACGACGGTGACCATCAGCCGGCCTTGCAGCGCTTCGACCAGCCCTGGCGTGATGCGTGACGGCAGCGCCACCGGCACGCGGGTGTGGATACGCAGCAGCCGCACATGGGGGATAGCCTCGATGCGCATGAAGATTTCGGCCAGTGCCTTGTCCGACAGCGACAGCGGATCGCCGCCGGTCAGGATCACCTCGCGTATCTCGGAGTGGTCGGCGATATAGGCCAGCGCCGGCTCCAGCGCCTCGCGCGTGTAGCCGCGGCCGATCGAGGTCAGGGATTCCTTGCGGAAGCAGAACCGGCAATAAACAGCGCATTGATAGGTCGGGAACAACAGCACCCGGTCGCCATGGCGGTGCGTCAGCCTGGGCACCGGGCTGAAGTCGTGATCGGCGATCGGGTCGCCAAGCTCACCCTCCGCTTCCACCAGTTCGTCCGGCGACGGGATCACCTGTGCCCGGATAGGGTCGGCCGGGTCGTTCCAGTCGATCAGGTCGAGATAGGTTTTTGGCACGCGCACCTTGTGAAGCGTCGCGGCTTGCTGGGCGGCTTGGCGCTCGGCGGGCGACAGCGGCAAGGCGGCCAGATCGCGGACATGCCGCACGCCCTGGCGGACATCGTCCTGCCAGGTGGCGTCGGTGGCACGGGTTGCATCTTTGAGGTCGGTCATTGCGGGTCTCGGGCTGTTCGCGCGGACCTATCGGCCGGATGGGCGGTTGGGTCAACCGCCATGGACGCCAAACGATGTCTGCCCCGCCCTACGACGCCCCCCTCTGTCCTGCCGGACAGAGGGGGCGTCGTAGCGCACCAACCTCGCAAGGCATCCAACCTTCACACCGTCCGCCCGCCCCCTGCAGCCATCTCCACAAAGGCGCTCTCGATCGTCTCGAACCTCAACTCCGGATAAAGCGCACCGGCCTCGGGAGTGGCCGTCTCCAGCGCGGTCTCGCCGCGGATCCAGAATGCGCGCAGCAATGCGAGGCCAGGGACGGCCGCGATCAGCGCCTCCAGCTCGTCGGCGTTCATGTGCTTGATGCCAGGCGAGCGGCCGCTCACCTTGCGCCACAGCTCGATCATCTCGTTCTGCGTGATCCTGTTCTGCGCGATGCGGATTTCGCGGCGGACGGCACCCGGATCCTCCAGCGCACGCAGGGTGACGGCGGCGATGTCCTTTTCGCTGACGAAGGTCGCCGGCACATTGCCATCGCCGTAGAGCGTGACCTCATCCGGCGGCAGGGACGTCGAGCCGAACCGCGTCAGGTCGCCTAGCGTGGCCACCCAGGTCGAGAAGAAGCCATTGGTATATATCACCGTATAGGGCAGATCGGCTTGCCTGACCGCATCGAACACGGCTCGCTTGATGTCGAGCGGTTCGATCGAGCCGGGTGCGGCGGCGGCAAAGTCGAGGCCGAAGCCGGCGGAGGGCACATAGCGCGAGACGCCGGCATCCTTGATGGCGCGCACCAGCGTCATCTCGCTGGCCGAGCCAACATGCACCGAGCTGATGACGCGATCGACCTTGCCGACGGCGCGGACAAGGCTGTCATAGTCGTCGAGATCGCCGACATGGACCATGGCGCCGAGGTCTCGCAGCGGGCGCATCCGCTCCTCATTGCCTGCGGTTGCCGGCCGGACAAGGACATGCAGGCTGTCGCCGTTGCGCGCACTCGCCTTCGCCATTTCGCTGCCCAGAAGTCCCGTCGCGCCGATGATCAAGGTGCTGGTCATATTCCCCTCCCGTTGCCAAGAATGGAACCGTCCCAGTCGCGCTCCAGGCCGATGTCGCGCAGGCGTCGGTCCGAGAGGCGTGAAACCTGACGCAGGGTGCGGCGGTGCTCGAATGCTGCTACGCTTCGCATGGCAAGGCCACCTATCGCGGCGCCGATATATCCAAGGGTCATTGTTCGTCTCCTGTGTTCGTTTGGGCGCAAGGATGCCGGTGCCGCCCAGCGGGCGAGCATGACGATCGCTCACACTCATGTCTGGTCTTCAGCGCATCGGCGAGCCGGAAAGCTCGATGTGGATGCGCGGTACGCCTTGAATTATTGGCCATCTTTGGGCTGGACGACAAACGACTCTTTGTGCAGGATTTGTGAGCAATGCTCACAGGTCGAGACCATGCCGCGCAGACTGCCACCCCTCACCGCTTTGCCCGCCTTCGACGCCGCCGCCCGGCATTTGAGTTTCTCCAAGGCGGCGGAAGAGCTCAACGTCACCCATGGCGCGGTCAGCCGCGCCATCCGCAACATCGAGGACAGGCTGGGCATCCAGCTGTTCGATCGCGGGACAAGGTCGGTGCGCCTGACACCCGTGGGCGCGGCCTATGCGGCGGAGGTCGGCAAGGCGCTGGACCAGATCGCCGCCGCCACCATCGCCGCAACGCCGGACCGCTCGACGCGCGTCCTGAACGTCAGCACCTCGGACGGCTTCGCCGGTCGCTGGCTGGTGCCGAGGCTGCATCGCTTCCACCGCGCCAACGCTGATATCGACGTGCGGTTGTCGACCTCGGGCGTGTTTGCCGATTTCGTCAGCGACGGCATCGACATCGCCATCCGCTATGGCCGGGGCGACTACACCGGGGTGACCGTCGAGTTTCTCGCCGATGAGGAGGTCTTCCCGGTCTGCAGCCCGGAACTCCTGGCGGGTGAACATCCGCTGCGCCGGCCCGAGGATCTCAGGCATCACAAGCTGATCCACGATGCTTTCCGCATCGACTGGGCGACATGGCTGGACCAAGCCGGCGTGACGGACATCGACGCCAAGCGCGGCGTGCGCTTCGATTCAGCCACCTTTGCCGTCGAGGCGGCGGTGCATAGCGAAGGCGTTCTGCTCGGCCGCAGCGCGCTGGTCTCGGCCGACCTTGCGGCGGGGCGCCTAGTGCGGCCTTTCGACCTCGCGCTGAAATCGGCGGCTCGCTACTACGTCGTCTATCCCGAAGGCGCGCTGCGCCAGAAAAAGGTCAGGGCGTTCCGCGACTGGCTGTTCGCCGAAATCGCGGCCGACTGGGTCGGGATGCCCAAGAGAGATTGAGCGGCGCCGCGGCCCCACCCCGCTGCTTCGCAGCGACCCTCCCCACAAGGGGGAGGGTTAGGAAGCGCCTTGTTCACCTATGCGACCGTGCTTTATGGAAATGCAGAAAAAGCTCAGCTCCCACCTTCCCTTGTGGGAAGGTCGGACCAAAGGTCCGGGTGGGGGTACTGGCGCAAACCTTTCCCTGAGCTACTCCTTGGCGCGGTAGGCTTCCGGCACGACGAACACTTCGTCGGCGCGACCATAGCCGCCGTCGGCGACCTCCTCGACCAGCACCATCGTGTAGGGCCGCACGCTCTCGCCGAAAAAGTCGACGAACATGGCGGTGGTCCGATGGATGAGGTCTTCCTTCTGTGCCCTGGAGAGGGCCGCCTGCGGCATCTTGATGTTGGCGAATGGCATGATCGTTTCCTTTTGTGTTGAAGTTGGATTTCAGGCTTTGGGATGGAGCAGCCGTCCGGCGGCTGGAGACGCCGTCGACAGCCTCCTTCAGATCACGCCGCCATTGGCGCGGATGATTTGCCCGTTGACCCAGAAGCTGTCCGGCCCGGCTAGGAACGAGACCACGCCGGCGATGTCGCCGGGCTGGCCGAGCCGGCCGAGCGGGATCATCTTGCCGATCGCCTCGATCTGCGCCGCGCTCTTGCCGTCCGTGAACAGCGCCGTCTCGACCGGTCCGGGCGCCACCGCGTTGACGGTGATACGGCGCGCGCCAAGCTCCTTGGCGAGAATGTGCGTCATCGCCTCGACCGCCGCCTTGGTGGCAGCGTAGACGCCATAACCCGGCTGATAGAGGCCGACGACGCTGCTGGAGAATGAGATAATGCGGCCACCATCACGAAGCCGGCGCGCGCCTTCGCGCATTCCACGGAACACGCCGCCGAGATTGGTGGCGACCTGGTGGTCGAAGGAGGCGTCATCGGTCTCGGCGACTGGCGAAAGCTTCATGATGCCGGCATTGTTGACGAGAATGTCGACGCCCCCAAACGCCTGCTCACCGGCATCGAAAAGCATGGCGATACCAGCCGGATCGGCGATGTTGGCCTGTATGGCAACCGCCTTACCGCCTTCGGCTTCAATCGTGCGGACAAGCTCTTCGGCCTCCGCACGGCCTCGTGAATAATTGACGACAACGGCGACGCCGTCACGGGCAAGCCGCCGCGCGATCGCAGCACCGATGCCCTTGGAAGCGCCGGTCACGATCGCCGCTTTGGTTGGATTGGATATCATAGACGTGTCTCCGTGTTGTCAGTGACACGGGATATATGCCAAGCCATCTTTCGGATAATCAGTCACCTATTGACATCACTATTCGGAAACTGCGAACAAAGGCCATGGATCGCCTGGACACGATGCGGCTCTTCGTCCGCGTGTTGGAGCGGCGCAGCTTCACCGCTGCCGCCGCCGATCTCGGACTGCCCCGTTCAACCGCGACGGAAGCGATCCGGCGGCTGGAAGAACATCTCGGCGCGCGGCTCCTGGAACGCACGACACGGCAGGTGAACGCCACGCAGGACGGCGAGGCCTACTACCGGCGTTGCCTGTCGATCCTGGCTGAGATCGAGGATGCGGAAGCCGCCTTCCGCAACGCCGAGCCATTCGGCCTGCTGCGCATCGACGCCAGCACGCTGCTCACCCGGACATTTCTTCTGCCGCGCCTGCCGGAATTCCTCGCCCGCCATTCCCGCATTGACCTGCAGATCGGCCAGAGCGACCGGCTGGTCGATCTGGTGCGCGAGGGCGTCGATTGCGTTATCCGCGTCGGCGAGCCGCCCGACAGCGGCATGATCATGCGGCGGCTGGCCATGATCCGCGAGATGACCTGCGCCAGCCCCGCCTATCTCGAACGCCACGGCACGCCCGCCTCCCCCGACGCGCTCGACGGCCACCAGGCGGTCGGCTTCGTCTCGTCGCGCACCGGCGAGGTGCTGCCCTTCGAATTCACCGTCGGCGGCAAGACCCGCGAAGTCAGGCTGCCGGGCCGCGTCGCCGCCAACAATTCCGACACCGCCGCCGACCTGGCCAGGCTTGGCCTCGGCCTCATCCAGGCCCCACGTTATCGCTTCGAAAAGGATCTTGCCGACGGCACGCTCATCGAGGTGCTGGCCGACTATCCGCCCTCTCCGACGCCACTCTCGGCGCTTTACCCGCAGAACCGGCAGCTTTCGCCCCGGCTGCGCGTCTTCCTCGACTGGGCCGCGCGCATCTTCGCCGAGGCGAACCTCTAGGGGTGAGATCCAGCCCTATTCGCCGGCGATCAGCACGATCTTTGCGGGGTCGAAATCGATGCCGACGACGGTTCCTTCCGCCACGGCGGGCGAATGGCGAGTGCCGCGAGACCAAGCCATGCCCTGCCCCGCCTGCGAACAAATGGACCTTTCATCGATATTCCTCCCTTTAACTGCTCTTGAAATCAACCGTCGTCGAGCGGCACTCCGATCACCTGGGACAGTGTCGCCGCCACGCCTGGTGCTGCGGCAAGCACGGGATTGCCCTTCGTCATGCCCTCGCCGTCGAGGAACCGGTTCACCCGGCCCCCGGCCTCCTCCACCAGAAGCAATCCGGCCAGGCAGTCCCAAGAATTGATGTGAAGCTCGGCATAAGCATCCGAGCGGCCGTCGGCGACATAGGCCAGCCCAAGCGCTCCCGAGCCGGAGCGCCGCACATTGGCGCCGAGTGACCAGACCAGCGCGACCTTGTCCAGATAGTCGCGGTTCGGGATCCTGGGCGACCAGCCGAACTCGACAAAGGCGCGGTCGAAAGCTTGCGTCGGCGAAACATGGATCGCCGCGCCGTTGCGCGTCGCGCCGCGTCCGCGACGGGCAAAATACGTCTCGCCGACGGCCGGATTGGAGATGCCGCCGATCTCGCTGCGGCCGTCCTGGACGAAGGCGATGGAGATGCAGAAATGCGGAATGCCGCGCATGAAATTGGCGGTGCCGTCGATCGGGTCGACGACCCACATGCGGACCGAGCCGGTGCCGCCGGTCTCCTCGCCCAGGAACCCGTCCTGCGGAAAGGCCGCGGCCAGCGTCGCACGGATGTGCTCCTCGACCTTGCCGTCGGTTTCGGTGAGAAAATCCTGCGGCCCTTTCATCGCCACCGGCTGGGTGGCGTCGAGCCTGGAGTATCCCTCCATCGCCAATTCTCCCGCCGAGGCGAGCAGCTTGCGGCAGACATCGGCACGCCTGTCCATTTCGGCATCGGACAGCCGGTCCGCCCCAGGATGCGCCACTGCCGTGCTCATGCAGCCGGTCCGGACAATCGCGCCCTCGATACCGTCGTCGCTGAAATGGACAGGATAATCCTCCAGTGCCGCATTTGTTGCACGGCTGTGCAAAGCTGTTTCATTCAGGCGCGGGTGTCAAGTGGGGCAGTAGCAATAGCTCGGAACTTGCGCTATGTTGCACTGCCGTGCAAGGAATCACGAGAAACAGCAGCGAGACATTTCGCTTGACCGTCCAGAGAGCCCGCAACGGTTTTTCCAGCGCCCAGCAGGTCGCCGACCTCGCCGGTGTTTCGCGTTCGGCCGTGTCGCGAACCTTCACCCCCGGCGCCAGCGTCTCGGAAGAAACCCGCGAGCGTGTGCTGCTGGCGGCCGAGCAGCTCGGTTATCACGTCAACCATCTGGCACGCGGCCTGATGCGGGCTTCCACGGGCATCGTCTGCCTCATCGTTGCCGACGGCGACACGCCCTATCACGCCCGCCTGCAGCGGGTGCTGACCCAGCATCTACGGGATGCCGGCAAGGTGGCCATGGTGTTCAACACCTCAGGCCCCAGCCATCATGTCGATCAGGCATTGCGCAACACGCTGAATTATCGCGCCGATGCGAGCATCGTGCTGTCCGGTTCGCCGCCGCAAGTCCTGATCCGCACCTGCCTCGAAAACGGCCAGCGGCTGATCCTGATCAATCGCGACGATCGCTTCGACGGGCCGCACAACATCGGCGTCGACAACGCCGCAGCCGCCGAGGCGGCATTGCACGCCTTCATCCGCGCCGGTTGCACGAGGCCTGCCTTGGTCACGTCGGCCGCCGGCACGCCCAGTCTCCTGGTCCGCGAGACGGCTTTCATCGCCGCCGCGCGGAAGGAAGGGCTGGAAATGATCCTGTGGCGCGAAGGGCGCACCGGCTACGCAACCGGCGTCGAGGGCGCCAGGCGCCTGTTTTCCGGCCGGCAGCGGCCGGATGCGGCGTTCTGCGTCACCGATCTCATTGCCTGCGGCTTCCTGGACGCGGCGCGCCATGAGTTCGGCATCAGCGTGCCGCGCGATCTTTGCGTCATCGGCTTCGACGATATCGAACAGGCCGACTGGGCGTCATACCGGCTGACAACGTTCGCACCGCCCATCGAGGAGATCGCCACGCACGCCGTGCGGCTGGCCACCGGTGCGCGGGACGAAGGCGGTGCCGGCAGCCGTATGATCTACCATGCGCCGATGATCTGGCGTGGCACCGTAAGGCCGGGGCAGAGCTGATGCGAAGCATGCCCGGACCAGATTGGGATGCGCACTGATGCCAAAGAAGAAGGCCAGGAAGACGCGTCATGTGGCAAGACCGGTCGAGGTCTCGGTGAGTCCCGAAATCCGGCGGATGATGCGCAAGTTCGGCCTGACCGAGGAAGAAGCGCTGCGCATGATGCGCGAGTGCAGCGCCACACTCTACGGCTCCAGCGCCGGACACAGCCGGCAAGGATCCTAGCTCCGCCCGCCGGTTCTTCTGCCTGCGCGACCGGCTTCCTTCATTGCCCATCCACGCCATCTGATGTCATTGTCGCCGCGACGGCGCTCCGTGGGGAGATGTGGCGCCGCCAGGGAGGACTGCCATGACCAGGACCGGCTTGCCGCGCTACGAGGACGCTGTTCAGCACTTTCGCATCGAAGATGAGATCGCCAGGCTCGACGGCGACCCGGCGACCGGCATCAATGCCTATGTCGAATGCTGCGGCCGCCATACCGGCAGCAACCGTCTGGCGCTGCGCGCGATCTCGGCCGGCGGCGAGCTCAGGCAATTCAGCTTCGACGATCTGGCCGATATGTCGGGCCGAGTCGGCAACCTGCTCAAGCAACTGGGCGTCGGCCCCGGCGATGTCGTCGCCGGCATGCTGCCGCGCATTCCCGAATTGGTAGCGCTGATCCTCGGCACGTGGCGCATCGGCGCCGTCTACCAGCCGCTGTTCACCGCATTCGGCCCAAAAGCGATCGAGCACCGGCTCGGCTACAGCGGCGCGAAATTGGTGGTGACCAATCCGGCCAATCGCGGCAAGCTCGACGAGATCGAGACCTGCCCGCGCGTGGCAACCATTCTCGACCCAGGCGATACCCTGCCGCAAGGCGACATCGATTTTCGTGCCGCCATTGCCGCCGTCTCTCCCGACTGTGAGCCGGTGATGCGCAAAGGTTCCGACCTGTTCATGATGATGTCTACCTCGGGCACGACAGGCCTGCCCAAGGGCGTGCCGGTGCCGCTCAGTGCGCTGCTGGCCTTCGGCGCCTATATGCGTGACGCGATCGGACTTCGTCCAGACGATGTCTTCTGGAACATCGCCGATCCCGGCTGGGCCTATGGCCTCTATTACGCCATCACCGGCCCCCTGCAGCTCGGCATCGCCACGACCTTCAACGAAGGACCTTTCAATGCCAGGAGCACCTATGAGGTCATCGAGCGGCTCGGCGTCACCAGCCTGGCCGGTTCGCCCACCGCCTTCCGCCTGCTGCTCGCCGAAGGTCCCGACGCCGCCGCTCGCGTCAAGGGCCGGCTGCGCGTGGTAAGCAGCGCCGGCGAGCCGCTAAACCCGGAGGTGATCCGCTGGTTCGACGCCCACCTCGGTGCGCCCATCCACGATCATTACGGCCAGACCGAGAACGGAATGATGGTCAACAATCACCACGGCCTCGCGCATCCTGTCCGCGCGGGCTCTGCCGGCTTTGCCATGCCCGGCTACCGCATGGTGGTGCTGGACGAGGCCGGCAACGAGCTCGGCCCCAACCAGCCTGGCATCCTTGCCGTCGACATCGCCAACTCGCCGCTGCGCTGGTTCGATGGCTACCACCAGGCCGAAACGCCGGCGATCACGGGCGGCTACTACCGCACCGGCGACACGGTGGAATACGAGCCGGACGGCTCGGTCTCCTTCATCGGCCGCGCCGACGACGTCATCACCTCATCGGGTTACCGCATCGGCCCCTTCGATGTCGAAAGCGCGCTGATCGAACATCCCGCGGTCAACGAGGCCGCCGTGGTTGGCGTGCCCGATCCGCAGCGCACCGAGATCGTCAAGGCCTTCGTAATCCTGGCGCCCGCTTACAAGGGCAGCGAGGCGCTCGCCGAGGAACTGGCGCAGCATGTCCGCAAGCGGCTGTCGGCCCACGCCTATCCGCGCGAGATCGATTTCGTGACGGAATTGCCGAAGACGCCGAGCGGCAAGATCCAGCGCTTCCTGCTGAGGAAGGCGGAGGTGGAGAAGCGAAAGCAAACCTGACCATGTTTTCACCATGCTCGTTGCACAATGTCTTCCGCACAACACCCTGAAACTGGAGAGATTCCCATCATGCGGCTGGTCTGGACGGTCATGTTCGCGCTGGCGAGCAGCGCGGCTTTCGCGGCATCGCCGGAGGACGACTATATTGCCGCGCGCGACAAGGCGATTGCAGCCATCGCGGCGCTCAACAGCGCGAACGCTCCCGTGGAAGACCTCGATGCCGCCGATGCCAAGGCGCGGACCGATCTCCAAGGGCGCCTCTCCGCACTTCTCGGCCCCCTGGCGGTCAAGGATTTCCCGGCAACCGGCACCATCAATCTGGAAAGCCTGAGCGACGCCGATGTCGGATATGGCATGCTCGACGGGCTGCGATACACCAAGAGCGATGACGGCCCGAGCCTCTTGGCAACGACGCGGGGTCTGCTCGACCGCTGGCTTCAGGCCCGGTCCGCCGAGACCGACGCGGCGCTCAAACTGCCCACCGATATCAACGAAGCGCTGAAGCTCGACGCCTTCTACACCCAGGCGATCAACAGCGACGCCGCCTTCCTGGGCACGCTCGATTTTCCGCTGAAGAAGCCTGATGGCGCCGACATCGCCATTGCGCGGCTCGGCGGCTGGACGCAGGATGTCGGCCCGATCTACGAGCAGCAGGTCGTCGTCACGCTGGTCAAGGGCAACAGCGTCATGATCGCCTCGGCGCCCGCCACACCACCTGTTCCCAAGATCGCGGCCTGCGAAGCGTTGTGGACCGCGGCCGACGAAGCCGCCCAGAAACTCGCCGCGCAGGCGTCCGGGCAGCAGGACGAAACGGCCTATGATGCCGCCAATGCCGCCTGGGAAAAAGGCGACGGCGACTATCGCAAATGCATGGGCGAACAGTTGCCGAAAGACGCGGCCTTCCCGGCTCTGGTCGGCGAGGCGCAGGCGCTTGCCGACCAGATGGCGGGGAAGTAGCGCGCGGCACGGACGCTGCCAATCTCCCCACTCGTGGGGGGTGAGGAGCGGCCCGCGCAGCGGACGGAAAGCCAATTGCTGGGCTTTCCGAGCGACGAACGCCGGCAGGCCAGAGGGGGCGCCGTAGGGCGCCAACCCCGCTCTTCTGTCGATACGAGAGAACACATCGCGATTAGCGAACGGACTGGAAGAGTCGGCGGGACAGCGCCCCCCTCTGCCCTGCCGGGCATCTCCCCCACTAGGGGGGAGATTGGCAGTTTTGCCGCCGGCGCCCAGTTTCTCAGCCTCTTGTCACTCTCCCATTCCATCACGATATTGTCGTGGCGCTGGCAACTGCCGAGTTGCCAGCGTTATTGAAAATGGTTGAAAGGGACATCCCGAACGCGCTACCGCGCGGCGGGCGGATGAACAGCGTGGGAAAAATCTGAATGACGACCGATACGAAAGCGACGGAAACCAGGGCGTTCGAGGCGGATGTTTCGCGGCTGCTGCACATGATGGTGCACTCGGTCTATTCCGATAAGGACGTCTTCCTGCGCGAGCTGATTTCCAATGCCGCCGACGCCTGCGAGAAGCTGCGTTTCGAGGCCGTCAGCCGGCCTGAGTTGCTGGCCGATGACCCCAAGCCACGCATCTCGATTTCGGCCGATCCCGACAACAAGCAGATCACCGTCGAGGACAACGGCATCGGCATGAGCCGCGACGACATGGCCGAGGCCCTTGGCACGATCGCGCGGTCGGGCACGCGCGCTTTCATCGAGCGGGTTGGTTCCAGCACCGAAGACACCCAGCTTATCGGCCAGTTCGGCGTCGGCTTCTACTCCGCTTTCATGGTGGCCGACCGGGTCGACGTCGTCAGCCGGCTGGCGGGAAGCGAGGAAGCCTGGCGCTGGTCGTCCGACGGCAAGGGCTCCTACGAGATCGCGCCCGCCCCGCTCGAAGCCGCCCCCAGGCGCGGCACCCGCGTCGTGCTGCATCTGATGGACGATGCCGTCTCCTACACCGGATCCTACCGGCTCGAGCAACTGGCCAAATCGCAATCGGGCCATGTGCCGGTGCCGATCACGCTCGTCGAAAAACCCGGCGCCGAGGCGCGCGACATCGCCGATGGTACGGCACTCTGGGTCAGGCCGAAGAGCGAGATCAAGCCCGAGGAATACACCGACTTCTATCGCGGCGTCGCCGGCCAGTATGACGAGCCGGCCGCCACCATCCATTTCCGCGCCGAAGGCCGGCAGGAATACTCAGTGCTTGCCTTCGTGCCCGGCTCGCGCCCGTTCGATCTCTTCGACCAGGACCGCAAGGGCCGCATGAAGCTCTATGTGCGCCGCGTCTTCATCACCGACGATGCCGACCTCCTGCCGCGCTATTTGCGCTTCGTGCGCGGGCTGGTCGATTCCGCCGATCTGCCGCTCAACGTTTCGCGCGAGATGATCCAGGAAAGCCCGCTGCTGGCCGCGATCCGCAAGGGCCTGACCAATCGCGTGCTCGGTGATCTCGTCAAGCTGGCCGAGAATGAAGCCGAGGCCTACGCGAGTATCTGGGAGAACTTCGGCGTCGTTCTCAAGGAAGGGCTCTACGAGGACCATGAGCGCCGCGAGCAATTGCTGAAGCTTGCCCGCTTCCGCTCAACCGGCTCTGGCGAAGGCTGGCGTGGGCTTGCAGACTATGTCGCGGCGATGAAGGAAGGCCAGAAGGCGATCTTCTTCATGGCCGGCGACGACCGCGCGCGGCTCGAAGCCTCGCCGCAGCTCGAAGGTTTCAAGGCACGCGGCATCGAGGTGCTGTTGCTTACCGACCCGGTCGACAGCTTCTGGGTGACGATGGCGCCGGACTTCGACGGCAAGCCGTTCAAGTCCGTGACACAGGGCGTGGCGGAACTGTCGGACATCCCGCTGCCCGACGGCGCCGCCAAGCCGGACACGGCAACGACACCGGAAGTCGAGGGCTTCCTGGCCTTCGTCAAGGCGGCGCTCGGCGATGCCGTCTCGGACGTCAAGGCATCAGATCGCCTGACCGAAAGCGCCGTCTGCCTGGTCGCGCCCGAACATGGCCCCGACCGTCAGTTCGAGCGGTTGCTCAATGCCGCCGGCCGCCTCGACAAGGCGGCGAAGCCGATCCTGGAAATCAATCCGCGGCACCAGCGCGTGCTGGCGCTCGCCGGCCTTGGCGAGGACGAACAGGCCTTCAAGGACGATGCGGCCCATCTCCTCTATGACGAGGCGCGCGTGCTCGACGGCGACAAGCCGGCCGACGCCAGGGCATTTTCCGATCGCCTTGCCCGGCTGATCGCACGCGGCATTTCGAAGGGCTGAGCGCACGCTCAGCCTCACTTGATCGCCGAGCCTCGACGGCGATCAACCTGTCGGCGCCGCGACGCCGGCGTGGTGGCTTCCCAATTGCCAGAAGGGCAGCGGAAACCGCCTGCGCTCTTCTTCGATAAGGTGGAAGCCCGCCCCGCGGATCAGGCCCAACGGATCGCGGTTGAGGTGACAGCCGCCGGCGAGCCGCCCCCACAGGCGGTTCAGGCGCTCCTGCCACCTGCGGCAACGCGGCCCCTCGGCCTGGCCGTGCTCGATGAAGATCAGCCGCCCCGTTGGCTTCAGGACGCGCCGGATTTCGCTCAGCGCCGCCTCGGGGTCCGGAATGGTGCAAAAGGCATAGGTGACGACGACCGTGTCGGCGCAGGCATCGGCCAATGGCAGGCTTTCGCCGCCGGCACGCAGGCATTCGACATCGAATGGCGAGGAGCGGCACTTCGGTCCGGCCAGACCGAGCATCGTGCCGTCGGGATCGACGCCGACCAGCCGCTTCACCCGGGCGGCGTCGTAATAGGGAAGGTTCAGGCCGGACCCGAAGCCGACTTCGACGACGATGCCCTCTGCCCGCGGGATCATGCGCCTCCGCATATGCGCGAACGCGTTCGCCGAACAGCCGGCGTGGACGAAATAGGGAGCAACGCAGCGTGCGTACCAGGAAAGACAGGATTGGCACATGTGTCAGCCTCCCTGCCGTATGGTTGCGGCACCGACAGGGGTGCCGGCATCGATCTCGAACGTAGAGTGATGGGTGAACGTATTGACCAGTGGCATTTCTCGCTCCAAGGGAGTCTCCTGATCGGGCCCATTTGGCCCGGCGTCGTGGGGTAGATAGAAGGCCGGCGTCCCCTCAACGTCCTCTCAAACCCCTTCGGCGGCCGCACACGGTTTCGATGGAACGATTGACGTTCCGACTTCTGGGGTTTCCGGAGTTCCGCCTGAACGGGCGGCGGGTGGAGCTTGCCTTGCGCAAGGCGGCTGCGCTCCTGGTCTATCTCGCAGAGGCCGGCGGACCCGTGGCGCGCGACGTCCCCCCCCCGCTTCTGTGGCCTGAAACCGACGAAGAATCCGCACGGGCACGCCTTCGCCGCACACTGTATAAAATCCGCATCGCTTTCGGCAGCGAGCTCATCGCCGCCACCGGAGCATCGCTCGTCCTGCACCCGGAGCTGTCGGTCGAGGTCGACTCCAGCTTTTTCGAACATGCCTGCAATGTCGGTCCCCTCGACGCGGCGGCCGACACGTACCAGAGCGACTATCTCGCCGGCTTCTCAGTCCCGGATTGTCCGGAATTCGAGGAGTGGGTTTTCTTCAGGCGCGAGGCCTTGCGCAGCCGCCTGGTGCAGGTGCTGGAACGGCTGGTCGAAGCCAAGATCGCCGATGGCGAGCCCCGTGCTGCCGTCGTGAGCGCGACACGCCTGGCCGGACTGGATCCCCTGAGCGAAAGCGCGCACCGTCACCTGATCCGTGCCCATCTGGCGGCCGGACACAGGGCGGCGGCCGAGCGCCAGGTCGAATCCTGCGTGCGGCTGCTGAGGGATGAACTCGGCGTAGCGCCGGACCCCGCCACCCTTGCCCTGCTGCAGCAGCCAACGCATGATGCCGCCGTCCCCGCAACGCGCTACATCGAAGTCGACGGTATCCACATCGCCTACCAGATCGTCGGCACCGGCCCGATGGACATCGTGCTTGTTCCCGGCTTCATTTCACATGTCGAGCGCGTTTGGGAAGACGGACGCTGTCGCGCCTGGCTCACCGCGGTTTCGCAGATGGGCCGCCTGATCCTGTTCGACCGGCGCGGCATGGGGCTTTCCGACCGCGTCGGCGCCCGCCCCACCGTCGAAGCGACGGCGCAGGATATTCTGGCGGTCATGAATGCGGCCGGCAGCCGCCGGGCCCTGCTCATCGGCGCCTCGGAGGGTGGACCGGGTTGTGTTCGTTTTGCCGTGGATCACCCTGATCGCCTCGGCGGCCTTGTCCTCTGGGGCTCGCTCGCGAAAGGCAGCCACGCCCCCGACTATCCCTTCGCCCTGACCGCCGCGCAATATGATCTGTGGAAGCGACGCCTGCTCGCCGGCTGGGGTGGTCCGGCGGAGATCGAAACCTTCGCGCCGAGTCTCGCCGGTGACCTCCAGGTTCGGACCTGGTGGGCCGGACTGCTCAGGGCTGCCTCCAGTCCCGGCGCGGTCGCGGGGCTGTTGGAGGCACTGAGTGATACCGATGTCCGTCATCTCCTGGCAAAGGTCTCGGCCCGGACGATGGTGCTGCACCGCGCCGGCGACCGCGCCGTGCGCGTCGAGGCAGGGCGGTTCCTCGCCGCCAGGATCCCGGGCGCACGGTTCATCGAGGTCGCCGGTCACGACCACTGGTTCTGGGTCGGCGACCAACAGCCGCTGCTCGACAGCATCGGCGCGTTCGCACGAAGCGGCTGATTGGCAAGGTCGCGCGTTCGTTCGCCGTCGTAACCCTAGCCGTTGTTGTTCGGTAGCGTCTCTTCGCCCTGGATGGAGGTCGGGCCGCTTTGCCCCAGCCGAGGCTCCGTCCCGTCAAGCAGCCGCCGGATGTTGGCACGATGGCGTGCGATCACGTAGAGGCCGCCCGCGATCACCAGCAGCCGGTAGGCCAAGGGCTGCTCCATGCCGCAGACAAGCGCGATCGCGGTCAACGCCGCCAGCATCGAACTCAGCGAGACAATCCTGGAAATAGCCAATACCGCGCCAAACACCGCCGCGGCACCCAGACCGATCGGCCAGGACAACGCCAAGAGCACGCCCAGCCCCGCCGCGGCGGATTTGCCGCCGGTGAAATTCAACCAGATCGAACGGCCATGCCCCAGCAGCACGGCAAGTCCGGCAAGGCAGACGGCCCAGGGCACGAACCTTTGCGGATCAAGCCCCGCCGGAGGTGTCAGAAACGGCAATACATAGAGCCAGCGGGCAAAGGCGATCGCCGCCACGCCTTTCAGCACATCGACCAGCAGCACCACCAAGGCGGGCCCTTTTCCCAACATTCGCAACACGTTGGTCGCGCCGGTTGATCTGGAGCCATGCTCGCGTATATCGATCCCCTTGAGCAGCTTCCCCGCCAGGTAGCCCGTGGGTATGGACCCGAAGAGATAAGCGATCGCCAATCCAGCCACGCTCGCTATCCAGAAAACCATCGTCTCATCCTGTTGCGTATCGATCACGTCACCCTTATACAGCCGCTGTCGGAAAAGGCAGGGTTGGTTTGGTAAGCCCAACTCCTCTCGGTGACGAGAGCTCTGGTCTTTGGCTTCGTGCACGAGATCCCCGCGACGAACATCGGACGCTATTGCGCCCCATCGTTCGTCCGTGTGGAACTCAACTCGAGGAACGCTCCGGTCGAACATCGACCAAGGAGCAGTTCATGCACAGCCACCACTCGAATCCCTATGATGTCGTGATTGCCGGCGCCGGTCCGGTCGGTCTTTTTCTCGCCTGCGAGCTTCGCCTCGCGAGCCTCTCTGTCCTTGTGCTGGAGCAGGCCGAGGATCCCGGCTCTGCGTTGAAGCGGCTCCCCTTCGGTATGCGCGGCCTGACGGTGCCCACCATCGAGGCGTTTCACCGTCGCGGCCTGCTGGAAGACATTGCGCCGCCCACCAATGATGGCTCCGGCGGCGGCAAATTGGCCGACGCGCACTGGATGCAGCAGCAGCGCCGACCCGGCGGCCACTTCGCCGGTATCCAGTTCTACCTCGACGCCATCGACAGCTCGAAATGGCCATACCGCCTGCCCGGCTCGGCGGGCACCAGCATGGCCGTCGAGATGGAGCATCTCGAAACCGCGCTTGCCGCACGCGCAAGCGCGATGGGCGTCGAGATCAGGCGTGGCCTCGGCGTCGAAGCCCTTGATCAGTCGGACGAACATCTGACCATCCGCGCCGGCGGCGAGACCTTTCGAGCATGCTGGCTCGTCGGTTGCGATGGCGGCCGCAGCACGGTTCGCAAGCTTGGCGGCTTTGCCTTCACCGGCACCGATCCCGAATTCACCGGTTATTCCCTTGAGGTCGAAATGGTCGACCCGGACAGGTTGAGCCTTGGCCGCCATTACACGCCGACGGGCATGTACGCCTACTCACGGCCAGGAACCATCGCAATGGTCGAGTTCGACGGCGGCGCCTTCCACCGCACAGAGCCGATCACACCAGAGCACGTACAGGCAGTGCTGCGCCGCGTGTCCGGCACGGACGTCACCTTGACGGCGCTGCGGCTCGCCACCACCTGGACCGATCGCGCCTACCAGGCGACCGCCTACCGCAACGGCCGGGTGCTGCTCGCCGGCGACGCCGCCCACATCCATTCCCCGCTGGGCGGCCAGGGCCTCAATCTCGGACTTGGCGATGCCATGAACCTCGGCTGGAAGCTTGCCGCCACCCTTCGCGGCGACGCGCCGGCCGGCCTGCTCGACAGCTATTTCAATGAGCGGCATCCAGTTGGCGCGCAGGTTCTCGACTGGTCGCGCGCCCAGGTCGCACTGATGCGGCCAAGCCGCAGTTCGCGCGCGCTTGAAGCCATTATCCGCGATCTCATCGACACGCGCGACGGCGCGACCTATTTCGCCGAGCGCGTGTGGGGTATTTCGCTGCGCTACGACCTCGGCGGCAGCCATCCGCTGGTTGGCCGCAGCGCACCGGACTTCGAACTGGCCGACGGGACGAAGCTCGGCGAACGCTTGAGAAGCGGGCGAGGCCTGCTTCTGGACTTCGATGCCCACCCTGCCCTGCAATCGCTTGCGAACCGCTGGAGCGGGCGCATCACCTATGTCGCCGTCGACGCCAGGGAGCGACTGGGCCTGAGCGCCCTGCTCGTGCGCCCGGATGGCTTCGTCGCCTGGGCCGCAGATGCGGAGCCTGACCTTGAGGAGCTGAGCGGGACCGCGTCACGATGGTTTGGCGACGCGGCGACACCGTAAAATCTCCCCCTACCCATCTATCGGCTGGAAGGCACGAGTTCGCCAACCTTGGCGGCCTTCCTCTCCCTCCGGAGGGGGGAGAGGTGGCGCTGCGAAGCAGCGACGGAGTGGGGGAAGCCATCGCCAAACGCGCCGCCGTAAGACAGGTATAACCCGGCAGGCAAGAAAACCTAAGCAAGCGGTAGTCAGGCGGAAGCATGCTTCGATGAAGATCGACCCCCACTCCGTCGAGCTTCGCTCGACACCTCTCCCCCGATCGACGGGGGAGAGGAACCCAAGCTGGAACAACGCCGCGTTCCTTCACCCCCCTCTGCCCTGCCCGGCATCTCCCCACGAGTCCTTCGACGGGGAGATCGGCAGCTTCGGCGCCGACCCTGCCCTCTCATGGCTGAAAAAGAGGCAGGGTGTCGGAAAGCACCCCGCTCATTCGTCCTTTGGGCGCAACCAAAAACCATACCCGACACCGGAGCCTGCCAATGACCCCCACCATCACAGCCTTTGAACGATCGCCCGATGGCGGCAAGGGACTGGCGCGCGATACGCGCGTTCGCTGGGCGCTCGAAGAAGTGGGCCAGCCTTATGAGGTTCGCCTCGTTTCCTTCGCGCAGATGAAGGCACCCGAGCATCTGGCCATCCATCCCTTCGGCCAGATCCCCACCTATGAGGAAGGTCCTCTTTGCCTGTTCGAGACCGGTTCGATCGTCTTTCATCTTGCCGAGCGGCATGCCGGTCTGCTGCCTGGGGATGGCGATGCCCGCGCGCGTGCCATCACCTGGATGTTTGCCGCGCTCAACACCGTCGAGCCGCCGATCCTCGAATTGATGACGGCAAGAATATTCGAACGTGACAAGCCGTGGAGCGAGGAGCGCCTGCCGCTGGTAAAGGACCGTGTTCGCGCGACGCTGGACAAGCTCTCCGTTCACCTGGGCGCCGCCGACTGGCTCGATGGTGCGTTCAGCGCCGGCGATCTGTTGATGGTGTCAGTGCTGCTGCGACTGAGAATGTCAGGCATCTTGGACGAGTATCAAAACCTGGCCGCCTATGTGGCGCGCGGGGAAGCTCGGCCCGCTTATGTCAGGGCTTTCGCCGCGCAATTTGCGGTCAACGCCCCGTCAATCAGCTGAAACACCAATGCCCGGTGCTTCCAGCTTGACCGCTTTTGGCGTCGACCTCCCTCCCAGGTTGACCAGATGTCCGCAACGAACGACGCGCCGTCAACAGCCGCCTTCGTGCTCCGCGATGAAAGTGTGTCTATGGATATTTCGTCTGTGCGCTCGCGGGGCTGAAATCGCCTTCCAATTCCTTCGGCAACGGAAGGCTTGAGCATTGCAGGTGCACCTCGCGGGCGAACAGCTTCCGTTGCTTCTGTTCGTGCTCCTTGGTGGCCGCGATGATTCCCAACCCGTACGGGCCAAGCGCGACGAATTCCCAACCCGGATGGTGCTTTTCGCGCGCCGCGTAGTCCGAAGCCGCCGTCCGCGCCTGCTGGCATTGCGGCGACGCCCATTTCTGGTCCTGCTGCGAAAGCGACGCCCCGTAGTCAACCGGCGAGGTCGCGCATCCAGCCAGCATCGCGGCCAATGCAGACGTCGCAATTCCCATCGCAATTCTCATCCTGAAGCTCTTCCCCTGAATCGCACCTTGAATCGCATCATCCCAAATTCCGCACGATCGTGCCTGGCCGGCGCCTCCGCCTTGCCAATCACGTATACGCGATGTCCCGCCCTGGCGCTTGCCATAGACCTCACTTCGTGTCGATCTTCTCGCAGCCAGATTCAAGCCATGTGCTTGGAACCAAATGACGGGCGAGACTGTTCAGTTGTAACTTTGACATGACGCTGACAGCCCCGCCGGTTGGGCAAAGCGGCGGCCTTCTGAGGAGCTTTCATCATGAACATCTCGTCCGGATTGCGTTCCATCGCGGTTGCCGCCATCGCCACCGCGGGCATCAGCTTTGCCAGTGCCGCGCACGCCGACAGCGGCACGATCCGCTTCTCCGTCTACAAAGCCGCCTTCTTCATCGGCGGTTCTGGCGGCGAAGGCACCCTGACCTTCCATGGTAAAAGCTATCCCATCTCGGTCGGCGCCGTCTCGGGCGGCCTCGCCTTCGGCGTTTCCAAGACCTATTTCCGCGGCACCGTGCGCCATATCCGGCGCGCCCGGGATGTGACCGGGGTCTATGGCGCGGCGGGCGGTGGCGGCGCGATCGGCAAAGGCGCCCAGGTGATCGTCATGACCAATGACAAGGGCGCGCGACTCGAACTGACAGGCAGGCAGGTAGGCATGCAGGTCAACGCCGATCTCAGCGGCATGAGCATCTCGCTGAAGTAGCGGCCTACCCCCTCAGCCCGGGCGCCTCCTGCCCCGTGCGCTCGACATATTCGGTGTAGCCGCCACCATAGGTGTGGATGCCCTCGGGCGTCAGCTCCAGCACTCGGTTGGACAGGGCCGCGAGAAAATGGCGGTCGTGCGAGACGAACAGCATGGTGCCTTCATACTGCGACAGCGCCTCGATCAGCATCTGCTTGGTGGCGATGTCGAGGTGGTTGGTCGGCTCGTCCAGCACCAGGAGGTTGGGCGGATCGAACAGCATCAGCGCCATCACCAGCCGCGCCTTCTCGCCGCCTGACAGCACCCGGCACTTCTTCTCGATCTCATCGCCCGAAAAGCCGAAACAGCCGGCGAGCGCGCGGAGCGGCGCCTGTCCGGCCTGCGGGAAATTGTCTTCCAGCGTCTGGAACACGGTGCGCTCGCCTTCGAGCAGCTCCATGGCGTGCTGTGCGAAATAACCCATTTTCACGCTAGGCCCCCGCGCCACCGTGCCCGTGTCGGGATCCGAAGCGCCCGCCACCAGCTTCAGCAGCGTCGACTTGCCGGCGCCGTTGACACCCATGATGCACCAGCGCTCGCGGCGGCGGACCTGGAAGTCGAGCCCGTCATAGATGGTACGACTGCCATACGCCTTGTGCACGTTCTTCAAGGTCACGACGTCCTCGCCGCAGCGCGGCGCCGGCTGGAATTCGAAATTCACGATCTGACGGCGCTTGGGCGGCTCGACGCGCTCGATCTTGTCGAGCTTCTTCACCCGGCTCTGCACCTGCGCCGCGTGTGACGCCCGCGCCTTGAAGCGTTCGATGAAGGCGATCTCCTTGGCCAGCATCGCTTGCTGGCGCTCGAACTGCGCTTGCTGCTGCTTGTCGGCGATGGCGCGCTGCTGCTGGTAGAACTCATAGTTTCCCGAGTAAGCGGTCAGCGAACCGGCATCGATCTCGACGATCTTGTTGACGATGCGGTTCATGAACTCGCGGTCATGCGAAGTCATCAGCAGCGCGCCGTCGTAGCCCTTCAGGAATTGTTCCAGCCAGATCAGGCTTTCCAGGTCGAGATGGTTCGACGGCTCGTCAAGCAGCATGACGTCGGGCCGCATCAACAGGATACGCGCCAGCGCGACGCGCATCTTCCAGCCGCCGGACAGCTTGCCGACATCGCCGTCCATCATCTCCTGGGAAAAGCCGAGGCCGTCGAGCACCTCACGCGCCCGGCCGTCGAGCGCATAGCCGTCGAGCTCCTCGAAGCGATGCTGCGCCTCTCCGTACTTCTCGATGATCTCGTCCATCCGGTCGGCCTGGTCGGGATCGGCCATGGCAGCCTCGAGTTCCGCCATTTCGGCCGCCACGTCGCTCACCGGCCCGGCGCCGTTCATCACTTCGGCGACAGCACTATGGCCCGCCATGTCGCCGACATCCTGGCTGAAATAGCCGATGGTGACGCCGCGATCGACCTGCACCTGGCCCTCGTCCGGCTGCTCCTGGCTGGTGATCATGCGAAACAGCGTCGTCTTGCCGGCGCCATTGGGCCCGACAAGACCGATCTTCTCGCCCTTCTGCAGGGAGGCCGACGCCTCGATGAAGACAAGCTGACGGCCATTCTGCTTGCTGATGCTTTCAAGTCTGATCATGCGGGTTTCCGGACTGTGCCTGCGCTGAAAGGATTTGCCCGGCGCCTTACGCGAAGGATAGCGGCAAAGGAAGAGGCAGAAGCGCCGCATACAGCCGATCTCCCCCCTTGTGGGGGAGATGGCCGGCAGGCCAGAGGGGGGCGCTGTCCCGCCGGCTTTCAATCCGTCGACATACACCGAGACGTTAGTACCCGTCGCGATACCACGGAGGTTGCCGATCCTTGGCGCCCCCCTCTGCCCTGCCGGGCATCTCCGCCACAAGGGGGGAGATCGGCGGCTTCACGCCAGAAACACTCCAGAAACAAGATTCAACACACCGGAAAAACTGGCGAAAAGATCGTCTGCGATAACCATCCCGTGGCAGCCGGACAGCGGCCGCCACACAGCGCAATGAGATGACCCCGAAAATGCAACGACGTTCAACCCGATGGATGGTTGCCCTCGCAGGCGTTTCGCTCACCATGCTTGTGGTCGCACAGTCGGGTGCGGAAGCGGCGGTGACCCGGAGCGAATATTGCAGCCGGCTCGGTCTTCAACTCGACAGCGCCATCCAGACCCAAGCCGAACCCGGCGCCAATGCCAGTGAGATCGCCGAGGCAACGGCGCTCCAGGACAAGGCGAACCGGTTCTGCGCTGAGCGCAAGCAGGCGCAAGGCATCCGGGCCTATGCCAACGCCCTGAAACTTCTTGGCGTGACACCGGTCGACCTCAACCAGTGACAGCATCCTCCCGGGAAAAGGCCGCCACGCGCAGAACGCGAGGGCGGCTTTTTCTTTGGCAAGGCCGGGTGTCGGTTCCCGCCGGCTATTTCTCGCCCAGATACTGGAAGACGGCCTGCTTCCACCAGTCGCTCTCCATGGTCTGCAGCAGGGTGACATCGAGAGGCTTGCGCAATTTGCTGCCGAGCGGCAGCGCGATGGCATATTGCTGCTGGTCGAAGGTCGCGTCGAGAACCTGCAGGCTCGTCGCGTAGTTCTGCCCGACCAGCCAGCCGAGCAGCGGCTTGTCGTGGACCAGCGCATCGACCTTGCCGGCGCGCAGCGCGTCGAGCCCTTGCTGGATGGTGGCGAAGTCCTGATGGCGGATCTGCGTCGAATCCAGGTAGGACGCCGTCGAGGAGTCCTGCACGGCACCCACCCTGACCGCGGCGAGGTCGCGTTCGCCCTGCACCATCCCTTCCATCTGCGTCACCGTCAGCACCGACGTGACGCCAGCGGTGAACACCGCGATCACGATGATCGATCCCATCATCCAGAGTGCGGCCAGCACGCGCCCCGGGACGGTTCGCGGGCCGAAGTCGCCGGTGCTGGCCTGCGTCGCGGCGATGGTCGACCACCACATGCTGGAAAACAGGCCCTTTGCGACGCCACCGCCGAAATCATCATTGTGGCGGCGCTCGAACATCCAGATCAGCACGCCGACCACGACGGAGATGACGATCAGCGCCAGCACCGCCTGCAGGAAGCCGAACGAGGTCAGCGCGCGCATCACCGGCCGCCATGAAGGCTGGTTGTTGAGCGGCGTCGCGATGCCGAGCCCGGTCGTGAAAAAAGGCTGCGTGAAATCGACCGCCTTTTCGCGGTCGGCCGTGACCGTGATCGCCGCCATCGCCGCATCGAACTTGCCGCTGACGACTCCATCGATCTGGTCCTGCACGGTCGGCACTTCGACATAGCGGAAACGAAGCTTGAGCCGCCCGGCTATTTTCTGCCAGAGGTCGATGCTCAATCCGGACCAGGTGCCGTCCTGCAGCTTGAAGGCGAAGGGCGGCGCGGCCTTTATCCCAACCGATATCTCTTTCGTCGACAGATCGGCGGGCAAGGACGGGGACGTCTGGGCGGCGGCCCCGGTTCCGGCACACGCGACAATGGCCGTGAGAAACAATGCCATCGTCCACGAAGCAACTCTTCTCAACGGCAACGACTCCCAGCAACCGCTGCGCGATCGTCGCGGCGCTGGAAAAGGTAACGGCCACGCCGCCCGTCGTCCACCGGCCATGTCGTTGTCACCAGTCGGCGTTGTGCAATGGCCTGTCAGCGATCCGGGGGCCTGGCAGCGATCCGGGCAAAAACAGGCAGTTAGGGCGGTTTCGCGATTCAAATGGTGAACCGCCCCGCACAAAGCCGGGCCGCATCGGTACCGCCGGCTTTGCCCGCATCCGGATGCCTGAACGCCTATTTCTTGCCCTGCGGATGGATCGTCTCGCCGCGCTTCAGCATCGCGACGAAGGTCTCGATCTTCTTTTTGCGGCCAGCCTCGGTCTTCATGTTGTGGGTGCGGAAGGCGAGCGCGAAGCGGTTCTGCGCGCTGAGTTTTTCCAGCATCGCCTTCGCGGCCGGCTCGGCGTCGATCGCCGCCCGCAGATCGTCGGGGATCTTCATCTCCCGGCTGCCGCCATAGGCCCGCGCCCAGCGCCCATCGGCCTTGGCTGCCTCGACCTGTTTCAGCCCATGCTCTGTCATGCGGCTCTCCTCGATGAGCCGTGCGACGTTGTCGATGTTGATCTTGCTCCAGATGCTCTTCCTGCCACGCGGCGTATAGCGCTGCAGGAAGCTTTTCTCATCCAGCCCCTTGCGCACCGCGTCGACCCAGCCGAAGCACAGCACGACATCGATGGCTTCCTTCGGCGTGATCGACTTCAGCCCCGAACCCACCTTGTGCACCTTGATCCACACCTCGGCCTCCGTGGCGTGGTGCTGGCCGAGCCAGGCGTAGAAGCTGGCCGCGTCGGGAAACTCCCGGACCTTGTCGGGATCGATCTTGACCGGCGCCATCAGCGGGCCTGTCCATTCAATGCGATTGTCGCTTGTGCCACCATGTCGCCTGCCACCATCGTCCCCTCATCGGCCAGCATCATGGCATAACCCACGGTCAGTTTTCGTCAGCAGCCGACGCACCGGCGCCAGTCAGCGGAACGCACCACCCATCGCCGCGTTCCGGCTTCAGTGCAACCGCCGGATGGAGGTTCCGATGGCGATCCAGACGATTTTCGCCCATGTCAGCTGCTCCAATCTCGAGGCCAGCATCGAATGGTACGAAAAACTCTTCGGCAAGGCGCCACAGCGCCGGCCGATGCCTGGGCTGGCCGAGTGGCAGTTCAGCGACAGCGCCGAGGTGCAGCTCTTCGAGGACAAGCACAAGGCCGGCACCTCGACGCTGACGCTCGGTGTGCTGCCGCTGGCGCCCGAACGGCTGAGGCTGGTGGATGCGGGCCTCGAACCCGGTCCTATCGAGAAAGCCGACCATTTCTGGATCATGCGCATGCGCGACCCCGACGGGAACCTGATGGTGTTTGCCAGCGCGGAACGCGACTAGCACACTTGCCATCCTTCCAGGGGAAAGGGGGCGCTGGCGCCTCCTCGCGCTGTGCTGTACCAAAGCGGGTATCACTGTCGGGGAACGCGCCATGAAATGTCTGCTCCTCGCTTTTGTCCTCGCGCTCCCCGCAACTGCCCTCGCCGAACCGATCGAAACCCAAAAAATCATCACCGCGGCCACCGGCGACTGGAACGGCGACGGCGCCATCGACCTGGCGATGATCGTCGAGACGGAACCCGGCGCTGCCATGGACATGCATTTTTTCCTCAGGGACAAGGAACACAATTTTCTCAAACCTGCCGGCATCGTGCAGGAGCAGATGTATGGCGAATGGAACGGCTACGACCGGCCAGGCTATGAGGCGTCCTACATCGAGCCGGAGCTGACCGCGCTGCCAAACGGCTCGATCAAGCTCGACATACCGGGGATACCGTCCAACGGCGCGCGGACCGACCAGACGCTGACGATCGCCTGGCGCAACAATGGCTTCGTCGTCGCCGGCTTTGCCTATGACTATCATGACTACATGAAGGACAATGTCGCCAGCGACTGCGACTACAATCTGCTGACCGGCAAGGGCAAAAGCAGCAAGATGCAGCCGGATGGCACCCGTATGCACAGGACCGTGGCGGTGGAAGGAAAGGTGGTGCCATTCGCCGAGTGGGATAGCGGGGCCAGCTTTACCGATTGCGGAGAATGAGCAGCCTTGCGCTTCGTTGCGCAAGGCAACGCATGACCGCCGCCCTGCTGTAAAATCCCGCAAGACCTGCGATGGTCCTCTTGGACGCGTCTCCCTCCCACCCTCGGAACACGCCATGCGATACCTGCTCTTCGCTCTTGCTTTCCTGCTCCCCACTACGGCGCTGGCCGAACCGATCGAAACCCAGAAGATCATCACCGCGCTGACCGGTGACTTCAACGGCGACGGTGCGCCGGACCTTGCCATGGTGATCGAGACCGAGCCCTCCGATCCGATGGACATCCATTTCTTCCTCAGGGACAAGGAGCACAATTACCTCAAGCCGGTCGAAACCGTGCACGAACAGATCGGTGGCGAGTGGAACGGTTACGACCGGCCGGGCTACGAGAACTCCGACACCGAGCCGGAACTGACGATGCTGCCCAACGGCTCGATCAAATTCTATCTGCCGGCACCGCCAGTCGGCAGCGAACGCACCAACCAGGCGCTGACCATCGCCTACCGCAACGGCACCTTCATCGTTGCCGGCTTCGCCTACGATTCGCAGGATTACCTCAAGGAGAATGTCGCCAGCGCCTATGACTACAATGTGCTGACCGGCGAGGGCGCCTGCTCGAAGCAGCAGCCGGACGGCAGCACGAAGCACAAGACCGTGTCGGCCGAAGGCCGGATCGTCGCCTTCAAGGACTGGAATTCGGGCGACGCCTTCACCGCCTGCCAAGAATAAGCGGCGCCCCGCCCTCCGGCCGGGGTCAGACCGGTGGCAGCGCTGCGGTGTTTGTCGTCTGGGACAGCCCTGGTGCGCTGAACGAGACCGCTGCGCGGCTGGCATTATCGGCATCTCCGATAACACCATCGGTTTCTTCCGTTTCCCCTTGGCGCCCTGGCCTGCCAATCCCCTGCCCTTGTCCCTCCAAGCAAAGGCAGAGCGAAATGAGCATTCCGAACCAGAAAATCCTGATCGTCGGCGGCGGCTCCGGCATGGGCTTGGCACTGGCCAGGCGTTGTGTCGAGGCCGGTGCGGAAGTCGTCATCGCCGGACGAGGTGAGCAGAGATTGCAAGAGGCGCGCCAGGCGTTGGGCGGCCCCGCCAATCTGGAGGTGGCCGCTGTCGACCTCACGCAGGAAGACCAGGTCACAGCCCTTTTCCAGCGCGTCGGCGGGCTCGACCACATCGTCAGCACCGCCGCCGACATCGAAGGCGCCTACCGTCTGCTGCCGGAGCTTGACCTAGAGGCGGCGCTACGCGTGGTCGAGAGCAAGCTCTTCGGTCCGCTGCTGCTGGCCAAGCATGGTGCGCCACAACTTACACCTGCCGGCTCGATGACTTTCGTTTCCGGCATCGCCGCCTACCGCCCGGCCGCACGCGGCTCGGTCGTTGCCGCTGTCAATGCCGCGCTCGAAGGGCTGGTGCGGGCGCTGGCGGTGGAACTCGCGCCCATCCGCGTCAACGCCGTGTCGCCCGGCTGGGTCGACACCACGATCTGGACGCAGGTCGCCGGCGACAACAAGGCCGAAATGCTTGGTGCGATGGCCGAGCGGCTGCCCGTCGGGCGGATCGGCCAGCCCGAAGACATCGCCGATGCCATCGCCTTCCTGATCGGCAACGGCTTCACGACGGGAACGACGCTGCATGTCGAGGGCGGGCATCGGCTGGTTTAGCATGGCCCGACATCAGGAACTGTTTGCAAACAAGGCATTGGAGCGTTTCGTCGATTCAGCTCCTGAACGCTCAGTTGGCACAAGCGTATCGCGAGCGGCGGCAAGCAATTGCCGGAGCGCCGGCGGCTGGACGCGCCGGCGTCGCCAGATCATCGTCAGCGGCGCCGCCCGCGCCGAACCGGGCCATGGCAGTTCGACGATGTCGCCACGCGCGATCGCATCGCTGACGGCAATGCGTGGAACGAGGCCGAAACCCGCGCCGGCGGCCACCAGCCGCGCAATGACGCCGATGCTGCCGACTTCGGCGGCAATTGCTGGCGCATCGACACCCGCCTCGACAAAGGCAGTGTCGACCATGTGCCGGTAGATGCATCCGGGCTCGGTCGCCACGAACCGCAGTTTGGCGAGCGCGGCAATGTCGCCTGGGGCGGTGCCCTGCCCCGGAGCCGCGACCAGTGCCAGCGGTTCGGCCATTATCGTGCGCCTGGCGAAACGCTGATCGGAAGTGTCCTTCGCGAAATGGCGAGGCTCGAAGCAGAAGACGACATCGATATCGCCGTCCTCCAGCTGGCGCAGCAGCGCGCCGCTGCCTGCCACCTTCATCCGGACAATGATGCCGGGGTGGTGGGCCTGGAACCCGGGCAGCCACGGCGCCAGCCGAGCCGAGGCGATCGTCTCCAGCGCACCGACGGTCACCTGCCCGCTCGTCTGCCCGGCAGCCGCCTGCACAGCCGCACGCGCCTCTGCGTCGAGCCGCAACAGCTCTTCGGCGACGGGCTTCAACGCCAGTCCCGCCGGGGTCAGCTCCAGGCCGGCCTTCGAACGCGTGAACAAGGCAGCGCCAAGCTCGGCCTCGAGCGACTGGACCTGGTCGCTGACGCTCGACTGCGCGAGATGGACGGCCTCCGCGGCGCGCGTGACGTTGCGGCTGCGCGCCACGGCGAGAAAGGTCTTGAGCAGTCTTGGATGCATCGCCTGGCCGAAATGGTAAGGCCTACTGCAGCTGCGGCTTTTTCAGGAAACTGCCACGGTCGGCGGATTTGACGCGCAGCCAGGTCTCGCGGCCGTCGCGCACCACCCGCATCGGGATCTCGGCGCCCGCCGAGCCGCTCTCCCACAGCTTGCGATAGAAATCGGCGAGCCCATCGACCGCGCCGTCGCGAACCTCGGAAATGACGTCGCCCTCGCGCAGGCCGGCCTTGGCGGCCGGGCCACCTTCGGTCACGCTCATCACCACCACCTGGCCGTCGCTTTCGGCCGACAGGGCGCCAAGCCAGGGCCGCGGCGGCTTGGCCACCTGGCCGCGCGTCAAGAGATCGTCGAGGATCGGCGGCAAAAGATCGATCGGCACGATCATGTTTATATCGGCGACCTCGCCGGCGCGGCTCATCTGCAGGCGCAACGAGCCGATGCCGAGTAGCGCGCCATCGGCTCCGAACAGCGGCGCACCGCCCCAGGACGGATGCGCGGGCGCGATGAAGATCGCCTCGTCGAGCAGATACTCCCAATAGCCGGCGAATTCCTGCTTGGTGACGATCCTGGCCTCGACGGCTCGGCCGATGCCGTCGGCAAGCACGACCGCGTCGCCGATCCTGGCCTTGCCGGCGTCGCCCAGCGCCACCGCCGGCAGGCCGGTCGGCGCCAGCGCCTGGACCAGGCCGAAGCCCGATTCCTGGTCGTATGCCAGCGCATGCGCGGGGACGACACGGCCGTCATGCGTGGTCAGCCAGACCTCCTCGGCCTCGGTGATGAGATAGCCGATGGTCAGCACCAGCCCATCGTCGCGGATGACGACGCCGCTGCCTTCCCTGAGCGTGCCCAGCGCGCCCGCCGTGAAGGCGTCTTCCGGAACGGTGGCGCGCACGGCAACGACGGAGCGCGGATTGGGATTGGCGGTCATGATTTTGTCCTGCGATGCGAATGCCCTGGCGGCTTGTTCTATAGGTATGCCTTGGAGGGGATGGTGCAAGGGGTGAGAAGCGGTCCGCGCAGCGGACAAAAAGCCAATTGCCTGGCTTTTCGAGCTTCGAATGGTGAAGATCCGGTTCGCCTTCGGGCGGATCAAAGGTCCAGTGGACCGTTTGAAGGGGCTGAACACCTGAAGAGCGGGGAGCCCGGATCAAAAGGCCCACTGGACCTTTTGAAGGGGCTGAATACCTGAAGAGCGGGCCTCCGGGGAGAAGGAAGGAGCCGGCGCTCTATATTGACAATAGTTCAACGCAAGTTGAACTTCCCGCTCCGCAGCCCTAGCTGTAGGTGGATCCGCCCCCGATCCCGTTCTGTCTCCCCCATCACGCCACGAGGCCCGACATGACCGACTATACCCCGCCGAAAGTATGGACCTGGAACAAGCCGAGTGGCGGCGCCTTCGCCAGCATCAACCGGCCGATCGCCGGGCCGACGCATGACAAAGAGCTGCCCTTCGGCAAGCACCCGCTGCAGCTTTATTCGCTGGCGACGCCGAACGGCGTCAAGGTGACGGTCATGCTGGAGGAGCTTCTGGCGCGCGGCCACGAAGGCGCCGAATACGATGCATGGCTGATCCGCATCAACGATGGCGACCAGTTCGGCAGCGGTTTCGTCGAGGTCAACCCCAACTCCAAAATCCCGGCCTTGATGGATCGCAGCGGCGCCACGCCGATGCGCGTCTTCGAATCCGGTTCGATCCTCGTCTATCTCGCCGAAAAGTTCGGCGAATTCCTGCCCACCGAACAGCCGGCGCGGGCGGAGGTGCTGTCCTGGCTGTTCTGGCAGATGGGCTCGGCGCCGTATCTGGGCGGCGGCTTCGGCCATTTCTACGCCTATGCGCCGGAAAAATTCGAATACGCCATCGACCGTTTCTCGATGGAGGTGAAGCGCCAGATGGACGTGCTCGACCGCCGGCTGGCCGAAACGGAGTATCTCGGCGGCAAGGATTACTCGATCGCCGACATGGCGGTTTGGCCCTGGTATGGCGGGCTGGCGCTTGGCCGCATGTACAACGATTCCGCCGAATTCCTCTCGGTGCACGAATACAAGCACGTGCAGCGCTGGGCGAAGGTGATCGACGAGCGGCCAGCGGTCAGGCGCGGCCGCATGGTCAACCGCGCCTTCGGCGAACCGGCTCTGCAGTTGCACGAGCGCCATGACGCCAGCGATTTCGACACGAAGACGCAGGACAAGCTCGCCGCCGAATAGGCGGCAAGGCCCGCTTCAAAAGAAAGCCCGCCACGAAGCCGCGGCGGGCTTTTCCCAAGAGTTGGGCCGGTATCAGTTAGTCGGTGTCGCACCCTCTTTCATGGCCAGGCCACGGATCAGTGCAGCACTTCGACGATTTCGCGCGTGTCGGGGTCGACCAGGACGGTCTGGTCGTTGATCACGGCGACGCGGTACCTGACGTTGGGTACCTCGCGCAATTCAACCCTGTCCGGCACAGGCGAGCCGAGCTTGAGCTCGACGCCCAAAAGGTTCACCGACGCCAGCGGCTCCTTCTTCACGTATTCGCGGACGACTGTCTCATCCTGTGGCTGCACGACGACGGTTTCCGCCAAGGCCGTGCCAATACCACCCATCAGGACGATCGCGGCAGCCGCACTCGTAGCAAGATAGTGTTTCATAACAAACCTCCATGGTTGGATATGTCAAACCCGCCCTGCAGGAAAACTCCGCCACCGTCGCGAGGTTCCATCTCGATTTTTGGAATAAATGCGCCATTCAGGCAAACTGATGAGAATTTCCGCCGTTGACAACATTGTGATTATATATGGATCACGCAGACAAAACCTCAGAGGTTATTTTCAGAGATTACATTTTTAGTGAAAAATATAAGCGAAAAATACTTTCACCGTGAAGCGCGCCGGGCCGTACTTCTTCACGGAGTGAATTCGATCTGGTCTGCCTATTGCCTTAGCTACAGCTAACGTGGAGCGCGCCGCGTCGTTCCCACCCCTTCGCCGCACCCGAAAAAGGCCCGCCCTGCCGGGAGCAGGACGAGCCTTTAACGGCGCCGGCGGAGGTGGCAGCCTCACCGGTCACATCAGGGAAACGCCGGCTCTGGCACCTTGGTTCCGGCAATCGGACGGCGTGGCTGACGTTTGCCGTTCTCGCGCTGATGGCGCCCTTTGCCGGCTGCCTGGCGCACGCGCGAATAGATGGCCGGTAGCGAAAAGCACTCCTGATCCACCCGGACATCATCGATCCCGGATGTCGGCCTTCAGAACCAGACACCATCCCGATGCAGCGGCGGAACAACGTTCACGGTATCCTCGCTTGTCGCGGCATGATGCGCGCGCCTGTAGATCAGCCGCACGACGAGCATGAAGTATCCAACCTGCAGGACAAGCAATGTCACGACCGTCCAGGCGAGCGCCTCCCAGAAAGAACCGGTGGCTAGATAGGTCCAGACCGCGATAACGACGGTCGTGACTGACATCCCTACGAGAAAATGTCCAAAATACATCGATCCCAAAATCGCTCAAACCGCCCCGGTTCAAACGACTCCCCTGCCTGAATTCCCATTACCCGCCCACAACGTTTCATTATTTTAGCGACTTCGCAACTATGTGATCGCCCGATCCGGAACAGCTCGCGAAATTTGTTGCGCGACCGCCCGGTCGGGAGCAATTTAATGCTCACGGACCGGGGTAATGGAGAAAACAAGTCCGAGGGATGGGGAAATGACGCTCAAACTGATCGGGGCCGGTTTCGGCCGCACTGGCACGTGGTCGACCTTTGCCGCGCTCAATAGGCTCGGCCTGCCTTCCTACCACATGCAGGAAGTAATCCTGAACAAGGCCAACAAAGGTCATCTCGATTTCTGGCGCAAGGTGGCCAACAGTGCGCCCGGCAGCCAGCACGACTGGAACCGTGTGTTCGCTAACTATACAGCCACCGTGGACAATCCCGGCTGCTGCGTGTGGAAGGAACTGATGGTTGCCTACCCCGATGCCAAGGTACTGCTGACGCTCCACCCGCGCGGCGCCGAAGCCTGGTACGAGAGCACGATCGACACAATCTACTTCACCGAGAATGTCTGGCAGTTCAAGATCTTGGAGTGGCTGACGCCGTTCGGCCGGAAATTCGGCGATATGTCGAGGAAACTGGTGTGGGGTCGCACGCTGAACGGCGTAATGGAGGACCGCGCCAAGGCTGTGGCGCGCTACAACGCCTATGTCGAGGAGGTCATGGCAGCGGTGCCGCCGCAGAAGCTGCTGGTCTACAAGGTGACCGAAGGCTGGGCTCCGCTTTGCGAATTCCTCGGCGTGGCGCTGCCCAACGAGCCGTTCCCCAACCTCAACGACCGCGAGACGATCAAGAAGATCATCCGCGATATCGTCAAGGGCTCCTACATCATGCTGGGGCTGACGATCGCGGCGATCGTGGCGGTGGTCGCAGCGCTCTGGTGGTGGCTGGGCTGACGCGCAAGCCTTCGGTGGTCATTAGGCGCAACCCCTACCGCTATCAGGCGGGAACAAATGGCGGCACGCCGAGTTTCGCTTGCAGTCCTTTCAAGGGTTGGAGGCCGGCATGGCACCGCGCGAAAAACCACGCACCGACATGGAAGAAGACGGTCCCGAGGCCGATGGCCCGACCATCGAGCAGCAGGACTGGGACGCGGTCAAGGGCGGCCAGATCCTGCCCGACTCAGTGCCGGAAAATGGCGACATTCGCTACGAAACAGAGAAAGAGGGCGAACTGCCCGAGGAAGACGACGACAACGCCTACCAGGACAGTGACGACGCCCTCCCTGACGACGACGAAGAAGCTGCGATCAGGCGTGATTTGAACCGCGAGGGAGGGTTTGACGAGACGTGAGCCGTGACTTGATCCGATCAGCCGTTGGTGAATTTGCCGCTTCTCGACGACCTTGTTTTTCGCCTCGCAAGTGCCGGTAAAAAAGCTTCGTCGGCTATTTTTTTGACGCTTTCCTACCTCCGGCAGCGCCGCACCATTATATGTCGTTTGACTAAAATAACGGAACGTCCAATGGACATTGCCGGAACCGAACAGGGCCCCTCGGACCTTTGCGTTCGGCCGCTAAGACCTTGGTCCTACAGGGAAACGCAAACGGCCGAATAAGGCCCTGCTCCGGGAACATCTGGCCCTTGCTGCCGTTTTTCCGCGAGGTCTCCGGACCCGCCTCATCTCGGAGGAAACGAGCGTGCCCCATCGGTCCATCATCATCAACACAGGCCATGGTCCGGGTACGGCGATTGCCGTATTGACGGTCGGATTGGTGGCGGTGGGGATTGTTTTCCTCATCCTGGGCGGGGCGCTCTATCTTGGCGAGCAGCCGTCCAGTCAACATGTTCTCTCTTCCGTGCCAGCCCGATCGATCCAGGCGGCCGACCGAGGGGCGAACCGATGAAGGGCGTGGCTTGTCGTCTCAGAACTTGCAGTTGATCTTACCGACGACGATTTTTTCCGTGTCGTGGTTGTCGACGAAGAAGCCAGGGCTTACGTCGCTTTCTGCCGCCGAACGATTGCTGGCGTCGCCATAGATAAGGCAACGGCCAACAGACGTCCACGCGCCGAAGCCAGATAGTCCTGCTTGGTCTCATGGCTCAAATGCAACAGGCAGGAAAAACTGTTTCGCGCGATTGCCCCGCGAAGCAGAGCGCCGAATCCGCGCCGCAGCTCCTGCCTATTCCGCTTTCGCGGAAGTTTCGAGCGCCCCGCAATGTGTCATGTTGCAGTCGCGGCGGTACGAGCCGCCCTGGTTGACGCGGACGCCCGAGCCATCCCAACAATGCGCCCCCCCGTCCGCGTCGGCCATGGCAAACGCCTGGGGGCAGGACGACGCAGCCGCCGCGCGAAGCGACGATGAATATGTTGTCGCTTGTTGATCTAGCAACTGATCAGTGGCTCCGCTGAATATCGAGACCAAACAGGAACCCGGTACCAAGGATGCCTATGGCGATGGCAACCAACACCATTGCGCAGGCAATAGTGCGAAAAGCTGCCATCGATCTTACCCCGTGCTGCAAGCTGCCGATCTCACGAAGTGTTCTGCGGGCCAATACAAGAAATCCAAAGGCAGCGGCTGCGGTTGCTCCCCAAACAAAAAGCACTGCCAAACTTCTCAACGTTGGCGGATGACTGTAAACACCGACGATCGCCTCAACGAAGTGATGAAGGAAAATCGGCGCGTATCCTATTGCGGCGAAGACGCCGCCGAGCGCAAAGTAAGTCACCAGGCGCCAGGGCCATTCTGAGAGCCAGCGTTTGCCGGCCAGTTTTCGTGCGCGATGATCCAGCACTGCAAAGCAAATACTACCGGCAATCCAGCAACAGCCGATCCACCAATTCATCCACGCACCATACAAGACCTATCGTTATTTAGGGATTAAACGGTCACTATGTCCGGCCATCGATGTCTTGACCTTTACACCTCACCCCGGCGCCCCCGCAAACAGCACCACGCCGTCGCCCCCCGTGGCCGGCCAATCCCTGATCGTCCGGTCATAGCCGCCGGTCAGCACCGTGCCGTCGGGAGCAAATGCCACCGCGTAGATCGGGCCGGTCTGGCTGTCGAACATGGCGATCTGGTTGCCGGTTTCCATGTCCCACAGCCTAGCCGTGCCGTCGAGCGAGCCCGACAGCAGGCGCTTGCCGTCGGCCGACAGCGCCAGCGTGTAGACGGTGCCCTCGTGACCCTCGAACCGCTTCACCTCGCGGCCGCTGTCGAGATCCCAGACCTTGATCGTCAGATCGCCGCTGCCGGTGATCAGATGATGTCCGTCGGTGGTAAACACGGCGCCGTAGGTGCCCTGCTCGTGGCCGTGCCAGCTGCGCAATTGCTTGCCGCTGTCGATGTCCCAGAGCTTGAGCGTGCCGTCGATGCTGCCGCTGAGCGCCTGCTTGCCATCGGGCGAGACGGCGACCGCGCTGATCGACCAGCCGTGCCCGGTCAGCACATGCAGCACGGAATTGTTGACGAGATCCCAGACGATGACGTTGCCGGTGTCGTGGCCGCTGACGGCGTGCTTGCCGTCCGGGCTGATCGCCAGCTTGTTGACGCCGCCATTCTGGCCGGACTGGAAGACATGCAGCACGGTACCATCGGCGAGTTTTCTCAGCACGATCTCGCCGTCGTCGCCGGCCGTCAGCGCGCTAACCCCGTCGGGCATGTAGAGCGCCGTGCGCGCCATGTCCTTGTGGACGCCGAGATTGCGGATCAAGTGCTTGCCGCCGACGTCCCACAGCTTGATGACGTGGTCGGTGCTGGCGCTCATGATCGATTGGCCGTCGGGCGCGACCGCCAGCCAGACGACCGCGTCGCGATGGCCGTCGGGCTGGGTTGGGGCCGACGGCGGCGGTGGCGGCAACGGCGCCACCGTGGGCGGCGGAATGACCGCGACCTCCGGCGGCGGCGCGGCGGGAGTCTGCGGTGGAGCGGGTGGCATCGGTGTCGACGGTGGGTTGGCGGCTACCGGTGGTGGAGCCGGAGGTGCCGGTTCCACGGCTGGCGGCGTGCTGGCGACATCCTGGCTCTTCGGTTCATCAGGCTTGGGCTCGGCAAGCCTGGGTTCATCAGGCTTGGGTTCATTCGCCTTGAGCTCGCTGGCCACCCCGCCGCCACCATCATGCCACGGGCCGAGCCGGTCAACAGCGAGCGCCGCCAGCACAACCAATGGCAAGGCAAAAAAGACCTTGCGAAGGCCAGGCCTGCCGGTCTCCCGCACCTCCGCCGTTCGGCCGAACAGAGGCGCGCTGGCAAGGTGCGCCGGCCGGCCTGGCAAAAGACCGGCCCAGAACAGCAACGCGCCGACAAGGCAGGCAAGTGCCGCCACGGAGAAAACCAGAAGCCGCAGGGAGGCCGCATCCTGCGAAACGGAGGCCCGACCCCAGGCGAGGGTAGCGACGAGCGGATAAATCCGCGCCAGGCAGCCGATGGCAACCGCGGCCAGCAGAAGCGCCAGCACCCTGTCAGCAAGTCTGTTCATCGCACCCTCCGCCCGTCCTTTCGAGCCAGATCATCAGCGACATCAATGCACCGCAAAAATGGCGGGAAAGCCCCGCGGCGGCGGCCTTCAGGCGAGCATGATTGACACCAGTCGGCGATGTGGCACACTTCCAAAGGGAATATTCTGGAGAGTACAAGCCTTGAAGAAGATTTATGAGCGGCCTGCTCTGGTCAAGAAAGGCAATTTGAAGTTGATCACCGCCTCGGTCAACGGCGGCGTGGTGGTTTCCGGGCGGTGACTTCGGAACGCATCTGATTTTTTGTGGCGAAATATTGGGGAGACGGAACCATGAAGAAGACCTACGCACGGCCTGCTCTGGTCAAGAAGGGCAATTTGAAACTGATCACGGCCGGGACCAACGGCACGGCCGTGACCTCGAACCCGCAATAGTTCAGCGCGTCAGCACCAAATCGTCCAGCACCATCTGCCAATGATGTCTCGTTGAAAGACGGACACGGGTTATTTCTCTGAGCATCGGGGCGTAGTGCAGAGGTGAAAGCGCCGATAGCGCCAGCGCATCGCTGGCCACCAGTTGCTCACCCAGCCAACACTCGATCAGCGCCATCTCCCCTTCCGACTTTAGCCATGCAGCGCTCAAAAGCACGGAGTGGAACCCGAACGGCGTCTCGCTCCAGAACTCGGCCGGGTAGCCACTGCTGGTATAAGCCACGTGGTCGCCCGAGACATTGCCGTTGACATAGCCTTCGCTGCCCTTGGTGTGGTCCTGCGCCATGGCGTTCAGGTTGCGCCATTGCAGCCCGGCATGGCCGCATGGGATCTTGCGGAAGCCTCGCCCGGTGACGTCGTCGAAGCCGATCGTGCGCAACGCCGACTTGCCAGGCAGCGTTTGCGGCGACATCAGCCCGAGATCGGTCGGATAGGGCGAAAGCGCAAGCTGCCGGTCGAGGCCGCCGCCGGCGATCACCACCGCGTCGGCCTCGTCGGCAAGCTCGAGCCGGAAGGCCGTGTCCGGCGCCAGCGCCCGCCTCTCCAGCTCTTGCCCGCTCGCCATCACCGACAGTGTCGCGGTGCCGTCCGCCGCCATCCTGCCGGCCAGGCTGCGCGGCGGCGCCAGGCCGACCGGCCTCGGCAGGTCCTGCGACACCAGACCGGTGGGCGAGCCCGGCTCCAGCCAGAAACGCTGCGATTGCGTCACGTTGGCACTGGGCGACCGCCATCCCGGTGGCACCGAAACCGAGAACCCGTAGGCGCCGGGTAAGCGGATCGCGGCATTGGCCGAAGATGTCGACATGGCAAAATTGGCAAAGCCAACATTGTTTGTCCTGGCGGAAGCGACAAAGCCGCCTTGCCCGTCGAACAGCCGCACCATGATACCGGCCATCGGCCGGTCGCCCACACCATATTTGCCGTCGCGGTCGACATCGAAATAGACAAAGGACGAGTAGTTGACGGTGCCGGTGCTGCGCCCCCAATCGCCGCGCACGGCATAATCGTTGGCCGGATCGGCCCGGCGAGCCGTGCGGCGACGGGACCGCGCTCGCCGCAACAGCCAGACGACGCTTGCCGCGACCGCGATGATGGCGGCGGCCGAGAGCATGATTTCGACGAGGCCGAAATCATGCATGGCAGATACGCTTCGGTCGGTGATCGCTGTCGATGTTCATGGACAACCAGTCTGCAGGAATACGCAACCTAGCTTGCGATACCGCCGCTGCACAGATGGGGCCGGCGGTGACCGCGTGGTGATGCCGCAAGGCGCGTGCTTCACTTCACCTCCACCCACACCGGCGCATGATCGCTGGCGCCGTCTTGGCCGCGCACGTCGCGGTCGATGCCGGCCCCTTTCAATCGGCGCGCCAGTGTCTTCGACAAAAGGATGTGATCCAGCCGCAGGCCCGCATCGCGCGGCCAGCGGTTCCGCCGGTAATCCCAGAACGTATAGAGCGTCTCATTCGGGTGTTTCTTGCGCAGCGCGTCGGTCCAGCCTTGCTCGAGAAGTGCGGCAAAGGCAGCCCGGCTCTCCGGCTGCACCAGCGCATTGTCGTCATAGGAGCGGGTGGCGTAGATGTCGCGCGGCTCGGGCACGATGTTGTAGTCGCCGGCCAGCACCACAGGCAGGCCGGTGTCGATGAGTTGTTCGGCATGTGCGTTGAGCCGCTCGTGCCAGGCGAGTTTGTACTGAAATTTCGGCCCCGGCCGCGGATTGCCGTTCGGCGCGTAGAGGCAGGCAATGACGATGCCGTTCACCGCCGCCTCGATGTAGCGGCTCTGCTTGTCCCCATCGTCGCCCGGCAAAGCATCGCGGGTCAGGATGGGCTCAGCGCCCCGCGCCAGGATGGCCACACCGTTCCAGGTCGGCTCGCCCTTCCACACAGCGCCATAGCCGGCATCGGCGAGCGCGGTGCGCGGAAACTGCATGTCGCGCGCCTTCAATTCCTGCAGGCAGACGACATCGGGTCTGGCGGCAGCCAGCCACGCCAGCAGGTTTTCGAGCCGGCTGTTGATGTTGTTGATGTTGAAGGTAGCGATCTTCATTGGGAATTTAAATGATGTCGATGGGAACCCTTCATAAAAAGAATAACATCGGGGAAAATTAGAGCTTCAAAAAGAAGAATTATCGAATATACCGCAGATTCAAATACTCCGTATGACTTGTCGAACATGACAAATATCGATGATACCCCGATAAAATAAACCACAACAGAGAACCGCTTGAACCGAATTATCTGATTTGAGTCAGACATAAACCAAAAATAATTCCTATATTCTTCTGAGTTATTCATTACAATATAAATGTATATAAGTGACAAAATGAATGATGCGTATTCGATAAATAGTAAATGACTTACGTCTAAATAGGACATCGCCGCAAGGAAGACGCAACATAAAATTAACAACGCCATTGCAAAGAAGGCGCTACCTGTTTGCAGCCTGCCTTTCCCATATACTATGTAGAGCAAAATTACCTCTTCTGATCTCTACCTGTACGAAAATCCGCTCGGTTGGCCAATGCGCGCGCCTCCCAATCCCTCACTGTCTCCGCCAGCGTCCTCAAATGATCGGCTGTCGAAAGTCCCGAAACACTCTTGCGCGGCTTCAGATCGTGGTCGCCATCCTCCAGCCAGACGACCTCGATGCTGTCGGAAAGCCCATAGCCCGCCACCTCGTCCGGCGTGCCGAACTCGTCGCGCGTGCCCTGGAAGATCAGCGTCGGTGTCTTCAGCCCGATGAGATGCTTTGTCCGCAACTGCTCGGGCTTGCCAGGCGGATGGAAGGGATAGCCGAGACAAACCAACCCGACGATCTCGCCCTTGGCGAACATCTCGTCGGCGACCATCGAGGCGACCCGCCCGCCCATCGACTTGCCGCCGATGATCAGCGGCCCAGTCACACCCCTGGCGCGAAGATCGGCGATCGCCTTGATGTATTCCGGGTTGACCGTCTCGGCGCGCGGCGGTGGCTTGCGATGACCGTAGCGGCGGGCCGCCATATAGTGGAACTCGAAGCGCGCGACCTGCAAGCCAGCGGTGGCGAGCGCCTTGGCGGTGGCGGTCATCGAAGGAGAATCCATCGACGCGCCGGCGCCATGGGCCAGCAGAATGGTGACGGGGGCGGTGTCGTGGCCGTCGAAGAGGAAGGTGGTCATGGGGTGAGTTCCAGCGCGACGGCGACGCAGCCGATCTCCCCCCTTGCGGGGGGAGATCGGCTGTTATCGCGGCCTTCGCCAATCATGATCATCCCGCCGTCCGCGCCAGCTGCATATCCACGAACTGCACGCCCTTGGCGGCCACCCCAGCCCATTCCGACACCGCATCAAGCTCCAGATAGCGCACCCAGAGCCGGCGTGCCTCCAGCAGATTGCCGGCGTCGAATTCCAGCCGGGCGAGGTTGAACACCGGGTCGGCATAAGTCTTGTCGAGCGCGATCGCCTTCTGCAAATGCCTTCGCGCCGAGGCCTCGCGGCCCTGCTCGCTCATCAGCCCGGCGAGGTTGAACCAGGCTTCGACGAAGGCCGGGTCGAGTTTTATGGCCCGGGCGTAGTCGTGTGCGGCCTCCGCCGCGTGGCCGCCGGCGCGCAGGCAGTTGGCGCGGTTGAAGGCGGCGATGGCGTCGCTCGGGTCGATGGCGAGGCAGCGCTGGTAGAGTATGGCGGCCCCGTCATGGTCGCCGCCCTCCTCCGCCATTTCGGCCTCGGAAAATAGTTCCTCCAGCGTGTCGTCGCCACTGGCGGCAGCGCCGAGATCGAACAGCAACTGCCCGTCGAGTTCGCTCTGGCCGCCTTCGAGATAGATCGCGTCGGGTCGGCCGTGCTGTGAACCGACATTGAGCGACTTGGCGGTCAGCGAAGCGACCGGACCGGATCGGTGCACGGAGCGCGCGATCGCCCCCCAAGTCGCGCCGCCGGCCACCAGCCCGGCATATTTGCGCGCCAGGATCAGGTCGCGGAAGGAATAGGGTTCCGCGTCATGCTCGAAGGCATCGAACAGCGAGAGCAGGTGAAGATCGGCGCCTGACAGCCGCGATTGCTCGATCAGCGATTGCCTGGACAACGAGGACGCCTCCGGTGCCGTCATCAGCCCGAGCAGGCGCAGAAAGCCGTTTTCGCTGATCAACGTTCGCCCAGCCACGCGCTCGGCGGCGACACGGCGCTCGATCTCGGCATCGCCCCCTTTCGTCAATCCGGCCTTGGCAAGAAGTGTACGGCCAAACACGACATGCGTGGTGCGCCGGGTGATGCCGCGCCTGAGCTGGCCGTGCTGGCGCTCGACCTCGCGCGCGGCGAGCCGGAGCGGAAACGCCGCCAGCGCGCCAACGGTGCCGAAGACGGCGCCTGGAACCGAAACGGCGGGTGCCGTCATTTCTTGCTCTTGCCGACCGCCTTCAGCAGATTGGCCTTCAGCGGATTTTCGGCCGCACCGCCCGCTGCCGCTTTCTTGGCGGCCGGCTTGGCGACTTCATCGGCCTTGCTCTTCGACTTGGCCGGCGGCTTCGACTGCGAAAGGCTGGCCTTCAGCGCATCCATCAGGTTGATGACATTGCCACGCTCGGGGGCTGCCGCGATGATCGGCTTGTGCCCTTTGAGCTTCTCGCGGATCATGCCCATCAGGGCGATCTCGTAGCGGTCCTCGTAATTCTTCGGATCGAAGGTGGTTTCCTTCTGCTTGATCAGCGCTTCGGCGAGCTCGAGCATTTCCGGGTCGGGCTTGCCCTCCGGGATATTGCCGAAATATTCAGCCGTACCGCGCACTTCGTTCGGGTTCCTCAAGGTGCACACGAACATGCCGTTCTCGCGCGCGCCGATCGTCACCACCCGCTCGCGGCTGGACAGAACCAGCCGCGCGATGGCGAGCTTGCCGGACTTGCGCATCGCTTCGCGCAGCACCGCGAAGGTTTCCTCCGCCATCGCGCCATCCGGCGCCAGATAATAGGGCGCATCCTGGTAGATGACATCGACCTCGTCCTCGTCGACAAAAGCCTCGATGTTCATCGTGTGGTTGGATTCGATCCTGACCGCGTCGAGGTCGGCGTCATCGATGATGATGTACTGCTTGTCCTCGTACTCGTAACCCTTGACCAGGTCCGAGCGCTCGACGAGCCCGAGTTCCGGATCGACCGGCTTCATGTTGATGCGGTTGTGAGTCTTCTTGTGCAGCTGGTTGAACGAGATGCGTTCGCTGGCACTGGTGGCGGGATATAGCCGCACCGGACAGCTCACCAGACTGAGCTTGAGATAACCCTTCCAACTTGCCCTGGGCGCCATGATACACTCCTACGCGGCCATGCACTGACAAAGAACTACAGCGCTTTCCGTCCGAAGGACGGTTGGCGCCGTGGAAATCCTACACCGACCCCACACGATACCGGCAAATCCCTGACGAAATCTTCCGGGACGTCTTTGAGGTCGTTGGGGAGAGAATAATTCAAATTGTCGGAACCGTCGATGGACTGGGCGAAACCATGCTCTGCTGGAGGGACAGCACCCCCCTCTGCCCTGCCGGGCATCTCCCCCGCAAGGGGGGAGATTGGATGTCGCGAATGCCTTCGCCAATCTCCAACATTGAAAAACTGGCACTACCGGCGACGCTGCCGATCTCCCTCCTTGCGGGGGAGATGGCCGGCAGGCCAGAGGGGGTGTGAAGGATCGCGACGCTTCTGACCTGCGCTCCTAGCTAGCAGCACTACCTTACCGGCTGGAACACCGGCAAATCCCGCGCGAACTCCTCGATCTCCGCCCAGGGATCACCCGACGTCTCCAACAACCCCGGCAGCGAGGAATAATTCAGATCCTGCGGCGCATCGATCGCCTCCAGGTCGCCCCAGCTCACCGGCGTCGAGGCAGGCAGGTTGGTGCGCGCGCGCAGCGAATAGGGGGCCGCCGAGGTGTGGCCGCGCGCGTTGCGGTGGTAGTCGATGAAGATGCGCTTCTTGCGGTTCTCCTTGCCCATGGTGGTGGTGAAGGTGTAGGGCGCCGTCGCCGCCAGATGGGTTGAGATGGCGCTGGTTGCCTGGTGCAGCTTCTTCCAGTTCTGCTTGCGTGTCACCGGAACCGTGATGTGGATGCCGTTGCCGCCCGACGTCTTGGCGAAGGGTACCAATCCCAGCCGCTCCAGTTCGCCCTTGATGTGGACGGCGGCCTCGACCACCTCGCGCCATGAAATCCCCTCGCCCGGGTCGAGGTCGAAGACGATCTGGTCGGGCTTGTCGAGGTTGGCGCGATGCGTGCCCCAGGTGTGGAACTCGACGACGCCGAACTGCGCCAGCGCGAGGTAGCCCTTGGCGCCTTCGACCGAGAGGTAGGATTTGGTCTCGCCCTCGGAATTGGTCGCCTCGAACGTCGCCACCGAAGGCGGCATGCCGGTGAAGGCGTGGCGCTGGAAGAAACAGTCCTTGGGCAGGCCGGTCGGGCAGCGCACCAGCGACACCGGACGGCCGAGAATATGCGGCAGCATGAAGTCGCCGACCAGCGCGTAGTAGACGGCGATATCGAGCTTGGTCGGCCCGGTCTTGCCGAACAGCCGCCGGGTCGGGTTGGTCACCCAAATGGTGGCGAGGTCCGCCTCCGAGATCAGCCTTTTGCGCTTGGCCGAAACCGGCGTCGACAAGCCGACATCCCGCAGGCCCCGGAACACCGCGTGGCGCAGCGCATTGTCTGATGTGCGGTTGGCATAGTGGATGTGGGCCGAGAACAACGGCTTCACCCAGTTCATCTCGCGCATGATCTCGCGCGGCACGCCTTCCGGCGCGGTCGCGCCCAAGGTCAGCGTCTCCAGCCGGGCGAGCAGGTCGGCGGCGGTTTCGGCATCGAAACCGGTACCGACCTTGCCGCGATAATGCAGCTCTCCGTCCTCGAACTCGGCAAGGCCAAGCGCGGCGAGCCCCTCGGCCGCGTCGGATATGGTGAAGCCGGCGATGACGAAATCCCCGGTCTGCAGCGCCTTGGTCTTGGTCCAGCTCTTGGTGCGGCCGCTCTGGTAGGTTGCGGTCGCCCGCTTCGAGACCACGCCTTCCAGTCCGAGCTCCGAAGCCTGGTCGTAAAGCCCCTGCCCCGAACCTTCGACATGGTCGGAGAACTGGATGGCGGAGTTGGCGCCCAGCCCGCCGAGCAGTTCGGCCAGCAGCGCCTTGCGCCGAAGGAGCGGCGCCTTCATCAGGTCCCAGCCATCGAGATGCAGGAGATCGAAGGCATAGAAATGCAGCTTGCTGCCGGCGCCCTCGGCCAGCGCATCCTGTAGCAGCGCGAAGCGGCTGATACCTCGGCCATCGAGCACGACGATCTCGCCGTCGATGATGGCCTCGCGGCAGGGCAGTTTGGCAAAGGCATGCGGAAGATCGCCATAGCGCTTCGTCCAGTCGAGGCCCGCGCGGGTCATCAATCTCACCGCTCCGTCGGTGAGATGCGCCATGGTGCGATAGCCGTCGAACTTGATCTCGTGCAGCCAGAGCTCGTTTGTGTTCTCGGCGAGGCCCTCGCCGCCCGGCGGCTTCGGCACCTGTGTCGCCAGTTGCGGCTCGATGCGGCTCAGCGCCCGCGCCTTGACCGCGCCGGGCAGCGTGGCCGGCTTCAGCGACCCGGGCTTGGGCGCGGATCTGGCCGCCGGTTTCGCGGCCGCCGCCAGTTCCTCGATGCGCAATCCGGATTTCACGCTTTCCGGCCGCGCTTCCAGGATGTCGAGTGCGGTATCGGAGGCAAGGTCGCGCTCCTTGAACAGCAGCCAGTTTTTCTTGTTCTCATCCTCGCCGGGCTTGGGCTTCAGCCTGGTCAGCATCCAGCCGCCATTGAGCTTTTCGCCGGCCAGCCGGAACTTGAAGGCGCCTGTCCCGAGGCTCTTCTCGACATCGTCCATCGGCGCCCAGGTGCCGGTATCCCAGACGATCATCGGCCCGCCGCCATACTCGCCCTCGGGGATGACGCCCTCGAAGTCGATATATTCGAGCGGATGGTCCTCGGTCTCGACGGCCAGCCTTTTGTCGGCGGGGTTGAGCGAGGGCCCGCGCGGCACCGCCCAGCTCTTCAGCACATCGCCGACCTGCAGCCTGAGATCGTAGTGGTCAGCGGTGGCGTGATGCTTGTGGACGACGAAGCGGTTGCCGTGAGCGGTGATCAGCCCGCCCGCCGGCTCCGGCGTCTTGGAGAACTCGCGCTTGGCGCGATAGGTCTTCAGTTTCGGAGACGTGGTCATGGCGTGGAGCGAAGTATGGCAACCAAGTGCCAGCGCCTCGTTCCGTGCTGTCCCGCCGGCATTTCAGATTTCCCAGCGTAGTGCGAAGAAACGGCAGTCACGCTCAATCGTCAGCAGCCGGCGTCAGCTCGAGCTCGGCCGGGGTCAATCCTTGCTGCAGCTGGCTCAGCCGGAACTCATCCACCCAATAGGCCTCGCCGTCGACCAGCACCCGCGCCCGGTAGGCGCCGTCCGAAAAGCTCTGCGCGGTGATGTAGACCTTGTGGCGGTCGAGCGCCTTGCGCACCGCGGCGCGCTTGGCATTCTGGCCGGTGACGGGACTGAACATGACGCTGCCCTCGGTCGCCCTGACACGCAACACGACCGCTCCCGCGGCCCGGCGACTGGCCTCAAGGATGACGGAGACGCACGGTCCTGTCAATTTCGCGCAGCTCAGCAGAGTTTTCCCAGGCTTTTGAAGAGGTTTGGGCCTCGGCCTGAATCAAAACATGAGACCGCTGTCGAAATCCGTTCCCTAGGAACGACAGTGGTGCGGCGGCGATGAACATCGCGGCGCCGATTACGCCAGACAATGGGAGCACCACAATGGCCAAGATGCTTGTCATCTACAAAACCCCCGCCGATCCGGCTGCCTTCGATCGGCATTATTTCGACATCCACGTGCCGCTGGCCAAGCAGCTTCCCGGCTTACAACGCTACGAGATCAGCCGGCGGCCGATCGTGAATGTCCTGCAGGGCGAGGTGCCCTACATCGTGGCGACGCTTTATTTCGACAGCCTGGAGGCCATCCGCTCGGCCTTTGCCAGCGAGACCGGCAAGGCCTGTGCGGTGGACCGGCGCAAATTCGCCGGCGACGATGACCTGGTGACGATGCTGCTTTTCGATACCGAGCCGCTATGAACCGGTTCAGTCCTTCAACCGCCGCAAACGGCGCATCGCGCCCTGCACGGCCTTGAACAGCCCTGGCCGGGAGCGAATGAAAAGCTCGGTCTTCCCGCGCAGCCTGATATAGGCCGTCGAGCCCCTGCCCCGCAGCGTTATCGGTATGCACAGCTCGGCCAGCGCCGAACTCGACGCGCCGATATGCTGCTTGTAGCCTTGGCCGCCAACCGACAGGTCGAAATAGTCGAGCCCTCGCGCACGGCTCCACATCATCAGCTTGCCGATCATGGTCAGGCCCGGCGCAGCGTTGGCGACCGCGTCCTGATCGATCCCGAGCAAAAGGGCGTGCATGGTGCCCTTCCTGATCAGCGCGTACATGACGGCGAGATAGTCTTGACCGGCACGCAGCCCGAAGACCCGCACCGATCCGTCGGCCAGGCCCCGCAGGGCCGCGTCGCGGTAGAAGTCGACGACCGGCGCCTGGGTCAGGAGGTCGAAACGCCCGAGCTCGCGAAACCGTTTCAGCCGCAGTTCGAGGAGCTTGTCGAAGAGTTCCTGCGTCAGCGCCGGCGTGTCGGCCTCGACCAGCGCGAGCCCGCCCATTTGTTCGAAGCGGCGGCAATGCTTGTGGAAATTCTTGGCGAAGGACGATTTGCAGATGCGCTTGACCAGCGTCTCCGGTTCGCCGTGCAGGGCGAGGCCCGAGGTGATCTGGATCGAATTGCGCGCCACCGAGAGCAGCGCCAGCGGATTGGCGGCGCCGTGAATCTGCTGCGGGATGCCCGCGATGTGGATGCGGTCTGCCGGCGGCAGAACCGAGCGGATAGTGGCCCAGGCTGCGTCAGCGCCTTGCGTGGTCCATTGTCTCTTGTCCGCCAGCAGCGGTGCCGAATAATCGCATACGCCGCGGCTCAGCCATTCGATCACAGTGTGGCCGAGTGCCCGGCGCCGCATCAGCGGCAACAGCATGACAGGCGCGCCGGTGGCGGCGTCGTTGACTTCGACGACGAGCAACTCGGCGCCCTTGGGCATCAGCCGTTTGGCGATCCCTTCCACCCAGGCAAGGCTCTGGTGGCCAGTACACAGGCCATGCGCCTCAACGAGCAGCCATAGCAGCCTTACGGTGTCGAAGCTGGTGTGCAGCCGGGCCGTAAAGCGCTGGGTTGCAGCAGCACCGGCGACAGTCGGAGAAGGCGAGCCATCGGGCAAATCCGCTGTCGGAGTCGTTCGCATCGCGTAGCTTGCCACATGCTTCTCCTGTCATTGCGGCTCGCTGGATCCCCCACGCAAACGCCGCAAGCCTCGCATCAGTCCCTGGGCCGCCTTGAGCAGCCTTGGGTTGGAGCGCACGAAGGCCTCGGCCCGGTTGCGGAACTCGATGGCAGCGCCCGCGACACTGCCCCGCATCGTAACCCCCTGGCGAAGCTCGGCCAGCACCGAACCCTTGGCGCCCATATGTCCCTTGTAGCCCTGGTTGCCGACCGACAGATCGAAATAATCGAACCGCCGCTCGCGCGCCCAGCCTATCAGCCTGCCCATGATCAAGAGGCCAGGTGAGACGTTGGGAACCGCATCCTGGTCTATCGCTATCAGCAAAGCGTGAACAGTGCCTTGATGAACGACCAGATATTGAGCGGCGATCAGAGCCTCGCCAACCCGCAATCCGAACAGCCGCACCGATCCGTCAGACAGGCCCTGCAGGGCGGCTTTGCCATAGAAATCGACAACCGGCTCTTGCGTCAGCAGGTCGAAACGGCCCATTTCGCGAAAGCGGTTGAGCCGCATCCGGACCAGACCGTCGAAGATGAGCTCGACCAGGGCGGGTGTGTCGGCCTCGACAAACTCCAGGCCGCCGAGCCGTTCGAGCCGGCGCCAGTCCTTGCCGAATTCCTTGACGAAGGATGGCCTGCACAGACGCTTGAGGACGGTTTCCGGATCACCGTCGATGGCGAGCCCATATGTGGTCTGCATGGAATCGCGCGTGGCCGCGAGCAAGGCCAGTGGATTGGCGACGCCGTCGATCCGCCGCGGAATTCCCGCGATGTGGACGCGGTCCGCCGGCGGCAGCACGGAGCGCACCGCCGCCCACGCGGCCTGCGCGGATTGTGCGGTCCACACGCTCGCGTCCGCCAGCAGCGGCGCCGAATAATCGCAGACGCCGCAGCTCAGCCACTCGATCACCCGATGGCGGAAGGCTGGCCGCAGCATCAGCGGCACCAGCATCAGGGGCGCGCCGGTCACCGCGTTGTTCACTTCGACGATGAGCGCCTCCGCGCCGGCCGGCATCAGCCGCGCCACGATCCCCTCGACCCAGGCAAAATGCTGGTGGGCGGTGCAGACACCATCCGCCTGGAAGCGCAGCCAGAGCGGTCTGACCGCCTCCAGGCTTGTGTGCAATCGCGCCGTGTAGGCGTCGTTCGCAGGGACAGCGGCGGGTTGGGAGACCTGTCCGTCGGGCAGGCCGTCCACCGCAGCAATTTGCACTGCCTCGCCTGTCAAATCCATCTCCTACCGCTTTGCCGCGGCGAACGGGACCGCTCGCCGCCACGTGCCCGGCCGGCTGTTGCGCTGCTGGTCTGGGTGCTCGATGTTCCACATGCGATGACGCACGAAATACCATGATGCCACGAGCACGAATGTCTCCGAGATCGCGGAACCCGCCAGCGACCAAGGCGGAGAGGCTATGGCCAGCAGGATCGCGATCAGCGCCAGGCCGACGATCGCGCCGCCCGTCGTGATGAACGCGACGATGCGGAAATCGCCGAGGATCTCGAGCACGATGCGGGGCATTATGTAGAGCATGATCGGGACAAAATTCGCGATCACGAACACTCCGATGAACCCCACCGAGGCATCCTGTAGGGCTTGGGATTTTATCATCGGCAAGACCGCCATGATGGCGCACCCATAGATCAGGCCGCCGAGCCCCATGACGAGCGACCAGATTTTTGCCTGCGCCCAGACACGGGCCGTTTCGTTGTTGCGCATCAGCTTCGCCAGCTCCGGCTGCGTCATGTTCACGAAGGCAAGACTGATGATGCGCAGCGGGGCAAACAGCACCAGCACCGCCGCCAGCGGAGCATAGGCTGCAGGCCCGGCAATGCCGGCGACCAACAGCGCCAGGCATTGGCCCTGGATGTTGGTGGTGGTGGCGCTGAAACCCGACCACCGCAGCTGGGGCCAGAGCCTTGCATAGCGCCGCCGCGTCGGCATGCGGAAGCTGATGCGGATCGTGCGGCGCGCCAGCCGAACCAGGACGACGATGCCAAACACATTCGCCGCGGCGAGAGCATAGAACACCGTCTGCAGCGCGCCCTGGGCGAACCAGATGGTGAACCCGGTCAGGACGGTGCCGGCGAAGGTGAAGGCGGCGTCGCTGATGGAGACGACCACCTGCTGGCGACGGGCGAAGAATGCCGTGCGCATGTGGCTGCGCAACGACCATGCGCCGACAAAGCAGCCGGCGGCGATGCCGCTCGGATCGCCCAGGACGCGCATCAGGATCGCGGTGCCAACGGCCATCAGCAGCGCCACCACCACCGCCGCCGTCCCGAAGGCGACATCATGGGCGTCGACGCCGGCGCTGTTGGTGCTTTTGCTCATCCAGATCGAGGCGGGAACTGCGGTGAGCGATCTGATGTAGGACAGGCCGACGCCGCCCATCACCATGCCAATGGCGAACAGGCCGTAGCCTTGTGCCGACAGCATGTGCAGCAGCGTCAGGTTGAGGGCAAAGTGAAAGCCGCTCTGCATCGCCTCGCCGCCGACCATCAGCACGAGGCGCCGCACCAGATGGCCCGGGAATCTCACGATCGTGTCTCCGCCTGGCGGCTGCTTGCCGCCTTGCCCGGCCTTGCTATGGTCGCCTTCAGCTTGTCGGCGGCGATCGCCGCGATCGCGGCCGCCGCGACCGGTTCGCTGAAGACCGCCTCGTAGCGCGCGCGGCCTGCGGCGACAAAACCGCGCCAGGCCTCAGGAGCAAGGATGATCTCCTGCAATTTCTTCGACAGCGCCGCTGCGTCGCCTGGCGGCACATGCCAGCCGGTCTCGCCGTCGCTGACCACCTCGACCAGTCCACCGATCGCCGACACCAGCGGCGGCCGGCCATAGGCCATCGCCTCGATGGCGACGCGGCCCAGCGATTCGGGGCGTCGCGACGGCACGGTGACGATGTCGGCCCAGCGATAATGCTCCGAAGGGTCGGGTATGAAAGGCAGGACGCTGACACGCCCGGTCAGGCCCATGCTACCGACCAGGTCGGCCAAGGCGCGCTCGCGCTCGACGCTTTCGAAGGCACCGCCGACCAGTCGCACCTCGATCCTCGACTTAAGCTCCGCCGGCATCGAGGCGATCGCTTCGAGCAGCACTTCCTGGCCCTTGATCCGGTTGATGCGGCCAAGCAGCAATACCCGCAGCGGGCGCTTGCCGTCATAGGTCATCGCTTCGGCCGCCGGCGGGCCGGCAACGCCGTTGTAGACGACGTGCGAGCGCGCGGATTTGGGCTCACCGAATGCGGCGCGGGTTGCGCGCGAGTTGAAGATGAGATCGGCATGGCTCCAGTGCATCAGGCCGACGAGGATCCGGCGCATGGCGCCTTCGGGAATTTCATGGATGTGCAGCACCGCCTTGCTGGGCAGGAAGCGGGCGGCCAACGCGTAATCGGCGACGATCGAGGTGTTGACGTAGGTGAGATCGCAATTCCTGAGCCGCCGCCATGCTCTCAGCACGGCAACCGGCAGTCGTGCCATCTCGACGGTGGCAAGGCGCGCGATGGCCTGGCGCCTCAGCACCCATAGCGGCTCGAAGACGATGCGGCTGGCATGCGGTTCGAGGATCCCTAGGATCGGGCCGCTGCGCGGCAGCACGACTTCGATGTCGGCGGACGGAAATGCCGCGCGCAACGCAGCGACGCTCTCCGCGAAGCTGCGGTCTGAACCATAGAGTTCATATCCCTGATGAACGCAGGCAATCCGCATCTTTGTATCCCGCCAGGTGCTGCACCATCGCATTGACTGACGGCGTGCAGAAACCGCTACGCAAAAATCATGCCTGGCTTGATCTGCCCGGCCGCCGGCCAACCAACCATTGCACTGCCTCGTTTCGATGCAGCTACGCACAGAAGGGTTGACCGAGAATGAAACAATCACCGGTCCAACACTGTTTTTTTACAACCCGAAGCGATGATCACCTGCCCAAACGCGAAGATTGTGGGATGGCACGGAAGTTGCCGGTCTCTAATTATTAATGCAGCAATTGCTAATATAAAGAACCTCTCTGAAAGCGCCAACAGCCATGAAATCGGAAAAGCCTTCCATCCTGATCCTGGGGACCCGCGGCATCCCCGCGGCCCATGGCGGCTTTGAAACCTTCGCCGAGAAGCTAGCGCTTTTTCTTGCCGGGCGCGGCTGGAAGGTCGGCGTCTACTGCCAGGAGGAGGTCGAGCGGGTCGACCGGAGGATGCGCACCGAAACCTGGCGCGGCATCGAACTCATTCACATCCAAGTCGCCTCGAAGGGACCGCGCGCGACGCTGGAATTCGATTGGCAATGCGTGCTCGACGCCGCCCGGCGGCCCGGCGTATGCCTGGTGCTCGGTTACAATGGCGCGGTCTTCCTGACCTGGCTCAGGTTGATGCGGCGCAAGATCATCACCAACATGGACGGCATCGAGTGGCGTCGCCCCAAATGGGGGCCGGCGGCGCGCGCATGGTTCTGGCTCAACGAGTGGATCGGCGCCTGGGCCTCGCAACGCCTGGTCGCCGACCATCCCGTCATCGCCGACCATCTGGCGACGCGCCGGCCGCGCAGTGCCATCACCACCATCGCCTATGGCGCCGACCCGGTGACGGCGGCACCGGAGGCGCCGGTTCGTGCGCTCGGCCTCGAGCCCGGCAAATACCTGATCTCGATCGCGCGCATCGAGCCCGACAACAACATCCTGCCGATCGTCGAGGCCTTCTGCAGCCAAAAGCGCGACATGAAGCTGGTGGTGCTGGGCACGCTCTCCGACGAAATCCCCTATCATGTCGCCATCCGCAAGGCGGCGAACGCCTCTGTGGTCCTGCCGGGCGCCATCTACGACCAGGCGACGGTGAAGGCGCTGCGGTATCACGCCCGCGCCTACCTGCATGGCCACACGGTCGGCGGCACCAACCCTTCGCTGGTCGAGGCACTGGCCGCCGGCAACATGGTGATCGCCCACGACAATCCGTACAACAGGTGGACCGCGGGTGCCGCCGCCATCTTCTTCAAGGATACGCAGAGCTGCGCCGAGCGGATGCAGCAGGCGCTGGAGGACGACACCCTGGTCAAGGCCTGCGGTGAGGCAGCGAGGACGCGCGCCCGCGAAGCCTTCCGCTGGGACGATGTCCTGGTCGCCTACGAGAACGAAGCCTACCGGCTGCTCGGCGTAACCGCTGCCGAGAGGGTCGCGATCGACCATCCCTCGGCCGGCGCGGTATGACGGGCTGGTCCCGACGGCGGGTTCTCAGGACGGCGCTGTCGCTGGCGCCGGCAGCAGTGGCGCTGGCGCCGCTTTCGTCGGCAACGCCCGCCCTCGCCGCCAGTGGCGAATGGCGCTTTCGCCGTGGCGTCAACGCCTGGCCCTGGTTTGCGCTGACGCGTGAATTTCCGGCACCGCGCACCGACTATGCCTGGCCGCCGTTCCAGTCGCAGCGGCCGGTGCCGACACCAGAGGATCTTCGCCGGCTACGCAAGACCGGGCTCGATTTCATCCGCCTGCCCGTCGATCCCGGTCCGTTCCTGGCGGCTGACGCCGCCACGCGCGGCAAGTTGCTGGACATGCTCGACGCGGCCGTCACCGCCACGATCGACGCCGGTCTCGGCATAATCGTCAACGTCCAGGCCAATGGCGCCACCCACTACTGGAACCCCGACCGCATGGTCTCCAGCACCGCCGCGCCCGCCTTCGATCTCTATCGCGCGCTGATCGGCGAGCTTGCCGGCAGGCTGGAGCGGTTCACGCCGGGCATGGTGGCGCTGGAGCCGGTCAACGAACCGCCGCAATCCTGCGATTCCAACGTCTGGTCGCAGATCCAGCTTTCCCTTCTGACGGCGGCCAGGGCATCGTCCGCGTCCTTGCCGATGGTCGTCACCGGCGGCTGCGGCTCGATGGTGAGCGGGCTGGCCGCGCTCGATCCCGAACCGCTGGTTCCCTTCGAGCCGATCCTGTTCACCTTTCATTTTTACGAGCCCTATCTGTTCAGCCACCAGGGCGCGCCGTGGATGCGCGAGCCCGTCTACCGCGCGCTGAACAATGTGCCATGGCCGGCCTCCGCCGGTTCGCTCGACGCGACTCTGGCCTCCGTCAGGGCACGCATGGCCAGGGATACCGAGACCTCCGAAGCGGACAAGAAAGCCGCCTATGCGGAAACCGAGCGCGTGCTGAAGGTCTATTTCGACGCCCGGCCCGACCGCTGGTTCATCGACAGATATCTCAGCCAGGCGCGCGACTGGGCCGACAGCCATGGCATTGCACCGGAACGTGTCGTCCTGGGCGAATTCGGCGCACTGCGCACCGACGCGCGTTATGTGGCAGCACCCAATCCCGATCGCGCCCGCTACATCGCAGATGTCAGGCAGAGTGCCGAGTCGTTCGGCTTCCCCTGGGCTTTCTGGGACCTCTTCGACGGCATGGGCATGATGGACGACACCACCCGCGCGCTCGACCCGGCGATGGTCGAGGCGCTTGGGTTGAGGATGCCAGAGTAGGCGTCTTTCTAAATACGGTTGAGTTCCTTGACGCCCCCCTCTGTCCTGCCGGACATCTCCCCCTCAAGTGGGGAGATTGGCGGTTTTGGCGCCGGCTCGTTGCTTTGCAACATAGGCGATTGGCGAAAGCCGGTGCAACATCCGATCTCCCCACTTGAGGGGGAGATGTCCGGCAGGACAGAGGGGGGCGCCGTAGGGCGCTACCTTCGCAACCCCGGTGCGCTCCGCCCCACCGCAACCCACGCCGGCCTGTACAGCACCAGCGCGATCGCCACGAACTTCGTCATGAGCGTTGTCTTGGACGCCAAGCTCTCGGAGGTGTTGAGCAGGATCAGCCAACCCAGCATCGGCAGCCAGATGCCGGGATGGCAGCGGCGTGCGACTTCGTGCATGAACAGGGTGAAGCCGAATAGCATCAGCAGGGTGAAGAAGGCGCCCTGGTAGAGGATCAGGCGGATGATCGGGTTCTCGATGCCCTGCTCGAGGCCGTTGATACGGCGCATGCTTTCGAGAAGATCGATATCGGGTCCGACGATCAGATCGCGCAGTTCCAGATGCTTGAAGAGCTCGAACATTTCGACGCGGGCATTGGCGCTGCCGCTGTCCGACACGAAGCGCTCGAGCAGTGCGTCGAAGAAGCCGTAGGAGAACAGCATGGCGAACACGACCGGCAGCAGCGAGGCAAGCATGACCGCGAGGGCAGCGCCGGGCAGGCTGATGCGTCCTCGCCGCAGGTAAGCCACGCCAGTGAAAAGCAAATAGATGGCGCCGAGAACAATCGTCGTCACCATCGCCGAACGCCCGCCGAACGCGACCAGCGCGGCGAATTGCAGCCCGACCAGCCCGAGCCGCATCGGCATCGACAGCGATCGTGAGCCCGAAAGCAGCGCCAGCACATAGATCGAGGTGATCGTGGCATTGGCCAGCGGATGCCCCTGGAGGGCGGTCGAGCGCAGGTCGGAAACGAACACCTCGCCGTCGAGCCGGTAGGGGAAGATCAGCGTCTTGGTCGCGAATTCGAACAGAGCCAGCAGTGCATTCGCCGTCATGATCGCATGAACGACCGTCTGCATCCGGGCGAAAGTCCGTTCGTCGTTCTCGCTCAGCATCATCACCAGCAGCGCCGGTGTCACGAACGTATCGATCATGCCGGCCATGCCGGGGCGTTGCCTGACGATGACGATGATCAGCAAAAAGATCGAAATGACTGCCAGCAATGCGCTGGCCGGCCGCCTGTCGGCGACATGAATGGTGTAGCCGACCGGGTTGCCGAATGTGCATGAGCGCCAGACAAACGCCAGCACCAATACATAGGTGGACGGGTGGATCTTGGTCGCCGGATTGCCGATCAGGCCGTCGTAATTGTAGCCCACCAGCCATAGCATGCCGCCCGAGACGGCGAACAGCAACGCCACCGTCGCGACCAGTCCGAAGCGGGTCACCCAGTCTACGGAGTTGCCGGCGCGGGGCGCGGCGGCTTGACCAGCTTCTGTCCAGCTGGCTGCCGGGTTGGTGGCCCGGACGGCAGCCATGTCAGGCCGCCTCGTCGACCAGCATCGCGCCTGTCGGCAGCCGCCCCATGACGGAAATGGCCTGCGTGGCTGCCGTGACATCGCGCATCGGTGTCGAATTCAGCGTGGCGACGAGCAGGATCTCGTCGACCATGGACACCAGCGGCGAGGCGTTGAGATTGTCGGCCAGCGCGCCGCCATCGATGACGACGAGCTCGAAGCTGCGGCTCGCCTGGGCCAGCATGTGCTGCGCGAAATAGACGCCCTGCGCCTCCTGGAAGACCGCGGTCGGCCGACCCCTGCTCAACACCGCGACATTGCTGCCGGGCCTGTACTGGCTCAGCGCCTCGAAGGCGTATTCGCCGCGCAGCACGTCGAGCAGGCCGGGTTGCGGGTCCTTCTGGTGGCTGCCGGCATTGACATCGATGAACAGGACGCGGCTGCCCCGGGCGGCCGCTGCATTGGCGAGCAGGCGCGCCACCCTGCCGCGCTGCGCGGCGTCCTCGGGCGGCGACGTCACCAGGATGGACGGCACCAGCGGCCAGTTCGGCGGACGCCGGCCGGAAGAGAACATGCGCCGGAGCGCCAGCCCCGCGACCGCATCCATCTTCTGGCTGGCCGGTGCGGCCGCGCCGCCGAAAGGCCACCAGCGGCGGCCGCCCGACTTTGCCGGCAGCACACCCAGCACCGGGGCTTCGATGGCCGATTGCATCTGGTTGCTGGAAAGCACCGTCGGCGAGGCATATTCCGCGATCAGCGCCAGGCCGGTGCCCAGGCCTAGGCCGCCGAAGATCGCGCCGACAAGCAACAGAGCGAGAGGCGGCCAGCTCTTCTTCAGGGCGGGCATGGCCTTGGAGATGATGCGCGCATTGGTGCTGTCGACATTGACCTGCTCGCGCGTTTCCTGCGCCCGCTGCAGATAGGTGGCGTAGACGGAGCGCAGCGCCTCGAGATCGCGCTGCAATTCGCGCAGCTTGACCGAGGCCTGGTCGGTATCGAGCGACTTGCTCTTCATGCCGGCGACCTTGGCTTCGAGCGCCTGCTGGTTGGCCAGCGCCCGCTCGTAGTCGGTCTCGGCGGCGGCGCCGATGCGGCCGAGTTCACGCGCGATGAGCGCACGCGTGTCGCGCAGCTGCTGCTGCGCCGCGATCATCGAAGGGTGGCGTGGCCCGAGTTCCGTGCCGAGCTGCGAAACCTGGTCGACAAGCGTTGCCTCCTGCGCCCGCAGGCTCGAAATCACCGAGGAACGCATCGCCTCGGAGGTTGCCTCCGGCGCACCGCCGGACCTGCGCAGTTGGTCGACCTGCGCCTTCAGCGTCGCGGTGCGGCTCTGCGCCGCCGAAAGCTGCGTGTTGATCTCGGTCAGTTCCTGGTCGCTGACCAGATTGCCCGCCGCCATCACCATGTTGTTGGCGGACTTGTAGGCCTCGACGGCGTTTTCGGCCTGCTGGACCCGCTTGCGCTGTTCTTCCAGCCGCGCGCCGATGGAATCGGAAGCATCCGTGGCCATCTTCGCGCGCGCGGCGGCCTGATCGGCCAGGTAGGCCTGCGCGATGGCATTGGCGAGCTTTGCCGCCTTGTCGGCGCTCTTGGCCGTGACGATCACGTCGAGGACCAGCACTTTGTCGGCCCGCTTCACCGCCAGGACCCGGCGCAGCGCATCGAGCGTCTTCCCCGTCTTGTCGGTTTCGGCCGATCCTGAACCTAGCAAGCCGCCGAGCAAACGGCTCAGTAACCCGCCCTGCCCGTTAAATTCGGGATCCTCGGTCAGGTTGGTCGCCTGGATGGCCCTGAGCAACACGCCCGTCGATTGGACGACGCTGACCTGGCTTTCCACGATCGTGATGCCGCCGTCAGGGGGAACACGGCTCGGATTGACGTCGTTGTTGACCACCTGCAGGTCTTGCGGATCGATGATGATTTCCGCCACCGAGCTATAGAGCGCTGGCGTGAACAACCCATAGAGCAGTGTCACGAGGGTGAGCAGCGCGGCGGTCGCCAGGATAAGGAAACGGCGGCGCACCAATATGCGCTTCACGTCACCGAGTTCGACGGTCGAGGGTGCATAAGACGCCGCCGGAACTGCCTCCGGAGCATATTGCATCACCTCGGGAGCGTGTTGTTGCGGCATCGAGAGCAGGGATGATTGCAAGGGTCGCTCCGACAACACTCCATCTGCCTGCAAAGATCAAATTGCGGCGTGGTTCTAGCTATTCCTCCAACTGTTAAAACACTGTTAATTATATTGGGAAGTCTTAAGATTTTTGGCACGAAGTTTGCGTAGTAAAGGCACGGGTGTGTTGACACGGCGCGGGCGAGCGGGAAGCGAATGGAAATGGGGCAGATTTTCACCCGACCCCGCCCGTCCGGCAATTTCTCATGCCCAATTTTCGATCAGCCAGATACCGAACGTCAGAATGCTAGGGGTGCGACATGCAGGTGAGCCTGCGCCTGGACAGCGAGGGCCTGCGTGCCTCTCACCTGAACCTGCTGCAGCGCCTGGCGGCGCTGGCGCAGGTTTCCGTCGACGTCAGGCCAGCCGAAGGCGGCATTCCAGGCAGCGCCGCGGCGCTGTTTCAGCTTGAGACGGCCATTCATCGCCTGCCCGCCAACGGGCTGGCCAAACGCTTGCCGCTTTCGGCGCTCGCGCCCTACCAGGCGACGCAGCCCTCCGCGTCACCGGACCTGGTGATCGACCTTTGTGGTGACGTGCAGCTGGAAGGAACACGGGTCTGGCGCGTCACCTATGATAGCGTTGCCGGCGAAGCCGCGCTACTGGCGCTGATCCTCGACGGCCGCACGCCGACTGCCCGCATCGAGGAGAATGACACCACTATCGCCGAAGGACGCCTCGGCACCGAATATGGCGGCATTGCGCTTGCTTCATTCCAGGACATGCTGGCGCGCACGGCAAGCCTGATCCTGGCAGCAATAACGGGGGCGACGCGGGCCGCCTTGCCGGTCCTGCCCGAGCCAGCGCAGGCTGGCGTCCCACCGCAAATACCCTCTACCGCCAAGCTCGGCGTCAGGGCGGGCAAGGCGCTGGCGCGGCGCATCGTCCAGAAAATCTACCACCTCTGCTACAACGCCCCGCACTGGAAGGTCGGCTGGCGCGAGACCGGGGGGCGGGATCTGTTCGACCTGCGCGCGCATCCGGCAACCGGCTGGCAAGTGCTGCCCGACGACGGCAGCCGCTTCTACGCCGATCCGTTCCCGATCCTTTACCAGGGAAAGGTGACCCTGTTCGTCGAGGACTATATCCACCGTCTCGGCAAGGCCATCATCTCCGCCGTGCCGTTCGGCCCGTCAGGCCCGGTTGGCCGACCGGAGCCGGTGCTCGACCTGCCCTACCACCTCTCCTACCCCTTCGTCTTCGAGCGCGACGGCGAGGTCTGGATGGTGCCGGAAAGCTGCGCCAACCGCACGGTCGATCTCTACCGCGCCACCGCCTTCCCGGGCGGATGGGTCAAGGAAGCGACGCTGCTGTCCGACATCGTGGCCAGCGATGCCACCCTGGTCGAGCATGGCGGGCGCTGGTGGCTGTTCGCCACCGTCCGCGATGGCGGCGGCGCGTTCTCCGACGCGCTGCATCTGTGGTCGGCGCCCGACTTTCGCGGGCCGTGGACACCGCACCCCAAAAATCCCGTGCTGATCGATATCGCCTCGGCGCGGCCGGCGGGCCGCATGGTCAAACGCGGCAACGACCTGCTGCGCCCCGTGCAGGACTGCCGCAGGAGTTACGGCGCGGCCCTTGGCATCGCACGCATCGCTCACCTCGATTTGAACGGCATGGAGCAGGTTGTCGAGACGGTCTTAACCCCTGGTGCGCTATGGAGTGGCCGCAAGTTGCACACGCTCAACGAGGCGGGCGGCCTGGAATTCATCGATGGCTCGGCGATCGCGCCGCGCTGGAAACAAGGAGGCGGCCGTCATTGACCCTAAACATTGTTACTACCAGCCACTCCGCTGGTTGCTTGAGGTTGATTTGGCTCGGCAAGATATTTCCACCACGGATTGTGGATACGAAAGATGACCAGCGGAAAGGGCAGTGAAATGACGATCGCCGAGGCTGACGCGGCCGAAGTCGACGTGGCGATCGTAGGCGCCGGAATGGCCGGCACCAGCCTGGCAATGCTGTTGGGAAAAGCCGGACGCAAGGTGGCGCTGATCGACCCGCACCGCGTTCATCACGACGAGTTCCGGGCCGAGAAGATCGGCGCGGATCAGATGCAGCTGTTCGAGAAGCTCGGCCTCGACAAGACCGTCATGCCGCTCGTCACCCCGTTTTCCGATCTTTATGTCTTCCGGCTCGGCCAATTCTTCGCACGTGAAAAGAAGTGGGAATACGCATTTTCCTATGGCTCGCTGATCAACGGCCTGCGTGACGCCTTGCCGCCGCAAGTGCCATTGACGGTTGGTAAGGTAACCGAGGTCTCGACCGGACCGGACCGGCAGCGGCTTGTGCTGGCCGATGGCTCCGTCATCAATGCCCGCCTGCTGGTGGTGGCCACCGGCTACAGCGAAGCGGTGCGGCGCGCCATCGGCGTGGAACGCATCGAGGAATCGAAGGCGCATTCGCTCTCGATGGGATTCGACCTCGCCATCTCGCCGCGTGATTGCGCCTATCAGGCCATCACCTGCTACGGCAGGCGCGCCGAGGACCGTGTCGCCTATCTCACCATCTTTCCGATCGGCAACAAGATGCGGGCGAACATGTTCGTCTATCGCACCGTCGCCGAACAATGGACGAGGGATTTTCGCGCCGATCCGCAGAAGATGCTGTGCGAACTGATGCCCGAAATATCGGCGCAGTGCGGCAACTTCGAGGTGGCAAGCCCCGTCGAAGTCAGGCAGATCAATCTGAGCACGACGCAAGGCCACCGCCGCGACGGGGTCGTCTTCATCGGCGATGCGTTCTGGACGACATGCCCGACGCCGGGCGTCGGCATCGGGCGGGTCATGGTCGATGTCGATCAGCTCCATTCGGTCCACATTCCGCGCTGGCTGGAAACACCAGGCATGGCGGCTGACAAGATCGACGCTTTCTATGACGACCCGGTCAAGGTGGCTTCAGATGTGGCCGGCATGCGTGTAAGCGTCTACGCCAAGCGGATCACCACCGAAACCGGGCTGGAATGGCGCGTCCGGCGCCTGCGCAACAACACCGCGCGCCAGCTGATGATCATCGGCCGCAAGGTGCGCCATCTGGGATCACGGCGGCAGCCCGGCATGGCGTGAGCGGCTCCTGTCTCGCAGTAAAAGGCGGCGAGGTGTCTTTCCTTCTCCCGTCCCTACGGAGCTCCCCTTGGTGTCTCAGGATGCGTCACGCCATCACCAAAAGCAAAAGGCGCGATCGACCGATCGCGCCTCGCATTTCGAAAGGCCAATGCGCCAAGCCGCTCAGGACGGCTGCTTCGAACCTGGAGACAGGGTTGACTGGGCTATGACGGCCGAAAGCCGTTCACGTTTCTGCCAGCTTGGCTTCTCGTATTTCTTCATCCGATAATGCCCTCCGCGTTGAACACCGCGCCAGAAGAACCGCTTCGCCACGTCGTGTCAATCGTGTCAGGATAGACTCACAGCTTCGATCGATGACCTCACCCCAGCTGCAGTCCCGCCTTCCTCGCTTCCTCGCGCAGGAATGGCAGCCCTACACCAATCACATCGTCGGGATTTTCCGCCACCGGCCGCCACACGGCGAGCCCGCCGGCAATGTCGACATCGACATGGTTCATGCTTTCGAGTGTGATGGCGCCGCTATAGCCAATGTCCGATATGGCCTTCATGCAGGCCGCCCAATTGAGCATGCCGCGCCCCGGCACGCCGCGATTGGCTTCCGAGACATGGACATAGCCGAGATACGGCGCCGCCGCCCGGAAGCCGGCCTCGAAACTCTCCTCCTCGATATGCATGTGATAGGTGTCGAGATGGATGAAGATGTTGTCGGCGCCGACGCGCTCGATAATCTGCGCCGCGTCGATGCCGCGGTTGATCAGATGCGTCTCGTAGCGGTTGCAGGGCTCGATGCCGAGCTTCAGCCCATGCTCCCTGGCGGCCCTGGCCGCGCGGACCAGGAACCGGCACATGCCGTCGATCTTTTCTTCGGTCGGCGCGCGTCCGGACGTCTTGCCGATCGTGCCATAGGTGACGCCGCCAAGTGCTCCACTGCCCACTGCTTCGCAGACCGCGAAGGCCGGCTCGAGGAAGGCCAGCGCCTCGTCCGGCCGTGCAACCACGTCGAGTGAAGCCGGCAGGCCAAGCGACGGAATAAGCTCGACATTCCAACGCTCGGCGAAAGCGCGCGTGCGCAGAGTGTCGATCTCTTCAGGGCGCAGCAGCGGGATTTCCAAAAGGCCGATGCCGAGCCCCTTCAGCCGCTCCATCTGCGGCTCGATCAGGTCCAGATCCCAGACCGGCGCAATGGCAAATGTGTGCAGTCCAAAAATGTTCATCTCAGCCTTCCCCGGAATGCGGGACGTTACCTGGCGAGCCAACGGATTCCCGCATCAAGACCCGGCAAGGCTCGAGCCGCGCCGTCGGCGGCCCCTCCTTGCCTTCAATCCTGGCGAACAGCGCATCCATCGCATGGCCGGCGATCTGGCGCACCGGCTGCACGACGGCGGCGATGGCCGGCCATGTCACCTGCATCCATTCGGCGTCGTCGAAGCCGATCAGCGAAATGTCGTTGGGGCAATGCCAGCCACGCCGGCGGAATTCGGACAGCGCAACCAGCGTGCCCTTCAGGAACAGCGAATAGACGGCTGTCGGGCGTTCGCCTTTTGCAAAATAGTCGCGCAATTGTGCCCGCAGCGGTTCGACATCCGTTTCGGCGAGCACGACATCGATGCGCACATCCGGCGCCAGTTTGAGCGCCGTGGCGCGAAAGCCATCGAGGCGGGCGCGCACCGTCGCCGCCTGTTCGCCGAGGCCGACCACCAGTATGTGACGATGACCCTTGCCGAGAAGGTCGCGCGCCACCTCGGCACTGGCCGCGGCACTATCGGCGGAGACCGTATCGAAGGCGTCGTCGGAGAGCACACGGTCGATCAGCACGCCGGTCATGCCGTTGGCCTTCATGAACGCGGCCGCCGGGCCATGCTCGTTGCGCACCGGCGCCAGCACGACGCCGGCGACCCGCCAGTCATGCATGCGGGCGAGAATTTCTGTTTCGCGCGCCTCGGATTCGCGGCTCGACGCCGCCACCAGCGTGTAGCCGCGCTGCTCTGCCAGGCTTTCCAGTTGGGTGACCATCTGGCCGAAGAATTCGCTTTCGAATTCAGGCATGATGGCGCCGATGATGCGGCGCTTGGCCCGGCGCATGTCGGAGGCCAGCGGATCGACGCGGTAGCCCAGTTGCTCGACGGCATCGAAGACACGCTGCGCATTTTCCGGCTTCACCGTGGTGACGCCGGCCATGACCTTGGAAACGGTGGCCGCGGACACACCGGCGCGGCTTGCCACGTCGTGGATCGACGGACGCCGCTGCTGGGCCTGCCTGTACACCATTATCGTCCTCCAGGCCCCGCATTTACCTGCTTTCGAAATAAATAAATCGATTTTTCGCAGTTGTAAATCGTTTCACTGGCGGTATTTTGCTCGCCGAGAAACGCGATGAGGATCGCGTCGGGAGGAATCGTCATGCCGAACAAAGATTTGCCGCTGGTCATCAGCGCGCCGGAACCACGCACGCTCGAGCTGATCTTCACGCCGCCGCAGTTGGCACGTCTCAAGGCGAACTACCGCGTCGTCGAGACGACCGCCGACGGTGTCGCCAAACTGCCGGCCGATGTTTTGGCCGGGGCTCGCTACATAATCGGCCAGCCGCCGATCTCGCCCGAGACGCTGGACGCCATGAAGGCGCTGCGCTGCGTCTTCAATGTCGAGACCAACCTCATCAACAACATGCCCTACGAGACGCTGTTTGCCCGCGGCATCCATGTCGTCACCACCGGTCTCGTCTTTGCCGAGCCGGTGGCCGAGCTTGGCCTTGCCATGGCGCTCAACCTTGCCCGCAACATCGTCGATGCCGACCTCGCCTTCCGGCAGGGCAAGGAGCTATGGGGCGGCGACGGCAACCTGACGGCGCGGCTGCTTTCAGGCGCCGATGTCGGCATCATCGGCTTCGGCGATCTCGGCCGCGCGTTGAACCGCCTGCTGTCGGGTTTTCGTACCCGCACCAAAGTGTTCGATCCCTGGCTGCCGCCGTCGATCCTGATCGACAACGGCGTCGAGCCGGCCTCGCTCGACGACGTACTGTCGCAGAGCGACTTCGTCTTCGTCGTCGCCTCGGTGACCTCCGAGAACCAGGGCTTTCTGGGCAGCCAGGCCTTCGCCAGCATGCGCAAGGGCGCCGCCTTCATCCTGCTCAGCCGCGCTGGCGTGGTCGACTTCCCCGCGCTGATGGCGGCGGTCAAGAGCGGCCACATCGTCGCCGCCAGCGATGTCTTCCCCGAGGAACCACTGGCGCAGGACCATCCCGTCCGCGCCATCCCCGGCTTCCTGCGCTCCGCCCACCGCGCCGGCGCGCTCGACATCGCCTTCAAGCGCATGGGCGACATGGTGCTGGAGGACATGGACCTGATCGACCGCGGCCTACCGCCGCTGCGCTCCAAGCGCGCCGAGCGCGAGACGGTGTCGAGGATGCGCTCGAAGCCGGCGGACAGGAACTAGGCCAAGACGCGGCAAGCAGACCGACGAGAACGAGATCACGGCCACGACCACCGGCTTTGCGGCTGCTGTGCGCACGCGGCCCGGATCGCGACAAGGTATCGAATTTCACGCCGAGATGCCCTGCCGCTGGAACCTTTCTCCGGCCTTTGCGTTTTCCAGGCGGATCGTCTCCCATTCGATCCGTCACTCCTCCAATCAACACCCCGCCAGGCCTCGCCTGGCGGGCGTCTCTTTATTTTAGGGGCGACTTGACAACAACCGGACGCAGGGGCTTACGTCAGGCGTATCGGGGCATGGGGGATTCAAATGAAAAAGACCTACCAGAAGCCGCTTCTGGTGAAGCGCGACAGGCTGTCGGCCGTCACCGCGGTCGCCTGTCCGATCTCGGTATGCCCGCACTGAATCGAAGACTTGGCGATCGAAGACTGGCACTGGCCGGCTGTAGAAAACCCGTTTCCGCGAGGTAGCAGGCTTCTGATGGAACGATCGTTCCGCTGCGCGGTTCTTTAAAGACAGCCGGGCGAAGGCGAGCCCGGTCTACTCCAGAAGGCCCGCCACGAGTCGCGTCGGTGGCGGGCCTTTTCGTATTGGCCTGCCCGTCGTGCGGTATTGGTCGAAGGTCCCCATTCGCGGCAGCACGATCTTGTGCGAGATTGAGGAAATATAAGCAACTTCTGAATAATGGTTCGGACGTCTGTCGGGGCGGTGTCGTGCCAATCCGCAAGAATCTTGCCGCAAATCTCAGACGCTTGGTCAGCGGCCATGCGTCGGTGAGCGCTGTATGCCGCGGATTGAACATGAACCGCTCGCAGTTCGAGCGCTACCTGCAAGGCAAGAGCGTGCCCAACCGGGCCACGGCGCGACTGATCTGCGACTATTTCCGCATCGAGGAGGATGAACTGTACCGGGCGCCGGACGTTGCAACGCCCGGACATCCTGCCCTGCCGCCGCTCCACCAGAAGCTCTACGAGAACATGGTGCAAGGCCCTTCTCCCGCCATCGCAGGCGGCACCTACTTCACCTATTTTTCGGTTCCCGACCGTCCCGACCTTCTGATGCGGTCGGTCACCTTCGTGCGGCGCGAGGCCGAACTGGTGACCTTCAGGCGCGTGACCCGGTGGGCCGAAGGCCATCGCCAGGGCGGAGCGCAGGCGCCGGGCTGGCACTATGGCGTGGCGATCTCGCGCCTGAACTGGATCTATTTCGCCGGCATCAACCGCCGCCAGACCGGCGAACCGTCGATCGTGGCCGTTCAGTGGGCGCCCTTCTCTGAACCGGTCCTGGTCGGCAACGCCTTCATTCTGACTGCGGCGGGGCCGGTCTGCGTGCCGGTCATCATGCGCCAGCAGGTTGGCAGGATCAGCCTGAGGCAGGCGCTGCAGATGTCCAGAATGGTCAGCCTCGATGACCCAGGCGTCGACCAGCTTGTGGTAAGCCTTGTGCGTGAGCGCTAGAGTAGCATTGCTGGCCAATGAGAACACAAGGGTTCGCGATGCTCAACGCCTTCGACTATGGCGGCAAGGAAGCCGATACAGTGCATGCGCTGGAGGAGGACATCATCTTCGGCCGGCTGGCGCCGGGTGAGCGGCTGGTCGAGGACGTGCTGCTCGCCCGTTTCCCTGTGTCTCGCCACACCATCCGCCAGGCGCTTTACCAGCTGGAAAAACTCGGCATCGCCACGCGTGAGCGCAACAAGGGCGCCATGGTGCGCAGGCTTTCACCCGACGAGGTGCGACAGATCTACGAGGTGCGCGAAATGCTGCAGCGCCAGGCCGCGCTGATGATCCGCTTGCCGGCCAGCGATGCGCTGATCGCGGAGCTGATGGAGATCCATGAGATCTATGGCGGCCATATCGATAACGGCTATCTGCGCGGCATCCACGAGGCCAATGACCGCTTCCACCTCACCATGTTCTCGGCCTGCGGCAACGCCTATCTCGTCTCCTCGATCGAGCACTACATGCGCCTCAGCCTGCCGGTGCGAGCCAATTCGCTGGCCGACAGGGAAAAGCTGGACATCTCGCGAAAACACCACTGGATGATGATCGAGGCGATGAAGCGCCGGGACAATTGGGTGCTGGCGCAGCTCTGCGTCGACCATCTGCAGCCGAGCAAGACGTTTTATCTCCAGGAGATCGAGACCGCGCCGGCCGGCTGAAGCAACGCTTTCGTGCCCGCAACTGCGCAAAGACAAGGAGGCAGAGCGGTTCGCCGAACACTCTCTTTATCTGATCTTGACGACGACCTTGCCCTTGGCACGCCCGGTTTCGACATAGGCCAATGCCTCGTTGGTGTTCTCGAACGGAAAAGTCCGGTCCATGACGGGCCGTATGATGCCGGATTCGATGAGCGACGTGATCTTGCCCAGCTGATCGCCCTGCGCCCACATGAACAGGAACGAATACCCGACACCAGCGCGCCTGGCCTTGCTGCGTATGCCGCGGCTCAGCAAGCGCAGGACCAGCTTCAGGACCATGTTCAACCCCTGCTTGCTGGCAAATCCGGGATCCGGCGGACCGGAAATGGAGATGAGTTTGCCGCCCGGTTTCAGCACATGCAGGGATTTTTCGAGCGTCTTGGCGTCCTGGCTGTTCAGGACGACGTCGTAGCCTTGCAGGACGTTCTCGAAATCGTCTTTCTTGTAGTCGATGACGATATCGGCTCCGAGGCCTTTCACCAGATCGGTACTCGCCGCGCTCGCTGTCGTCGCGACGATCGCACCGAGATGCTTTGCAAGCTGGATGGCGAAGGTTCCCACGCCACCGGAACCGGCCTGGATAAACACTTTCTGGCCTTTCTTCAGCCCGGCTGTTTCGACCAGAACCTGCCAAGCGGTCAGGCCCACGAGCGGAATCGAGGCGGCTTCTTCCATGCTGAGGTTTTTAGGCTTCAGCGCCACGTCGGCTTCATCCATCGCGATAAATTCGGCGAATGCGCCGATCCGGCCGTCGCGCGGCCGGGCATAGATCTCGTCACCGGGCTTGAATTTGCGGACTTTCGATCCGACCCGAACGACGATCCCGGCCACGTCATGGCCCAGGATGAAGGGCGGGCGATAGGGCAAAATCAGCTTGAACTCACCATCCCGGAGCTTGGAATCGAGAAGGTTTATACCGGCGGCGTGAATTTCGACCAGGACATCATTGCCCCGCAACGCGGGCTCCGGCATTTCGGCGAGCCGCAGGGCACCCTTCTTTTGATACTTGTCGACAACAAAGGCTTTCATCATGTTTTCTTTCTAAAATGATTTCGATGGCCGGCGCGAAACAGACCGGGCTTGCGTGTCGCACATGCGTTAAGTCACTCGCTTCGTTCAGACAGGCAGGCGAAATTGCTTGCGCAAGATTTTGTCGAACATCGCGGCCGGCGCGAACCGGCGCAGCATGCTGACCTGTCGCGCTGCCTGGCCGGCGGTGTAGCGCCGCCGCGGATGCCTGTCGGTCGCGGCCCGCAGAACCACCTTCGCCACGACGTCCGGGGGATCCGCCTTGGGCATCACGTCGCGAAGCAATGCCTCGAGCCTTGCGCGCGCCTCATCATAGTCCTGCAGGACGGAATCGGGCTCGAATCCGTTCTGGTCGAACACGGTGCGCACGAATGCCGGTTCGATGACCGAAACTCGTATGTTGAAGGCGCGTACCTCGTGGTCGAGCGATTCCGAATAGCCTTCGAGCGCGTGCTTGACGGCTGAATAATGGGCCGAATACGGTGCCGGGACCAGTCCCAGGATCGAGCCGATATTGATGATGCGCCCTTCGCCCAGCCGGCGCATCGACGGCAGCACCGCGTGGGTCATGCGCATGACGCCGAACAGGTTGACGTCGAACAGGGCCTGCGACTGCACGACAGAGGATTCTTCCGCGCCTCCCAGCAGCCCGACACCGGCATTGTTGACCAAGAGGTCTATCCGGCCGGTCTTGCCGAGGACAGTTGAGACCAGGGACGCGACAGACGCGTCGTCGGTCACGTCGCAAACCAGCATCGATATCCCGTTCGAACTCTGGCTGGACGCCTTGCGGCTGGTGCCGAAGACAGTGAAGCCGGCGCGTGCCAAAATCTCGGCGCTGGCACGGCCAATTCCTGAGGAGGCGCCGGTCACCACAGCGGTCTTTCCCGAATTCCGGTTCATTCTAAAGGCTCCAAACGTAAGGTCTTGCCTGTGATCGGCAATTGAATTATGATCGTAATATCACATTATGCTCATAATGCAATAGGAAAACGGGAAGGAACCATCATGCGCTATGACAAAGGCCGGAAGGATGCATCACGCAGCCGGATCATGGAGGTCGCTTCCCACCGCTTCCGAGGCGACGGCATCGCCGCCTCCGGCTTGGCCAGCATCATGAGCGACGCCGGGATGACGAACGGCGCCTTTTATCCGCACTTCCAGTCCAAGGCCGACCTCGTGCGCGAGAGCGTGGCCTCGGCCCTGGAGGCTCAGTCGCAGCAATTACAGGAGGTGCTTGCCTCTGGTGGCCTGGAACTGGCCCTGGCGTTGTATCTGTCGCCCGAGCACCGCGATCATCCGCAGACCGGCTGTGCTTCCGCCGCGCTATTACCGGAGATCGCGCGTCAGCCGCCGGAGACACGCGCTTTCTACACCGAAAGGCTGCTGACCCTGGTGCGCCAGTTGGCGAAGGACCTGCCGCCGGGCATCCGTGATCCGGAAGGCGCGGCGCTGGGCGTCTTCGCCGCGCTCATCGGCGCCCTTCAATTGGCCCGCGCGGTGGAAGGAACGGAATTGTCGGACCGCATTCTAGCGGCGGGAGCCGATGCCGCGCGCACGCTGGCTCAACCGCAGCCGAAGGGCGAAGAATACTAGAACTGGAATGGCGGCTGTCAGGCGACAACATCCCGCGCGCTGGTGCCACGGCGATCACTTGCAAACGAACGAAAAAACCGTCGAAAGGTTTCCAAAATATATTTCGATAAATCCCCACCGCTTCCGGCATGTCATCGGAACTTTCCCTATCCTGACCCCGTTCCGAACCTGACCGTTGCTATACGGTCATAAGGCAACAGGGAAGGATCCTACCATGAACATCAAGATGATCTGTTTTGGCGCCATGACGCTCTCGATGGTCGCTGGCTCGGCTCTTGCCGCAGGCAATACCGGCACGTCCGCTCTCGACGACCCGGCCAAGATGCAGCCCTTCTACACCGACTCCAGCATGAAGACGCTGCGCAGCAATGATGACTTCGTCAAAGCCTGGAAGGCCCTGACGCCGGAAGACCAGACCGCGATGATGACGGCCTGCGCCGACGAGGCCAAGAACGCCAACCCCACCAACACCCATCCTGAATTCTGCAGCAGCGTGAAGCTGAATGGCGGCAGCAAGTAACGCAGCCTATCGAGCAGGAACAGCCCCGTTCGCGGGGCTGTTCCTGTTCCTCTGACAGCCGGAATGTCGAGCGGTCCCGGTCACGCCTTGCCGCGGCTTGCCCCTCCGGCACCGCGTCGGCCATAATCCGCATCTCGCGGAGAACACCGATGTCGCTCACCCCTTTGCTCCACGCATCGCCCGTCATCCAGCTCCATGCGCTGATCGCCGTCGCCGCGTTGCTGCTCGGCGCCATGCAGCTCTGGCGCACCAAGGGCGACCGGCTGCACCGGGCACTCGGCCGCGTCTGGATGGCACTTATGGCAACAGTCGCCATCTCCGGCCTGTTCATCTGGACGATCCGGCTGTGGGGTCCGTTCAGCCCGATCCACCTTCTGTCTCTGTTCGTGCTGGTGATGCTATGGCGCGGCGTGCGCGCCGCGCCAGGCGGCAACATTGCCGCGCACCGCCGCATCATGCAGGGCACTTACATCATCGGCCTCGCCATCACCGGGCTTTTGACCTTCATTCCCGGCCGCACCATGTACTTCGTCGCCTTCGGCCCGGAAGGCGCAACGCCTGGGAAACTGGCCGTCTTCGCCGCGCTTGGCGTCGCGGCGGCGGGCGCGGGTCTCTATGCCGCGCGCAGTGCCAGGACAGCGAGCGAGCTCCCGCCCGCGCCGACACGGAACTGACCCGGGCGAACCGGTTCCGGGACAATGTGGCAGCCTAGTCACAGGCGTCGATGAGCCTTGCCCCTTCGCCGCCGCCGCGCGCTCGCCGGCAGGTCATCCGATCCATTCCCGGCGCCTCCCCTTTTTGGCCATGTTGCGCTGCGAAAAATTTGTTGCATTGCGATAGCAACCGGTCCGGCCGACAATGGCAATGGGCTGGGCTTGCACGAAGGAGGCCTCGTGTCGGCATCGTTCCGGCCAGACATACAAGGGTTGCGCGCGCTCGCCGTCGGCGGCGTCGTTGCCTATCATTTCGGCGTTACGGCGCTGCCCGGCGGCTTCGCCGGCGTCGACATCTTCTTCGTCATTTCCGGCTGGCTGATCACCACGCATCTGATGCAGGAGATCACGGAGACCGGCAGGCTCGACCTCTGGCGCTTCTATGCCCGCCGCGCCCGGCGCCTTCTGCCCGCCGCCCTGTTCGTCATCCTGGTCACGCTGGCTGTCGGCTACTTCATCCTGGCGCCGCAGGAACAGGCGCTCTATTCGCGCGGCGCCATGTATGCCAGCGCCTACGCAATCAATCTGTGGCTACTGCGCTGGTCATTCGACTATTTCGCCGCCGATGCCTTGAGCAACCCCTTCATCCACTTCTGGTCGCTGTCGGTGGAGGAACAATTCTACCTCGTCTGGCCGACGCTGCTTCTGCTCGCCGCCTGGCTGCGCCCAGGCCGGCGAACCGCCGTGGCGGTGATCGGCGTGGCCGGCCTCGCCTCTTTCGCCGCCTGCCTGTGGCTGACCAGGCTCTCGCCGGCCTGGGCCTTCTATTTCTCGCCGCTGCGCGCCTGGGAGTTCGCCGCGGGCGGCCTGGCAACGCTGGCGCCGACGGCCTTGTGCCGGCCGCAACTGCGGGCCGCGCAGGGCTGGCTCGGCCTGGCGCTGATCGCGGCGGCCTACCTTTGCCTAAGCGAAGACCTGCCCTTCCCCGGCTGGTACGCTCTGTTGCCGGTTGCCGGCACGGTGCTGGTGCTGCTGAGCGGTGCTGGCGAACAGGAACTGACAGGCTGGCGGGCGCCCGCCGCCGCACTGTCGCTGCCGCCGCTGCAATGGATCGGTGCGCTCTCCTATTCGCTCTATCTCTGGCACTGGCCGGTGATCGTCTATGCGCAAATGCTGGTGCCGGATCTCAGCGCGCCGCAGCGCCTCGGCTGCGGCGCCCTGGCGCTGGCACTGTCGGTGTTCAGCTACCACCTGATCGAGAACCCGGGACGGCGTTTCGGCTGGCTGACGGCGGGCGCCCGGGCATTGGCTCCCGCGCTGGCGCTAACGGGTGCCGGCATGGCGGTTGCCTATGCCAACGCGCATCTGGCCACCCGCAACATCGACCCCGCGCAGCGCGGCATCGAGCAGGCGGCCGAGCAGCCCTCCACGGCGCGCGCGCTCGACAAGAGCTGCCTGCTCGATTTCAACACGGTGAAGCCGAAACCCTGTGCGTTTGGCCCGGCCGACGCCGCCCACACTGTCGTGCTGTTCGGCGATTCGCATGCCGACCACTGGTCGACGCCGCTGGTCGAGGCGGCCAAACGCAACGACACCAAAGTGGTCACCTACCTCAAATCCTCGTGCCGCGCCTCGCGGCTTTCGACCTTCAACGCCGTGCTGAAGCGCTACTACACCGAATGCGACGCCTGGCGCGAACAGGCGATTGGAGAAATCATCCGCCGCAAGCCGCGCCTGGTGGTGATCTCGGAATTCTCGATCGGCAATCTGACCCGCGACATGCCCGACGCCAGCCGCGAAGCCGAGACCGCGCGCTGGCAGGCCGGCCTGCGCTCCACCTTGCAGGCCTTCAGCCAGGCCGGCGTCGAGACGGCCGTCATCCGCGACACGCCGATCAGCGACAGCTTCGCCGACTCCTGCGTGGCCCGCGCCCTGTGGTGGCGCGAGGCACCCTCGCGCTGCGACACGCCAAGGGCCGAGGCCGCCAATGACGGGGTGGCGGCGGCCGAGCGCGCCGTGGTGAAAAGCGTGCCCGGCACGCTCTATGTCGACCTGACCGACCGCTTCTGCGGCGCCACCGAATGCCACGTCTTCATCAACGGCAAACTCGCCTTCCGCGACCGGCACCATCTGGCGACAGCCTTTGCAAAAACGCTGGAAGGACCACTGGAGAAGGCGCTGTTTTAGGGAAGTGGAAGAGCGCTCTTTCCTTCTCCCTGTGGTCGAGCGTTACGCGCATGGGAATATGGAGGCAGCCAAACCTTGGGGGGCATGTTGGCCTCTTGATCCACATCATAACCTTCGCAGTCGGCCTCGTCGTGCTGCGTCGATCTCGGCTGCCAAAGCCAACCGAAATCGACGCGGATTGGGCTCGCTAGCCAAGACACGTTTCTGAGCCGCCCCCCTCACCGCCCCATTGCATCGGTCGCTCCGGTGAACGCCTGGTTCGTCACAGCTGGCGAATTTTCGGAACGAGGCTGCATCTCGGGAGTTTATATTAGGCCAACCTTGAAAAGGAGGTAGCCATGAAGAAGCTCCTACTCGTCTCGGTTATCGCCATTGCTTCGGCGGCGGCGATGATCGCCCCGGCGGATGCGCGCAGTCACGTTTTTATCGGCATCGGCGGCGGCTATAACGATTATTACGGCAACGATTATTACGATGGCTATGGCGGTTATGGCAGTCGCTACGTCTATAGCCCCTACGACGACGACTACGACAACGGCTACAGGCCGGGTTATTTTTATCGGCACCACCGGGGTTATTCCTACAGGCACCACCGTTGCCACATCGAAGTGGTCAGACACTGGCGCCACCACCACAGGATCGTTGAGGAAATCCGCGTCTGCGGCTGACCTGACCTTCTGAAACTGACCCGGCCGGCATCTGCCGGTCGGGTGTTTGCGCCGTTATCGCACGCTCACCGCCCCATCATCATCCCGTAGTGCACCGCCAGCAGATCCAGCCCCACCTTCAAGAGCTTGGTCACAACGTCCCGGCCCTCGTCGGTCTGTTCGGCCAGGCTCTTGATCGACCCGCCGGCACAGCAGACCTTTTGCACCACGGCGGCGACCTCCCAGTGGCCGAGCGCCCTTGTGGCGGCGGCGTTGGCGCGGCCGGCGTCCAGCACGCTGTCGGCAATGCCGCCGCCCTGGCGACCGCCGTCGACGCGTTCGGTCCAGCGCATGGGCTTGACGCTCGCCTGCTGGCTGCACTGGAAATCCTCGCGGTAGCGCTGGCCGGCCTCACGCTGCTGGCGCGACAGCGAGGTGATGCCCGTGAGCGGATCGACATTGCGCACCCGTACGATGCCGCCGGTGGAGGTGAAACCGTCATTCGACACCTCGTAGACGCGCCGTGCCTCCTGCGTTCCGGCGTTCAGCCGCTTGCGGCCGAAGGCGTCATCCCTTAGCGCGAAATCATGGCCGACCTCACGGCGGATGCGCACCTGCTCGGCCTCGCCCTTCGGCAGTTTCGGCACCTGCGGTTTGGCGGCTTTGGCTTTTTTGGGCATTGGTTGGCTCCTTGGGGTTCTTGGGGTGGTTGAAGAGGCTGGCGGGATGATCATCCCGCCGGCTTCGCGAGCGCTTGCGCCCCACGCCTCGCCACCGGTTCGCGCGGTGGAGAAGGACATCGTGTCGCCGACGAAATCGGAGACGGGGAGTGGCGTGAACGGCCGTTCGCTCATGCCCGCCTCCGCGCCGCGCTCATGGTCACGGTTGATGGAACCAGCCTCCAGCCCGCACGTTGTTTCGCGTCGATTCCAAGGAGAGAATTGCCGATGACGGCCTTCATGCCCGTGACGCTGCGCTTCTGCGACAACAAGACCATGTTGGTCGGCTCGGTGGCCGATGCCGCGACGGCGCTTCGGCAGCAATGGCCCGACAAAACCTCGCCCGGCTATCTCGACGCCGCACGGCTGGTGCGGCTGGCGGTCGAGGGCAGTTGCTGCCCGCGCACCGCCTTCGAAGCATTCATCCGCGCCGCCGGGCAGCAGGGCATATTGGTGGCCAGGCGCAGAAGCCGTGCGCATGACTGGCTGGACGCCGCCGCCCGCCCGTGAGGCAGGTCCGACCGCCATGCAACCGCCTGCTGGTGTCGCGCGTTTATGAGCGTCGGCTTGAAAGCCGCGCGCACTGCACGACCGAAGGTGAACGCCGTGGGTACGATGAAAACCGGAGTGCCGCTTAAAGTATGCCTGGACGGCCATGTCGAGGAGATCGACAACGTGGCCGACGCCGCCGATTTCCTGCAACGCTGGCCGATCGAGCGGCGCGGCCACGTCTATCGCAGCGCGCTCAACGCCTGCAGCGCGGCTATCGCCGCGCAGATATCGGAATCCGATGCGATAAAAGTGTTCACAGGCTTTGCCCGTGTCGCCGGCATTTTGGTTGGAGACAACGGTCCAGCGATGACGCTGGAGGCCCGGACAGCGCAAAGCCGCCTGCCCAAGCAGGGACGGCAGATGCCGAAATAGGGCGGCGAGAGTTCGTTCGTGTCGGGCTTGTTTCATTTGAAATCCTCAAATCCGCCGGCTGGCGGACACCTGCACGATTTGCGTTCGCGTCCCTTCGGTCATCCGGGCGTTACCCCGCAAACCCGCCGCTGGAATCGCGCTTGGTGATAGCTGCAATAGCTTTTCAGCGCCTTGGTGCCCATGCCGCAGCACAGCATGTCGGCGCCCGGCCGCCCGCCTGGTGCATCCTTCTCGGGGTCTTCCTCCAGCGCCATGTCCAGCGGTGCGCGGCAGCGGGAAAACAGGCAGTCGATGAACCGCATCGCCACGCCATGCGGCTGACGGCCGATGGGTACGCGCTGCGGCGCTGGCACCTCCAGGCGATAGGCCTCGCCATCGGCGATCAGCATACCCACCTCGCGCACCAACCGACGCGTCGGGAGCCAGGCCGGCGAAGGATCAGGCCTGGTCTGGATTTTGCGAGCGGCGCCGCCCCCGGCCATTTGTGCGTCGGGCAATTTTTCCACGGCAACCTTGCCGGTTGCCCTACTCTTTTCCCGCGTTCGGCCTTGTCGCCTGCTCTTCACCGCAACCCGCTTGACGCTGGCCGGCGGTCCCCCGCGGTTGGCAAAGCCGACCGCACCCAGCATGGCGTTGCGGTGGACGATGCCGATGATGGCATTGCGCGAAACCGGGCTGCCGCGCAGCGCACTGAACGCGGCGGCGATCCTCGAGGCCGAAAGCCCCTCCTTCAGCCAGCGGGCGATCTCCTGCAGTTCGGCGTCTGTATAGCTTGCCATTTCCAGGCTCCATCCAAAGATCCGCCTTCGGCCACGCTTGAAAGCGCGCCGTCGGCCAGGCGTCAGGGTTCCAGCCCGGTCTGGGCCGCGGTCAGGGTGTTCGATGCGAACGCCGGCTTCTCGCCGGCGATCAGCCGAAGCGGATCGATTGCCCGGCGAGGCGCGCAAGCCGCGCCTCGGCCGTCTTTCTATCGGAGGCGGACACCGCCCTGCCCGTTGCGGGCTCCAGCAGGATGACGGTGCCGTCCTGCGTGCGGATGCAGGATCGCCCGGGCAGGACACATGCGTCGAATTGGGGGCCGGAGCCGAGGGGAGCGGCGACTCCGGCCGTTCCGGTCGCCGCTGACGGGCGGACCGGACCCGAGGCTGGTGCAATCAAGCACGGGGCCTCGGGCTTCACTCCGGCCGGGGAGGAGGACGGCCGGAGCGGAAGGGAATGGCTGGCGACTTCAGCCGCCGGAAGCGCCTCGCAAGAGGCCGGCGCTACCGCGCCATCGAAGCTGGACAGGTTTTGCATGACCTGATATAAGCATAACTCGAAAATTGATGCAAGCCATTCTTTCATAGACGAGAGCAGCTTTCATCGCTCACATGGGTGCCATGGCAAAAACGGAACTGTCGATCAAGGTCGGGGCGGCGATCCGCCAGGCGCGCAAGCAACGCGGCCTTGTCATGCGCCACATCGCCGAGCACAACGACACCGATGTCGCCGCCGTCGGCAATTGGGAAACCGGCCGCAATCTGCCCAAGACCGAGAACCTGTTGAAGACCGCCGCCTTCCTGCGCGTCGACCCAGTCGCGCTCGGCCAAGGGCAGGTCGTCTTCCTCGACGATGCCGGTCCGGTGGCCGACGCCGAGATCGTCACCGATGCCGGGCCCCTGCCCGCCGGACCGATGGACATCGAGCTTCTGGGCGCGGCCGTAGGCGGCGACGATGGCGACTTCACCTTCAACGGCGAGGTTGCCGGCTACGTCCAGCGCCCGCCCGGTATCGCGCATCTGCGAAAAGTGTTTGCACTACACGTGCTTTCGGATTCCATGGTGCCGCGCTACGAGCCCGGCGAAATGCTCTATTGCGGCGGCCGCGATGCCGTCCCCGGCGACCATGTGGTGATCGAGACCTTCCCGGAAGAGAACGAGCGCAACGGCAAGGCCTTCATCAAGAAGCTGGTCAAGCGCACGGCGGGCGAACTGGTGGTCGAACAGTACAATCCGCCGAAGACACTGACCTTCAACCGCTACGCCATCAAACACGTATGGCGGGTTATACCGCTCAAGGAATTGCTGGGGTATTAGGCGGGGCGGTTCTTCCTTCTCCCCTTGCGGGAGAAGAACCAGCGCCCCTCCATCAAGCCCGCCTCGTCCCCTCCAGCGGCACCTCGCGGTCGCTCAGCATTTGCGCTTCGCTGCGGACACGCTGGCGCTCGTCGATGAACGCGGCCTGGATCGACACCGCCGTACCCGGCAGCCCGTCGGCGCGACAGGCGGAACACACGATGCGACCCGAAAGCACAGCCAGCGGCGTGTTGCCATTCACCCCGAACCGCTTCAGCTGATCGACCCGCCACCACCTGTTTCGGCCGCAATCGGTGCATTCGACGGAGATCGAAGCGACCTGCGCCATTACTGCTTCCCTGCCCGGCAATGCCATCGCCCCTCCTCGTCTTTTGTTCGTGATTTGTTCTTATATTCCTGCGTTTTGCACGGAGAGTCGAGTCGCACTTTCAAGACTTTCCCAAAAGTTTCCCTTCTCCATATTTTTGAGTTATGCTTATATAAACTTGCAGATGCGAGTCGCCTGCCACAGATCCGGGAGCTATGATGGATGACGCCGATTTCGCCCGCGCCTGCGGCTACACCGGCGACAGTCCTGCCTTGCTCCAGGCCTTCGAGGCGATCCGCCGCAACGGCATCGCGCACGCCCGACAGGATCATCTCAGGCGCAAGGCCGTCATCGACGACCTGAAACAGTCGGAGCTCTTGTTCCTGGCCGCGATAGGCCCGGCGCTGACGGCGCAAGAAGCCATCGAGGACACCGCCCATTTCATCGCCTGCTGGCGCAACATGCCGCGCTGGCGCCAGGAGCGTCGCCTGCCCGATCTGGTCCGGGCCAGGCAGCAGCGGCTCGTGGCGCGCTTCTTCCGCCGCTACGCACACCGTCTGTGGGCGCTCGAAGCAGCCTGAGGCAGGCACGCCTGGACCAGCCATTTGCGGGTTCCATCAGCCGTTTTTTCTTTCTACATTGCCTGCGGGTGGCTGTTCGTTCGACGTGCATAGTTTGGAATGTTCAAGACTGCCCGTTCAAGACTTCAGACCTGGATAACGGCCGGCGCGGGAACCATTGCCGCCCTATTCGTCGCCGGCCTGATGGGAGCCTTCGGCGCCCTGCCCGCCCACGCACCGCCGCAACTGCCACCGGACACCGCCATCGATGCCGGGCGCTGGCGCGTGCAGCCGGTGCACGCCTATGTCAGCCATGCCAAGGTTTATGGCGTGCCCTTGAAGCCCGGCCAGAAGGCGCTGGTGCTGGAAGTCGACATGACCAACCGCACCGCCCAATCCGACAAGGCCTATTTCGACGTCTTCAAGCCGGACGGGATCGACCTGCCCGGCGGTCAGCCGATGGTCGCGCTGACCCGTGATGCGACGCTGACGCCGGAACTGCACCCCGGCATGACCGAGCGCATGGCCTATGTCTGGCCGTTGGCCGGCGACGCGGCCGTCCCACCAACGCTCGCCTTCGGCATTACCGCCGAGATCTTCAAGCCGCGCGACAATCTCTACGGCACGCCCGGCTGGTACAATCCCTACCGGCTCGGCACCGTCACCTTGCCGGTCGCCGATGTGCCGGCGACCGAGACGCCGGGGAGCGGATCATGAGAATCCGCGTCCTCGGCAATCTCGTGATTCTCGCCGCCACGGTCGCGCTGAGCTATGGCATGCAGGTCTCCAAGCCGCGTTATGCCGACCTCACCGCGCCGATCCCGGTCGATGGCGCCATGCACGACACGGTGCGGGCACGCAGCTTCGATGTCCGCCTGGACAAGATCGTCTTTGCTCGCAAGCTCAAGACCAACCAGTTCGGCCAGGAGAAGCTTTTGACGACCGGCGGCCTGTGGGCGGTGGTGACGACAAACCTCGCCGCCACCGGCTCCTCCACCACGATCGCCGACGGCACCTGGCAAGGCCCGACCGGGCTGCGCTACCACCAGACGGAGCGGCTCGGCTATCGCCAGGACATGCCGCCGCATGGTGTCGATCCGGGCCTCGAAAAACGCGGCCTGTTCGTCTTCGAAGTGCCATCCGACCAGATCCGCGGCGCCAGGCTGCTGATCGCCTCGCGCCGGTTCGGCCCGCTCGACGCCCAGGCCCGTATCAGTCTCGACGCCGTGCAGACCGGGGCAGACGGTCAGCCGGCCGACATCGTGCCGGAATTCGATCTGGACGCGCGGCAAGGTGGAACATGACCGCCGTTTCCACCAATGAGGAGCCAGCCACCGCCACCGACGCGCAGGCCGAGAAAAAATGGCGCCGGCTCAGCCTGGCGGCACTTGCCATCCTGCTGCCGCTGACGCTGGCCGAGACCGGCTACGACAGCGTGCGCGCATGGCTGCGCGGCGAGGATCTCGTCGCCAGGGATGTCGACTTCGGCCAATCCGTGCCGTTCGGCGGCAGCGACTGGCGGCTGGCCGACCTGCGTGGCGGCAAGGCCGGCCGCTTGCCCGACCACGCCTTCGCCGTCATCGCCACCTTCTCCGTGACCATAGGCGACACCGACCTGCAGAAGCAGTGGCTGGGCTGCAAGCTGATGCTGACCGACGCCGCGGGGCGCCGCTGGCTGCCCCACTTCATCTCGGGCGTCAGCCTGCCGGACGGCGTCATGAATTGCACCTCGGCGATCTTCTCAGGCGCCAGGAAGGGCGACGTCATCACCATCGGCGACATCTTCATCGTGCCCGAGGATGCCATCAAGACCATCCGCCCCGCCGTCGGGCTGAGCAGTGAGCGACCCTGGTATCTGCGTTTTCAGCGGCCGCCGAAGTAGCTACTTTCTCCCCGTCACTATACGGGGAGAAATGCCCGGCAGGGCAATGAGGGGCAGCGCCAACGCTTCGGTAAACGGCTGATTTGCCAAATGTCGCTGTCAGCGCCGGCTTGCATATCCAAGCTCAATTCTTTCGCGTCGGCGCCGCCCCTCATCCGCCTGCCGGCACCTTCTCCCCGTATAGCGACGGGGAGAAGAACGCTCTTCTACGCCGCGTCAGCCTTTACCGTCCCCGTCCCCTTCGACAGCGAAAACGCCGTCTCCAGCACGGCGGCGAGAAAGCAAATCCGCAGCGGCTCGATCAGGATGCCAGTGGAGGAATCCTGGAACGGACTGCCGAACAGCAGCGTCACGCCGCGCGAGAAGATCTGCCAGACATCGAGCTCGTGCGGGCCGATCAGCCGCGTCGCGCCCAGCCACAGCCAGGCGGCACCCCAGTCGAGCAAGCGGTAGCCGACGACCAGCGTGCACAGAAGCACCAGGCTCGAGCTCACCGTCAGCCGCACGCCGTTGGCGATCGGCAGGTAGCGCGAGCGGTAGCCCTTGACGAAATGCTCGACGAAGTCGCGCAGGAATTTCGGCAGGCCGGCATAGCGCTGGCCGAACCGCTCCAGCCGGCCGTGCACGCGCATCAGAGCGGCGTCGTCGCGCACATCATAGCCATAGATCAGCGCCGCCATGACCAGCCAGATCAGCGGCAGCAGCATGTAGAAGAAAAGGTTCACCGCGACCGTCGACGGCGCGATCGAGGTGATCTCGACCGGCACCACGGGTGCCGCCGTCGCCATCGGCACCGGGCCCGTCAGCCCGTCGACCGACGCCTGCACGGCCGACCAGAAATTGCGGCTCAACAGCCATTGCAGCGCCGAGTCCTTCCAGCGGCTGATCACGTAAAGACCGACGAAGATCCAGTTGGTCTCGCAGATCACCACCACGATCTGCCAGAACGAAAGGGCCTTGGTCTTGCCCTGCATGAATTTGGCCAGCCGGCGGATCAGCCAGGACACCGCCACCGAGACCAGCAGCCAGCGCGAATCGAGCACATCGAGCACATTGGCGCTCTGGCCGAAATCGGCCTGGTCGAGCGTTTCGCGCGAATATTGCCGCACGATGTCGCCAAGGAACCCCCATGCGGCGTAGTAGGCGAAGAACGGCAACAACGCGATGGTGATCATGCGCACCAGCCGCGAGCCGCGCCGGTCCGCGGCATTGTTATGGCTGTCGGCGGTCGCGGCCTTGTCCGCGCTGCGCTGCGCGGCAAGCACATTGGGCAGGCCCGGCCGCAGCACGTGGAACATCGCCACCGTCACCACCAGCCGCGCCAGCGCCACCAGCGTCAGCATGGCGAGCCCGGCGAAATGATTGGCAAGCGCCACCTTCGCCGCCAGTTGCAGCAGGATATCGCCGGCCAGCACGCCTGCCAGCACCAGCGCGACGAGCTGCGGCCAAAACCGCCGCAGCAGCGTAAAACTCAAGCTGATCGGTCTGATGATGTCGGCAAACATGAGGCTCTCTCACGATGCCACCCGCCCCAATTCTTTCTAGCAAAGGACGGTTTTATTGCAAGGAATGCGAGGGAGCCTCCTGGCAAACTGCATGGCGAGACGCCCCCCTCTGACCTGCCGGACAGAGGCCCAGGCGCAAACCTCTCCTCACCGCCTCACCCGCGACTTAAGCCACCTATCGAACGCCACCGCCAGGATCAGGATCAGCCCGATCACGATGCTTTGCGTGTAGGACGACACGTTGTTGAACTGCAGCCCGTTCTGCAGCACCCCGATCAGCGCCGCGCCGACCACCGTGCCGCCGACCGAGCCAATGCCGCCGAACAGCGAAGTGCCGCCGATGACGACGGCCGAGATCACCGTCAGCTCGTAGCCGATGCCGGCAACCGCTTCCGAGGAGTTCAGCCTGGCCGACAGCACGAAGGCGGCAAGCCCGGCGAAGAAGCCGACGATGACATAGACCGAGACCAGGATGCGGTCGACGCGCAGGCCGGACAGCCGTGCCGCCTCGGCATTGCCGCCGACGGCATAGACGGCACGGCCATAGCGCGTGTAGCGCAGCACGATGTGGCACAGGATCGCGGCCGCCGCGAAGATCAGCGCCGGCACCGGCACCGGGCCGATCAGCCCGGTGCCGAACCAGCGCATCGAAGCGTCGAAGCCCGAGATCGGGCCGCCGTTGGAGATGGTCAGCGTCAGCCCGCGAAACACCGTCAGCCCGCCCAGCGTGACGACGAAGGGCGGCACTTTCAGCCTTGTGATGGCCAGGCCCTGCACGCCGCCGGCCGCCGCGCCCACCACGACGGCGGCGAGCAGGGCGGCAAACCACCCAAACCCTTGCGTGCCCGAGGTCGACAGCGACAGCGTGTTGGCGGTGCCGCCCTTGGCGACCACCGCGGCGACCATGCCGCAAAAGGCGAGCAGCGAGCCGACCGAGAGATCGATGCCGGCAGTGAGGATGACGAAGGTCATGCCGAGCGCGATCAGCCCGGTGATCGAGATCTGGCGCGTGATGTTGAACAGGTTGATCGGGTCGATGAAGCTCGGCTTCAGCACTGTGAAGACGACCACGAGTGCGGCCAGGAACAGCAGCGGCCCGAAGCTCATCAGCAGCCGCGCGAAGTTGATGCCGCCGCGCTCGTTCTGTTCCGTCACGCTCATCGTGCCCGCCCCTCGTCTCGCATCTGCCCCTCGTCCTGCCCTGAACCTTGCTTGTCGAGCGCCATCAGTTCCATCAGTTTTTCCTCGTTCGCCTCGACGCCCGGCATCTGCCCGGTGATGCGGCCCCGGCGCATGGTGACGATGCGGTCCGACACCGCCAGCACCTCGGGCAGTTCGGACGAGATCATCATCACCGCGATGCCGCGCGCTGCCAATTGCACCAGGATTTGGTGCACCTCGGCCTTGGCGCCGACATCGACGCCACGCGTCGGTTCGTCGACGATCAGCACTTTCGGGTCGCGTGCCAGCCAGCGCGCCAGGATCACCTTCTGCTGGTTGCCGCCCGACAGGCCTTCGATCGCCTGCTCGGCCGAAGCCATGCGGATCGACAGCATCTTGCGGAAACCGGACAGCGCATCGCGCTCGCGTCGCTCGGCCATGAACCCAAAACCGTTGCTGAAGCGGCCGAGCGAGGCGACGGAGAAATTCGGCAGGATGCCAAGTGCCGCAAAGATCGCCTGGTGCTTGCGGTCCTCCGGTACCAGGCCGATGCCGAGCGCGATGGCATCCGCCGGCGAGGCCGGCGCGATTTGTCGGCCGTCGAGCGTGATGGTTCCCGCAGCGATCCGGTCGGCGCCGAAAATGGCGCGCGCCAGCTCGGTGCGGCCGGAGCCGACGAGGCCGGCAACGCCAAGGATCTCGCCTGCCTTGAGGTCGATGTCGACATCGTCGAGCACGATGGCGTGCGGCGCCTCGGGGTCGCGCACGGTGCGCAAACCGCGCACCGACAGCACGACATCGCCGGCCACCGCGCGCTGCGCCGGCCGCGCATAAAGCTCGGAGGCCGCGCGGCCGACCATCTTCTCGATGATCCTTGGCAGTGCGATCGGCCCGCCCTGGCGGTCGAGATGTCCTGCCAGCCTGCCGTCGCGCAGCACGGTCATGCGGTCGCAAATAGCGGATGCTTCTTCCAGCCGGTGGGTGACGAACATGATGGCGACCTTGTCCTGTCGCAGCCGGTCCATGATCGACAACAGCCGCTGCACCTCGGTTTCGGTCAGCGCCGAGGTCGGCTCGTCCATGATGATCAGCCGGCTTTTCAGCGACAGCGCACGCGCAATCTCGACCAGCTGCTGCTCGGCCACCGACAGCGCCGACACCGGCGTCATCGGGTCGATGGAGAGGCCGACGCGGGCGATGATATCGCGGGAATCCCGCTCCATGCGCTTCCAGCTCACCAGCCCGAACGGGCCAGTCGGCGCGCGGCCGATGAAAATGTTTTCCGCCACCGTCAGCGTCGGGATGAGGCTGAGTTCCTGGTAGATGGTGACGATGCCGAGCCGCTTGGCATCCTGCGGGCTCGACGGCTGGTAGTCGGCGCCATCGAAACTGATATGGCCGCTCGACGGCGGCATGACACCCGACAGGATTTTGAGCAGCGTCGATTTGCCTGCGCCGTTCTCGCCAAGCAGGCCGAGGATTTCGCCGGGACGGATGTCGAGCGAGACATCGCTCAACGCGGTGACCCCGGAAAAATGCTTGTTGACGCCTTGGACGGCGAGCAGGACGGGTGGTGCGGCTTCAACTGGCAAGGGTGGCTCTCTCGACAAAAGTTCCTCTCGACGTCAGCGCTTGAACACCCCCCTCTGTCCTGCCGGACATCTCCCCCGCAAGGGGGGAGAT
>NZ_JAIUIU010000023.1:0-73235 GCF_020165775.1 Mesorhizobium sp. B263B2A
GGGGGGGGGGGGTCCTCATAGAGCGCCGCGCTGACCCCCACCCCGCTCACTTCGTTCGCGACCCTCCCCACAAGGGGGAGGGTAAGGGCTGTCGCTATTCGCCGGGATGCTTGCCGGGCTCGGAATGCATCTGGCGCACGCGGCGCACGCCCCACCAGACCAGCAGGATGGCGACCGGCACCGACGCGGCGGTGACGATTTCGGGCGCGAAGGCATGGCCGAAAATCGAGGCGCCCTTGGCGACATAGCCGATGAGGCCGACCACGTAGTAGGAGACGGCGGCGACCGACAGGCCTTCGACGGTCTGCTGCAGGCGCAGTTGCAGGCGGGCGCGGTTGTTCATCGAGGCGAGCAGGTCGCGGTTCTGCTTCTCGACCTCGACATCGACCCAGGTGCGCAGCAGCGTCGTGGCGCGTGTCAGCTTGCGCGACAGATTGGCTTGCCGCTCCTCGACCGACCGGCAGGTGCGCATGGCCGGTGCCACGCGCCGCTGCAGGAACCCGCCCCAGGTGTCGTAGCCGGGCACGGCTTCTTCCTCGAGCGCCTCCAGTCGCTCGACGACGATGCCGTCATAGGCGCGGCTGGCGCCGAAGCGGTAAAGGCTCGATGCCGCGTCCGCTTCCAGTTCCGCGGCCAATTCGGTCAGGTCGGCGAGCAGCGTCTGGCTGTCGCGGGTCTCGGCGACCTTCATTTCCAGCGTGGTCTGGGCAAGCCTGTCCTCGATGCGGCGGGCGCGGCCGGACAGGGTAAGCGCCAGCGGCAGGCCGAGCATGGCGAGCGTGCGGTAGGTCTCGATGTCGATCAGCCGCTGCGACAGCGCTCCGGTGCGTGCAGGCGTCAGACCGCGATCGAGCACCAGCATGCGCGTCATGCCGTCGCCGTCCTGGCGGAAATCGGTGACTATGGCCGCATTGCCGCGTTCGACCAGCGAGTAGCACAGACTGGTCGGGTCGAAAGCGGCGATCAGCCGCTCGCTCGCCTGCGTCCACTTGCGAATTTCCAGGCGGATGCCCGAGATGACGGTTCCCGGCGGCGAAAAGCCATTGCCGAAGGGCGAGTCCTCCTGCGTCCTGCCGTTTTCGGAAAGCGGCCCCTCCCACAGATAGGTCGAGAATTCCGTGTGCCGTTCCCAACGCAGCGAGCCCTTGCCCGACTTCATGGCATGATGGCGGGCCTGGCGGTCGGGCGCGGCGATGCCGAGCCGCCGCGACAGTTCGGAAAGGACGGCATGATCGACGCTGGAGCCGCCCTCGGTCATGAAGGCAAGCTGGATCAGGACGCGCGGCTTTTGGATCAGCGGATGCGGCCGGGCATGCACCTCACCCAGCGCGCCGGGTCGGCCTTCATGCGCCGGAAAGCCCATGACGCTGCCTTGGGCGCGCGGCTGGAACTCGAGATTGGACGGGTCGTCTGACACGGCTAGTTCCCCGGTTTCTCTGAACCGTCTTTCTTTGACCTTTTGGCAGTCGCGTCCGTCTAGGACCAATAGGCTGGTGACGCAAACAGCAAAGTTTAGCCGAAGACGATATGACGCCGCGCGGCAAAACCGACCCGCCTCGACCAATTGGATAAATAATTTGACCAGTTGGCGACGCAGGCTTTATCCTGCGCGACACCGTTTTCACCTTCCAGGCATTCTGTTGAGCGATATTTTTTCCAGGATCGAGCATTCGCGCACCGCCGACGAGGTCGTGCAGCAGATCGAAAGCCTCATCCTCGAAGGCGTGCTGCGCACCGGCGACCGGCTGCCGGGCGAGCGCGAACTGGCACGCCAGTTCGACGTATCGCGGCCGATCCTGCGTGATGCCCTGAAGGCGCTCGAAGGGCGCGGGCTTTTGACGACCAAGGCCGGCGGCGGCACGCATGTCGCAGACATCATCGGCCAGCTGTTCACCAAACCGGTGGCGGACCTGATTTCGATGCATCGCAAGGCGGTCACCGACTATCTGGAATACCGCCGCGAGATCGAAGGCATAGCCGCCGAATATGCCGCGCGGCGCGCCACGCCGGAGGATCTCGCGCTGCTCGACCGCATCATGGCACGCATGGACCAGGCGGATCGCACCGGCGATTTCGACGACGAGGCCGAAATCGACGTCGAATTCCATCAGGCGATCTGCGAATGCGCGCACAACATCCTGCTGCTGCACACGCTGCGATCCTGCTATCGGCTGCTGTCGGAAGGCGTGTTCCAGAACCGGCTGCTGGTCTTCACCGTACCTGGCGCACGCGAGGCCTTGCTTGCACAACACCGGGCGATCCACGCCGCGGTGAAGGCCGGCGACCCGGCCGGCGCCCGCCAGGCGGCGATGGATCACATCACCTATGTCGAACGGTCGATGGCCGAGGCGGAGCGCAGCGGCGACTGGCAACGCGTGTCGCGGCTGCGGCTGCGGCAGCGCTCGGAAGCCGGCGACACCGAACCAGCACGCGGACGCACCTAATCAATTCGATCAAGCGGGGACTATCATGAGCGACATTCTCACCATCGCGGACCTCAAGGATCTCGCGCGCCGGCGCGTGCCCAAGATGTTCTTCGACTATGCCGATTCGGGCGCCTGGACCGAGAGCACCTATCGGGCAAACGAGGAAGACTTCCAGAAGATCAAGTTCCGCCAGCGCGTGCTGGTCGACATGAGCAACCGCTCGCTGGAATCGACCATGATCGGCCAGAAGGTGGCGATGCCGGTGGCCTTGGCGCCGACCGGCCTGACCGGCATGCAGCACGCCGATGGCGAGATGCTGGCGGCGCAGGCGGCCGAGGAATTCGGCGTGCCGTTCACGCTCTCGACGATGAGCATCTGTTCGATCGAGGATGTCGCCTCGGTGACGAAAAAGCCTTTCTGGTTCCAGCTCTATGTCCTGCGCGACAAGGATTTCGTGCTCAATTTGATCGACCGGGCGAAGGCGGCGAAATGCTCGGCGCTGGTGCTGACGCTCGACCTGCAGATCCTCGGCCAGCGCCACAAGGATGTCCGCAACGGGTTGACCGCGCCGCCCCGCATGACGTTGACCAACATCATCGACATGGCCATCCGGCCGCGCTGGTGCCTGGGCATGGCCGGCACCAAGCGCCGCACTTTCCGCAACATCGTCGGCCACGCCAAGGGCGTCGGCGACGTGGCCTCGCTGTCGTCATGGACGACGGAGCAGTTCGATCCGCAGCTGTCGTGGAAGGATGTCGCCTGGATCAAGGAACGCTGGGGTGGCAAGCTGATCCTGAAAGGCATCCTCGACAAGGAAGACGCGCTGATGGCGGCCAAGACCGGCGCCGACGCGATCATCGTTTCCAACCATGGCGGACGCCAGCTCGACGGCGCGTCGTCCTCGATCATGGCGCTGGAGGAGATTGCGGACGCGGTCGGTGACAGAATAGAGGTGCATATGGATGGCGGCATCCGCTCCGGCCAGGACGTGTTGAAAGCGCTCTGCCTCGGCGCCAAGGGCACCTATATCGGCCGGCCATTTCTCTACGGCTTGGGTGCGCTCGGCAAGGAAGGGGTTACCAAAGCCTTGGAAATCATCCGCAAGGAGATGGACATCACGCTGGCGCTGTGCGGAAAGCGTCTGGTCACCGACATGGGCAAGGACCAGCTCAGGCGCTAGCTTCGGGTGACGACCTGACCACGGAGAACAGCGAGAGTTGGCGGAACCGGGCATCCATTTTCTCGACGCGCATGGGCCGGACGGCATGCGGCTCTACGCGATCGGCGATGTGCATGGCCGGCTCGACCTGCTGGCCGCCATGCACCGGCGGATCGAGAGCGAGCTGCAGTGGGAACCGGTTCGCGACTGGCGGGTGATCCACCTCGGCGACTATGTCGACCGCGGGCCGGACTCCAAGGGCGTCATCGATTTTCTGATCGAGGCGCGCGAACGCGATCCGCGAAATCTGATGCTCGCCGGCAACCACGATATCGGCTTTCTCGATTTTCTGGGAACCCCTGACCCGGAAGGGCTTTTCATGCGCTATGGCGGCGTGCAGACGGCGCTGTCCTATGGTGTGTCACTCACCGCCGATGCCAGCTGGTTCGGCAAGACGGAAACGATGAGACGAAGACACGCGGCGCTGCTTGAGGCAATGCCATCCAGCCATGTCGATTTCCTGCGGTCGCTGCCGTTCTCGGCAACGTTCGATGACTTCTTCTTCTGCCATGCCGGTATCAGGCCGGGCATCCCCCTGGAGAAACAGAACCCGCAGGACCTGATCTGGATCCGCGACGTTTTCCACGACTACACCGGCCTCTTCCCGAAGATCGTGGTGCACGGCCACACGCCGGTGCCGGAAGCGGAAGTGATGGCCAACCGCGTCAATGTCGACACGCTTGCCTGGCAATCAGGCATGCTGACCGCGCTCGTCGTGGACGGCGCGGACAAACGCATCCTGGAAATCACGATAAAGGAAGCTTGAGCGCCCGCGTCCGGGGACGCGAAGACGTTGCGGCTTTAGCGCAGGGAAGCGGTGACGCCGTAGCCGTCGACCGCATTGTGGTTGTTTGCCGCGTCGGCGGCATAGATACCCAGACCGCAAAGCACGATGGCGGAGAGCATGGCAAAGGACAGAAGCGCTGCTTTCACGGAAGTCATCTCTTGTTGAGCTTTCTGCATCTGTGCACGAGGCGGTTACCAATGCGTTGAAACGGAAAAATCGCTTCAAAATTTCGACGATTTCGCGCTTCTAGGCATGTTCTGTATCGGCGGTGTGTCGCACGGGTCACACAAAAGGTTCATCGCGGTTGCACAGCCGATGCAAAGCGCGCGCCTTCTAGGATGGCGGGCGGACACAAGCCAAGGAAGAAAGGGGTTTTCCCGGAAGGATTCACGGCTGCGTGCCAATTATGTCACGCAGCAGAGCGCCCCAAAGGGCGGAGGCTCAGATAGTCGCCACCCAGGCGCGGGCAATGGCGAGGCCAGCGGCGTCGGCGTCGGGGCCGTTGCGCGCCATTTCGCCATCGAGCTCGCCGGCCCAGTCTGGATGGCGCGCGGCAATGATCGGCGCGAAGGAGGAACTCCAGTCCTTGACCATCGGCCGGTCTGCCTCGAAGTGGAACTGGAAGCCATAGACGGCGCGGCCGACGCGAAACGCCTGATTTTGGGCAACATCGTTGCCGGCGAGCCGTACGGCGTTTCGCGGCAGCTCGAACGTGTCGTCGTGCCACTGGAAGATCGGGAACTTTTCCGGCAGTGCGCCCAGCACCGGATCGGCCTTGGCGTCCGGCGTCAGCGACACGCCGCGCCAGCCGAATTCGTTGGCGCCGCCGATGCGGTTCTCGCCACCGAAGGCGCGGGCGACCAGCTGGCTGCCAAGACAGATGCCGAGCACGGCGCGATCCTTGCCGGCGAAATCGCGGGTCAGTTCGAGCAGCGCCGGAAAATAGGGATATTCATCGTCGGCCAGCGCATTCTGGCCGCCGCCGAGCACCACCATGGCATCGTGCCCGGCCGCATCTTCGGGCAGGGGGTCGCCCTTGTAGGGGAGGCGCACATCGAGATCGGCACCCGCTTCCGCAAGTGCGGCTCCGACCTGGCCCAGGCCGGTATTGTCGTAGTTCTGGACCACCAGCACCCGCATCGCAAAACCCTGCTGACATGAAAAAGATGCGACGAGCGATATCATGCCGCCAGCATTGCAGCCAAGATGCGTATCCCAGGAGAGAACTATGCCACTGCAGAACCGGGTCGATCCGTTCGGCGCCATCCACGCCGTGCCCGAGCGCGGGCTGTTCACCGGCAATCGCGGTATCATCCACGACCCCGAGACCAGGACGCTGCTCAGGAAACGCTGGGCGCTTCAGGCCTGGATCATCTGCGTATGCCAATTCCGCAATGTGCGGCGCCAGCCTATGGGCCGCAACCGCAAGAGCGACGACCATCTGGGCGGCAAGGCCGGCTGGACGGAATTGTTCTTCCTCGACGAGGTGACGGCACTGGCGGCGGGGCATCGTCCCTGCTTCTTCTGCCAGCGCGCACGGGCCAAGGATTTTGTCGGCCATTTCGGTGAAGCGTTCGGCATTGCCGAGCCGCGGGCGCCGCAGGTCGACAAGCGACTGCACAAGGAGCGGCTGGCTTCGGGCGGCAAAAGGCCGGATGTGGCAACAGCCGAGCTTGCCGCCCTGCCCGACGGTGCGGTGATCGCGGCCAACGGCTGCGCATATGCCTTGCGCAACGGCAAGGCGTTGCCGTGGTCCTTTGCCGGATATGGCCCGCCCATCGACCTTGACCAGTTCGAAGGCAAGGCGCTTGTCCTGCTGACCCCGGAGACGACGCTTGCCGTCCTGCGTCATGGCTTTCGGCCGGTGTGGCATCCGTCGGCCGAGGCTTGACGCCGGCGGCCGGCTCGCCCATTCCTCGGCCATGCGCGCCAACTACAAGATGCAACGGCTGTTCGTGCCCGACGATCTCGCAGGGGATGCCGAGTTCGATGCCGGCCAGCAGCAAAGCCATTATCTCATGCACGTGCTGCGGCTCGGCGAAGGGGCCGAGATCCTTGTCTTCAATGGCCGCGACGGCGAGTGGTCGGCGGCCATCGCCGCGAAGACAAAAAGGGCGGTGCGGCTGAAGGTGCTGGCGCTGCAGCGGCCGCAGCCGCCGCTGCCCGACCTGATCTATTGTTTCGCGCCCCTCAAACAGGGGCGGCTCGACTATCTCGTGCAGAAGGCGGTCGAGATGGGCGCCGGCATCCTGCAGCCCGTCATCACCCAGCATACGCAAGTGGCAAAGCCCTCCATCGACCGACTGCGCGCCAATGTCGTCGAAGCCGCCGAGCAATGCGGCATCCTTGCGGTGCCGGAGGTTCGCGAGGCGGAAAAATTCGAACGCCTGCTGACCGGCTGGGACAAGGAACGGCGTTTGATCTTCTGCGACGAAGACGCCTCGACCAACAATCCGCTGCCGGCCTTGCAGGCGATAAAGGAAAAGAAGCTCGGGCTGCTGGTCGGGCCGGAGGGCGGCTTTTCCGATGAGGAGCGCAAGATGCTGCGCGCCCTGCCCTTCGTGAGCGCCATTCCGCTCGGGCCGCGCATCCTGCGCGCCGACACGGCGGCCGTGGCCGCGCTTGCGGTGATCCAGGCAAGTGTCGGAGACTGGTAGGACATGATTTCTTGCAAGGGGCGGCCCTGGGGCCGTAGCCTTCAATTCCTCTTGACCTGTGGCTCAGGATTTTTCGCTTGATCGGCTACTGACATTTCGTCCATCTAGCGCCGGCGGTCGTCCGGCCGCTCTACAGCGCCGCGCGTCCTTTCGGACGCGCAAAGGACGCTGTAGCATTCGATTGGGGCACATGATCCTTTCCGAAAATCGAAAGTCGATTTTCGGGGTCATCTGCTGAGGGCTAAGATCATGGCGCGCGACACAACCGATTTCCGGCCGATCGAAGGCGTCGACGAACTCGTCGAGCACCTGGCCGAAGGCAACAAGGCGCGCGACAAGTGGCGCATCGGCACCGAGCACGAGAAATTCCCCTTCTATGTCGATGGCAACGAGCCAGTGCCCTATGGCGGCGAGCGCGGCATCCGCGCCATCCTCGAAGGCATGCAGTCAAAGCTCGGCTGGGATCCGATCATGGATGACGGCCGCATCATCGGCCTGGTCGAGCCGACCGGCCAAGGTGCGATTTCGCTCGAGCCTGGCGGCCAGTTCGAGCTTTCCGGCGCGCCGCTGGAAACCATCCATCAGACCTGCCGTGAGGGCAATGCGCATCTGGCCCAGGTGCGCGAGATCGCCGAGCCGATGGGAATCCGCTTCCTTGGCCTTGGCGGCAGCCCGAAATGGTCGCTGGCCGAGACGCCGAAAATGCCGAAGTCGCGCTATGAGATCATGACACGCTACATGCCCAAGGTCGGCACCAAGGGCCTCGACATGATGTACCGCACCTGCACGATCCAGGTTAACCTCGACTTCGAGAGCGAGGCCGACATGCGCCGCAAGATGCAGGTGTCGCTGAAGCTGCAGCCGCTGTCGACGGCGCTGTTCGCCAATTCGCCCTTCACCGAGAGCCGGCCGAACGGCCTGCAGAGCTGGCGCGGCGACATCTGGCGCGATACCGACAACCAGCGCTCGGGCCTGCTCGAATTCTGCTTCTCACCGGATTTCGGGTTCGCCGATTATGTCGAATGGGCGCTCGACGTGCCGATGTATTTCGTCATTCGCGACGGCCGCTATCATGACATGACCCATATCACCTTCCGCCAGTTCATGGCCGGTGCGGCGCGCAATGAAGTGCCCGACGGGCTGCCGACGATGGGCGACTGGGCCAACCATCTGTCGACGCTATTCCCGGACGTGCGCCTGAAGCGGTTCCTCGAGATGCGCGGCGCCGATGGCGGGCCGTGGCGGCGTATCTGCGCGCTGCCGGCCTTCTGGGTCGGACTGCTCTACGACGAGGCCGCGCTCGACGCGGCGGAGGCATTGACCTCGAGCTGGACATATGAAGAAACACTGGCCATGCGCAATGCGGTGCCTGAACTCGGCATTTCCGCGCCTTTCCGCAACACCACGCTGCGCGAGATCGCGCGCGACGTGCTGGCCATTTCGCGCACGGGGCTGAAGAACCGCGGCAAGAAGAACCGTGACGGCTACGACGAGACCTCGTTCCTCAACACATTGGACGAAGTGGTTGCGCGCGGCACCACCAGCGCCGAGGAGATGCTTTCGGCTTATCACACGCGCTGGGGCGGTTCGATCGAGCCGGTGTTCATGGAATATGCCTATTAACCGCGAGCCATAACGAGCGACAAAAGCTGCTTCAATCGGGCGTTGAAACGAATTAGGCTCTCCGCCCAGGATTTCCCGGAGGAGAAGCCGATGCCTACCTTGTTCGACATGCTGACCCAGGCCCAGAACGGCAATGGCATGCAGGCGCTTGCCCAACAATATGGGCTTTCGATGCAACAGACACAGGCGGCGGTCGCAGCACTGCTGCCGGCCTTTTCGCAGGGGCTGCAACGCAACACCGCCGACCCCTATGGGCTCGGCGCCTTCATGACGGCGATGGCAAGCGGCCAGCACGCCAAATATTTCGAGGATGCGACCCGAGCTTTCTCGCCGCAAGGGGTCGATGAAGGCAACGGCATTCTGGGGCATCTGTTCGGCTCCAAGGACCTGTCGCGCGCGGTCGCCAGCCAGGCGGCGCAAGCCAGCGGCGTCAGCCAGCAGATCTTGCAGCAGATGCTGCCGGCGATCGCCTCGATGGTGATGGGCGGGCTGTTCAAGCAGACGACCAACCAGATGCAGGCCGCCGGCGGTTTCGGCGGTGGCGGCAACAATCCGCTGGGCGAGATCATCGAGCAGATGATGCGGCAAGGCGGCGGCATGCAAGCGCCGGCTCCACAGCCACGCCAGGCACCGCCATCTCAGAACCCGATGGACAACCCGCTTGGCAAAGTCTTGCAGGACATGTTCGGCGGCGGTACGCCGCAACCGCAAAGCCAGCCGCAACCGGCACCCAATCCCTATGGCGACAACCCGCTCGGCAAGGTGCTGCAGGACATGTTCGGCGGTGGCACGCCGCAGCCGCAAGGCCGGCCCCAGCCGCAGCCGCAGCCGCAGCCGCAGCAGACCCAGAGTCCCTATGGCGACAATCCGCTCGGGAAAATCTTCGAGGAGATGCTACGGCAAGGAGGTGGCGGCTTGCCTGGCGGACAGCCGGCGCCACAACCTCAGGCGTCGCAACGGCCGCAGCAACGACAGGCGCCGCAGCCAGAGACCAATCCGAGCGGTAGGGCGAGGAACCCGTTCGACGATTTGTTCGGCAAGATGTTCGAGACCGGCGCCCAGCAGCGCGACGAGTACCAGAAGGGCGTGGAAACGATCTTCGACCAATTCAAGCGGGACATGGACCGGCGGTAGGCGTCAAGCCAATTTCCCGGCAAGCCACAAAAGAAAAGCCCGGTCCTGGGAGGACCGGGCAACGTGCAGGCAGGCCGGCGGGGGGACCGGCAGGGAGTGGGGAGCCTGCAGAACCTTTGGTCGCGCTGAACCGTGAATAGGTTCACCGCTCAGCGATCAAGCCACCTTGCGGGCGATGTCCTCGATCGTTTCCACACGATCGCTGGCGATTTCCCGCAACATCGCCGTTGGATCGCGGCCAAACGGCACGTCGATGGCGACATGCAGGTCGGCGCGCGTCAGGCCGATGTCGGCGAGCTCGGCGTCCGACATCTCGCCGAGGCGGTAGAAGGCGCGGCGATTTTTCCAGGCGCGATAGGCGTTGGAGACGGTGTTTGCCACGCGCGTCGCAACGGCCGGACGCGAGGTGATGCGCGAGGTCTCGGTGGCGAAATCGATCGTGGTCATAGCAGTTTCCTTCGGAGTCGAGCGAACAAAGCCAAGCGATCGGCGCTGGCGACAGCGGCCGTTTCGGCTTCGATTCACATGCCTTCATGTGGACAATGCCAATTTGCCATCAGCCAATTGATTAATCCAACGAATGTTTCTAATCATAGACATCAACAACAATGATGGATTGGACCGATGAAAGCGCCACTCGATCTCGATCAGTTGCAGACCTTCATCTCGATCGCCGATACCGGCAGTTTTACCCGCGCGGCGGAGGAGGTTCACCGCACCCAGTCGGCGGTGTCCATGCAGATGCGCCGGCTGGAGGAGCGGATCGGCAAGCCGCTGTTCGAGAAGGAGGGGCGCACCAACAGGCTGACGGAGGAAGGCGACAAGCTGCTTTCCTATGCAAGACGGCTGCTCTATCTCAACCGCGAAACGCTCGCCGCCTTCGACGACCAGCGCCTCGAAGGCACGATCCGCATCGGCACGCCGGACGACTATGCCGACCGTTTCCTGCCTGAGATCATGGCCCGCTTCACGCGCTCCAACCCGCGTGTCGAGCTGACCGTCATCTGCGAGCCGACGCCGGGGCTGGTCGAGCACATCAAGCGCGGCAATCTCGATCTGGCGCTGGTGACGCACAACGATGTCCGCGGCCAGTCGGAGGTGGTGCGGCGCGAGCCGCTGCTGTGGGTCACCTCCGCCAACCATGCGACGCATGAACAGGTAACGCTGCCTATGGCCTTTGGTCGGCCGAACTGCATCTGGCGGCGCGCCGCCGTCGACGTGCTGGACCAGCAGAACCGCGACTATCGCATCCTGTTCACCAGCTTCTCGGCGACCGTGATCACCGCCGCGGTGCTTTCGGGCCTGGCGATCTCGGTGCTGCCGGAATGCGCGCTCAGGCCCGGCATGCGGGTGCTGGGTGAAGCCGATGGCTTTGGCGCCCTGCCCGATTGCCGCATCGGCATCATGCGCGGCCAGACATCGCGGCCGGAGATTGTCGACGCGCTCGCCCGCCATATTTCGGAAAGCCTGGACAATATTTCCGTGCCGCTTGGCGAGGAGACGGGAACGTTCGACTTCGCGGCACTCGCCTTCGCCAAGATGAAGCGGAGCAAGCCGAACCAGATCCTCCCGGGCTGGTAGGAGGGATCAGGCATATGCGGACCATGAGTGCCTGGATCGACACTGCGCCTTGACGCGGAACGCCAACCGGCCCCCAATCGAGCGATGAGCGACGCAGCATCCGAATCACGCACCAACGCCACCGAATACACGGTGAGCGAGATTTCTGGCGCGCTGAAGCGCACGGTCGAGGACGTCTTCGGCAATGTGCGGGTGCGCGGGGAAATCTCCGGCTATCGCGGGCCGCACTCCTCCGGCCATGCCTATTTCGCGCTGAAGGACGACCGCGCCCGGCTCGACGCCGTGGTGTGGAAGGGCACGATGAGCCGGCTGAAATTCCGTCCCGAGGAAGGGATGGAGGTGATCGCCACCGGCAAGCTCACCACCTATCCCGGCAAGTCCAACTACCAGATCGTAATCGACAATCTGGAGCCGGCCGGCGCCGGAGCGCTGATGGCGCTGCTGGAAGAGCGCAAGCGCCGGCTGCAGGGAGAAGGGCTTTTCGATGCCGGCCGCAAGCGCCGGCTGCCGTTCATGCCGCGCGTCATCGGTGTCGTCACCTCGCCGACCGGATCCGTCATCCGTGACATCATCCACCGCATCAAGGACCGCTTTCCGTTGCACGTGCTGGTTTGGCCGGTCCGCGTGCAGGGCGAGACGTCAGGCGTCGAAGTGACCAATGCCGTCGCCGGCTTCAACGCCCTGGCATGGGACGGCGCCATCCAGCGCCCCGATCTCTTGATCGTGGCGCGCGGCGGCGGCAGCCTCGAGGATCTGTGGGGTTTTAACGACGAGGCGCTGGCGCGCGCTGTTGCCGCCTCCGGCATTCCAGTGATCTCGGCCGTCGGCCATGAAACGGACTGGACGCTGATCGACCTCGTCGCCGATGTGCGGGCGCCGACACCGACGGGCGCGGCCGAAATCGCCGTGCCGGTGAAGGCCGACCTCGAAGCGACGCTTGCCAGCCTGGGCGCGCGGCTCAAGGCGGCGGTTCTGCGCAACTTCGAACGCAAGCGGCAGGCCGCCCGTGCGGCGGCCCGTGCCCTGCCCTCGCCCGATCAATTGCTCGCGCTGCCGCGTCGTCGCCTCGACGAGGCGACAAGCCGGCTCGGCCGCGGCCTGATGGTTTCCACCGAACGGAAGCGGGCACGATATGTTGCCGTGAAGCTGACGCCGACGATGCTGTCGCAGCGAATTGCCGAGGCGCGGCGCACCAACGAACGCAATCTCTTGCGGGCGCAAGGAGCGCTGCGCGCGCTGGCGAGAGCCCGGCGTGCGGAGCTAAATCGGGCAGCGGACCAGTTGCCCAAATGCGCGAGGGCATCGCTGCAACGACACAGGCAGGAGCTGGCCTTGCTGCAAGGCCGCATCACGATCGAGCCGACAGCGCGGCGCCAGCGCGTGCAAAGGGATTTTCTGACGGCTCTGGTGCGACGCGGCGGCCAGGCGATGCTGATCCGGCTGGAGCGGTTGCGCGGGCGCGTCGTCCAAGCAGACCGGTTGTTGGCGACGCTTTCGCACAAGGCCGTGCTGGCGCGTGGCTTCGCGCTGGTGAAGGATGCCGACGGCGCCGTCATCAAGCAGGCCGCCGACGTGGCGTCGGGAATGGCGCTTTCCTTGGAGTTCGCCGACGGCATTGCTGATGCGGTGGCGACCAGCGGTGCGGCCCGGCCGAAGCCGGCTGCCAAGCCATCCGCCAAGACCCCGGTTGCCAAGACTAGGGAACCCGGCAATCAGGGATCGCTGTTCTAAGACCATGACCGACAATCCGCACCATCTGGCAACGCCATCCGGCAAGCCGCGCGCGCGAAGCTTCGGCATCGGCTTCGACGGAACGCCAGGGCCGTTCAACGCGGTCACCGACGTGCCGGGCGTCGCGGTCGGCTATGCGACGCTGATATCGGGCGACGGCGCGCTTGTCGTCGGCAAGGGGCCGGTACGCACCGGCGTCACCGCGATCCTGCCCAGACCGCGCGCCGAGCTGGCCACACCGGTCTTTGCCGGCATTTTCAGCCAGAACGGCAATGGCGAACTGACCGGCTCGCACATCATCGAGGAAACCGGCGCCTTCAACTTCCCGATCACCATCACCAACACGCATTCCTGCGGTGTTTCACGCGATGGCACGCTGCGCTGGATGCATCATGTGCTGCCGGCCGCACTCGACAGCGGCTGGGGCCTGCCGGTGGCGGCGGAGACCTATGACGGGTTTCTCAACGACATCAACGGCCACCATCTGACATCGGATCATGTTGGCGAGGCCCTCGACGGTGCCGCCGGCGGCCCGATCGAGGAAGGCAGCGTCGGCGGCGGCACCGGCATGATCGCCTTCGGCTTCAAAGCCGGTTCCGGTACTGCGTCGCGCATGGTCGAATGGCAAGGCCGCGCCTATACGGTCGGCGCCTTCGTGCAGTCGAATTTCGGCAAGCGGCGCAATTTTACCCTTCGCGGCCTGCGTGCCGGGCCGGAACTCGTGGAGCCGGCGGTCCGCGAGGGCACGCCGCGCGCCGAAAAAGGCTCGATCATCGCCGTCATCGCCACCGACGCGCCCTTCCTGCCGCACCAGATGAAACGGCTGGCCCGCCGCGTGCCACTCGGCGTCGCCATGACCGGCGGCTTCGGCTATCACAGCTCGGGCGACATCTTTCTCGCCTTCTCGACAGCCAATCCCGCCGCGGCGCTGGCGCCGTCGGGCCGGATCGCCAATGCCGATTTCATCCCGGATAGCGACATCGACCCGTTCTTCGACGCGGTGATCCAGGCCGTGGAGGAGGCGATCCTCAACGCGCTGACCGCCAATGACGATATGACCGGGCGCGACGGCAATTTCGTGCCGGCACTGCCGAAGGCTTGGCTAAGAGAAAAGGTCGGCTGAGACGAAAACGCGGGCCGAAGGGCCCGCGCATTCAGACAGGGTCGCGCCTAAAATCTATTCGGCGGCTTTGCTGGACGCCTGCTGGTTCCCGTCCGCCTCGGCTGCTTCCTCGAGCCGGGATGCGATGAGTTCCTTGATGTCGCCGACTTCTTCCTGGATGTCTTCCAACGGAATGCCGACCTCCGCTGCCTTGGCAGCGCATTCCTTGGCCAGAGTCTCGGCCTGCTTCTCGATCCTGGCGTGGGACTGGCAATGGACCTTTTCGCCGATCCATCCCTGCAAGAACTCGATCGCGTGTTCACTCATACTGCTGTTCCCTGGCGGCAAAGCCGGTTGGTAATCATAAACGCCGGCATCCCGCAAAGGATGCCTGTCCCCATTCCAACCGAGTCGTAACGCCCCGGCAAGCCGATGCCGTCCAAGGTCCACAGAGCCGTAGGAAATCGAGGTTTGAAGAACATTTTCTGATTCTGGAGGGGCTGGTACCGTTTAGCCGGATCGACCCGGCTGTGCGCCACTGTTTCTATTTGCTTTTTTCCGGTTTTCGAGCCGATTTTCGTCACAAAAGATGGCGCAATACCTAGCACATTTACAGTCGCTTCCGTGGCGCAGCCCTTAGGCATGCGTTACGAAGCCGCCGCTATATAGTGATATCCCCGTTCAATGTCGACTCCTCTCGATTTTGCCCGCAAGACGCGGAAAGTCGCACCTTTTGCCAGCCCCGTCAGCCAGCCCCGTCAGCCAGCCCCGTCAGAATGTCTCCACCCAAGGCCTGAGCTCCATTTCCCAGGTCCAGGCGCTGCGCTGCTGGCGATGGATGGAGAGATAGGCCTCGGCAATCGCATCCGGTGACAGCCGGCGATCCTGCGGCTCGGACTCCTGACCGGACATGGCCGAAGCGATGGCGCCATCGATGATGAAGTGCGCGACGTGGATGTTCTTCGGGGCCAGTTCGCGGGCCATGGATTGCGCCAGTCCGCGCAAGCCGAATTTCGGCATGGCAAAACCGGCGGAGCCGGCGAACCCTTTCACGCTTGCCGTCGCGCCGGTGAAGAAGATCGAGCCCGCCCCTCGAGCGAGGAGCCGCCGGGCCGCTTGCTGACCGACCAGGAACCCGCCATAGGCGCCGACCAGCAATGCCTGCCGGACCGCCTCGGGATCGAGCTCGGTTATCGGGCCGCGGGCGCGTCCGCTGGCATTGAAAATCACGATCGAAAGCGGACCGGCCTTGTCGGCGACATCGAACAAACGCTCGACCGATGCGGGATCGGAGACATCCGTTGCCACGGCCTGCGCGCCGATTTGTGCCTGCAAGGCGCCGAGTTTCTCGATATTGCGGGCGGCCAGGACGACGCGAAAGCCCTCGCCGGCGAGCAGGCGCGCCAGCGAGGCGCTCAATCCGGAGCCCGCGCCGGCGATGACGGCGACATTGGATGTCATGAGACCCTCCTTCTTTCCATTGATTGCGGCCGATCACTCCAGACGAAACCTGCCGGATCGGCGTGGCCATGGCAACGCGCATCTCAGGAAGAAAAATGGCCGGGCGCGAAAGCGGCCCGGCCAAAAAGAAGGTCAAAACCTTCAGAGGGGAACACCGTTCAACGAAATGGGAGGAAAACGCTGAACGGATTTTTTCTTTTTGGGCCAATTTCCGCCCAGATACGACGAATGATTTTCTAAAAATCGGCATGAATTGCGAAAATCCTGTCCTGTCGAGCCTATGAAGCTCAGCCGGCCCGGATTTCCGGTTCCAGCAGATCCGCATAGTGGCGGCGCGCGACGTCGGTATGCGAACGCAGCCGGCTTTTCAGCACATTGGTTCCGACATCGGCAAACAGCGGATTGTCCGGATCGCTGGCCGGCCCGCGTGCCTGCGCCGCCAATTCCTCGGAAAGACCAAGCAGCGGTATCGTTGCGTCGAGCCTTGCGCTGAAGAAGAACGGCACCGAAATCCGCTCGACGCCGGCGGGCGGCGTCACCACGCGGTGCACCGTTGCGCGCAAATAGCCGTTCGAGGCCAGTTCAAGCAGTTCGCCGATGTTGACGACGAGCGTTCCGGGAATGGGGTCCACATCCACCCAGCTTCCATCATAATCGACCTGCAGCCCTTTGCTGTCGTCCTGGAGCAGCAGCGTCAGGAAGCCGCCATCCTTGTGCGCGCCGACACCCTGGTCGCCGCCGGTTGCATCGCGGCCGGGGTAGCGCACGATCTTCATGCGGTGATTGGGCTCCCCTTCATAGATAGGGTCGAAGGCGTCCTCGGGTTGATCGAGCGACAGTGCGAAGGCTTTCAACAGCCGGATCGCCACCGCCGTCGCCTTGCTCTGCCAGGCAAGCAACGCCGGCTTGAGCTCCGGCAGTGCGGCGGGCCACTGGTTCGGGCCTTGCAGCCGCGTCCAGGCGGGAATTCCCGGTCCTTGCGCAATGGGCTGGCGTTCGACGCCGATGTCGAGCTGTTCGCGCCAGTCCTCCTTGCCCTTGGTCAGTTCGCCGCCGGCGCGCGTGTAGCCGCGGAATTGCGCGGACCTGACCATCTCGATTGCAAGCTTGTCGGCCTCCGGCAAGGTGAAGAAATGGCGCGATGCGGTGAGCACCTCGCTGATCTCGGCCCAGGAGATGCCATGTCCGGCCAGATAGAAGAAGCCGATGTCGCGCGAAGCGGAACGCAAGTCCGCCAGAAATGTCCGGCGCTCCGACGCACCTTGCTCAAGACGGCTCAGATCGAGCACAGGCACTATTCTTGGCATATCAGGCTCCTTCCCCTGGTCTTTCGGGACGTGGCATGAACTTCCACTTGGAAAACCCAGCCGGTTGAACATGCAGGCACTTTTCCGCGACCGGAGTCGCCATCAGTGCTTGCAAGTCTCATCGACTTCCTATTGCCGGGAAAGAAACGATCGGCCCTTGGAGGCCGCCAAGGCGAACGATTTTTCCACGCACGGATGCGAGCAGAAGGTCGCGGGCGAGCAGAAGACCGAGAGCAGGCAAGTGGAGTGGCCTGTTGAAAGCCAATCGGCCGGCAGACTTTTTCGCGGGTCAGTCCCGGCGATGCGCGTTGTGCGTCTTCATCATGGCCGCCAGCGCCGGATCGCTTTGCTCCAGCGCGCCGATGGCCCCGTCCGTGTCGTAGAGGCGCTCATCCTGGCCCATCTTGAACTTGGCTTCGAGGCGCTCGATCGGCATGTCGAAGCCGATGATGCTGGGCATGCGCCTCTCCATGCCGCCGGGACCGAGTTCGCGCATGCGCCAGCGGTCGTCGCGACCTTTTTCCAGCTCGTCGACAAGCTGCAGGAGATGCCGGGCGGTACCGTGGTCGTCGAGCGTCATCGGCTGGCCATGGCAATGGACGACGGCAAAGTTCCAGGTCGGCGCGCTGTCGCGCACCGGGTTGCGCGGATACCAGGATGGCGAAATGTAGCCGTGCGGACCCTGGAAGACAGCGACGGCCGCCCTGCCCTCGGCAATCAGTGCGCTGTGCGGATTGGCCCTGGCGAGGTGTGAGACCAGCGTGCCGTTTGCGCCGCGCGTGCGGTCGAGCATGAAGGGCAGGTGCGAGACGACGAGCCCTTGCGGTCCCGATGTCACCACAGTGGCAAAGACGGCCGCCTCGATCAGGCCGAAGACATCGTCGCGCGACAGCGGCGCGAATTCTGGCTTGCTGTACATGACATCAACTGCGCTGGACGCGGACCGCCGGGATCAGGCCTTGCGGGCGCAGCAGCAGCACGGCGATGACCCCCGACAGCACGATGGCGTCGCGATAGGGCGCGATCGCCCCCGGCAGCGTCGCCTGCAGCAGCACCTCGATGATGCCGAGCAGAAAGCCGCCGGCGACCGCGCCCGGCAAGCTGCCGAGACCACCGACGACAGCGGCGATGAAGGCTTTGAGCACCGGCGTGAAACCCATCAGCGGATCGACGGAAGCGCGCTGCGCCACCCACAGCATTGCCGCGAGCCCGGCCAGCAGGCCGGAGAGCAGGAAGGCGGTGGCGATGATGCGGCTGGCCGGAATGCCCATCAGGCGCACGACGTCGAAATCCTCGGCCGCGGCGCGCATCGCCGTGCCAGTCACCGAGCGGCGCAGGAAGACTTCCAGTGCAACCAACGCCAGCGCCGAGACGACGATGGAGATGCTGGGGCCAACGCCGATGGTGAAGTCGCCGAAGGAGAAGGCGCCGGTCATCCAGCCGGGCATGGCGACAGCTTGCGGCCGGGCCGAGATGCCGTTCTGGAAGACGACCTTCAGCAGGCTGGAAACCGCGAAGCTGGTCAGCAAGAGGCTGGTGACGCTGGCGCCTCGCATCGGCCTGAAGGCGACGCGCTCCATGGCGACGGCGGCGAGCGCGCCGCAGGACACGGCGACAAGCACGGCCACGGGAAAAGGAAGGCCGAAGACCAGCGAGGCCAGGAGCGCATAGCCCGACAATGTCATCAGTTCGCCATGGGCAAAGTTGATCAGCCCGACGATGGAAAAGACGATCGCCAGCCCGAGCGCCAGCAGCGCGTAGACGCCGCCGAGGCTGACCGCATTGATGATCTGCTGCGCGATCATGCTTCTCAAGCTCCCAGATAGGCCTGGCGGACGAGGTCCGAGGAGGCGAGTTCCTTTGCGGTGCCCGACAAGACCACCTCGCCATTGGCGAGCACGACGGCGCGGTCGGCGATTTCGAGCGCCAGAGCCACATTCTGCTCGACCAGAAGGATGGTCAGGCCCTTGCGGCGCAGTTCGGCGATCAGGTCGAAGACGGTGTCGATCAATTGCGGGGCGAGGCCGAGCGAAGGCTCGTCGAGCAGCACCATGCGCGGCTTGCCCATCAGGGCGCGGGCGATGGCCAGCATCTGCTGTTCGCCGCCCGACAGATTGCCGCCCTTGACGCGATGGTAGCGGCGCAGGATCGGGAACAGCTCCAGCATCTCCTCCTCGCGCACCCGTGCCTCGGCCGCGGGCTGATGCACCGCGCCGCCCAGACGCAGATTGTCGGCCACCGTCAGGCTGGCAAAGATGCGGCGGCCTTCGGGAACCAGCGCGACGCCCTTGCGGGCGATCGCCTCCGGCGCCAGGCCGGTAATGTCGACACCGTCGAACACCACCTTGCCGGACGCTGCCGGTACCAGCCCGGCGACGGCGCCGAGCGTCGAGCTCTTGCCGGCGCCATTGGCGCCGACCAGCGCGATGATCTCGCCGCTGTCGACGGTGAGGTCGACGCGGCGCACCGCCTCGACTTCGCCGTAGCGTATCTTGAGGGCTTCGACGCTCAGCATGATATCACGGCGCGGGAACGTCGGAGGCGTCGGGGATCAGCGTCTGGACATGCTTGCCCTCGCCGCCCTCGTAGCGCATCAAGGCCACCGGCCGCAGCGGCATGCGGTCGGTGCCGGCATAGGTGATCTTGCCGGTGATGCCGTCGAAATCCCTGAGGTTGGCGATGGCGTCGCGGATTGCCTTCGGATCGTCGGAGCCGGCGGTCTTCACCGCCTGGTCGAGGATCAGGCCGATCTCATAGCCATTGACCTCATAGGTCGATTCCGGGGCATGGCCGGCATATTTGGTGAAGGCGGCATTGAAGGCCTCGAGCTTGCTGCCCGGCTCGGCATAGCCGGCCGCGGTGTAGACGACGCCTTCGACCAGCTTGCCCAGGGCCTTGATGGTCGGCGTGCCGATGGCGTCGGCGCCATAGACCGGGATGGTGACGCCGGCGCCGCGCAATTGCTGGATGAAGGCCGGGAAGTCCGGCTCGTAGGCCGCCGTCATGATCAGGTCCGGCTTGTCGGCCAGCCCCTTGATGTTGGTGATCTCGGCGGAGAAGTCCGGCTGGCCCATGGTGAAGGTGCCACGGCCGACGACAGCCCCGCCCTTCTTCTCGAACACCTTGCCGAAATATTCCGGCAGGTTGGCGGTGTAGGTGGAATCCGGCGAGGTCAGCAGGAACACCTTCTTCTTGCCTTCGGAGACGGCGAAATCGGCGACCGCCGTCGCCTGGACGTTGTCGGCCGGATAGGTGCCGAACATGACGTCGCCGACCGCGCCGGTGAGCACGGGTGCCGAGCCGCACAGCGTCAATGTCGGGATGCCGAGCGGCTGCGTGAGCTGTCCTGCCGAAATCGACGGATCGGCATCGCACGGCGTGATCATGATCTTGGCGCCGGCGTCGATCAGTTCCTGGGCAACGGTGGCGGTCTGCGCGGTGTCGGAGCGTGTGTCCTTGATCATCAGCTTGACGGTGTATTTGCCGCCGAGCCCGCCCTTGGCGTTGAGTTCGTCGAGCGACATGCGCAGGCCGGCAAGGGCCGGCTGGTCGTATGGGGCAAGGCCGCCGGTCTGCGCGGTCGCCGCACCGATGATGATCTCCTCGGCGCTGGCCGTGGACATGGCGGCGATGCCGAACGCCGCCGCGCACAAAGCTGCGCGGTGGAGGCGATAGAGGCTTGGCATGTCGGTTCTCCTTCTGGATTTGTTATCGTTGGCTGTTGTCGTTGCGGTCTATGCGGTCTGGTTTTCGGCTGTTGCCTGCGCTGTCTTGGCGCGGGCGGTGCGGCTGCCGAGATAGGCGGCGATGACGGCCGGATTCTTCTGCACCTCGCCGGGCGTGCCGTCGGCGATGACCCGACCATGATCGATGACGACGATGCGCTCGCAGAGGTTCATCACCAGCCGCATATCGTGCTCGATCAGCACGACGCCGATGCGGCGCTCGGCGCGAACCGCCGACAGGATGGAGACAAGCTCGGCGGTCTCGACCGCATTCATGCCGGCGGCCGGCTCATCGAGCAGCAGGAAGCGCGGCTTCAGTGCCAGCGCGCGGGCCACTTCCAGCCGGCGACGCTGGCCATAGGCAAGCCTGGCGGCGGGCTGATCGGCAAATTTCTCCAGGCCCATGCGAGACAGCTCGCGCATGGCGGCCGCCTCGGCTTGGCCGAGACCGGGTTCGACCTGGCGTGCGGCGACGACGACATTTTCCAGCACGGTCATGTGCGGGAAGACGCGGATGTTCTGGAAGGTGCGGGCGATGCCCGATCGGGCAAAGCGGAAGGCCGAGGCCTGCCGCGCCACGCCACCGACGGATACGCTGCCGGCACTTGGCTCGACATCGCCAGCCAGCATGTTGAGCAGCGTCGTCTTGCCGGCGCCATTGGGACCGATGATGCCGGTGATGCTGTCGGTCTCGAAGCTCAGGCTGACGTCGTCCACCGCCACGACACCGGCGTAGCGGCGCGACAGATGGTCGGCCACCAGCCGGTCCGCGCCGACCTTAAGCGGCGGCGCGGCCGAAGCCGTCTCCGCCGGGCGTCCGGGCCGCCGCAGAAGGTTGAGCTCGCGCTCGCCGAAAAGGCCGGTCGGCCGCTGCCAGATGACGAGGATCATGGCGATGGCGAGCACACCCTGGGTGAGGCCGAACAAGACTGGCAGATGCAGGCCGAGCACCTCACCGCCGCCTTCGAAGCGGCGCACCACCTCGATCACCACGATGGTGACGATGACGCCGGCAAAAGCACCGAGCGACGAGGTCATGCCGCCGACGATCAGCATGGCGAGCATGGTGAAGCCGAGGTCGAAATAGAAATCGCGCGGCGAAAACGCACCGAGGAACTGCGCCATCATGGCGCCGGCAGCCATCGCCGCGACCACGCCCGCCACCCAGGCGGCAAGCCGCGCCGTGCGCTGGTCGACGCCGACGGCGGCGGCGCCGCGCTCGTCATTGGCGGCGGCGCGGCTGGCGAGACCGAAAGAGGTTTCGCGAAACAGCCTTGCCGCCACCAGCGCCACGGAAGCGACCGCCGCGGCGGTCCACAGCCCTACCTCGCGCGGTACGCCGTAGAAGGGCTGGCTGCCGCGGGTGATCTCGCGCCCGGCGACCAACAGCGTGTAGACGATGATCAGCATGGCGAGCGTGGCGATCGAGGCACTCGACCCGGTCAGCCGGAGCAGTGGCGTGCCGGTCAACAGGCCGATGACGACAGCCAGCACCAGCACCACGGCCAGCGCCGCGAAGAAGGAGAGCTGATAGCCGGCGAGGAATTCCGGCAGGTCGCGCAGCGCCGTTCGCTGCAGCGCCGTCGGCATGGTGAGAATGCCAGTGGCGTAGGCGCCGAGGCCGACAAAGGCGGCCTGGCCGAAAGAGACGATGCCGCTGTTGCCGGAGAATATCTGCAGGCCGAGCACCGCGGTCAGCATGATCGCGGCATAGGTAACGACGCGCTGCATGGCGGCGCCACCGAAGACAAAGGCGGCAAGCGCCATAAGCAGCAGCACCACCACCATGCACAAGGCATCGGCCGTGGCGTTGCGGAACGCTGCCGGCATGAAACCGCGCGGCTTGCTCTCGCTGATTGTCGCCGACGCCATCACGCGGCCTTGAAGCGGCTGGGCGAGAACGGCGCAAGGATCCGTTGCGCCCCCTCGGTGACCAGCCTTGCCACCGCCTCGCCGACGGCTGGTCCAGTCTTGAACCCATGGCCGGACGACCCCGCCGAGACGACCAGCCCTTCGACACCCGGCATGGGTCCGATGACAGGCAGATCGTCGGGGCTCATGTCGTAGAGCCCGGCATAACCGGGCCGTATGCCGAGCTCGGCCATGGCGGGCACGCGAGAGGCGAAGGTCTCCAGGATCTCGACCGATTCGGACTCCTCGACACCTTCCATGTAGGTGTCGGGATTCTCGACGAAACGCGGGCGGCCGGCATGTTCGTGGCGCAGGCCGGTGCCGCCGCCGGCCCAAGTGCCGGCCAGGATGACGCCGTCATTGTCCGGCCGCGCGTAGTTGCAGGAAATGTCATCGCACCAGGCGAAGGGCATCACATGCCTAGCCTTGCCGGCGGCATCGAGAACGGCCATCGGATGGCGTTCGACATGCAACGGCAGGTCCAGCCCCACCGTCTCCAACAGGCGGCGCGTCCATGGCCCGGCGGCGAGCACGACCGTCTCGGCTTCCAGCACCGTTCCATCCGTCAAGGCGACGCCGGTGATGCGGTCGCCCTCCCGCCGAAGGCTTTCGACAAGCGTGTTCTGCAGGATTTTCGCACCGTTGGTACGGGCGGCGCGAGCGATCGCGTTGGTGGCGCCGAAGGCATCGGCATAGCCGTATTCCGGCTCCCACAGCGCCAGCGCGACATCATCGAGCGCAAAGCCGGGCGCGGCATCGGCGAAGGCTTGCGGTGACAAGGTCTCGATGCGAGCGCCCTCGCCACGGATGCGTTCGGCCGCCGCTTTCCAGCTCGCCTCATTGTCGGCGCCGCAGACCCACATCATGCCGACTTCGGTCACAAAGGACCCCTCGCCAGCGATCTCCGGCAGCGACACCAATATCTCGCGACCACGGATGGAGAGCTGCGACAGTTCCGGCATCAGGTAGAAGGCGTGCAGCAGCGCCGACGATTTGCCGGACGGGCCACCAGCCGGATGCGTCTGCTCGACCAGCGTGACGTTCACACCCGCCTTGGCCAGATGACAGGCGGTGCTCGAGCCGACAATACCCGCACCGACGACGATGACGTCGCTTCCATTTCGCATGGCTGTTCCCCACAGTCTCTTGGCTGCTTTCCGACAAGGTAAGGCCAGCGATCGAGCAATGTCAACATCTCTTCATTCTTGACCGAGATTTAAATGTCTGTAATAAACTCGACAAAACAAGAGAACACGGATTTCGGGGAGGCCAATGGCGATACGCGATGTTCTGATGCGCGGGGATCTGGCGCTGACGCCGTCGGAAGAGAAGATCGTCCGGCTGCTGTTGACGGACTATCCGACCTCCGGCCTCGGCACTGCTTCCTCGCTCGCCCGGCGCGCCGGCGTCAGCGATCCGACCGTGGTCAGGCTGGTCGTCAAGCTCGGCTATGACGGGTTTCCGGATTTCCAGGCAAAGCTGTTGGCCGAGGTCGAGGCGAGACTGCATTCGCCGCTGTTGATGATGGAGGCAAAGCGGCAAAGCGGCTCCAGTGACAGCGCCGTGCTCGCCTATCTCGATTCCGTCACCACGGCCCTGCAGAAAGCCACCGCCGCGACACCGGTGCAGACCTACGAGCGGGCCGCGCGCCTTTTGATGGAGGCCAAGGGCGAGATCGTGCTGCTCGGTGGCCGCTTCAGCCGGCACATCGCCGGCATGCTCGCAGGATATCTCGTGCAGTTCCGGTCCGGGGTCCGCGATCTGGGCGTGCTCTCTCCGCAGACATTCGACACGCTGGCCGATCTCGGACGCCGCGACGTGCTTGTCGTCTTCGACTATCGCCGCTACCAGCTCGACGTGATGGCCTATGCAAGCCAGGCGGCGGCGCTCGATGTGCGCATCCTGCTTTTCACCGACCAATGGCTGTCGCCGATCGCCGATCTCGCCGAAGTCACGATCGTCAGCCCGCTCGAAGTCGCCTCGCCCTATGACACGCTGGCACCGGCGATCGCACAGATGGAGGCGCTTACCGCCCACATCGTTTCGACGCTGGGCGATGATGCCCGGGCTCGCATCGAGAGGATCGAGAAAGTACGGCACGCCAATGCGGTGACGCTCGACAGCAACCCAAACGAGAATGGCGCAGGCCAACCCGGGCCACGCAGGACACCTGGACCCAAATCAGTAAAGCGGGACGACAAAGCATGACCGAAACCTTACCCAAGCGAGACGAAGCCTTCCGTGCCGGCGAGACGGCGCTGCTGCTCGTCGACATGCAGCGTATCTGGCTGGAACCGGGTGCCGATCCATCGCATCCGGAGCGCGGCCCCGACCACTATTTTTACCGGCAGACATCCTCGCTGACGATCCCCAACCAGGAGCGACTGCTGGCGGCGGCGCGGGCCAACGGCGTCGAGGTGCTGCACACCATCATCCAAAGCCTGACCGAAGACGGCCGCGACCGCTCGCTCGACCACAAGCTGACGCCGATCCATGTCGCGCCCAGCCTTCCCGAAGGCCTGCCGGTCGCCTCGCTGGCGCCGGTCGGCGACGAGATCATGTTGCCGAAGACATCGTCCGGCATCTTCAACTCGACCAATGTCGACTATCTCCTGAAGAACCTCGGCATCCGTTATCTCGTCGTGGTCGGCGTGCTCACCGACCAGTGCGTCGACATGGCGGTGCGCGACGGAGCCGACCGCGGTTACCTCGTCACCTGCGTGGCGGATGCTTGCGCCACCATTACCCAGGAGCGACACGACATCGCGCTCAAGGCCTTTGGCGGGTATTGCTGGGTCACCGATACCGACAGTGTCGTCGCTCGTTTCAATGCCTTGGGAAAAGCAGCATGACATCGATCGTCGAGCCGCTCGTTGCCGTCGTCACCACCGATCTCTCCGCCGTCACGCGGGGCCGCTTCGTCGTCGAAAGCAAGTTGCAGAAGACCGCGACGACCGGCGTCGGCTGGCTGCAGGCCAACCTGTCGCTAACGCCGTTCAACTCGATCGTCGATCCCAATCCTTGGGGATCGTCAGGCGACCTGCGGCTGATCCCCGATCTCAAGGCGCGCTTTCGCACCGCACGGACCGGATCGGCGACACCGTTCGACATGGTGGCCGGCGACATTGTCGAGCTCGACGGCAGCCCATGGCTCGGCTGCACGCGAACCATGCTCAGGGATGCGCTGGCGGAGCTGAAGGCGGCGACCGGGCTCTCCGTCATCGCCGCTTTCGAGCATGAATTCCACATCGCCGACGGCGGCTTCGCGCCGGCGCATTCGATGTCCTTCGCCGCGCTCAGGCGGACGGACCCCTTCGCCCCCAATCTGATGGCGGCACTGGAGGAAGCGGGCGTCGGACCCGAAGTGGTCATCGCCGAATTCGGCGCGGAGCAGTTCGAAGTGACGCACGAGCCCGCCGATGCGCTGACCGCGGCAGACCGCGCCGTCGCCATCCGCGAGATCACGCGCGAAGTGGCGCGCAATGCCGGCTGGCGCGCCAGTTTCGCGCCCAAGACCGCCCCGGATGCCGTCGGCAATGGCGTGCACATCCATTTCAGCTTCGTCGACGAGGCCGGCAAGCCGGCAACCTACGATGCGGCACAGCCCGGCGGCCTCTCCGGCAAAGCCGGTGCGTTCTGTGCCGGCGTGCTGCGTCATCTGCCTGGGATGACCGCCATGACGGCATCGAGCGTCTCATCCTTCTACCGGCTGAAGCCGCACAGCTGGAGTTCGTCCTACACCTGGCTCGCCGACCGCGACCGCGAAGCGTCGCTGCGCATCTGTCCGACGGTGACGATCGGCGGACGCGATCCGGCGCGGCAGTACAATATCGAGTATCGGGCAGCCGACGCCACCGGCAATCCCTATTTGTCGCTGGCCGCGATCATCCGCGCCGGGCTGGAAGGCTTGAAGGCGGATCTGCCGTCGCCGCCGCTGGTCACCGGCGACCCGACGCTGATGAGCGATGCGGAACGGGCAAAGCTTGGCCTGGTGCGGCTGCCTGAAACGCTGCCGGCGGCGCTGGACGCGCTTCTCGCCGACAGCACTGTCACGGGATGGTTCGCTCCGGTCTTCATCGAGACCTTCGTCGGACTCAAGCGGCACGAGGCCGAGCGCCTGGCCGGCCTCGATCCGGTTGCCGTCTGCGATCTCTATCGGACGCTTTATTGATGACTGCGCGGACTGAAAAAGACCTGCTTCCTCGAAAAGACTGGCCCGACGCCGTCGAGGTTCTCAACGAGCACGGCCTCTCGGACATCGTCCTGTTGTGCGAGCACGCCTCCAATCACATGCCGGCGGAATATCGCCAGCTCGGGCTCGATGCCAGCCATCTGCGGCGCCACATCGCCTGGGATATCGGCGCCGCGGAGGTGACGCGCCTGTTGTCGGCACGGCTCGATGCGCCGGCCTTCCTCAGCGGCTATTCGCGGCTGCTGATCGACCTCAACCGGCCGCTGGGCACGCCGGGCAGCATTCCGATGGTGTCTGAGGACACCGGCATTCCCGGCAATGTCGGCCTCGACAAGGCGGAACGGGACCGGCGCGCCAAAATCATGTTTTCGCCGTTCCATGAGCGTGTGGCCGCGCATCTCGATCGCCGGGTAGCTGAAGGCCGGCCGACGCGGATCGTGACGATCCACTCCTTCACGCCCGTCTTCCTCGGTGTCGTCAGGCCTTGGCATGCGGGCGTACTGCATGCGAATGGAATCGATCTCGCCGAAACAATTCTTTCAGCCCTGCGCACCGATGCGACACTAAACGTCGCGGCCAACGTGCCTTATGTGATCAGCCGCGACGCCGATTACGCCGTGCCCATCCATGGTGACGACCGCGGCATCCCCGCCGTCCTCGTCGAAATCCGGCAGGACCTTTTGTCGACAAGGCACGGCATCGAAGAATGGGCTGATCGGCTGGCTGCGGCGCTGCCCGCCCAGACGGAGGCGATCCCTTGAGCAATCTCAGCCTGCGCGAGCGCGACGCCGCGACCATCGCGCAGATCGGCAAGCTGCGGTTCTCGCCGCTGAGCGTGATTGGTGGCCAAGGCAACCGGCTGATCGAGGAAGGCGGCCGGTCGCTGCTCGACCTGTCGGGATCGGCCGGCCCAGCGGTGCTCGGCTACGGCCATCCGGCTGTTGTCGAGGCGGTCGAGTCCTCGATCCGCAACATGGCGGGCGCCAGCCTGCTGCTCTACCCGAACGAACCAGCGGTCTCGCTGGCCGAACGCTTGCTCGCGGTTACGCCTGGAGAAGGCGAACGGCGCGTCTGGTTCGGCCATTCCGGGTCGGACGCCAATGACTGCGCGGTGCGCGTGCTGCAGGCGGCCACCGGCCGCTCGCGCTTCATCTCGTTCATCGGCTCCTATCACGGCAACCTGTCCGGCTCGATGGGCATCAGCGGCCACACCGCCATGACGCACACATTGCCACGGCCAGGCGTGGTCCTGCTGCCCTATCCCGATCCTTACAGGCCGATCTTCAGCGCCGAGGATGTGCTTGCCCTGCTCGATTACCAGTTCGAGACGACCTGTCCGCCGCATCAGGTCGCGGCTGTGTTCATCGAGCCGCTGATGTCGGATGGTGGGCTGATCTTGCCGCCGCCGGGCTTCCTGAAAGCGCTGCAGGAGCGCTGCCGCAAGCACGGCATCAAGATCGTGCTCGACGAGGTCAAGGTCGGGCTGGCGCGTAGCGGCATGATGCACTGCTTCCAGCATGAAGGGCTGACGCCGGACCTCGTCGTGTTCGGCAAGGGCATCGGCGGCGGGCTGCCTCTGTCGGCCGTGGTCGGGCCGAAGGAGATCATGGATCATGCACCGGCCTTCGCCTTGCAGACGACCGCCGGCAATCCGGTGGCGACATCGGCCGGCAACGCGGTGCTGAAGACGATCGAGAGCGAAGGCCTGGTCGAACGCTCGGCGCGGATCGGCAAACTCTTCGCCGATGCACTGCGGGCGCTCGGTGCAAAACACGAGATCATCGGCGATGTGCGCGGGCGTGGCCTCGCCATCGGCGTCGACCTGGTCAGGGACCGCGCGACGCGCGAGCCGGTGCCTGCCACGACCACGGCCAAAATCATCTATCGCGGCTACGAACTGGGCGCGGCCTTCACCTATGTCGGGCTGAAGGCAAATGTGCTCGAATTCATGCCGCCGCTGACGCTGACCGAAGACGAAGTGGCCGAGGGCGTGGCGATCGTCGACCAGGCGATCGCCGACGTGAATGCCGGCAAGGTGTCAGATGCGGATGTCGCGTCCTTCATGATGTGGTGACGGGCGGGCGCGCCTGCGGGGAAACACAGTCGCCGTCCAACCTAGAGCAATTCACCGTTTCACGGAAACGGCGAACCGCTCTATCTTTTTGTTTTTACGCAATTCCGGACAGAAAACCGTGTCACACTTTTCCTGGAATTGCTTTAGGTAGCGCCGCCAGATCGATCTCGGTGATGTGCCAGCGGCCAAGATTTGCGGTGTAGAGTTTGTCGCCCTTGAAGGCGATGTTGGTGGGATGCGCCAGCGTGGTCGCGGCCGGATCCTCGATCAGCACTTCGAGGCCTCTATCCTTGCACCAGCGATAGATGCGGCTTGGCTCGTAGCAGGAGATGAACAGCGAGCCGTCGGGCGCGAAGGCAACGCCATCGGGTACATTGTGCACGCCTTCGACGACCACTTCTCGCGACCCTGCCGTGCCGTCGGCGAGGATCGGCACATGGCTGATGCAGGGCGCATCGCTTTCGACAACGTAGAGCCCATTGCCACCAGGCGCCATGGCCATGCCGTTGGCGAAGGACATCGCCTCCCGGCACCACAGGCCGCCCTCGCCCGTCTCGAGGTCGTAGCGGAAGATGCCCGAGCGATTGTCCTCGCCGACGCTGTCCGACACGTAGAGCCAGCCCCGCGCCTCGTCGACGATTGGATAATTTGGCACACGGATGCCGGACGAGGCGAAGCGCTCCATATGACCTGTCGCGGCATCCCAGCGAAAGATCGCGGCATGCCTCAGATCGCAGGCAAAACAATTGCCAGCGCTGTCGAAGGCAATGCCGAGCAGAAAACCGTCCGTGGAGCCCATGCGCTCGACCGAACCGCCGTCGGCGGCCAGGCGCAGCAGGTCACCGGTCTCGGTGCCGCACCAGATCGACCCATCGCTGTGGACGGCCACGCCTTCCGGATGCGCGACGCGCGGATTGGTGAAGATGCCGTCGAAGAAGACGCGCGCGGCGGACATATCGAGCAGCGGCTTTGCCATGGGTTCCTCAGCTTGCGATGTACGATCCCTGTGCGGCGATGCAGCGCTCGATCATGCCGCGATCGGCGGCAAGGATCTCGGCGATCAGCGCGCCGCGTTCCTTGGCGCTGACGAATTCCAGGCGACGCAGACCGAGCGGGTCGATGCGATTTCGCAAAACAGCGAGCGTATCGCCGGAAGGCAGCGGGACCTCCAGGCAATCGGCGTCGAAGCTCACCGCAAAGCCGGTAGCGTCACGGATCTGTTGCCGCGTGACGCCAGGCATGATTTCCATGACGGTCAATTCCCTGGATGTCGGGTCGAGCCTGAAGACGCAGAGATCGGTGAAGACCAGCGCCTCGCCGGTGCGATAGCCGATCGGTTCGCGCTCGGCCGGCGTCAGCAGTCCACGGGCGGAGCTGACGATCTCGACCTCATCCACCAGCGACTGGGCCGAATGACGGGGGATGTAGAGCAGATAGTCGCGATGCATGTTGGCGACATCGGCCATCCCGCCTTGCCCGGGCAGCCGGATCAGGCCGCCGCTTGGTTTGCGCAGCGCGATGGTGTTGACACGGCCGTGCCGGTCGACTTGTGCCGCGCCGACGATCTCATGCGTCACGGCACCGGCCTGATAGTAGGCCGAATAGGTGTCGTCGCCGCCGGCATGCGCCACCGCCGTCTCGCAATCCAGGCTTTCGATCAGCGACAGGATCATCGGGCTCGGCGCGATGTCGAGATGGCCGCAGCTCATCGTCGCGATGATCATGTCGGGCGCGTGCGTTGCCTTGGCCAACCGGTAGGCGACATTGGCCAGCGGCGACACCGCGCCAGCACTGGTAAAGCTCTCATTGTCGAGTTCGGCGGCGATGCGGGCAGCGATGATCTCGTCGACAGATGCTTTTTCTTCGCTCCGCGCGAGCGCCGGCATGGCAAGGACCGTCTCGGGGCGGACCTTCGCAGCCTCTCGAAGCCATGCCGGCACGCCTTCGGACGGCAGGCGCAGATTGTCCGCCAGGGGCTTTTCCCTGGCCGCGAATGCCTCAGACAATGCCTGATAATCGGTGGCGTAAAGCGGCAGGCAGGAGGCCGGCCAGGCACCGCCCGGCGCCAGGGCTATGGCCGACACCTGGTTGCGGGTCAGGATGCTCTGGCGCCCGTCCTTCCGCAGCGCCCCGACCGGGACGATTTCCTCGACGGTGACCAGCACCTTGCGCGCCGCCCCCGCCATGGCGAAGTCGAGCGCGCGTGGGCCGATGATCTGCACATTGCCGCTTTCATCGGCGCGCTGCGCGTGGACGATGAAAGTATCGAGCCGCAATGGCGGAATGAATCCCGTAGTGGTCCCCGCAATCGGATCGGGCCTGGCGCTTGCCCCCGGTATCCGCGCGAGCATGTCCGATCCCTCGGGAAGCTGGAATGGCATCGATGGCAGATTCTGCTGTGCCGCCCGCAGCGCCTGGATCATGGCCAGCGCCGTCCAATCACGAACCGGTATTGCGCCGCTTTCGGCCGCGGCGCGGAACCGGGGCGGCAGGCCGAAAATGTCGAGGCTGGAAAAACAGAGGTCGATTTCAGCCACCGCGCCCGCTTCGAGCAGCAGCTCGAGCGGCAAGCCGCCTGCCCAGCAGATGTAACGCAACTCCTTGACGCCTGAGCCGGCTATCGCACGCAGCAAGGCGATCGGCAGCCGGGCGAAATGGTGGCCGCCGACGCCGAGTGCATCGCCTTGGCCGACCATCGCGGCCAGCCCCTCGATATCGGTGAAGCGCGGCCGGTTCGGCTTGACCAGCGACATTGCGGCACGGTTCGTCACAGCGCGGATGCCTCGATGCGGTAGCGGGTCACGAAAGGCTTTTCGGGCGAGAATTCCAGCGCTGTCGCGATACCAGATTGCGCGATCGGATTGTCGGCCAGCGCAGTTGCCGGACCGAGCCCGAAGGGCGAGCAGATCGGCTCGATGCCGATGGCGACATGACGCCCATTCCATGGTGCCGCCTTGCGACCGCGATTGGAGTACCAGAGCAGAAGGCTTGGGAAATGCTCTTTCTGCCAGGAGAGTTTTACCCGGTAGCCGCTTTCATGGTTGGCAAGCGCCACCGTGCCGTCGAGACCGTCGATCTGCAGCAGTTCTTCGGTATCGGCGGCCAGCGGGAGCCGCGAGGCATCCGTCGTGCCGCCGGCTCGCGCCGGTACGCTGGTCAGCTCCGTGAAGGATCTGTTTCGGGCGAACAGCGCGGCGCCGGGTTCGACATCGTGTGGATAGGTGCGGCCTTCATCGAAGCCGCCGAATTCCAGCGTGGCGGCACCCGTCTCTAACGGCAGTCGGAACACTGGATGAAGACCGATCGGCAGGCGGCAGGCACGGCGAACGACGATCCTGAATTCAATGTCGATGGCCGGCGCCGACGGATCAGGTGTGATCGTCCGCTCAACGCGCTCGACCGGACTTCCCTCGGGATAGGCGAGCCCCAGCGACAAGGATGCGCCGTCGCTGTCGCGCCATGTCCAGTCATGGTTGGAGCTGTGGCCATGGACTTCTTCGTCGCGCTCCGGCGGCCCCATCACGCCTGCCCAGTCGTCCGGCCAACCGTCGGCGGGCACCGAATAGCCGAAGGGGACGCAAGGCCATTCGCCGCGCAATTTGCGCAGAATACCCGGCAGCGTTTCCGCCTCCGGCTCGTCCGACCAGGGTGCGATGTGCATCGGCGAGACCTGCCGGCCATTGTCCAGGACGAAGGTCACCGGCGCCAGCATCGCGCCGAGCCGCTGGACGGTCAGGGCGCCGTGCGCCCAGCCCAACCCGCGATAGGCGTCATTGGTCTTCACGGTCCGGCCTTCTTCGCCTTTGTCGTGCTCCGCTCGGCGAACTCCCTGACACGCCGCTGGCCGATCTCGCTGCGATAGAGGTCGCCCAATATGTCGCGTTCCCTCGCGAGGCCTTCAGCCAGATCGCCCGACATCGCATGTGCCGTCAGCGCCTTCAGGCCTTCGATCGCCGCGGCCGGTTCGGCGGCGATTATCGCAGCCAGTTCCAGTGCGTGCGGCATCAGCCGGTCGACATCGACGATCTCGTTGACCAGGCCGGCGGCAACGAATTCGGAGGCCGGCACGATGGCGCCGGTCATCAGCAGAAGATTGGCGCGGTTGCGGCCGAGCCTGGCGACGCTGCGTTGCGTACCACCACCACCGGGGATCAGCCCGAGCTTGATCTCCGGTAGGCCGAGTTTGGCGAACTGGTTGGCGACGACGATGTCGCAGCACAGCACCAGCTCCATGCCGCCGCCCAAGGCGAAACCGTTGACCGCCGCGATCACCGGCTTGCGGTTGTTTTCGATGGCCGCGTACATGCGCGTGCCGGCGGCCTGGAACAGGTCGAATTCAGGGCCGGTCTGCGCGGCATATTCCTTGATGTCGGCGCCGGCCATGAAGCCGCGTCCCTCGCCGGTCACCACGATCGCGCCGACACTCGCATCCTGAGACAGCGCCTCGAACACCTCGGTGATCTCACCTTGCATCAGCCTGTTCATGGCGTTGAGCTGGTCGGCGCGCCGGAAGGTGACGATCGCGACGCGGCCCGACATTTCGACCGTAAGTGTCTTGTAGGCGCGCATCGTCAGGCCGCGTCCACGGTCATGTCGCCGGATGCCTCGAGAGCGGCGATCTCGTCCTTCGACAGGCCGAACTCGGCCAGGATCTCACGGCCGTGCTGGCCGACCAGCGGCGCCGGACGGTCGATGGTCGCCGGCGTCTCGCTCATCTTGACCGCCGGAGCCACCACCCGCACGGTGCCGCCACGTGGATGATCGTAGCTGGTGATCATGCCCATATGCGTGACCTGCGGATCCTCGGCCGCGCGGCGGATGTCCTTCACCTCGGCGCACCAGATGTCGACCGAGAGCAGGCGTTCCAGCAGATCCTGCGTGCCGAACTTCTTGGTCTCGGCATTGACCTTGTCGAACACCTCGTCGCGCTTGTCGAACAAGGTTTTCAGGTCGTCGTAGACGGCAAGCTGCGGCGCCTCCAGCACCTCGTACAGCGTCTTGAACGGACTCATTGCGATCGAAACGTAACCGCCGTCCTTGGTTTCGTAGATGCCGAACGGCGCCTGCATGCCAGGATGGCCGATGCCGGAATTGGGCCGCACGAAATCCTCGCCGAGGTTGAGCACGGCGACATATTCCTGGTTGAGATGTGCCAGCAGGCCAGCCAGCAGGTTGACCTCGATCTTCTGGCCCTTGCCGGTCTTCTCGCGATAGTAGAGCGCCGACAGGATGCCGTAGACCATGTTCATGGCGCCGATCTGGTCGGCAAGACCGGCGCCGGCGGGAACCGGCGCCTGGTCGCCGCGGCCGGTGTTGGCAATCAGCCCGGCCAGCCCCTGGATCAGCATGTCCTGGCCGGGGCGCTCGACATAGGGACCCTCCTCGCCATAGCCCGAACCCGAGCAGTAGATGATACGCGGATTGACGGCCTTGAAGTCCTCGTAGCCATAGCCGAGCTTGGCCAGCACGCCGGGGCGGAAATTCTGCACCACGACGTCGGCGCTCCTGGCCATCTCCATGAGGATGGCATGCACCTTGCGGCTCTTCAGATTGAGCGCGATCGAACGCTTGTTGCGGTTCCAGGCGAGGAAATTCGGGCTCTCGGAGCCGCCCACCCATTTGGCGAAAAAGGTCATGCCACGGAACATGTCGCCGGCGCCGGCACGCTCGATCTTGATGACATCGGCGCCCATGTCGCCGAGCAACTGGGTGGCGAACGGTCCTTGCAGCAGATGGCTGAAATCGAGGATGCGGACGCCTTCGAGGGCCTTGTTCATTTCAAATCTCGTTTCAAAGTTTTCAAAGCAGTTCGGGAACGTAGCGCGGGGCTGCGGTCAGCCCGCCGTCGACGCGAAGGTCGGTGCCGGTCGTGAAGCCGGCGGCGTCCGACGCCAGATAGACGGCGGCCTCCGCCACTTCGGAAGGCTCGCCGATGCGGCCGAGCGGATGCATCTTGACCCAGGCTTTCGCCAGATTGCCGCCGATCTCCTTGATCAGCCTGTCGTTCATCGGCGTGTTGATGGTGCCCGGCGAGATCGAATTGACGCGGACGTTCATCGGGCCGAACTCGACCGCCATCTGGCGCGTCATCGCCATCACCGCGCCCTTGGCGCCGGCATAGGCGGTCCAGCCGTCGAGGCCGATATGGCCCTGCGCCGAGGCCATGTTGATGATCGAGCCCGACTTTTGCGCGATCATGTGCGGCAGCGCGTATTTGCAGCCGCGAAATACGCTGGTCAGGTTGACCGATATCAGCCGGTGCCACTGCTCGTCGGTCATCTCGTGCACCGGCATGCCGCCAATGGCGATGGCGGCATTGTTGACCAGGATGTCGAGGTGCCCGGTCTTGTCGATGGCACTATCGATGAGGCCGGCGATGTCAGCTTCCTGCGAGACGTCGCAATGGATATAGTCGGCACGGTGGCCGACCGCGCGAAGGGCGGCCGCGAAATCCTCGCCCGCACTGTCGGCGATATCGCCGAGGAAGACATGCGCGCCTTCGCGCGCCATCGCCTGCGCGATCGCATGGCCGATGCCGTCGGCGGCACCGGTAATGATTGCGGTTTTCCCTTCAAGACGAGCCATGTCAGCCTCCGTTCGCGCGCCGGCGTTTCGCTTCGTCGAAGGCGACGGCGGCAATGATGATCATGCCGGTAATGACCAGCTGCCATTCGGTCGGCAGGCCAAGTCCGCGCAGGCCATTGGACAGGAACTGCAGGATCAGCACGCCGAGCGCCATGCCGGTCAGGCTGCCGATGCCGCCTGCAAGGCTGACGCCGCCGAGCACCGTCGCGGCAACCACCTGGAATTCGAAATTCAGCCCCGCCGTGTGCTGCGCCGAGCCGACGCGCGCGGCCAGGATGATGCCGGCGACAGTCGCCAGCAGCGCGCTGATGATGAAGCAGATGAACTTGACACGCCGCACATCATAACCCGCCAGCCGCGCCACTTCCTGGTTGCCACCGACGGCATAGATCTGCCGTCCGAACGGCCGGTGCTGCATCATGTAGGCGAAGGCGGCGAGCAGGACGATGGCGATGACGGCCGAATAGGGGATGATGTTGAACAGGCGGCCATCCGACAGCGCAATGAAACTATCGAGACTGGCGTCGTCCGGGATCGCGCGCTGGCCGGTGTAGAGATAGACGCCGCCCCGCATGATGAACATCGTGCCCAGCGTCACGATCAGCGAGTTGATGCCGGCATAGGCGGTGAGATAGCCGTTCACCACGCCGATGATCAGCCCGAACAGCAGCGCGCCGCCGATTCCGAGCAACAGCGAGTTGGTGTCGTTCATGATGATGATCAGCGGCAACGCGATGGTCGCGAGCAGCGAGCCGATCGAAATGTCGACCTCGCCGGAAATGAAGACGACGGCGCAGCCGATGCCGGCGATCAGCGGCAACGACGCCTGGCCGAGCACGTTGGTCAGGTTGCGCACGGAAAAGAAATTCTCGACTGTGAAGGAAAAGAACGCCAACACCAGGATGAAGCAGACCAGCAGCGCCAGTTCCTGCCGGGCAAAAAGCCGCGCCAGTATCGAAGGCTGGGTTTTTGCGGAAGCCGTGCTTGCAAGGCTCATCGCTTGCTCCTTTTCAAGAACGGACCATGGGGTAGGCCGCGAGCCATCATGGTCTCACCCGATCGCCGCATTGAGGATTTTTTCCTGCGTAGCCTCTTCGCGCGACATGATCACGGTGAGGCGGCCTTCGCACATCACCGCGATCCGGTCGGCGAGACCGAGCAGTTCCGGCATCTCGGACGTCATCATGACCACCGCCAAACCTTCGCCGGCGAGCCGGTCGATGAGCGCGAAGATTTCGGACTTGGCACCGACATCGATGCCGCGTGTCGGCTCGTCGACGACGATCACCTTCAGGCCCCGCATCAGCCAGCGCGAGATCAGCACCTTCTGCTGATTGCCGCCCGACAGGTTCTTCACCTGCTGGAACAGGCTGGGGGTCTTGATGCGGAAGCGGTCGACATAATCCTGCACCGCCTGGTGCTCCCTGGCCTTGTCGACGAACCCCAGGCGGGCGAAGGCGCCAAGCGAGGCCAGGCTGGCATTCTGGTAGACAGGCAGTTCGGCCATCAGCCCTTCGCTCTTGCGATCCTCGGTGAGCAGGCCGATGCCAAGCCTGACGCCGGTGCGCGTATCGTGCGGCGCGAGGCGACCGCCATCAACCGTGATCGTCCCCGATGTGATCGGGTCATAACCGACGATTGCCTTGGCGAGTTCGGTGCGGCCGGCGCCCATCAATCCGAAGAAGCCGAGAACCTCGCCGGCGCGGGCCTCGAAGGATACGTCATGCAGCTTCTTCGCCGTGCTCAGTCCTTCCACGGACAGAGCAATCTTGCTGCCTGCCGCGCCGCGCTGGCGGGGAAACAGATTGTCGATGCGCCGGCCGATCATGTCCTGGATCAGCGTGTCATTAGTGTGCTCGCCGATCGGCCTGGTCGAGATGTGTTTGCCATCGCGCAGCACCGTCACCGTGTCGGCGATCTCGAACACCTCGTCGAGCTTGTGGCTGACATAGACCACCGCAATGCCGAGGGCGGCCAACCGGCGGATGACGGTGAACAGCAGCGAGACTTCATTTGGCGTCAGCGAGGAGGTCGGCTCGTCCATAACCACGACGCGCGCTTCATGAGCGAGCGCGCGGGCAATCTCGACCATCTGCTGCTGGCTGACCGGCAGCGATCCGGTGCGCGCCGCCGGGTCCACATTGAAGCCGATGCGGTTGAAGAGCGCTGCCGAATCGGCGCGGATCTTCTTCCAGTCGATCGAGCCCATCTTGCCGGTCGGATAGCCTTCGAGGAAGATGTTCTCGGCGACGGTGAATTCGGAGATCAGAGCGATCTCCTGGAACACGACCTTGATGCCTTCCTTCAGGCTGTCGCGCGGCGACTTGATGTCGACCTCGCGTCCGCGCATGCGGATGGTCCCGGCATCCTTGCCGTAGACGCCGGCCATGATCTTGATCAGCGTCGACTTGCCGGCGCCGTTCTCGCCCATCAAGGCATGGATCTTGCCGGGCTCCAGCGTGAAGTCGACATTGTCCAGCGCCACGACGCCCGGGAAGCGCTTGTCGATGCCGCGCAATTCCAGCGCCGGCACGTTGGTGTCGATGGCCGCGGCTTCGCCGGGGTGCAGGAAATCAACGGACATTGGCTCTGTTCCGGATGATGTCGAGATAGGTCGCGAGGATGATGACGACGCCCGGTACCACCATCTGCAGGTCCTGGTTCCAGCCGAGGATGATGATGCCGTTGTCGATCACTTTCAGCACCAGTACGCCGAGCAAGGTGCCGAACAGCGATCCACGGCCGCCGAGCAGGCTGGTGCCACCGAGAATGACGGCGGCGATGACGGTCAGTTCGAAGCCACGGCCGGCGGTCGGCTGGCCGGCATTCATCAGCGACGACAGGATCATGCCGGCAATGCCGACGCAGAGCCCGGTGACGACGAAGGCGAACAGCTTGAGGCGCTCCGAGCGCAGGCCGGACAGGCGCACCGCCTTTTCATTGGCGCCGACCGCATAGAGGTAGCGGCCGAGCGTGGTGAAGCGCAGCGTCACATAGGCGACGACGAAGATCAGCGCCGCCAGGATGACGGGAACCGGCGCCGCGCCGACATAGCCGGCGCCAAGATCGGTGAAGCTTGCGAGCTGATTGTGGTTCTGCACCGCCTCGCGGGTGAACAGATAAACGCCACCCTGCAGCATCATCATCGTGCCGATGGTGGCGATCAGCGAATTGACCCTCAGCCGGGTAACGACCAGGCCGTTGAACAGTCCGACGCCGCCGGCAAACGCGAGCGCTGCCAACATGCCGAGTGTGAGGCTGTGGGTTGAATTCAGCACCGCCATGCCGATGCAGCCGACGAAGGCGAGCGAAGCACCGACCGAGAGGTCGACCTCGGCAGTGATGATGAGCATGGTCATGCCCGAGGCGACGATCAGCACCAGCGCGCATTGGCGCAGGATGGCTATGATGTTGGCCTCCGAATAGAATTGCGGCGCCGCGATCGAGATGGCGATGCACAGCACCGCCAGGATGACGCCCAGCACAAGCTGGCTGCTGCCCAGCAGCTGGCCGCCCATAAAGCGCTTCGGCGCGGAGGCGTGTGTAAGCTCGCTCATGTCAGTCCATTCCGGGCCGTTTGCTAGAGCGGCTCATCGTTTCATGGAAACGCAGAGCCGCTCCAGCTCTTTCTTTGATGCAATTCCTATGGGAAAACCGCTTCACACTTTTCCTGGAATTGCTCTGAGGCGCCTTTCCCGCGATGCGGGAAGGGTAATGTCGGCAGCCTTACTTTTTCAGGTCAGCCGAGGTCTTCATGCATTTTGCCGGCGGCTGCAGTGCGTTGACGGCATCCCATTTGATGGTGCGGGTGGTGCCGTCATAGTCGTAGTATTTCTTCCAGTCCTCGCCGTTCATCGGCGCGGTGGGGCTGACGATGTGCTCCGGCACTTCCTCGTTGTTGAAGAGCTTGACCGCAGCGTCGATGGCGGTGAAGCCTTCCTTTTCAGGGAACATCGCTGCCTCGATGCGGTAGGACGGCTCGTTCTGCATGGCGTTGATGAAGGCAAGGCCCTCGCCGCCGGTGCCGACGGTCAGCAAGCCATCCTGCGACTTGCCGGCCGCCTTCCAGGCCTGCAGGCCACCCAGCGAGGACGAGTCGTTGATGCCATAGATGATGTTGATGTCGGCGTTCTTGGCGAGCGCGGCCGAAGACACTTCGAGCGCGCGGTCCGGATTGCCGCCGCCATCAAGGTCGTGGACCATGACCGCGTCGGGGATGATGGTCTTCAGCCCGTCCATGAAGCCGTGCGAGCGCAGCACCGTGGCGGAAAGCAGGGGAAGGCCGACATTCATCACCTTGGCGACACCGCCGAGCTTGTCCTTGGCGTATTTGCCGGCTTCCACGCCGGACATGTAGCCGGTGTCGTAGTCGCAGATGGCGACCATCGTGGTCATGCCCTTGACGGGGTTGCCTTCGAGCACCACGGGAATGTTGGCGGCCTTGGCCTGACGCAGCAGCGGCACCACGCCTTCTTCATTCACCGGGGTGATGATCAGCACGTCGACGCCTTTGGCGATGAAATCCTCGGCCGCGGCGACCTGCTTGGATATGTCGAGATTGGCGTCCTGGACCTCGACCTCGATTCCGAGTTCCTTGCCGTGAGCCTTCATGCCCTTGATGACGTTCTGGTACCACTCATGGGTGGCGTAGTTGGTGACATAGCCGATGCGCTTGGGCATGTTCTCGGCATGCGCCGCCGCGGCGCCCAGGGCCAGCAGGGCCGCGGATGCGAACAGGATTGATTTGGACCGGTGCATTTTCTTCTCCCAGGTTTTATCGCTTTTGTTAGTCGCTGAACGGGTAATCCCGCCGTTCCGGGTCGGCACGTAACGAAGAGTTGGATTCGCCCCAGCCAAGTGCCGCCGATATCTTCTCGGCGGCGGCCCGGGTACGCTCGAAGACGGTTTGCTGGTCAAACCGCGCCGCCTTCTGCGGCAGCAGCGGGACGGTGAGCGCGGCGATGACGGCGCCGGTATGATCGCGCACCGGCATGGAGATGTTGGTGCAGGCTTCGACCGCGAGCGAAGCGCGCATTTCGTAGCCGAGCCTTGCCGCCTCGTTCAGCCGAGCCTCGATCTCGGCCCGTGTGCCCTGCCCTTCACCGGCGGCCACGATGCGCTCGATGATGCGCTCGCGCTCGGCGCGGTTCGAATGAGCAAGCAGCACGGCACCCGAACTGGTTTCGAGGATCGGGAAATGCGACCCGAGTGCAACCGAATAACGCATCGGCAGCGGCGAATCGATCTGCAGCACCACCAGCGCGCTCCGGCCCTCGCGCACCACGAGATGGCAGCTCTGATCGGCATTGGCGGTCAATTCGCGCATCACAGGCAGCGCGCATTCGACCAGCCGGTTTACCGGCGGATGCATGTGCGCCAGTTCGAACAGTTTCAGCGACAGCCGGAAGCGGTCGGACTGCGTGCGGAAGATGTAGCCGCGCTTCTCCAGCAGAAGCAGGATGCGGTAGATTTCGTGGATGGAGCGGCCGAGGGCGGCCGCGATCTCGGTCTGGGTCAGCGTCTCGGCGCTGGAGGCCATGAACTCCAGGACGTCGAGCGCCTTCTCCACAGCCGGCACGCGGTAACCGTTGCGGCCGCCTTCGGCTTCGTCTGGAGTCTCGGCGACACTGGACATCACGCGACGCTCCGTTGCGGCTGGCCCTGCCTGGTTTCGCGGTAGAGGCGGTTCAGATGGTCGGCGAGTTCGGCCGCCGGCATGTCTCCGGCAATGGCGGCAGCCGCATGCGGCGCGCACTCACGGAAGAAGGCGATGAAGCCCGGATGCGTCGGGCGCAGATAGGACGAGGCGATCGTCGCAAGCGTCGAACTGAAGAAATTGCCGCAGAGATGGTTGACCTCGACATCTTTCCAGGCCGCCAGCGATCCCGGCTGGCCGCCCGACCTGACATAATCGCCCCGCTGATATTCGGGCGAGCACAGGAACAGCGCATAGTCGATCGCTTCCTGCTTGTGCTTCGACTGGGCGCTGACGCCGATGCCGGCGCCGCCGAGCAAGGCGCCTGCGGAGCGCGGCGTCGGCACGTCGGCAAAGCGCAGATACGGCCTGTCGGTCTTCGCGGCGTAATTCACATAACCGAAGGCGAACGGCACATAGACCACGTCGTCATGCGCGATCATGTGGTCGTAGCAGCGGATCGGGTTCCATTTCGCTGAGTTCGGATGCGACAGTGCCGCAAGCTCGCGTAACTGCCCGATGGCCCGTTCGATCGTGTCCCGGGCAATGAAGTGCTCGCCGTTCTCCTGTGGATGGCCAAGCGTCAGGAGCATGCACATGGCATCCGTTGGCACCGAGGGCAGGCCCAGCCACTTGCCATCCTTGCGCGCCTGCCGGCCGAGCTCGACCACATCGTCATGCGTGCGCGGCACCGGCCCGTAGCGTTCCAGGATATCCGGGCGATAGGAAGCGACCTGGCAGGCGGCATCGATGGGCAGCGCCCACTGGCGTCCGTTCTTTTCGTAGGATTGCCAGGACGCACCGACGGAATCGCGTTCGAAGAACCGGATTTGCTCCGCCGACAGATAGGCGTCGAAGGGCACCATCAGCTCCTCCTGCGCGATGTCGCCGATGAAGGGATGGTCGAATACGACCAGATCGTAAGCGGCAAGCACCGGGCCGAGCGCACCCTCGCCGAATTCATACAGGCTGCGGCGGTCCCATTCGATTTCCAGGCCCGGATTGCCAGCGCAATACGGCCCGACACTGGCGTCGAGCGGACCCCAGCAACGTCGATGATCCCACGCAAGACCGCGCAGTCTTGTCATTTCAGGCAATTCCTCCCTGGAACCGGGCATGCGTGCCCGGCCCGCTGTAGTAGCAGGTATTTTCACCTAGACAAATAGTTTTTACATATGCAAACGGCGAAGCTATCGCCCGCCGACCATCCTCATGCCAGCCCGAACCGCTCCACGGCGCGCATGATGCCGCGCAGTTCGGCGAGGCCTTTCAGCCGGCCGATCAGTGAATAGCCGGGATTGATCTTCTTCTTGCCGATGTCGTCGGCAAGCAGGTGACCGTGATCGGGACGCATCGGGATCCGCCAGTCGGCACGGCCTTCCCCGCGGCGACGCGTCTCTTCTTGCATCAGAGCTAGAATGACATGCGCCATGTCGGTGCCGCCCTCGAGATGCTCGGCCTCATAGAAGGAGCCATCTTCCTCGATGGTGATGTTGCGCAGATGAACGAAGTGGATGCGGTCGGCGAATTCCTTGACCATGGCGACGATGTCGTTGTCGGCGCGCGTGCCGTAGGAGCCGGTGCAGAACGTCAGGCCATTGGCCGGGCTGTCGACGGTTTTGAGGATGAAACGCGCATCCTCGGCGGTCGAGACGATGCGCGGCAGGCCGTAGAGCGAGAAGGGCGGATCGTCGGGATGGATGCACATGCGCACCCCTTCCTCTTCAGCCACCGGAATGATCTCGCGCAGGAACCAGGCAAGGTTTTCGCGCAGTTCCTTCGGGCCGATCGCATCATATTCCGCCAGCGCCTCGCGAAAGCTGTCGCGGTTGTAACTGCGCTCGGTCGCCGGCAGGCCGGCGATGAGGTTGCGCTCGACCTGGTCGATCTTCTCAGGCGTCAATTCCTTCAGCCGCGTCTCGGCCTCCGCGATGCGAGCCGGCGTATAGCTTGCCTCGGCATTCCTGCGCTTCAGCACGAACAGGTCATAGGCTGCGAAATCGATCGCATCGAAACGCAGGGCATAGCCCGTCGTCGGCAGCCGATAGGCCAGGTCCGTGCGGGTCCAGTCGACCACGGGCATGAAATTGTAGCAGATCGTCGCGATGCCGGCCTTGGCAAGCGATCGGATCGAGTCGCGATAGTAGCCGGCATAGCGCTCACGTTCTGGCGCGCCGATCTTGAAGGAATTGTGGACCGGGATGCTTTCGACGACCGACCATGTCAGGCCGGCAGCCTCGATGATCCGCTTGCGCTCGAGCACTTCGGGCTCAGACCAGGCCCTGCCGTCATAGATGTGATGAAGCGCCGAAACCACGCCGGTCGCTCCAGCCTGCTTGACATGCTCAAGCGTCACCGGATCATCCGGACCATACCAGCGCCAACACTGTTCCATGAAGCCTCCTCGACATTTTCGGCAACCATATTGTTGGACCACAAGGCTGTCAACAAGCCAGACTATGACTCCCAAGAGCTACCTCTGGCCATTTCATCCCGCTTCCAGTTGATTTCCCATCGTGTTCGCCGTAGCCTTGGTCCAACAAATGGCAAGAGGTATTCGCGTGGAACAAGATGATTCCGACCTGACTCGAGCGACAGACGACGCCGGGGTCAGCAGTTCGGCCGTCGACCAGACCGTACGGCAGATCCTCGACCTCATCCGCAATCGCTCGATGTCCGTCGGCGACGTGCTGCCCACCGAGCGGGAACTTTGCGAACTGTTCGGCGCCAGCCGCAACACGATACGCGAGGCGCTGCGCACGATCCGGACCTATGGCCTGATCGATCCCAAGCCGCGTGTCGGCGCCGTGCTGGCCGACCGCCAGAATGTCGCGATCCAGAATTTCTTCGCCGCCCAGATGGACATTTCGAAGACCTCCTTTCACGACATCCAGGGGTTTCGCCGCATCATCGAAGTGAGCATCGGCGACCACGTCATCCTCAATGCCAGCGCCACCGAAATCGACGCCCTTGACGAGGTCAACGGCCTGATCGAGACCAGCAAGGATGTGCAGGAGGCCGCGCAGCGCGATTTCGATTTCCACCTCGCGCTGGTGAAGCTCGCCGGCAACCGCATGCTGGTGCAGACCTATCAGTTCCTGTCGCCGGTCATCCTGCACATCATGACGGTCGGCAAATCCATCCGGCCGATCCTCAGCGAAACACGCCGCGCCCATGGCGAGATCATCGCGGCGCTGCGCGCGCGGGACCGTATCGCCTATAGCTACCTGATGAGCCGGCATCTCGATTTCGGCTTGCGCTTCGTTCCCGACGACCTCGAAAACGTACGGACCCCGATTTCTTTCAAGGATTTGCACCATGTCTGATTTTAAGAACAAGGTCGCGCTGATCACCGGCACGACCGGAATAGCACTCGCCACCGCAAGGCGGCTGGCGCAGGGCGGTGCCGCCGTCATAGCCTGCGGCATCGACCGGGCGGCCAATGCCGCCATGCAGGAAGGCCTCGTCAAGGCCGGAGCCAAGGCGCTGGTGCAGACAGTGGATGTCTCGGTTTCCGACCAGGTTCGTGACGCGGTCGCGGCCGGCGTCGAGCGGTTCGGCGGCATCGACATCATCGTCAATTCCGCGGCGGTCCACCCTTATGGAACCGCGACGACGACCGACTGGGAAACGTGGAACAGAGCAATGACCGTCAATGTCGGATCGATCTACCTGACCGCGCATTTCGGCATTCCGGAGATGGTCAAGCGCGGCGGCGGCGCCATCGTCAACGTCGCTTCGGTGCAGGGCTTCGCCTGCCAGCAGAACGTGGCCGCCTATGCCACGACCAAGGGCACCATCCATACGCTGACGCGCTCGCTGGCGCTCGATTACGCGGCATCCGGCATCCGGGTCAATTCCGTCAGCCCGGGCTCGATCCGCACGCCGATCCTGGAGAAGGCCGCGCGTGGCGAAGGCGGCAGCGACGCCGATGTCGAAGAGGCCTACAGGCGCTTCGGGGCGGCGCATCCGCTTGGCCGTGTCGGCGAACCGGAGGAGGTGGCGGAACTCATCGCCTTCCTGTGTTCGGCGAAAGCCGGCTTCTGCACCGGCGCCGACTACAAAATAGACGGCGGCCTGACCGCCGGCATCGGCGTGAAATAGACCATGAAGATCGGTCTTGGCCTTTACCGGGAGTCGCTTACACCGGAGAATTTCCGCTTCGCCCGTCAGGCGGGCGCCACTCATATCGTCGCCCACCTCACCAACTATTTTCGCGGCCGCGATCCTTCGCTGTCCGCCGGCAGCGAGAAGGAAGGCTGGGGCGACTGCTCCACCGACGAACTTTGGAACTACGAGGATTTCGCCGGCCTGGTGAAGACCGTGCGCGACAATGGTCTGGAAATCGCCGCGATCGAGAATTTCTCGCCGCGCTTCTGGTCCGACGTGCTGCTCGGCGGTCCCGACAGGGCCAGGCAGATCGAAGGCTTGAAGCGGCTTGTCCGCGATGCCGGGCGTGCCGGCATTCCCTGCATTGGCTACAATTTCTCGATCGCCGGTGTCTGGGGCTGGTCGCGCGGGCCGTTCGCGCGCGGCGAGGCGATGTCGGTGGGTCTCGATCTCGCCGCCATCGACCCCGACCTGCCGCTGCCCGACGGTGTCGTCTGGAACATGCGCTACCGCGCCGGCCGGCCGAATGCCGAACCGGTGTCGGTCAGCAGCGAGGAACTCTGGCAGCGGCTCGGCGGCTTCCTGCAGGAACTCGTTCCTGTGGCCGAGGAGGCCGGCGTGTTGCTGGCGGCGCACCCCGACGATCCGCCGGCGGAGGCGCTGCGTGGTGCCGCGCGGCTGGTCAACCGGCCACAGAAATACGACCGGCTGATGGGCATCGTCGACTCGCCATCCAATGGGCTGGAACTCTGCCTCGGCTCGCTGCAGGAAATGCCGGGCTCGGACGAGATCTACGAACATGTCCGGCGCTTCGCCCGGACCAAACACATCGGCTACATCCACTTCCGCAACGTGCGCGGCAAGGTGCCCAGATATCACGAGACCTTCGTCGACGATGGCGACATCGACATGGCCGAGATCGTGCGCATCCTGCGCGATGAAAACTATGACGGCGTGATGATCCCCGACCATACGCCGGAAATGTCCTGCGACGCGCCATGGCACGCCGGAAAGGCATTTGCGTTGGGCTACATGCGCGCGCTGGTCCAGAATGCCGCCGCACTCGGGCCTTCGCGCACCCAATCCACCAGCATCCGGATGCAAGCCTGATGACCATTGGCGACGGCATGAGCGCCGTGGGGGCCACGGCGCGGCACGGAACCGGACCAGGCCTGGCGGGTTAATCCGGCTGGGCAGTCAGGTGCCGATATGCCATCGACCGCGATCCGGAACACACAATACGATCCCGCCACCAGGACCCTCTCCGTCTGGTTCGTGCCGAGCGGCAATCGGTATGACTATCTGGACGTTGCCCCGGCGACCTATGCCGCTTTCAGGAAGGCTTCCTCGAAAGGCCGCTTCTTCAACGAATTCATCCGGGATCGCTACAGCTACCGCCGCGTGGCATGACAGGCGCTACGCGCTTTTCCTGGCAAGGTTCCAACTCTTTGTTTTGACGCAATTCCGGACGGAAAACCGCTTCACACTTTTCCTGGAATTGCTTCTAGAAGCAATGCGCCATCTGCCCGAAGCCGCTCGGGCTGCATGTGCGGCCGGCGTGGCTGACGTGGGGCTTCGGACCTGACCGATAGCGGTGACCGCTTTGGCAGCCGCTTATCGCCAGCAACAGACCCAACACCAGGAGTTTTCTTCCAACCTTGATCACCACGGCAACTCCTGGCGCGGGTACATCTGACGGGAGCCTGAAGGCCCTCGGATCGCATTTCATCGCGTCTCGCGACAGGCATCTCAGGGTTTTGCCGACAGCGCGACCGCGGACGCGATCGATTGCCGTGGAATGGCAAACATTCTTGCCGTCGAAGCCCGAATGAGCGTCGGCAAACCGGGGTTGGAGGGCTTGGTTCGCCGACGCTCGACGATCGCGGTGTTTGGGGGTACTGGGGGGTCGTCGGTACCGCGAACCATCATTTATTAGCACTTGCGAATATAAAGATACAGGGCCATTCGCGAATAAACACAGCTGATTTTGTCGAGGAATGCTGCTGGGAGCCTGGGATTGCCTAAAGGCAACAGCCATCGACCCCTTACGCGGGACGGAAGCCAGTTTCCAGCTCGGGATCATGCCGGCGCAGGAATTTGCGCAGCGGCAGCTCGAACCTGATGTACATCCGCCAAGCGAAAAGAACTGATGTGGCTGTGCCGATCACGATGACAAGGTCCGGAGGAATCGGAAAAGCGGTCCACACCATCAGAAGCAGCGTTATCGGCAGAGTGTGGATTAGATAGAGCATATAGGAGGCATCGCCGAGAGCAGTCCACACGCTCGGTTTCGCGTCGATCTGCATCGTGCCGAAGACGATCATCGCCGCCGGGAGACCGTAGACAAGCACGCGCTGGAAGCCGTTATCGCCGGCGAGAAACTCCATCGTCCCCCCTCCCGGCGCTATCCCGATGAAGCCGGCGGCTATCATCGCCGCGGCGCCGATCGGCAGGCACCAAACCGCCGGTTTCCACCTGGGCATGTAGGCGAGACCGACGCCGAAACCGAACTCGATGATCAGCGGGTTGCCAAGAAACTGCGGGACCGGACCCGCCGAGCGAAACATCATTGCGAGGCCGAAAATACCGACGAGTCCGACCAGCAGTCGCCGGTCTATGAGGACGATGGTCGCGGCGGCGTAGAAAAGCATTTCGAAGCACAGCGTCCAGGCCGCAGGCAGTGCTGGCGCGGTCATTTGATCGGTAGCCGGCCATAGCAAGAGCGTCGCCAACGCGTCCCGCCAGCCGAAGCCGGTTCTGTAGGCGACGATCGCATAGGGGATGCTGATCAGCAGGTAGAGCGGAACAATGCGCCGGAACCGTCTCCAGGCGAAAGATCGCCAGGTCAGACCAGGTGCCGTCCTGGCAATGATCACTCCCGATATGACAAAGAAGATGTCTACGCCCGCAAAGCCGGCAACCTGAAAATCGTGAGGCAACAGGCCATTGGATCCGGTGGCCGTAACGGCAGTCTGGGCTGCGTGGACATAGACGACCATCAGCGCGGCGACGAAGCGAAGTACTTGCAAGGACCAGATCAACCGGGCGGGCCCTGACTATTGGCCGCCAGGGTTTGGTATGGCCCCACCAAGGAACCGCGGCAAGAGCATGGGGACACGCCGAGCGTAGTCGCCGTATTCCGGGAAGGTTTGCCGAAGGATAGCCTCCTCATTTCTCGCGCGCCTATACTGCAAAAGAAATTGAAATGCGCTCAGTGCCACCATCAGCATTGAAAAATGCGAAAGCACCATCCCGAGAACGAATACCGCCTCGCAGATGTAAAGCGGATGCCGCACAATCGAGTACGGGCCAGTGGTGACCAGGCGACGAGCCGTCGCCATGAGAGAGAAGGAACGGCCCAGCCAATAGAGACAAAAAATCGAACTGGCCGTACCGATGAAAACCAGGCACAGCGCCGTCACTTGCGCCGCCTCATTTTGCAATGCCGGGGCCAGGTTCAATGCGAGCAGGATCATGAAGGTTCCAGCTACCGCGGTAATCCGCGGTTCAATCCCCTGCGCGGTTCCCTTCGGCGGAAGGCGGGCGATGGTCATCACGAGCTGCAGCAACAGAAACACGGTTGACGCCACTTGAGTGACGATTGCGAGCGAAATTTCCGAGGTGTCCTGACGGAAATAGAGGAACAGGGGTGTCGCGCTGGACGTCGCCAAGACCATCATGGCAAAGATAATAGCAATGCGGCCAAGAAAATCTTCGTTCAACATCTCACCCCCTACCTAAGTAATCACCTAAGCATCTCTTCTGCGCTCCCGCAAGAATATGGTTCGCAAATAGTTAACGGTGTGCCCTTTAAACTTTTGATTAATCTATCGGACCTACCCTAGCCAAATGCCCAACGTTCTTACCCTGCTTCGCGTCCTGGCGCCGATCTCAATTCTGATTTCAGCCATTGCGACGATTGCACTCAGCCCTCACAGCGCGATGTTTGCGTTTTGGTTGGCGTTGCCGCTGAATGCGGCTGGATGGCCCGCGCTTCGCATGGCGGAGCGGACTATCGTCAGTTAAGCTGATCCAGAATTCCCGAACTGGTGGCGACCACCAGCGCCGAATATATCTGCGTAACCATCGCGCATATGGCAGCTGCCGATATAGGCACGCCAAAGGGTACGACGCCTTTGCGATCCATGTGCTCGACATAATGGCGAAATAATCCTGCCGGCAGCAAAAAGGGATTCTTGACCAGTGCGGCCGTGGCGATCGCAAAGACCATCAGCAGCATGGAAAAGACGGCAAGGTTGCTTCCGCCGATGAGAAAGGGGGTGACGCTCATCAGCTTCACATCACCGGCTCCAATCTTGCGTAACAGCCAGAATGGAAAGAGTGCGACGAACAGGATGGAGCCGCCAATCGCACTGATGCCCATCTCCAGCCATGAGCCGGTCTGCAGCGAATGCAGTTGCAGCGCGGCAAGTCCCAAGCAGAGCAACAGCAATACGTCGCGGTTGGTGATCTTCTGCACGCTGAAATCCGTCCAGGCGATCTTTGCAAGGAGCAGAATGGCGAAGGCTTTGAACAGAAGCGCGACGGCGAGCAGCATTGGGATTGCCTACCGTTCTATATTCTGCACGCTGGACGACAGAAGCTTCAGATTGTTGGCTACTGTAGGGTCGTTGGGCGCCAGTTCATAGGCCTTGAGGAAATTTGCGCGTGCGTCCTGCAGCTTGCCGCGCAGCAGATAGGAATAGCCGACATTGTTATAATATTCGGGCGACGCACCCATTAGCTTGAAGGCTCGGCCATAGGCCCTGTCGGAAAGATCGAAACGGTGGATCCGGTCGGTACAGGCGGCCAGCCCCATCCAGGCGCCGCCGTCATTGGGGGCCAGCTGCGTCGCCTTGAAGAACAGGGCGCCGGCATTGCCGTAATTCTCGGCGCGAAACTGGTTCTTGGCTTCCGCTACGGCCTGGTCCGACGCATAATATTCGACGTCGCTGACCGTCTTCAACCCATCGAAGGCATCGCCGAACGACGTTACGTCGCCTTTCGACGGCTCGTTGGTGCGGACGACACCACCCGTGGTGTCCGCGCCGTTCGTCTGGCAGCCGACAAGCGCCATCATCAACAGACTGGCTGCGGCTGCGACTGAGAGGCGCATTGGCCCTGTCATTTTGTCCCCCGAGAGTCCTGCGACTCTGTTTTAGAATCTAAGCATATACCGTTTCAGAAGAAAATGCCCTTCATGCGGATGATCACCGGCAACATGATCACCATCATCACCACCGGGAAGATGCACAGCCCCAATGGAATCATCATTTTGACGGGCAACGAGTTGGCGCGTTCTTCGGCATGAAGAATTCTCTGGCTGCGCATCTCTTCACTGTAGACCCGCAAAGCGTCGGTCAGGCTGGTGCCGAGCTCTTCCGACTGCCGAAACAGCACGGCCAGCGCCCGCGCCTCGTCAAGGCCGATTCGGTCGGCGAGATCGCGCAGCGCCTCGCGCAACGGCTTTCCGGCACGCAATTGCAGATTCATGATCGAAAGCTGGATGCCGAGCCATTTATGGGTGCCAGCCAGCTCGCTGCTGACACGCTCCACCGCCGCCTCCAGGCTCATGCCCGCGTCCGCGCAGGTGATCATCATGTCCATGAAATCGGGAAAGGCGCGGCGATAGACTTCCTTCTGCGCACTCTCGAAGCGATCGAGCAGAATGCTGGGCACCACGATGCATGCGAGCCCGAAAAGAGCAGAACCGGCAAAGCCTATGAAGCCGGGCATTTGAGGCGGGAGAACTCGCGACAAGAGCGCATAGGCAGCCAGAAAACCAGCACAGGCGGCAGCAAGCCGTGACAAGGTGTAAATGAGCGGAGCGCTGGTCTGATAGAAGCCGGCTCGAAACAGCTTCGCCTCGAGCGCATTTGGTTCGTCCCGTTCCTTCTCCATCGACCGGAAATAGGCGTCGACCGGCCGCTGCGCGGATATCTTCGCGAGCAGTTCCTGTCCAGCGAGCGAGCGGCGATCGGCAATACCTTCCGTCTTCAGGCTTTGCGCGACCAGCGTCCGCGTCTGCAGCGCCGGGAGAAACACAAGCGCGCCGAACAGAAACAGCGCAACCGCCGCCACGAAGACGGCAGCGGAGATCAAAAAGCTCAGATCCTGGATGATCGAAAACAAGTTTATGCTTCGCCCCCGTCAGAAATCGAAATTGACCATGCGGTACATGATGAAGTCACCCAATAGCGCCCACAGCCCGAAAATCGTGAACACCGGCAAGATCAGCGGATTGCCCCAGACGGAGCCGTAGTAGGACGGGGCAAGCAGCAGAAGGATCAGGAACATGACAACGGGGAACAGCGAGATGATCCACGCGGACACGCGGCCCTCTCCCGAAAGTGCCCTGATCTTCATCCTGAGTTTCTGCCTTTCGCGCAGCACCACGGAAAGATTGGACAGGATCCCGGTAAGATTGCCGCCGGTCTTGGCCTGGATCGACAGCGAGATCGACAGCAGGTGGAGGCCTTCGAAGCCAACGCGTTGCGACAGCTTCCGCACTGCTTGCTCGATGCTGAGACCAAACGTGATTTCGTCGGAAACAATGCCGAATTCGGTACCGAGCGGATCAGGCATTTCGCGCGCTACGAGTGCGACCGCGACCGAAGCCGGATGTCCGGCGCGCAGCGAACGGACGATCATGTCGAGCGCATCCGGGAGCTGTTTTGCAAATTTCAGAATGCGCTTGTTGCGGGCGCGGCGGAGAACGAGAAGCGGCAGCCCAACTCCGATCACCAGAAAAGCAATGAGCGACGCCAAGGTGGAGAAATGCAACAGGACCGACATCAGCAATGCGATCGCCAATCCAGCGCTGAGATACGTCGCGGCGAAAACCATTGGGTTTCCGGTGATGCCGGACTGGGTGTAAAGCCTGTTCAGCCAGATCATGCCGAATAGAAAGTCGCCTGATTCCGTCAGTCCACGTTCGCGCAGCAATCCCTGCAGGGTCTGTTCCGCTGGCGCTTCGTCCGCCAGCCGCCTCAGCCGGTGGTTGATCACCCCAATCCGGGATCGGCGCCCGGCAAAGGAAAGATACAGGGCTTCCCCGGCGAGAATGACCGAAGCCGCCGCCAGCATATAGATAAAGTACAGCAATGCCTGGCCGGTCGGCATCAGAGGGCAACCTGCGGGTTGAAGGCATCCTTGGCAAAATGATGCCCGAGCGTCGCTGCCTCCGGCGCAAAACGCGGACGAACGCCGGTGGCGCGGAACTCTCCGATTACCTTGCCGTCCGAGGTCACCTCGCGCCGCACGAAGCTATAGATCTCCTGGAGCTGTACGATATTGCCTTCCATGCCGGTCAGTTCGGATATGGACGTCACGCGCCTGCCGCCGTCCGACAGGCGTTGGGTCTGCACGATGATGTCGATGGCCGAAGCGATCTGCGCCCGAATGGACTCGTGGGTCATCGGCATGCCGGCCATGCCGACCATCTGCTCCAGCCGCGAGATCGCGTCGCGGGGCGTGTTGGCGTGGATGGTGGTCATCGACCCCTCGTGGCCGGTGTTCATGGCCTGCAGCATGTCGAAGGCTTCCTCGCCGCGCACCTCGCCGACGATGATGCGGTCGGGCCGCATGCGCAGTGCGTTCTTGAGCAGCTCTCGCTGGCGAACCTCGCCCTTGCCCTCGACGTTGGGCGGGCGTGTCTCGAGCCGACCGACATGCGGCTGCTGCAATTGCAGCTCCGCCGCATCCTCGATGGTGATCAGGCGTTCCCTCGAGGGGATGTAGCTCGACAGCGCATTGAGCAACGTCGTCTTGCCGCTGCCGGTGCCGCCGGAAACCAGGATCGACTTGCGTGCCTGGACGGCGATGCGCAGCAGTTCGATCATCGGCGGCCGGATCGAATTGAATGCCATCAAACGCTCGAGCGAATAGGGATTTTTCGAGAATTTGCGGATCGAGACCAGCGGGCCGTCGACTGAAATCGGTCGTACCGCGATATTGACGCGTGAGCCGTCATCCAGCCGGGCATCGACCATCGGCGAGGACTCATCGACGCGCCTGCCGATGTTCGAGACGATCTTGTTGATGACCCGCAGCAGATGCGCCTCGTCGCGAAACCGGATGGCCGTCTCTTCGACGATGCCGCGCCGTTCGATAAAAACGCGCTTGTGGGTGTTGATCATTATGTCGGTGATCGTGTCGTCCTTGAGCAGCGGTTCGATCGGCCCGAGCCCGAGCATCTCGTCGGCGGTTTCGCTGGTAATTTGGTCGAGTTCGCGCGCGTTCAGCGGCACGTTTCTGCTTCGAACGAATTCGCGAACGATCGGAAGGATTTCATTCAGGATCTCATCCTTGGAGGCACTTTCAAGCGCAGTCAGATTGAACCGATCGATCAAATGGCGATGAAGCTCGACCTTGAGCGTCAGGAAATTGTCGCCATCCGATCCGAGGTCGGCGGCAGGCACCGGCGCCGGCGCAACGGGAAGAACCGCGATCGAGTCAGCCCTTGGCTCGATGCGAGACTCGCCACCCTTGATGAATCGCCCCAGCATAATCCCTTATACCCCTCCGACGCATATTAGCGGAAACTAAACGTTAACCAAGCGGCGCACAAGCGCCACGGCGCCCCACGCGGGGCCAATACTTTCAACATAGTTAAGAAGCGGCGCCCGAAAATATCTTATTTATTTCAGGTCTCCGCGACGCCAAACACGGCTGGCGCACACTAAGCTTAGTGCGCCCGTGTTCCTTGCGTGCCGCGATCCAGTTGTCGGCCGGGCGAGCGTTGAGCGACGTCCGAATTTGGCTGCAGGGACGGCCAGCCTTTGGCAATCCAGCGGACAAATTGAATTGCAACGGCCGCGACTGCCAATCCGGCCAGCACGTCGACGAGATAGTGTCCGCCCTCGGGAAATGTCGCGAGGACCAGCATCGCGTTGAGAACGTACACGGGAAGCGAGATATAGCGGATGCCACGCATCGAATAGGCGAAGATCACAGCCAGGGTGGAGTGGAAGGAAGGGAACGAGACAAGACCTTCGGGATGTTCCAGCAGGAATGGTTTCAGTGTCCGCAGAGCATGAAGCTGCCCAAGGTGCCGCGTTGAGGCGCCGGGATCAAAGGAACTCAAAATATCCGGCGACGGATGGTAAAACTCAAAGGCCCCTGCCGCCGGCACTGCCATCGTGACCAGGCACATCAAACAGCCGGCCACTCCGTAATGCGCTACAAATTCCTCCAGCCGGTCCGATCGGGCGGTCAACGCGAGGATGGCCGGCAGCAGCAATAACTGTACGCTCAAACTGTTGTAGGCCATCGAAAGCACATGATCGATCGATGGGTAGTCGTTGAGCAGCGTTACATAGGCGACCCAGTCGAAGCCCAAGCTTGCGTCGCCCGCAGCCAGATAGCTGTCCAGCAGTGGACGGCTTGTCGCGGCCGCCAAATAGGTAACGAGCAGAAGCACTAGGCAAAACAGGGTTATAACAGTCAACGCCATAGCCAGCGCCTGTATCCTGCCAGCGAACTCACTTAACATGTCGCGATAGCCAAAAGGCGTTTTGCGAAGTTGAAGGCGCATCGTTCCAAGGAGCACCCACAGCAAGGCCATGGGCATCGCCATCGCCACATCGAACCAGATAGATCTATTGAGATATACGGTCGAGAACGGCAACCAGATCAGATTTGTCACCACAGCTCCGGCCAACAAGGCTGAAATAAAGGCAACAAGCCGACCGTTTCCAAATTCTGCCGTGTCCCATCGGGTCCATCCGAACGGCCTGCGGATAGATGATGTGGCCGCCACCGGATCGGTCGGGTCGCCCGACGGAAGCGACGAGTACGAGAATGCCCGTCCTTCGCTTTCCGCCCGTCCAGGCATCGGCGGCCCCATCACGTTATCTTCCTCTAAATTCGCAAGACCTAAAGTAACGGTTAACCACGTGTGGGACAAGCGCCCTCGGGCTGGGAAAGGACCAATACTTTCAACATAGTTAAGAAGCGGCACCGAAAAATATCGTTTTTATTTCAGGTCTGCACGCCGTCAAACACGGGTAGCGCACATTACGCTTTAGTGCGCCTGGGTACCCTACGTGCCGCGCCCCAGGAATCCGTTCCTGCAATTGGCATAACCCCTTAGATATAAAGGAATATGCCATATTGCTAAAATAGCTGCCCCTCAATTAGCTGGTGGACATAATTGTGAACGAATGGTTAAGAGCGCTTGAAAAATTAGCCGAATCAAGCTCTTGGTAAAATTTAAGGCCGTTTTAAACTCGCCAGTTCATGTATTGGAAAGTTAAGGAACCGTTAATCCCGTTTGACTCGGCAATTTCTCGGGACCTAGGATCGAGATGACGGGGGATGCTGGGTATGGGGTACATCCTTGGCTCTGTCTCGTCGGGTTCAAACCTCCAAAGGGAGAAATTGACATGAAGAAGCTCATGACGATGACCCGGCAGTTCCGCGACGATGAAAACGGCGCTGCTATGGTCGAATACTCTATCCTGATCGGCATCATTGCCGCGGCATCGATCGTTGCGGTCATCGCTATCGGCGGATGGGTCGGCAGCCAGTTCAGCGGCCTGTGCACGAAGCTGAACTCGAAGGGTCTCAGCTCTGATGGCACTACCACTGGCAGTTGCAGCACGACTGGTTGATCAGGAAAGATCGCCATGAAGCGGCTTATCGACATAGCCAGGCAGTTCCACGACGATGAGACCGGCGCTGCCATGGTGGAATACTCGATCCTGATCGGCATCATCGCAGCGGCATCGATTGTTGCGATTATTGCCATCGGCGGATGGGTCGGCAGCCAGTTCACCGGTCTTTGCGTCAAGCTTGGCACTAATGGTGCTCCCGGGAGTACTTGCTAGAAATCTGCTGGGCCGGAATCGCTCGATTTCGGCCCAGAACCTTGCGCTTTGTAGGGGCTGAGATTCGCCCAGCGGGCGATGGTGGGGTGGGAAGATGCGCGCTAATACGCTTATCATGATCGTTCTAGCCGGCGTGTTCGGCGTGCTGGCGGTGGTGCTTGCCAATATCTGGCTGGCCAGCCAGCGCAATGCCATGGCGCGGACGGATGACGTCCCACGCGACACGGTCGTGGTGGCGACCGTACCTTTGAAATTCGGTGATACATTGACCGACGACAAGCTGCGCGAAATCGCGTGGCCGGCGGGCGCGGTTCCAGCCGGCGCTTTCAAGACAACGAAAGAAGCGCTGGCCGGCGACGGCACCAAGCAGGCGTTGCAGGCGATCGGCACCAATGAGCCTGTTCTGGCCACCAAGATCACCGGTCCTGGCCAACGCGCAACGCTCTCGGCGGTGCTCGGCGAAGGCATGAAAGCCGTTTCCATCAGGGTCAACGACGTTCTAGGCGTTGCAGGGTTTGTTTTCCCGGGCGATCGGGTCGACATACTTCTCACGCGCACGGTTCGGGACACCGATGGCGCGGACAAGAGCTTCGTCGATGTTTTGCTGCAGAGCATGAAGGTGCTCGCCGTCGATCAGGTTGCCGACGAAAGCAAGGACAGTCCGACGGTCGTCAAGGCGGTAACGCTCGAGGCCAGCACCAAGGATGCGCAGAAGCTGACTTTGGCGGCAGGCGCCGGCCAATTGTCGCTGGCGCTGCGCCAGGCCGCGGCCAGCAAGGGCGAGACGACCGAAAGGGTGACGCTGTCGGATCTGACCGGCGAAACGCCGGAGGACGTTGCCAAAAGGCAGGCCGAGCTCGACAAGAAGGCAGCAGCGGAGGCTGCCGCTGCCGAGGAGCGGAAGCGCGCGGACGACAAGATTGCCGGGCTTACCCAGGCCGTAGAAAAGGTGGGAAGCCGCCTCGACGCGTTGGGCAAGGTGAAGCCGGCTCCGGCAGTGGTGTCGGCTCCGGAAGTCCGGGAAGTCGTCAAGGAAGTGGTCAAATACGTGCAGCCGGAACCGCCTAAACAGGTGACTGTGGGCGTGTTTCGGGGCGTGAAGCTCGAGACATATGACGTGCCGCGACAACCATAACAGCGGCACGGCGATGAGTTTGGCGCTGCCACGGGCAGCGATTGGGGAGACGGGGATGCAGGGCTTTTGGATGAGGAAGGCGGCGGCGGCGTTGTCCTGTCTGGGCGCGTTGTTGCTGACGAGCCTCGCGGCCGATGCGGCCGACAGATTTATCGACGTGTCGAACCCTAGCGTCCATCGTGTTTTCCTGCCGATGTCGCAATCGGTGACGCTGCAGGTGAATGCCAATCTGGGTGACATTGTCGTCGGCGACGAGAAGATCGCCGATGCGCAGCCCATGACCGACCGGACGCTCTATGTCATCGGCAAGGGCGCCGGTACAACCACGGTCAATCTGTTCTCCACCGACAAGCGCTCGCTCGGCGTCATCCAGGTCGAGGTCGGCGTCGATGTCAGCGACATGGCGGCAGCCATCCGCCAAGTATCGCCACGGTCGCGCATCGAAATCGGTTCGATCAACGGAAAGGTCAGGCTTGGCGGCCATGTCAAGGATGGCGCCACGCTGGAAGCCATCATGCAGGTGGCGCAGCAATATGGTCCCGACGCCATCATCAATTCAGTCACCGTGGATGACAGCCAGCAGGTCAATCTGGAAGTGCGCGTGCTGGAAGCCAAGCGCAACGCCGGGCGGGATCTTGGCGTGTCGATCAGAAGCACGAACAGCAGGGGCACGACCCGGGTAGGAACCGGGGTCGCCACCGTGGACAAGGACGGAGCGGAACTCGGAGCGGGTGATCTGGTCAGCGGTCTGCTTTCGAACAGCAATCCCTTCGCGGCTTTGATCACTCGCGTCATCGACAACAACATCAAGGTCGACCTGATCATCGAGGCGCTCGAGGCCAAGGGCGTCGTGCGTACGCTGGCCGAGCCCAACCTGACCACGCTTTCCGGCGAACCGGCCAGCTTCAACGCCGGCGGCCAGGTCCCGATCCGCAGCGTCGATGCCAATGGCCAGGTCCAGATCGAATACAAGCAATTCGGCGTCAATCTTCAGTTCACTCCGGTCGTGCTCGCCGACGACAAGATCCACATGAAGCTGGCGCCGGAGGTGAGCGACCTGACCGGCTTCACCAGCGCGGGCGACCCAATCTTCACCAACCGCAAATTGGATACCGTCGTCGAACTGCGCGATGGCCAAAGCTTCGCGGTCGGCGGACTTCTGTCCAGCAAGACAACCAAGCTCCAGAACCAGGTGCCATGGCTCGGCCAGGTGCCGGTGATCGGCACGCTGTTCCGCAATTCGAGCAACCAGAAGGAAGAAACCGAGCTGGTGGTCATCGTCACGCCGCACATCGTGCGACCGGTCAAGCCCGGCGAACAGCTGGCGACCCCGTTCGACAAGACGCGGCCGGCCAACGATCCCGAGTTCTTCGTGCTCGGCCAGCTCGAGGTGAACAAGGACATGATCCGCAAATATGAAACGGGCGACGGCGTCACCGGCCCTTATGGCCACATGCTCGACTTCAAATCGAAGGACAAGATGCTCTATGTCAAGAAATAGCGCGTTGATCCTTATTCTGTGCACCGGCGCGCTCACGGGCTGCGCCGCCGACTATCTGAACCATTACGACACGGTGACGCTCGCCGCCGGCGACACGCAGAAATACAATTCGATGCTGCAGACCGTCGACCCGCTCAATCCAAACTCCAGGAACACACATATCGAAGGCGATGGCACGCGCGCAGCACTTGTCGCGCACAACTACAAATTTCCGCCGCCACCGCCACCACCGCCGGCGATCACGGTCAATGTCGGCGGGTCCGGTGTGACGACGCCGTGAGCTGAACAGAGGGATGCGGAGGGCGCCGGGCAAGCGAGGGGCCCTGACGCAAGAAAGCAGAGAGTAAGGTCATGTTGGGGACCATTCGAGCCTTCTGGAACGATCAACGCGGCGTAGCGATGATCCTCGTGGCGATTATGATACCGGTGCTTATCGGCTTCTCGGTGCTGGCCATCGATATGAGCCGGCTCAACGGGCTGCACAACGATCTGCAGAAGGGTATCGACGCGATGGCGCTCGCCGCCGCGGCGGAACTGGACGGCAGATCGGATTCCATCACCCGGGCCAACTTGGCCGTGACGACCCTCGTCTCCAATAACACCCTGTTTTCGACATCGGGCGATCATCCGCTAGTTTTAGCCGATATGACCGTCACCTATCTGACCGGCATCCCCGCCAGCGACGAAACCGCATTGAGCGCTGCCGGTGTCGATACCAACGGCACAAACTGGGCAAGCACCGATCCCAAGGCTGTTTCATTCGCTGAGGTCACGATCAACGCTTCCGGCGTTGCGGCTGGCGCAGGCGCCTTCGCGACGATCTTTCCGGCAAGCCTGGTCGGCAGCAAGGACACCATGGATATCCAGCCGCAGGCGGTGGCCGGGTTCGTTCAGTCGATCTGCGAAACCGTTCCGCTGTTCATGTGCAACCCGTTCGAGACATCCGACCCGCTGACCAGCAAGACTATCCAGCAAGCCTTTGCCTCTGGAGACACCTACAGCCGCGAATTCCGCGTCCTGAAGGTGGATTCCAACCCTGGCCCCGGCAATTTCGGCCTGATCGACAACAACCTTAGTTCGCTGCGTGATGCGATAGCGATGGGCACCTCTGGCACCTGCTACAACCGGAATGCGCTCACCACGAAAACCGGCGTCACCCTTGGCCAGGTCAATACTGGTCTCAATGTCCGGTTCGACCTGTACAGCGGCTCGTTGAACAAGAGCAGCAAGGATTTCAATTACCGACCGGCGACCAACGTTCGCAAGGGCCAGAAGACCGGCTGCAGCAAGTACGATCCCGTGACGGACAACACCGCGTTGCCTTTGCCTCCGGGCACCAACTACGTCGATGCGAAGGGAATGTCCGACAAAATCGGATCGCAGAGCTTCTGGACAAGTTACTGGCAGGTCAACCACGGGACGGCGTATCCGAACGTCCCCAGCACCACTAACCCCACCGGCTCCACGAGCGCTCCGGCTTCCAGATATGACGTCTACAAGTACGAGATCGCCAAAAGCCTTGTCGGTGACAAGTCGCTGAATCCGACCAAGGAAAGCGGCGATCCATCCTGCTACAAGGGCCCTAACCCGACACTCGATCCAGATCGCCGGCTACTCAACATGGCGATCGTCAACTGCATCGCCAATCAGGCCAAGCTAAACGGCCATGTCTCGATCAAGCCCGACGGCTACGCAAGCGTCTTCATCAACACGCCAATCCAGAAGCAGGACAATAGCAAGGACGACGAGGATTCGACTGCCGGTGAGAAGCCGATCAGCCTGGAGATCGTCGATGTCGATGGCGGCTTTGCCAACAACACCCTTGTCGACAAGGCGTTTCGCAACGAAGCGCAGTTGTACCGGTAGCGCCATGTTCATCAAACTGAGGCAGTTCCTCCAGCGGTTCCATCATGACGAACAAGGCGCCGCCTTGGTCGAGATAGCGATCGTCACGCCACTCGTGTTGCTGCTGTCGGCCGGCGTCTTCGAGTTCTCGAACATCTTCAACACGCGCCTGCTTCTCGAAGCGGGCGTCGAGGATGCCGCTCGCTACATGGCGCGCTGCAGCAGCGACTGGAATACTTGTTCCGCGTTGGCAACGAACCTGGCCGTGAACGGGGCCGTCACGAACGGTACCGCGCGCGTTACCGGGTGGACCACGGGTCAAGTCACCATTACCAAGGCTCAGTCGATCCAGGCGACCGATGCGACCGGTAACGAGCTCTATCTCAGCAGCACCGGCACCGTCATTGTCGTGAAGGTCAGCACCGCATATCCATATCCCACTCTGGGCCTCTGGTCTTACCTTGGCTTTGGTGCCCTTACGCTCAATGTGTTCCATCAGGAGCGTGTCTTCGGATGGTGATCTCGCACGGCAGGTTCTGGAGAGACCAATCCGGCGCGTCAATGGTGGAGGCGGCCATTGCAATGCCCATGCTGCTGACCCTGCTGCTCGGTTTCGTCGATTTTGGCTATGCCTTCTACCAATGGAATGCCGGTAACAAAGCAGTGCAGGCGGGCGCGAGATTGGCGCAGATTTCCACGCCTGTCGCAATCGGGCTTCCATCTGAGACGATAACGCAGAGCGATGTAACCAAGGTCGGCACCGCGGTTCCGGCCGGCACGTATGATTATGTATGCACTGCAAGTGCAGCGGGCGTGGCTTGCTGCAGTGTCGGAGGAGGCTTGTGCAAGCCCGCGAACGCGAGCCAGGCCTCGTTCGACGCTATCTATGACGGCACCCCCAATCGTGCCGGAATGCACACCTTCCTGCCCATGCTGGTAAAGTCCGAGGTTCAAATTGAATACGCCGCGTCCGGCCTGGGCTACTGGACGCGTCCCGGCGGCCCGGTACCGACGATCACCGTCAGCATTCAAAACCATCCCTTCCAGTTCTTCTTTCTGGCCGGGTTTCTCGGGTTCGGAACCATCACCATGCCCTCCATGCTGAGCACGGCCACGGGCGAAGACATGAAGAGCACCTTCCCATGAACGCGATGAACACCAAGGTTACACCGACCAAGCGAAAGCAGGTGGCGCTGTTCTCGTCGGATCCGAATTTCAAGCGCGAGGTAGCGACGCGGCTCGATGCGCTGGCGATCTATGACGTCAGGGTTTCCGAGACCGACGATTTTCTCAAGGGCCCGCCCGCCGATGCGCGCCCTGGCATCGTCATCCTCGATCTCGGCAGCGGCGGGCTGCTCGGCAGGCCCGGCATCGTCGAGGCGCGCGCGCTGTGGGCGTCCGTACCGCTGATCGCGGTCTCCGACGAGCTGACCTCGGAACAGACGCGCGTGCTGGTGCGCATGAACGCCTCGGACTGGCTGCACAAGCCGCTCGACGGCAAGGAGCTGCTCAACGCGGTGACCTTCCACGACACCGGCAACCAGGGAACGAAAAGCCGCATCATCACCTTCATCAGCGCCAGCGGCGGAGCCGGCGCCACGACGCTCGCGCTGTCGGCGGCCGAGTTCCTGGCCTCGAAATCGGCCGAGCGCGCGGCTTCGACCTGCCTGGTCGATCTCGACTTCCAGAGCGCCAATTGCGGCGCCTATATCAACCAGTTCAACCAGTTCGACCTGACGGGCATCATCGGCCAGCCCGAACGGCTCGACGTCGAGCTGATGGACGTCATCAAGCTCTCGCGCCCGTCCGGCCTCACCCTCTATGCGTTCGAGCGGCCGCAACTGCCCTTCGAGCCGCGTGGCAGCGATTTCGTGTTCCGGCTTCTGGACTTGGTCGCCTACCGCTTCGACGACATCATCATCGACCTGCCCAATCTCGAAACGCCCTGGCACAATTCCGTGCTTTCGACGAGCGACGAGATCTTCATCGTGTTCGAGCTCAATGTCGCGTCGCTGCGGCAAGGCAAGCGGCTCTACAGCAAGATCCGCGAACTGCGCGGCAACGCGGTCAACATCACGCTCGTCGCCAACAAGCACAAGCGCAAATGGTTCGGGAACCACTTCTCGCGCAGCGAGCTGGAGAAGATATTCAAGGCGCCGCACATCAAGTCGCTGGCACTCGACAACGCGCTTCTCGCCGATGCCCTGAACCGGGCGATCCTGCCTTCGGAAGTGGATGGGCGGGCGCGCTTCAACAAGGATCTGAAGACGATGTTCAAAGAGCGGCTCGATGACGCTGCCCGATAGGCATCGGATCGCCTCGGGGCTGGCCGCCGCCTGCATCGCGGGCCTGGCGCTTGTGATGCCGGGCGGCGCCCATGCCGGGTCCGCGGGTGCTCCGCCGCTGCCGGCCATGGGCCCAAGCCTGCGCAAGACAGTCGCCTTCGAAACCGCCGAACAGCCCGGAACGATCATTATCCGCAAGGACGAGAAGGCGCTTTATTTGGTGACGCGCCAGGGCCAGGCACTTCGCTACAAGATCAGCGTCGGGCGCGACGGCTTCGGCTGGACCGGGGTCGTCAAGGTCGGAGCCAAGACGGAATGGCCGCAATGGCGCCCGCCCAAGGAAATGCGTGCCCGCCAACCGGAGCTGCCGGAAATGGTGCCGGCCGGCCCCTACAATCCGCTCGGCGCCAGGGCGCTCTATTTGTCTCGGGACGGGCATGACACGCTCTATCGAATCCACGGCACCAATGACCCGTCAGGGGTCGGCTTCGACGGAACATCGGGCTGCTTCCGCCTCACCAACACCGATGTGATCGACCTTTTCAAGCGCGTCCCGATCGGCGCCAAGGTGGTGGTTCAATGACGACGATCAGCGAGCCGGGCATGCCGGCGATCGATGTTGGCAAACGCGAACAGGTCGCCGTCGACAGGCCTGGCAACACAAAAGCGATCGGCGTCGCCGCCGCCGGCGCCTTGCTCATCACCCTGATCAACATGGCGGCTGCCATCTACCTCTATCGGGGCATCAACGACCTGCGCTCCGTCGAGGCGCGGCTGGAGCAGCTCGGAGCATTCGAGCAACGGATCGCGGCGCGGCTCGATACGGTCAACAACGGCTTCCAGAGCCGGTTCGAAAAACTGGACAGCCAGTTGCAGGGCAACTTCAACCAAATCAATGGCAGCCTTGCCAGGCTGGAGCAGTCCCCGCCCGCCGTTGCCGGCAACAGTCCGCCGAACATGGCGGAACAATCCGAGGTTACCACCAGCGCGGTGGCGGAAGCGCCCGAAGCGCTCGACAGCGAACCCGCCAGCGAGGCCAGCGTCGACGAAGCGGCACGACCGCCCAAAAGGAGGATCGCTTCGGCGCCGCCTCCCCCAAACTCCAACTACCAGCGCATAGAGCAGCCGGACGGCAAGGTCTACTACCGCAAGATCAATTGAAGCCGCCGGCGTTGACGGCGTCTTCTAGAGATCTCGCTGCAGGGTGACGAGCTGCATTGCCCGCAGCTCGGCGCGTTGTCTCGCTTCGGTGAGGAAGGCAACGTGACAGTAAACACACGCGGCCGTGCCCAGAAGCAGGACCAGGCTGTTCTGCCAGGAGAAATCGACCATCAGCGAGAATTGGAGGCCGCTGGGCGCCGTAAAGGCGGCAATGGTGCTCGCCGTCTGAGATTGGCTGCTGGCGGCTATCATCAGCCCCACGAAAAGCAACGCCAGATGGTTGGCCAGAAAGAATGGAGCCCGCTTGCGGGCGTGGCAGGCAAGCCAGCTGACGATCAAGGCGGCGGCCAGGATCGTGAAATCGAGGACCATCGAGCTGTCCAGATAGAAGTCGACCTGTTGCCAGAACATCGTCGACAACGGCCGCAGTTCAAGCCAGATCCACCACATTGTGGGGCTCGCCGGATAGGCGCCCAGCAAGAATGTCGCGATACGCGCTCCCGCCAGGATAGCAAGGACAAGAGCGGGAAAGAGAAAGAGCAGAATCGGCTTGCGTTTCATGTCGCCCTCCACATTAGCAATCGATGATAGATGGCAGAACTTGCGCAAGCCTTAACGGCCGGGATTGCCCATTAGGAAGATGCCTATTGGCCGGCGCATCAGCAGCGGCCTTCACGTTTCCCTAACCGTACACGTCGGTTTTATGTGCCATTTTTGCTACATCACGCGGGTCTTCTGGCTGGAAAAAGCCTTTTAGCGTTTCCTAAATTAATAATTACTCACATATTTCGTGAATCTGGTAGATGATCCACCGACGGCCGGCCTGGCTTGGGCCCAGGCTTGGTTGTGGCGCCCCGAAAAAGGGCGTTGGGGAAAGTTGGGGCGGGCTAAATGAAAACAACAGGCATTTCGGCCATGGGCAAGCGCCTTGGTCTTTTGATGGCAGCCACGATGCTGTCCTGCGGGGGTGCAAATGCCCTCACGCTCAAGGAGGCCGTGGCGGTAGCCGTCGAGTCCAATCCCGAGATCGGCCAGGCCATAGAAAATCGCGAGGCGATCGAATTCGAATTGCGCCAGGCAAAGGGACTCTATCTTCCCAGCGTCGACGTGGAAGCATCCGGAGGGGCTCGTCGTCTCGACAACTCGTCGCGTCGCGCGCTTTCCCTCGATGATGACAACCTCTACCCGGCAGAAGCCGATCTGACGGTTTCACAGACCGTCTATGACAGCGGCGCAAGACGCGCCGAGCTCAATCGTCAGGCCTCGCGCGTCGATGGTGCGTCGTTCCGCGTGCTGGAGCGGTCCGAATTCATCGGGCTCTCGGTGGTCCAGGACTACCTCGAATACATGCTGCAGGCTTCCATCGTTTCAGAGGCGAAGAAGAACCTGGGCTTCCATCAGGCTATCCTCCACGACATCCAGGAAGGCATTGCGGGCGGCGGGCTGAACGAAGCCGACCGGCAACAGGCCGAGGAGCGGCTGTTCGCGGCCAAGGCCCGCATGCAGGAAGCCTCGGAGGAACTGGAGGCTTCGAAGATACGGTTTTTCAAGACCGTCGGGAAACCGCTGACCAATGCGTCGAGGCCGGGCGACGTTTCGGCCGCGCTGCCGAGGTCGCTGGACGATGCGCTGGGCCTGGCACGAGCAAACAACCCGCGCGTCCATATGGCCAACAGCGATATCGCCGCGGCGGCCTCGCTGGTGGACGCGGCCCGAGCGAAGTACGGTCCCTCGATCGTCGCCGAGGGCACGGCCCGGGCGGGATACGATATCGACGGCGACAATGGCGACACATCCGACCTGCAGGCGCGCCTGGTGTTGCGCTGGAACCTCTATCGGGGCGGCATAGACAAGGCCAATGAACAGGAGCAGATCCGCCGCACCAGCGAACAGCGGCTCGCCATGCACCAGGTTCTGCGCGAGATCGAAGAAGCCGTTCGTACCTCATGGGATCGCCGCTTCCGGCAGGCCGACCTGGCAAAGACGCTGAAGCTGCAGGCCGCCTCCAACGAAAAGCTGGTCGCGTCCTATCGCGAACAGTTCAAGGTCGGGCAGCGCTCGCTGCTAGACGTGCTCGATGCGCAGAATACGCGGTTCAACACCGCGACGCTCGCGGACACCGCATCCTATGCGTCACTCTTTGCCCAGTACCGGCTTCTGGCTGCGACCGGGGAATTGCTGAAGACGATGGATATCCAGCCGGCAAAGCAAGCCAACGCCTACGCACGGACCGAGTTCGCCGCACCGGAAACGGCTGACACCGAAACCTATGCGCGCACGCCCTCGGAACAGAAGAATGACTTGCCCTTCGACATTCTGGCGCCGGTCAGGAAGAAGTAAGCAGCGACGTAAGGCGCGACCGACAGTCCTCGCGGGCAGATCGTGAATCAGCAACCCCATATCCTGTCGCCGAAGGAGGCTTTCAAGGCCTGCTTTTCGGCCGTTGCCGCGTATCTCGGCCGACCGAGCGCCGAGACCGTGCTGTTCGCCGGCGTGCCGCTGTCGGATACCCGCGTCGAGGTCGACGACATCCGCAACCTTGCCGAACGCATAGGTTTGGAAGCGCGGGCGTTCGGCCATCGCGATTTCCTGCGCGGGCGGATCGATCTGCCCGCAATTGTCTTTCGCGTCAGCCAGTTGCCGGTTGCCCTGCTCTCCGAGGAGGAAGGCGGCGACTATTTCACCGCCCCCCAGGAAGACGGGCGCACCGCCATCAGCCGATCGGAACTCGCCGCCAGCTATATCAGCGGCGGTGTGTCCTTCTCGATCACCTACGCCAACGCCACGGAGGCGATGAGCGTCGGCTCGGCGCCGAAGATCGAGCGGCGACATTGGCTGACGGGGACGATGGGAGGCTTCTGGCGCACATATTCGAAAGTCGTGCTGTCGGCGATGTTCATCAATCTGCTCGCCATCGCCTCGCCGATCTTCACCATGAACGTGTACGACAGGATCCTCCCGAACAAGGCGATATCGACGCTCTGGGTTCTGGCCATCGGCATCGGCGCCGTCATCGTGTTCGACCTGCTTCTGAAGACCGCCAGGGCGTCGCTCATCGACTATGCCGGGCGCAAGGCCGATCTTCGGATTTCCTATATGCTTTTCGAGAAAGTGCTCAATTCGTCCTTGTCGGCGCGACCCGGTTCGACCGGCGAGTACGCAAACCGCATAACGCAATATGAGTTCGTGAGAGAGTTCTTCACCTCGAACACCATCAGCGTCTTCATCGACACGGCTTTCGTGTTCGTCTTCCTGCTGGTCATCTATGCGATCGGCGGCTGGCTGGTCATCATTCCGGCCGTGGCCTTCCTGGCGTCGGTCGCCGTTGGGCTGGTTACGCAGCGGCGCATCGGCAAGCGGGTCGCGGCCTCGATGAACGAGGCTTCGCAGCGCCAGTCGCTGCTGGTGGAGTCCATCTCCACGCTGGAAACGATCAAATCCCTGCGCGCCGAGGCCTATCTGCTGCGCAAATGGGGCGAGCATTCGAAGAACGCCGCCAACACGTCCGAGAAGATCAAGCAGCTTTCGGCGGCAGCCGGCAACATCACCCAGGCGATACAGCAATTGGTCACCGTCGCCCTGGTGGTGGCTGGCGCCTATGCCTTTTCGGAAGGGCACGTCTCGACAGGGGCTATCATCGGGACGGTGATGCTGGCGGGCCGGGCCGTGGCCCCCCTCGGCCAGATCGCCATAACACTGTCGCGGTTTCGCCAGGCCATGCTCTCCTTGCGGATGGTCAACTCGATCATGGCGCAACCGGAAGACCGGCCGGATACGGTGGGCTTCGTAAACCGCCCGATCCGCAATGGCGCGATGGCATTCAAGAACGTCGGATTCGTCTATCCCGGTTCCGAAAACGAGGTTCTGTCCGGCCTGAATTTCACCGTCAGGCCCGGCGAGCGGATCGGCATAATCGGCCGGATAGGATCCGGCAAGACGACCATGGGCCGGCTGATCGGCAGGCTCTTCCTGCCGACTTCCGGCGAGTTGCTGCTGGACGGGATCGACATCCGCCAATACCACCCGTCGGAGGTTCGCGCCGCGGTCGGCATCGTTGCGCAGGCTGGCGATCTGTTCTCGGGCACCATCAAGGAAAATCTGCTGATGGCCTGCCCAGAAGCGACCGATGAGCAGATCATCGACGCGGCCAGGGCTGCCGGTGTCGACGAGTTCGTCTCCCGCCATCCGCGTGGCTACGACATGAACGTCGGCGAGCGAGGCACCAACCTTTCCGGCGGACAGAGGCAGACGGTGGCGATTGCCCGGCTGCTGCTGACCAAGCCGAAAATCGTCTTCCTGGATGAGCCATCCGGGTCGATGGACCTGGCCTCGGAACGTCAGCTGATAAAGCAGCTCAAGGTGGCCTTTGACCGCGGCACCACGCTGATCGTCTCCACCCACCGCTTCAGCATGCTCGAGCTGGCCGACAGGCTGATCGTGATCGAGCAGGGCAAGATCGTCGCCGACGGACCGAAAGAACAAGTCATACAGGCGCTGCAGAAAACAAATGTTTGAGACAAATTATATTGATCCAGGTCAATATAATGGGGTTTGGTAAATGCTTGCTAGGGAAGATCGCCCGCCATTCTTTGCATCGGCGTCCATATTTATCATAGGGGCGCTGTTCGTCGCTTTTGTCGGCTGGGCGTCCTTCGCCGAAGTCGACGAAATCGCGCGTGGCGACGGCAAGGTCATACCCGCCTCCAAGACGCAGATCATTCAAGCCAGCGAGCCCGGCGTCGTTCAGGAAATTGCGGTCAAGATCGGCCAAGTCGTCAAGAAGAACGATCTGATCATTCGCCTCGACAACACGCTGAATACGTCCAGCCTGGGCGAACAACAGGCCAAGGCGCGCGCGCTGGAAGTGCGTATCGCTAGGCTCAAATACGAACAGAGCGGCAACCTGACGGGATCCTTCCCTTGCCCGGACGACATTCAGGCCGCGGCGCCGCAGATTTGCGACAATGAACAGAAGCTCCTGATCGCCCGACGCGAAAACTTCGACAACAAACTGTCCGTGCTGAAGTCCCGGCTCGATCAGCGTGAAAAGGAACTCGACCAGGCGATGGCCGATTCCGATCGCCTTACCAAAAACCTGGCCATCAGCGACCAGGAAACAAAGCTGGTCGAGGCCATGGTCAAAAAAGGGCTGATGGCCAGGACCGAGCAGATCCGGGTCGAGCGCGAACAGACCGAACTCCATGGGCAGCTGAACCTTGCCGGCGAGACGATAAAGAAGGCCAAGTCGGCCATCACCGAGGCTCAGCTCCAGGTCGAGGAACTGGGCCTTCAGCTGCAGCAGGAGGCGCTGATCGACCTGACCCAGGCGCTGGCCGATCTCTCGGTCGTCGACGAGACCATTCGAGGCGCGACCGATAAAGTGGCCCGAACCGACATCCGGTCTCCGGTGGACGGTATCGTCAACACGCTGGAATTCAACACGGTCGGCGCTTTTGTCCAGCCTGGCGTGATCGTGGCCGGGATCGTGCCGACCTCCGAGACCTTGCTGGTGGAGGCACGGGTTTCGCCCCGGGATGTCGCGTTCATCCGCCCCGACCAGGAGGCGCTCATTAAAGTCACCGCCTACGATTTCTCGATCTTCGGCGGCATCGAAGGCAAGGTCTCCAACATCACCGCCGACAGCCTGGTCGACCAGAAGACCGGGGAACCCTACTACCAGGTGCGCGTGGCGACGGAGACGTCGACCCTGGAAAGAGACGGCAAGGCCTATTCGATCATCCCCGGCATGATCTGTTCCGTCGATATCAAGACCGGACGCAAGACGATCCTGACCTACCTCCTGAAGCCGATCAACAAGGCACGAGAGGAGGCAATGAGTGAACGATAGCGCCACTCCTCCCGCCGTTCTCGACCGGTTGCTCCTGCCGACGAAGGCAGAAGACCTCGGCATGGAGTTCCGGGTCGTCGCGCGCCTCGGCATACGACGCGGAATCCGCCTGGAGCGGGCTTTCTGGACATCGCTGAGGCATATGGCGGAAAGCCGGAAGTGCACGATCGGCATGCTTGTCGATGAGATCGCCGAAGGTCAGCCTGCTTCCGGCAACCTGACATCGGCGATCAGAGTTGCCTGCATACGTGATATGGCGGAAGAAAACCTGACGTTGAAAAGGCTAGCATCGATACGGACGATCAGCGCGATACTGGTCGCCTGTCCCTCGCCCGCCTTTGCCCTTTCATCGTCGAAAAAAATCCTGACCTTCAACGCTCCGTTCCAACAGCTGGTAAAGCGCCAATTGCCGACGGCGCCGAACGATGACGGGCGTCAGGATCTCAGGCTGGCACTCGATCTCAATGTCGCGGACATATTTGCGCGGCTGGATGCTAATGGCGAAACCCCGGTCGCCAGCGGGTTCGTCATCGGCGCCGGCGACCGACGCTATCGCGGCCAGTTGAACGCGGTGCGGGCGCCGCTGATCGAACAGGACCTGCTGATGGCGTTCGTCAGCGGCTAAAGCGCATCGCACCGGAACGGATAGAGTCCGTATCTCCTGCGCATGCACCAAACCGTAGCTTCGATTCTGCAGCCGCTGCTTACTTTCGCACAAGCTTCCCCGAAGCCGTATCCGGCAGCAATCCTTCGCCGGGTGCGACGCCGGCAAAGCCGCCCTTGATCGCGGCAACCTGCGCATTGCCCGATCTCGAGCCATGGATCCAGGCGCGATCCGTGCTGAAGGAATAAAGCGGAACATAGTCGGGGAGATCACTGTCACGCAGGACGGTGTTGTGGAGGCTGTCGAGGATGAACGCGCCATCCGCCGTGCTCACCGACAGGACGGCGTGGAAGAACCCGCGCTTGCGATCATGGAGGACGACGAGCGCCATGCTTTGCGCGGGAATGCCGGCCCTGAGCAGGGCGGTCATCTTCAGTATGACAAAATCCTCGCAGTCGCCGGCGCGCTTGTCGAGCACCTCCGAAGGCTTCGCCCAATAGTCGAGCTTGCCATAGACGACACTGTCCTTCCTGTAGGCGATCAGGCGATTGATGCCGCTGTTGACGAGGGACAGTTTCTCGGTGAACCCCTTGCCCTGTGCCGTCGAGATCAGCGTGGCAAAAGCCGCGCTCTTATGCTCGCAGGCACTGCCTGCCGTGCAGCCGACGATTGCCTGGTAGACAGGCGCCCACCGCGCCGCGACAGGAAAGTTGTGCATGGACAGCGCGACCGAGCCGAACACGCCGGGGATGATCGCCGCCGTCTGGATGGGATCAATTCCAACATCGGCGGGTCGGACATCGGCGGGCGTTGGCGCAACGCCGGCATTGGCGTTGTCGATTGTGTAGCTCATGGAGACAATGCCGGGCTGGTATCCCGCGACCGGCTGCCAGGGCCCGGACCTTTCCAGGGAAACGCCACCCAGGCTACGCGGCGCCTCGACCTCTTCGACGGACCTGCCGACCGACGCGACCCCCTCGAAAGAAGGGCTCGCGAGCGATGGCTGCGGCAGGCCCGCAAGGCCGATCGTTAGCAAGAGCAGTTTGAGACCGGTTGTCCCCGGCGCGATTTTTTCTTTTTTCATAACGCCCACCTTTGACTGTGGACGGTACCAATCTTGTCTCAAATTATTGGCAACGAAGGTAGATAACGACGACAGAACTTACTTCTTCTGTTTTGTATAAAATTTTATTATAATTTATACTTTCATTTACCATCCAGCCGGAGGCGGACCGCCGTCAATCGCCGCCGATATCGGCAATATATAACGGAATATATGTTATCGGTTTACCACGCGTAAAAAATACGATTTTGTGCATATTGCAGTATATCAAATAGATTGATGAACCGTTGCAAAGCAATGGTGAGCGCTGTCTCTTTCCGGGAAATTCCGGAGGGGTACAAGCAAATGACCACCAATATCGAATTGGACACCGCTGCAAGGTCCTGGGACGAGCATTCCGCCACCAGTGACCATCACGGTCAGACATCGCCGGCGGAGATCCAGGTCGCCCAGGCGGCTTCGACGCAGCCGGCAGCGGCCGAACCTGTGCCGGTCGATGTCGGCAGCGGCGCACCCGTCACGCCGGAGGCGCCCGCGGAGGCGAAAGCAGCAGCTGCACCCGCCCCCCACGAATACGTGGCCGACGCCAGCAACGTCGTGAAGCTTCCAGCCAACGTCTCGATCGACAACATCAAGGTCGACGGCCACAATCTGGTGCTCGAACAGGCCGATGGCTCGGTCATCGTGATCAAGGATGGCGCCCTTCACGTGCCCGCCTTCCTCATTGGCGATGTCGAGGTGCCGCGCGTTGCCCTGATCGCCGCGCTCGAGGCCAGCCATGTCGATGTTGCCTTTGGCGCCGACGGTTCGATGTCGGCCGGCCCGGGAGGCTCGACCTCCAGCGCAGGCGGAGACTTCTCGGTTCCCGCCGGCGGCATCGGCGACGGGTTCGATCTTTCGGCACTGTTGCCCCCGACAGACCTGGCGTTCGGCCAGCTGGAGCACCGCGAACTGTTTCCGAGCCTGCTGCCGGATTCCACACCCTCGATCATCGACCTGGCGCCTGAGCTGGATGGCGGCGACACCACCGTCTATGAAAAGGGCCTGCCGTCAGGCTCGGGTGAACTGGCGGACCATGACGCGGGCAACGACAGCGATCCTTCCGAACACAATACGGGCACCTTCACCATCAACTCGCCCGACGGCATCGGCTCGGTGAACATTAACGGCCAGGTGATTTCGGCTGCCGCGCTTGCCAACAGCGGGTCGACGTCGATCGAAATCACGACGCCGCTCGGCAACATGCTGACCATCAACGGCTATGACGCCAGCACGGGCCAGGTGAGCTATACCTACACGCTCGTCCACAGCGCCGCTCACCCCGACGCGGGAATCGATTCCATCTTCGACAACATGACGGTGACAGTCACCGACACAGACGGAGACACCTCCCTTCCGGGCACACTGTCGGTGCAGATCGTCGACGACGTGCCTGTCGCGCACAATGTGAATGCCGGCACACTGACCGAGGACGGCGCCCCGACCACTGTTGGCGGCAACGTGAGCACCGACTATGGCAACATCTTCGGCGCCGATGGCCCTGCTGCATCGGCTTCGGTGAGCTGGAGCGCGGCGACCGCCACGCTGGGCGGCAACCCTGTCGTCCTGGCCGACTACGGCACGCTGACGCAGAACACCAACGGC
>NZ_JAIUIU010000024.1:0-70399 GCF_020165775.1 Mesorhizobium sp. B263B2A
GCACCGCATCGGCGCCGAAGGCGGCGGCGTTGCGGAAGATCGAACCCATATTGTCGTGGTTGGAAATGCCGACGAGCCCCCCGCCGCGGGCCCCGGCGGGGGGCTGAGTCGCGGTTATTTCTTGGGGAGGTACTGGTCAGGCATCGGGGAACCGGGGAACCACTTCTCGTAGAGCGTCTTCCAGGTGCCGTCCTGCATCGCCGCATGCAGGGCGGTGTTCAATGCCTCGCGAAACTTGTCGTTGCCCTTGCGCAGGACGAAGCCCGCGGGCGCATCGAAGGAGGGGATGTTCACCGCGATCTTCAAGTCCGGATAGCGAACCGCATAGTCCTTGGCTGCCTCGTAATCGAGGAAATGAGCATCCACCGTGCCATTGTTGAGCGCCGAGACGGCCGAATTGTTGTCAGGAAATTTGACGAGATCCGTTCCGACAAAATTCTTCGCTGCGTAGATTTCCTGCAGCGTACCCTGGACGACGCCAAGACGCTTGCCCTTGAGCCCGTCCGCCGACTTCATGGCCTTGTCGGCGGTAAGCACCGAGAGATAGCCCGCGAGATAGCCATCCGAAAAGTCGACAGTCTTCTTGCGCGCATCCGTCGTCCCGATCGCGGCGACCGCGACATCGAAGCGCCCGTTGGCAACCGAGGGCATAAGCGCCGAGAATTCCTGGCCGGTGAAGATCACCTGGTCGGGTTTGAATCCAAGGCGGCCGGCGACGTTGCGAAACAATTCAAGGTCGAACCCGGTGAATGTGCCATCCGCCTGGGTGAAAGCGTATGGCTTGGCGTCTCCCATGGTGCCGACGCTGATGACCTTCGCATCGATGAGGCCATAGGGATTGTCATCCGCCGCGGCGGCGCGCGAAACTAGACCCGCTCCGATGCACAGAACCATAAGTGCCATTGCGCCGGTCTTTGCCGGCGACATCAGCGACTTGAGAATTCCAATCCTGCTCATGTCTTCTCTCCACTCTGAAGGTTTGTTTTTGTTGGCACGTTCTTCTTGGCATTCGCGTCGAGCCCGCAATTTCAGGCCTCACATCGTTGGTCGCCGCGGAAGCGGCTCGCACGGGGGCTGTCATCATGCCTCCTGGCTCGTTCATCTCTCAAAGAGACCGGTCTCTTATTGCGTGAGACCGGTCTCTTCGATAATGGTTATCGCCAGATTGACCTTCCGTCAACAACTCTTGTAGTCGTTCGTCCGATGAAAAGAACCGCGCCCAAAACCCGCTCGATAACAGTCAGCGACGTCGCCCGCGCGGCGGACGTGTCGAAAGCGACAGCCGCGCGCGTGCTCGGCGGATACGGCGTCGTCAGCGATACGATCCGCGCGGACGTCATGGCCGCGGCCAAGGCACTGGATTATCGTCCGAACGAACTGGCCCGCAGCATGACGACCGGCCGGTCCGGCATCATCGGGGTGGTTGTCGGCGACATTGAGAACCCGTTCTTCAGCCTGGCGGTGCGCGGCATCAGCGATGCGGCAAGGGCGGCCGGGTTCAACGTGATCCTGGCCAACTCCGGCGAGAGGATCGAAGTCGAAAAGGCGGCCGTGCGGCTTTTGATCGGCAAGCGTGTCGACGGGCTGATCGTCACGCCATCGGAATCGCGCGACATATCACACCTGCGCGACATCCATCGTTCTGGCCGGCCGCTTGCGCTGCTTGACAGGGCGCTGCCCGACCTGGATGTCGACACCGTCACCGTTGACGATCGCGGCATCGCCATGCGGGCAACCAGCATCCTTGCGGATGCCGGCCACCGCAACATCGCCTATGTGACCGCGGTCGACGCCGAAGGGCAGGAATACCGCGATCTCGGGCAAATCTACACGTCGTCGGTCCGTGAGCGTATCGACGGTTTCCTCACCGTGTGCCGAGAGGCTGGGATGGACCGGCCAGAGCGTCACGTTTGCCTTGGCGCGACAAGCCCTGTCGAAACCCGTAGGATTGCTGACAAGCTGCTGTCCGGACCAGATCGTCCGACGGCGATCCTTGCTTCCGACAGCGTCATAGCGCTGGAGATATTCAAGGTGATCCGCGAGCGCGGGTTGCGGGTTCCGCAGGACATTTCGCTGATCACCTTCCATGATGCGGATTGGACCAGCGTGACAACCCCGCCCATCACCGTCATCGACCAGCCCGTCTACGCGCTTGGCAAGGGCGTCGCGGAATTGCTCATCCGGCGGTTGAAGGGCGACACACAACCGCCCGAAAGGCTCATCCTGCCGACCACGATCATTGAACGCGGATCCGTTGGCCCGCCCTCAAACAGAAGGCCGTAGGCACAAGTCGTTCGTGGTGCCGCGACTGCAGCTCAGCCCAGCAGATTGCGTGCCGTGCGCATGAAAATCCTCGAGCCGATCGGGATCAGGTCGTCGGGAAAATCATAGTCGGGATTGTGCAGGGCAGGGTGCCGCTCGCCGGCGCCGAGGAAGAACATGGCCGACTTGGCGCTATGGCCGAACAGGCCGAAATCCTCCGAGGCGCGCATCGGCAGGGCTTCTTGTCCGTGCGCCACACCCTCTTCGTCGAGCGCGCGCTGAAGATGCTCCACGGCGTCCGGTGCGTTGACGCTGGCGACGAAGATCTCGTGATAGTCGAAGCGCGCGGAAAGCCGATGCCGGCCGGCGATCTCGGTGACCAGAGCCTCGGCTGCAGCGCACAGATCCGCCATGCGCTCGTCGCGGCGGGTGCGCAGCGTCGCCCAGACCTCTCCATGCGCGGGCGCGATGCCGAACACGGCTTCGCCCATCGCGGCATGGGTGACGGTGACCATCGAGAAATCATCATCGGCGAAGGTCGCGCGGCCGAGCGCGGGCAAAGCCGGCATCATTTCGCTGATCGCCAGCATCGGCGAGATGCCGGTCTCGGGCATGGAGGAATGCGCGGTCTTGCCCTCCAGCACGATGCGCATGCCGCGCGAGGCGCAGTTGACCACGCCGGGCTTGAGCCGCACCTCGCCGAACGGCACGCCAGGCAGATTGTGCAGCGAAAACGCAAAATCCGGCGCGATCTCGCCGAAACGGGGATCGGCGACGACGCCGGCCGCGCCATTGCCAGTCTCTTCCGCCGGCTGGAACATCAGCACGACGCGGCCGCTGGCAGGCCGCTCGCGCCCGAACTGGCGGCCAAGCGAGGCGAGGATTGCCGTGTGCCCGTCATGGCCGCACATATGCGACTTGCCCGGCACGCGTGAGGCGTGCGGCACGCCCGACAGCTCCTCGATCGGCAGCGCGTCGAGTTCCGAACGAAACAGGACGGTCGGTCCGTTTTTGCCGCTGTCGTATATGGCCGCGACGCCGTGGCCGCCCAATCCGGTCAACACTCTGTCCGGTCCCGTGTCGGCGAGGAAGGAGACGACCTCTTGTGCCGTCTTCTCCTCCTCGTTCGAGATTTCCGGCTGCCGGTGCAGCTTGCGCCGCCACTCGGTCAGCTCGACGATGTCGCGATTGGTCAAGCTCATGCTTTGCGCCTCCGCATCAAAAACCGATGATGAATTGCTAGCGACAAATGACCGTGCCTGCCACAGTCCAAGTGCCGGGCTTCAGCGGGCCAGAAGTGTGGCGACGTCCCGCGAAGGGCCTAAACACCGTTCGCAGCGGTCGACACCGCCGCGAACGGGGCTTGAGATTGCCCTACTGATTGATCTCGGGTTCGACCAGCTTTGCCAGGTTCCTGAGCGATTCCTGCCAGCCGAGATAGCAGGCCTCGACCGGAATGACGTCCGGAATACCGGCCTGGGTGATGTCGATTTCGGTGCCGACCGACACTTTCTTCAGGATGACCGTCACCTGGATCTCGCCGGGCAGGTTGGGATCGTCGAACCTGTCGGTGTAGCGCAGGCGCTCGCCGGGAACGAGTTCGAGATATTCGCCGCCGAAGGAATGGCTGTCGCCGGTTGTGAAGTTGCGGAAGGACATCTTGAACGTGCCGCCGACCTTGGCTTCGAATTGATGGACCGTGCAGGTGAAGCCGTTCGGCGGAAGCCACTTGGCCAGCGCGTCGCCTTCGACGAAGGCGCGATAGACTTTTTCCGGGCTGGTGGTGAGAACGCGGTGTAAACGTACGGTACCGGGCATATCCTATCCTTTCATGATGCCTGTTCGACGCCCCTAGGACGAACGGGGCCTGGCCAGTCCGACACAGGCTGTCAGATTTTTCGGGCTCCGGCTACGGGCCTGTCTGTCCATGGCCTGCGGCAGCTCAGACCGATTTGGGACTCGATTTTATGACGCCTGGCCCAATCGCCGAAAACCAGGAACCGGATAGCCATTATGAGGAGAGTGTTTATAACGGTCGCTGAGATCGAGATGACCAAGGGGAGACGATGCGTTACATACGTCCGCTTTCAATAGAAGATGCCGTTGGCCAGTTGGCCGGATCAGCCGGCACATCGGCCATTCTCGCGGGAGGCAGCGACCTCCTGGTCAGGATGAAGGGCGGCTTTGTCGAGCCCGACCTGATCGTCGACATCAAGGCGATCGCGTCCCTGGGCGAGATCAGGGAAACGGCCGAAGGCTTCAGCATTGGTGCTGCGGTGCCCTGCGCGGTGCTCGGCGAAAACAAGGCGCTGAAGAAGGCATGGCCGGGCGTCGTCGAAGCCGCCAAGCTGATCGGCTCGAAACAGGTGCAGGGGCGCTGCACCATCGTGGGCAATCTCTGCAACGCCTCGCCGGCGGCGGACAGCGTGCCGGCGCTGGTCGCGGCCGGAGCCAAGGCTGTGATCGTCGGTCCCTCGGGCAAGCGCACCATTGCCGTGGAGGCCGTGCCGACCGCGCCGGGCAAGACGTCGCTGGCCAAGGGCGAGATCATCGAGGCGATCCTGCTCGACAGCCAGGCGCCGCGTTCGGGCGATGCCTATCTGCGGTTCATTCCGCGCACGGAGATGGATATCGCCGTGGTCAGCGCCGGGGTGAACCTGACGATCGACGAACACGGCGTCATCAAGGCGGCCCGCGTGGCGCTGGGTGCGGCGGCACCGACCGTGCTTCTGGTCGAGGAGGCCGCCGAGGCGCTTATCGGCAGGAAGCTCGACGAAGCGGCACTGGAGCGGCTCGCCAAGGTCTGCGCCGGCGCCTGCCGCCCGATCGACGACAAGCGGGGTACAATCGATTTCCGTAGGAAGGTCGCGGGTGTGCTGGCCAGGCGTGCCGCCACTTCGGCTTATACACGTGCAGGAGGCAAATGATGGCCGGCGTAGCAGTCTCAACCACAATCAACGGCGACAGCGTCGAGTACCTTTGCCAACCTGACGAAACGCTGCTCGATGTGCTGCGCGATCGGCTCGGGCTGACCGGCGCCAAGGAAGGCTGCGGCACCGGCGATTGCGGCGCCTGCAGCGTCATCGTCGACGACCGGCTGGTGTGCTCGTGCCTGGTGCTGGGCGCGGAAGCCGAGGGCCGGCGCATCGAGACCGTCGAGGGCATGGCGCATGGCGACAAGCTGCATCCGCTGCAGCAGAAGTTCCTCGAACACGCCGCCCTGCAATGCGGCATCTGCACGCCGGGCTTCCTGATCGCGGCCAAGGATCTTCTGGCCAAGAACCCCGACCCGACCGAAGAGGAAATCCGCTTCGGCCTGGCCGGCAACCTTTGCCGCTGCACCGGCTACGACAAGATCGTACGCGCCGTCCAGGACGCGGCGAACGTGATGAAGGGAGCGCACGCATGAACTTCGATCCGCGTTTTTCCGGGCGTAAATTCGCATCCGTCGGCACGCGCCCCATCCGTCCCGACGGCGTCGACAAGGTGACCGGCCGCGCCCGCTACGGCGCTGACTTCAACATGGCCGGGCAATTGGTCGGGCGTGTCCTCAGAAGCCCGCACGCACATGCCAAAATCCGCAAGATCGACACCTCGAAGGCGGAGAAGCTTGCCGGCGTCAAGGCGGTGATCACCGCCGCCGACTTGCCCGACCTCACCGATGGCGATGCCGCCATGTACGACATCCTCGACAATTGCATGGCGCGCACCAAGGCGCTCTATGACGGCCATGCGGTGGCCGCTGTCGCCGCTGTCGACGCCCGCACGGCCAGGCAGGCGCTGAAGCTGATCGAGATCGACTACGAGGTGCTGCCGCACGTCACCGACGTCGACGAGGCGATGAAGCACACGGCACCCCTGATCAACGACGCCATCTTCACCGAGGGCCTCGAGGAAAAGCCGGTAAAGCCCTCCAACGTCACCAAGCGCAGCCAGTTCGGCCATGGCGATGTCCACCAGGGTTTCGGCCACGCCGATTTCATCGTCGAGCGCTCCTTCAAGACCGAGCAGACGCACCAGGGTTATATCGAGCCGCATGCCTGCGTGGCGAGCGTCTCGTCCGACGGCACCGCGGACCTGTGGGTCTGCACGCAGGGCCATTTCGTCTACCGCCAGCATTGCGCGCAACTGCTCGGCATGGAAGCCTCGAAGCTGCGCGTCACCTCGTCGGAGATCGGCGGCGGTTTCGGCGGCAAGACCCATGTCTGGGCCGAGCCGGTGGCGCTTGCCTTGTCGCGCAAGGCCGGACGGCCGGTGAAGCTGGTCATGACCCGCGACGAGGTGTTCCGCGCCTCGGGCCCGACCAGCGCCACCTCGATCGACGTCAAGATCGGCGCCCGCAAGGACGGCACCATCACCGCCGCCGAAGCGACGCTGCGCTATTCCTGCGGCCCCTATGCCGGCTCCTGGGCCGAGATCGGCGCCATGACGGCGTTCGCCTGCTACAAGCTCGAGAACGTCAAGACCGTCGGCTACGAGGTGCTGGTCAACAGGCCCAAGACCGCCGCCTATCGCGCGCCCTCGGCGCCGATGGCCGCTTTCGCGGTGGAAAGTGCTGTCGATGAACTCGCCAAGGAGATCGGCATGGACCCTGTCGACTTCCGCATCAGGAACGCCGCGCAGGAAGGCACGAGATCGTCCTATGGGCCGGTCTACGGCCCGATCGGCATCGGCCCGACGCTGGAAGCGGTGAAGAACCATCCGCACATGAAGGCACCTCTGGCCAAGAACCAGGGCAGGGGCATGGCCTGCGGCTTCTGGTTCAATTTCGGCGGCCAGACCTGCACCGACCTGAACATCGGCATGGACGGGTCGGTGTCGCTTGCCGTCGGCACGGTGGACGTCGGCGGGTCCCGCGCCTCGCTGTCGCTGGTGGCGGCGGAGGAGCTCGGCATCGATTATGCCCAGGTCAAGGCGATCGTCGCCGACACGTCGAGCCTCGGCTACAACGACATGACCGACGGCAGCCGGGGCACCTTCTCGTCCTCCATGGCGACGATCTCGGCTGCCCGCAACGCGATCAAGATCCTGCGTGAGCGCGCCGCGCAGATGTGGGACATTGCCGTCGACGACGTGGTCTGGGAACAGGGCCATGCGGTCGCCAAGGGCGAGAAGCACGGCAATCTCGGCAAACTGTCGCTGAAGGAGATCGCCGCCCAATCCGGCAAGACCGGCGGGCCGATCGCCGGCCACAGCGAACTCGTCGCCGATGGCGCCGGCGTGTCCTTCGCCACCCATATCTGCGACATCGAGGTCGACCCCGAGACCGGATCGACCAGGGTCATCCGCTACACGGTGGTGCAGGATGCCGGCAAGGCGGTGCACCCGACCTATGTCGAGGGCCAGTACCAAGGCGGCGCCGCGCAAGGCATCGGCTGGGCGCTGAACGAGGAGTATATTTACGGCAAGGACGGCCGGCTGCAGAACGCCGGCTTCCTCGACTACCGCATCCCGGTCTGCTCCGACCTGCCGATGATCGACACGCAGATCCTGGAGATTCCCAACCCCAACCACCCCTATGGCGTGCGCGGCGTCGGCGAAACCTCGATCGTGCCGCCGCTGGCGGCGATCGCCAACGCGGTGTCGAACGCGGCCGGCGTGCGTATGACCCACATCCCGATGTCCCCGCCACGGATTCTCGCGGCGATCGAGGCGGAACGGGAAGGGTAGGGCGAAAGCTAGGGATAAGGTGTGTTGAGATTCAGGTCAGGCCGAGCCGAAAGTGGCGGGTTCCGAGAACCGGAGCGGAGCGTACTTGAAGTACGTGAGCACCGGAAGCGCAGGAACCTGCCATTTGCAGGCCGGCCTCACCTGAATATCAGCACACCGTAGCGCCGATGGTCGAAGTCACCCTTTGGGGCGCCCTCGGCCAGCTCGCCGGCGGCAAGAGCAAGGTCGAGGTCGAAGCCAAGGACATCAGGGAGCTGTTCAGGAAACTGGCTGAACAGTATCCCGGCTTCGAGCCATGGATCGATCGCGGCATTGCCGTGGCGATCGACGGCACGATCTACCGCGACACGTGGAGCAAGGAGCTGCCGCCCGGGGCGGAGATTTTCCTGCTGCCAAGATTGGCGGGAGGATGAGGGCAAGCGTCTCGTTACGATTGGGGCATGGGTCTCCGAACGTCTTGTTAGGGGACGCAAGCAGACTGTCAGGTTTAGCGAATTGGGGTCAGGTGGACTGATTTTTGGGAGAACCAACAACCTGGTTAGCCACCGGTAAGAATTCCAAAAACACCAATTTAATGGCATCTCATTGAAACCTGCTGTCTATTAGAAGACTGTATAACTACCAGTTTTTCATCGCCTCTTGAGATTTACCCGTATCTCATCACCCAGGAACCAACCACCTCCCTCGCTCCACGAAGAGATGATTCCGCGAGTCTCAAGCCATTGGACCAATGCACGATTTTCATCTGATCTTGGCAGTCTTGGAGTGTGATATCCTGTCGTGATCTCAGAAAACGGATATGGAAGCGCCGCAAGCACTTCGCGCGCTTCGTCGACCGCCATAGTCGAGTGAAACTTGTTGAACAGGGAAATCTGCGTCTCAACGGGCCTTGAATTCAGGATCAGTGACCGCGCTTTAGCCGCATCAATGCCTGATATACGAACGTTGGTGCGGTCAAGAATCGGGCCTATGAGTGCTGCTCGTTTGGGCAGTTCCGTTAGCGTATTCAAATCCATCAGGTCGATTATCGCGCGCTTATCGTCATCTGCTATGTCGGCTTGAAGAAGCCCTTCTCGGAAGACGTCGTCGAGACCGAACATTCCGGGATCGGTGAGATAAGCTTCGATGTTTTCTGCCATGAAAAGGACCGGCAAGTCTGTATTGACGTCTAGGCTTTCAAGGGTCTCCTTTGAAAAGGTGATCTTGCGCTCCTCTATGAGAATAGTAAGCTTCGAAGAATCGAGGCTTTTGGGAAAATTCTTGAACGTATTGGGCAACGCTCGGACATATTCCCGGTAACTGTCATCGCTCAGTGCATTCGCGTTAACAAGGAATTGGCATAGCGGCAGTGTCTCGGGACCGTTACGCAGACTGTGCTTCAGAATTACCGCGCGCACATCTTTCCGATCAAGATAGGCCACCAGAATTTCCGCTGCGAAGCCACTGCCTCCCATGAACGAGATACAATTGTCCCATGTCGGCGTGATACGTCGCAGCTCAAATACCGTGGCGTGCAATTTCTCCGGAACACCCTCCAGCGCTGGCAGGAGAGCCGTCTGTCGACCGAGAAATTCACGAAGATTGTCTTCGTCAAGTTCCTCACGACCTAGGAGATCGGTTATGGCTGCCGCATCTTCTCCAGAATTGTCGTGAAGCTCAAGGAGCACGTCGCTAAGATAGATATCAAGATCGCGTTCGACCCTGATGATCAAGGCAGGATCTGTGAGCGAACGCAGCGTAGTGTAATTGCACTCGCGAAACGCCATGAGATTGGTCTCGCCCATGACCTCGCGATAGATGTGTTCCACATTGGCAATCGAGAGTTCAAAAAGGCCACGTCTTGCCATGAAGCGCACGATGCCGGTTAACTTTCCTATTGCCGGAAGGTCTCGAACCTCGAAGCCAATGCGCTCGAGGCGTTCGGGTGCCAAGTCAGGTGCAAGTGCCAGAATTTCAGAGAGTTTCGCCGCGACGAAATCTGGGAACTCGTCGCCATTGCGTGCTAGTGTTTCTAGCGCCCTTTCCGGCAGGTTGGTTACCAACTGTGTAATATGGGAAAGACTGCGCTTGCTGGCGATTGCCGTCGGAACGAACTGCCTCCATTCGTCAGCCAGGCGGAAAAGCAACTTGGGGACGGCGCGTCCCGTGGCGTAGTAGGCCTCTAAGAAATCTTCGCAGCCTTCGAACTGGGACCCGATGAACTCGAAAAACCTACGAGTCTGATCGCTGTACCGGCTCGCCTCGTTTAGAAGGCAGTCAACCAATTTGACGTTAAGAACATAGCTTTGCCCGAAGTCCGCTTCGCGCATCGCTGCGATGACCTCATTTGGGTTGTCAATCTGAAAGTCGGGGTCGGGGGTAAAGAACGCCCGTATCTGGATGAGAAACTTGTTGTCATTAGGCGACAGCCGACCAGAATGGAACAGTGACGTATATTGATAATACGTATCGTCCAGATGGCCTTCTAGAATCAAGAAGCGAGCCAACTCGCCCTTCTCGCCGAAGCCGTCGAAAAGGTCAGTCACACGGTCGGCGCTTGAACGCACGAGTTCATTGAACTTGGCTGTTCGAAGTGTCGCGATCTTCGCTCTAAGCTCGCGAATCCGTTGCAAGCTCTCGCTCTTGTTGGCTTCAGATTTGCTTTCAATTTCCGCCTTGCGCTGAAAGTAGGTTTTCTCCCTATCCACTTCGTTCTGCAAGGCCGAGATATCGGTCCGCTGTCCCCTACTATAGACATCGCGGAAGGTAATATGAGGAAGTGCGATTAACTGTTCAAACGCGTCGTGCCCAACGAGCGAGTGAAGTGCGATCCAAGACTGCCCGTCAAGGCTGATGCTATTGACGTTCGCAGGAAGCATCTGAACGAGCGTCATTGCGTAGATTTGGCGCAATTCTTTCAGATCAGAGGGTGTCTGCCTTTCGGCAACGTCAATCTTTCGTTCGATTTCCGCTATCTCTGCCTTACAGGCCACCTCCTCGTGCGCAACGAGTTCATCGTGGCGGCCCAGAATGTCAGCGAGATTGCCTTCGCCCCGGTGCAGTTGTTCGAAGTCCCTGGGGTAGACGTTCTTATATATCAGGACCGCAAGAAGCTTGTTGGCGTTGAGAGTATTTTCGTCGTCGGTCTCCAAATTAGCGACGTAGATGGCGTATTCATTGAAGACATTTTGAATAAGTCTCAAGTCGTCTAGATACCGGGAGACCTCTCTAAGGAATTGTCGATCAAGACGACCGTCGAGTTCAAGCCTCTTTCCCTGCTCCAGCACCATATCAATCGAGTTCGAAGCGTTTATGATGGGAATAACTGGAATGACGAATTCGAAGAACTTGGTCCGGTCCGTATTAACAAATACGTCGTCGCGCAGTGCGTAAAGAAATCTAATAGTTCGCCTGACTCCCGCGTTCGCATTCACCAAGCCGTTGATTTCACGCAACGTCACGAATATTTCTGCATCTTCGAATCTGTCCAGATCCTCTATTATTACGAGATCATATTCTGTTGACTGGAAGAAGTAGATAATTTCATCCAAATGACGGTTAAGTATTGAATCGAGATTGTCTGATGCCGGCCTAATTTCTATGTCTTTTAGAGAGATGCTTTTGAGTGACAGCCCAAAGCTGGCGACATAAAATTTGTGCAGCGCAGCCCACAAAAAAAGCAACGAAAACCCGAATATTGTGAAGTTAGGCCAATTGCTGAATTCGAGTGGATCGAAAAAGGTGCCGCTGATTATCGCTTCCCGCTTTTTGAATACGTACCAAATCGAAAGTAAGCCGCACATGATGTACAGCGATTTGAAGATCGACAGGACGCCAGGGGATTGAATTCGCTTAAAGCGCGACAGCGGAAGTTTGTTGGCATCTGCACCATACAGCATCTGCTGCAGTATGCTTCTTTCAATCTCCTGCCGGCTCACTTTGAGATTTGGGGTGCTAGCTTCTTTGTCGCCTGGTGGACTGGCCTCTTTCACGAACGCCGCAAGAGATATGTGAAGTGAAGGTCTTCGGTATCTTTTCAGGAACGATTGGATGATGCTGCTTTTTCCTGAACCATAAGGCCCTGTCAGCGCTATATTGTTCACTTTCGGGTCTGTCGTCGCGAAGAGCAAAGCTTCGGAATATACACCGGCCTTGTCAGCTTGGTCGGTCGGTGCAAGATTTACAAATTTTGCTTTTGTGACGGCGGGTCGACCAATACCTTCCAAGAAGGCACCGAAACTAGTGAACCTGCCACCCAGTCGATTTGTTAATGTTGAAATTCGTTCGCCCATAAGTGACCTAAATATCACTGATCCAAGCGACAAATATCACTGAGGAGCCGGAAAACACCAACTTTTCATCTCCAAGAACTCCGCATTTGGGAATCGATCAGTAGAGTCCTGCCGCCCGCAATCATAGCGGTAAGAAGCCATAGGCAATAGTCTCGATGATTGGCAGCTTTCGGGCGCTCACGGCATCAGCCGCAACGACCGAGATAGGGCGCAAAACAGCCATTCAGGATCAGCTCTCGCTCCGGTCGTTCTCCGGCACCGGCGAATAACGGAGCCGTCTCACGCATTGCGGTCGTGACAAGCGGATGTCAGGTGCAGACAAGGCATCCGTGCTTCGGGTAGAGTTCCGCCGGGAGCGACATACATTGAGGGAGGTATCGAGGTGACCGAAGCCAACCCAAGACCACTCGCCGAGATCGCCAGCTATCACGCCCACATCTACTACGCCGGGCAGGCCGAGCGGCAGCATGCGGAATGGCTGCGTCTTCGCATTGGCGAACGGTTTCGCGTGCGCCTGGGGGCCTGGCATGACAGACAAGTCGGGCCGCATGAGCAGGCGATGTTCCAGGTCTCGTTCGCCAATGAGGTCTTTGCTTCGCTGGTGCCGTGGCTGATGCTGAACCATCGCGGCCTGAGCATCCTCATCCACCCGAACACGACCAACCCGAAGCGCGACCATCTGGTCGATCCGGTCTGGATAGGCCGGCCGCTGGGCGTGCATGGTGATGTCCTGCCGGACGAGCATGAGGCGGAAGAGGCGCTGGAGCCTAATACCGAGCCGACGCTCAAGGCATAGCGGTTCCCAGCGCGGCCGCGACCTCCAGCGTGGGCGCGGAGCGTCTGCTTCGAACAACCGCAGGGCATTGCGTGATGCCGTTGGGTGCGCTTCTATCCGTGGCGGGGCATAAGGGGGGTAATCATTTGTCTGCCAGGAACCAAACGTCCACCGGCCATGAAGCGAGCGAGGCGGGCTGGCTCGACCTTCATTTCGAATCGTCGCGGCCCGAATATGAGGCGGCCTTGCTCGACGCCGGCATCCGCCCGGGCTGGCGCGTGCTCGACGCCGGTTGCGGCAGCGGCGGCTTCCTGCCGCTGATCGCCAGGGCCGTCGGCCCCTCCGGCTTCATCGCGGCACTCGACCTTGCGCCCGAAAACATCGCCCGGGTCGAGGCGCTCGCGGGCACGTTGTCCGGGCCGCCGGAAATTGCCACGCATGTCGGCAGCATCCTGTCGCTGCCATTCGCCGACGCCTCGTTCGATTGCGTCTGGTCCGGCAATGTCATGCAGTATCTGACTCCTGCCGAGTTCGAGCTTGCCGTCGGCGAGGCCAGGCGGGTGCTGAAGCCGGGTGGTATCTTCGCCGTCAAGGATTTCGATTCGACCATCCTGCAGATCCTGCCCATGGACCGCGCCCTGCTGGCGCGCTTCATGGCGGCCAGGCTCAAGGGATTTCGCGACCGGGGCGTGCTCGGCACCGATTGCGGTTCGACGCTTCCGGCGCGCCTGCGACAGGCGGGCCTGGAGGTCGTCAGCCGCAAGGGCTGGCTGGTCGAGCGCTGGGCGCCCGCGCCGCGCTTCACGCGCGACTATGTTCGCGACCTGCTGGCCTATTTTGCCAGCGTCGCGCCAGGCTATGCCCTGCCTGACGCCGACCAGGCCTATTGGCGGGAGTTGAGAGAGTGGCCCGATCGCCTGCTCGACGATCCGGACTTCTGCTACCGCGAGTTCTTCGTCATGGCCGTCTGCCGGATCTAGGTCTGGCGGATCTAGGTCTGGCGGGTTTAGGTCTGGCGCAAGGGGCGGCGGACGGTTGCGCGGAAGCGCAGATCGCGCATCAATGCACCACCGCCCGCAGCCGCTCGCGTAGCTCACGCGGTGCGCGGCTGCCGCCAATCTCAAGCTCAATACTTCACGTTGAAGTTGAGCGTGACCTTTTCCTCGTGCTGAAGCTTCTTGCGGTCGGTGCCGTACACGTACTCCGCCGAGACGGAGGTGTTTCCGGCAGGGTCGACGTTGTAGAAGAGACCGGCGCCGTATTGATCCACAAACCGCTCGCCAATCGCGTCCCAGTAGAGATTGGCGTTGGCTTTGGCATAGAAGCGGTGACCGAACTTCTCGGGATAGAGGAATGCAGTGAGTTCGAAATCTCCGCCCAGCCAAAGGTATCGCGTGTTGTCAGCCAGTCCGGTCAAGCCGCCGTCGTTGACCTGCACGCTGTCCACCCGAAGGATCGGCGTAACGTACCAGCTGACATAGGGGTTATCCTTGCGCGTGATGCCCAGATGGTACCGCTCATCGTAGGGCTGAACCGTTGCCTGGAAACCGTAGCCGCTAGCTTCACCATGAAAGTCAGTAAGATAATACGCGCCGGCGGTGACGTAAGTGTATCGGAAGAGGCCACCCTGAAGCTGAAGCTGGCCATCCAGGCCGATCTCGGCGTTGCTTTCGAGATCCCGATTGCCCGACCCGAATTCGCCTGTCAGGTCCGAGTAGGCGGCCAGTGAATAGCCAGCCAGGAAGCCTTCAGCTATGTCCTGCACGCCCGGATCCGGGCATGCATTGCGGAAGAGGACTATGGCAGTGGCGGCGTCGATGGTCGCGGTCGTCTGACCGGCTACGTAGTCATGATCGACCCGGATCGACGCTCCCTTTGCCTGCTCAGCGCCGAGCGTGTTGTCATAGAGCGACATGTCGACCTTGTCGCGGCGCAGGAAAAGCTTCTGCTTGACCGAGCATTCCGGCTCAAGGTCTTTCTCACCCGTCTCTATCGCCGCATCGATGCCAGTAAAATCGACGTTGGCATCCTTGATCGGCAAGCGCCCATTGTCTTGCGAAAGCTTGTCGTAAAGCGGGCCGACAGTGGCCTGCACGGATTCGTCGTCCGTGAGACGGCTTTCCGCTGTGTCGTAGATGGCCTGAATCTCTTTTGCGCTCAATTTGCCGTCGGTCGGAGCGACATCGTAGGCGCGCAATACGGGGCTGGCATAGTGGAGGGCGAGAATGTGCATCTCGCCCTTGTCCAGATAGCCATCGTGGTTGAGGTCGTACCGTTCAACCACGGACTCTTCCGCGGCCGCTGCAGAACTCAGTGACAGCAGCGACACGACAGGCACCGTCAACAATCGCAAGGTCCTCATCCGATCAGGACCTTCCAGCCCATCTTCTTGTACTTTCGCAAAACGATCGTCGTGACATCATGGACGGTCTTCGCTTTGCTGAGATCCGCCACAGTGATCTTCAGGCCATCATCGCGAAATGGCTTGTAACTACTGATCATATCCGGAAGCACGAGTGCGGGATTCGCACCGTCGAAGAAATCAGTCAGAGGGTCGAGCGTGTCGACCCCGATCGTGCCATCTGGATCCAGTATCACTCTCAGGCGAGCTGACACAATGCTGACGCGGATGCTCTTCCCACTTAGGCTGTAGGCATAAATCGACTTTTTTATCATGGCCCCCACCATTTCTCTAATTTAGTAATGTCTTAACGATATTCCTCAATAAAGAGAAAGTCGAGACGGGCCTTTGTCTGTGTGATTATTTATTTTGCCCCCAATGCCGACGATTCGAGTGCGGCAGAAGGAGCTGTTCAAGGAAGTCGGGAGCGGGGTGGATAGATTGAAGCGCAAGCCAGAAGATCGGTTTTGATTATTTTTTTACCATTGCCGACATTCTGCTTGAGTTGTGTTCCGGCGGTGCGCAAGGCCAATACTATTGGTTCTCTTTTCTGTAGGTGCTCCAGCGCCTCGTCGCATTGTCGAGCGACAAGCCTATTCTCCACAGCACGCTATGCTCCTCCGAGACCTGGACATCGTGACAGGCGACGATTTTATGTGTTTTCACCTCGGATCGAGGACGTTGAAGTCACGTTCGGCACGTGCTGGTCCCCCGGCCGCCGGCGTTGCTGCGCAAAGCATCCATTCAGAACTCGATCTGCGAAGAGGCGACTTGGGTCCAAGCTCCGTCATTCAAAGCCGGTTCCGTCCGTTAATGCACCACCGCCCGCAGCCGCTCGCGCAGCTCCCTCGGCGCCACGTCATACCGGCTCTTGAAGGCGCGTGAAAAATGGGCGCTCGAATTGAAGCCGCAGGCAAAGGCGATTTCGGAGATCGAGGCCGAGGCGCGGGCGGGCGACAACAATTCTTCCTTGCTGCGTTCGATCCGGCGGTCCCAGACGAAGCGTTCCAGTGTCGCCCCTTCGCCCTCGAAGGCGCGGTGCAGATAGCGCCGGGAGCAGCCCATGTGGCGGGCTATATCCTCGGCCGACAGGCTGCTGCGCGCCAGGTTGGCGTCGATATAGGCGACGATGCGCTCGCGCAGGGCTTCGAGCGGCGAGCGGCGGAATTCGGGCGCCATCGGCTTGGCCTGGATCAGGCCGTTGACGAGCTGGACCAGGCTGTCGCCGACGCGCCGGCTGCCGGCCTCGTCGAGCTTGTGCGCCTCGCCGATCGCCATCTGCATCAGGCCGGAGACGATGTGGGTCAGGCTGTCGCCATTGCCTGGCAGCGGCAGCGGGGCTGAGAGGCGGGCGAGCGTGTCGTCGCCGAAGGTCGAGCGCGGCACCTGCAGGATGAGCTGGTCGACATCCGAGAGGTTCTGCAGGGAATAGCTGCGCACCGGGTCATAGATAACAGCCGATTGCGGGCCGAGGTCGACCGCGACCTGCTGCTGCTCGAAGCGGCTGCGGCCGCGCAGCTGCACCAGGATTTTGATCGCGTCGGGATCGAAGCTGCGCCAGAACAGCCGGTCGTTGACCACAAGATGCGAATTGGCCTTGATCTCGGATAGCCGGCAGGCGCCGAGGTTGACCGAGACGAGCTGCGGGATCGACGGCACCGTGCCGCGCGAGAAGCGTTGGGTGATCGGGCCGAACAAAAGGCGCGATGTCGACAGGAAAGCCTCGCCGTCGGCGACGCTGACGTGATGGGCGGCGTGCATGTTGTTCCTCCTCCAAACAGTTCCTGTCTTTTCGCCGGCCCGTCTTGGTGCGGGCCTTCTGGGTGCGGACCTTCTTGGTGCGGCTTTCTTGGTATTGGCTTTCCTGGCGCGGGCTTCTTGGTGCGGATTGTGGGGGCGGTCATGCCCGGATGCAACGACCAACAACTTAACATGATAATTATCTCGACCGCAACGGCACGGATGCATGCCCCCCAAATGGTTGGCTATTCGATCTAATTTCTTTGCAAGCCGTTAATTTGGCCGTGCTGTTAATAAGTTCTTTCTAATGCATGTCGACCGGAACCGCGCAGCGGTTTTGGGACAACGATATGCGCGAAACTGATTGGTTTGGCGCGGGGTACGCAATGACCAAGAATCTCGGCAATGCACGCTATGTGCCACCCAAGGACACGAAAGCTTCCTTCCTCAGCAAGGCGGCGCCGGCGCTGTTTCCGCTCATCGTGGCGGCGCTGGGATACATGATCGGGCGGCAGTTCTTCGGCATCTAGGCCGCAAACCTTGGCCGGGGGCATCAGGCGCCGGTCTCGGTTGCCGCCTCCTCGGCTTCCGCTCGCCTGACGCGCTCGCTGGCCAGGAGCACGACCGGGCAGGCGACCGCGGCCAGCACCGCCGTGGCGGTGTCGCCGAAGAACAGCTCTTCGCCGGGCCGCTGGGTGACGCCCATCACCACCATCGCCGCGCCCTTGGTCACCTCCCTGGCGATGGCCTTGTCCGGCGTAGCGCGGGTGCGGATCGCGGTGTCGACGGCGACGCCGTAGCGGTCGGCGAGATCGACGACGTCCTTCAGCACGGCCTCCTCGCGGCGATGCGAGACCGAGTCCGGCCGACCGCCCTTGCGGACCTGTGAGACATAAAGGACCTTGACGCGGGCTCGGTGCGGCCGCGCCAGCGCCAGGGCGAAATCGGCGGCGCGCCGTGCGACCTCGGTGCCGTTGACGGGGACCAGTATCGTGGTGCCGGCGCGCAGCATCGGCATCTTGCCGGTGGATTTGGCGCCATTCAGCACCAGACAGAGCGGGCCGTCGAAGCCACTGGTGATATCGTTCAGCGCGCCGCTGAAGGTGGCTTTGTCGGTCAGTGCGTTCTCCAGCCCGACCAGCAGGAGGCCGTAGCCCTTGCGGGCTTCCGTCGCGATCGTCTCGGCGGTGGCTTCGAGCTCGGTGCGGGCCGTGAGGTGGACCTTGTCGACGGGCGTGTCCTCGGCCTTTCTGACGGCCCTGGCGCTTCTGGCCGCACCCTTCTTGACCTCCCTGGAGGCCCGTTCCGGACCCTTGTCGCGGACAGCGCCGGGCAGTTGCCCGCCCTCGAGGTGGAGAAGCGTGGTCGGCATGCCGCTGCCGCCGCCGACAAGGCCAGCGAGATAGGCCGTGAACTTGCCGGCCGGGCTGTCATCGACCAAAAGCAGCAGACGTTCCAGCCTGGAGACGAAGCCGCGCTCGTCGAGCAGCTCGCGGTCGACGCGCTGCTTTTCGGCATTGCCGACGGGCAGCCTGCCGAGCGCCCAGCGCAGCATCGGCGGCATGGCAAGCGTGGTGATGACGGCCATGGTGACGATCATCGTGAACAGGTTGTGGGACAGGATGTTCATCGACAGGCCGATGCTGGCGACGATGACCTCGGTCGAGCCGCGCGCGTTCATGGCGCTGCCGACGGCTGTTGCCTCCTTCAATGACATGCCGGCGAAGCGGCCGCCGATGAAGGCGCCGCCGAACTTGCCGACGCTGGCGATCATCACCAGAGCCAGCGTCAGCAGCGCCAGCGTCGGATCGGCAAGCACGGTGAGGTCGGCGGACAGGCCGGCCATGCCGAAGAAGATCGGCATGAACAACGCCGTGATGACGCCGCGCAGCTGGCTCTCGATGTGGTTCGACAGGATCGGCGATTCCCCGACCAGTATGCCGGCGACGAAGGCGCCGAGCACGGTATGCACGCCGATCAGGTTGGTGATCAGCGCCATCACGCCCATGATGATGAGGATGACGGTGATGACGGCGTATTCGCTGCGGAAACTGTCATTGCTCCAGCGGATCAGGGTGAACACCAGCCGGCGGCCGATGGTGAAGGAGAACACCATGAACAGCGCCACTTCGGCCACGGTGGTGACGAGAGGCAGCACCTGCAAGCTGCCATTGGTGGCGATGCCGAAGGTGACGGCGATGATCAGCCAGCCGATCGTGTCCTCGATGATGGCCGAGGAGATGATGACCTGGCCAAGATTGCGGCGCATGAAGTTCATCTCGCGCACGACCATGGCGACGATCTTGACCGAGGAGATCGACAGCGCGGTGCCGAGGAACAGACCGGCGACGATGCGCTGCGTCGGATCGGGCAGCAGTGAGCCCGGCAGGACCTGCGCCAGCGCGAAGCCGCAAGCGAAGGGCACGACGATGCCGGACATCGAGATCGAGAAGCAGGCGGCACCGACGCGGCGCACGAGGCGCAGATCCGTCTCCATGCCGGTCAACAGCAGGAGGAGCAGGATGCCGAGCTGCGAGACGGCGTCGATCATGCTCTTCTGCGCCGGGTCGGTGGAGAAGATCAGATGCTGCGCGCCTGGCCATATCAAGCCGAACAGCGAAGGGCCAAGCAGGATGCCGCCGATCAACTGGCCCATGATCGCCGGCTGGCCATAACGCTGGAAGATTTCACCCAGCCCACGCCCGACCAGCAGCAGAAGTACGATCTCGGCGACGAACAATCCTTCCGCCGAGCCGCCCATGCCGGAGGCGTGTCCGGCCGGCTGCGCGGCCCAGGCCGTGCCCGCAAAAGCAAGGACGGTGAACGGGATGAGAATGGCGGGGAGAAATCTCGCTTGCGGGCAGTGCCTGGTCATCCAACCCCTCAACGCGGATCAAGTCGCACGCGTTGCCCATAAACGTGCAATGCAGCGCAAGGTTGCGACGGGGTCGGGCCAATCTTTTTGGCAAATGCCGACATAGGCGGCAAGCTGCAGCGACCGAGCGATCTAGCCCGACTTTTTGGCGCCCGGCAAAGCCTCGCCTGGAGGCGGCTCCCAGCCGAAGACGCTGCGGCCGCCGAGCTGGTGCGACTGGTCGAACTCGCCGGCGACGATTTCCTTCAGGCTCGGGCCGGTGACGTAGCGCTCCAGCCGCCGCGCCTGTCCGTCGAGCCGCTGCAGGGCTCCCAGCTCTTCCTCGTTGCCGAGCTTGGCCTTGCGCACCGCGGACTTCATCACCGCGATGGTTTCGTCATAGACTTTCAGCGGCACCGGGAAGGGGTGCCGGTCCTTGCCGCCATGCGCAAGCGAGAACCGCGCCGGATCGGAGAAGCGGCACGGCGCGCCATGCACGACCTCCGCCACCATGGCCAGTGCCCGCACGGTGCGCGCGCCGACGCCGGGCACCAGCAGCAGTTCGGGAAAATCCGCCGGGCCGCTCTCGATCGCCGCGGAAATATTGCCGTGCAGCCGGCGCATGACGATATCGCTTTCGCGGACATCATGGTGGGCGGGCATGATCAGGTTGGGCAGCATCGGCTGGGCGGTGACGGGAGCCGCCGGCGGTTCGATGGCCGCGAATTCACGCACGATCCTGTCGGGACCGAGCTGGCGCAACAGGTCGAGTTGGCCGCTGCGCGAAGCCTCGGCGCGGTGGTCGGTCAGGTTGACGATCTCACCCTGACGCTTGCCCTCGATCGCGGCATGCGGCTCGTCGACGAAACTTTTCAGGCCCTCCGAGAGCCAGTGGTAGCGGCGCGCCAGCTTGCTATCGCCGTTCATGCCTTGCTGGACGACCACCCAGCGGCTGTCGTCGGTAACGATGAAGCCGTGCAAATAGAGATCGAAACCATCCTGCACGGCGGCGCTGTCGACCTTGGCGACCAGCCGGCTGGCGGTGGCGAGTGCCGTGCCGTCGATGCCGACGCGCTCCCCGATCATCTCGAGCTCATGCGGGGTCTTGCGCGAATGGGTGCCGCGCCCGCCGCAGACATGGACGCCGAGTTCGCCCGACAGCGGCGTCAGCCCGCGCTTCAGCGCGCCGATGACGCTGGTGGTGATGCCGGAGGAGTGCCAGTCCATGCCCATCACCGCGCCGAAGGACTGGAACCAGAAGGGATGCGCCAGCCGGCGCAGCAATTCGTCGCGGCCATAGTGATGGATGATCGCCTCGCACAACACCGCGCCCAGGCGCGTCATGCGATCGCCCAGCCATTTCGGAACCCGTCCGCCATGCAGCGGCAGGTCGGCGCTGCCGCTTCGCTGTGTCACTTCGTTTACGTCTCCCGACCGACGAGTCGCGCCGGCATCCATACGAACTAGATGGCATCGGCGCTGCGTTTTACAAGCGGAACCGAACATGCCGTTCGGATCCTGATTCAGGATTTCGCCTCATCCCGCTGTTCGGTAATGATTTTTGCGCCCTGCTTCGGGCTATACATGCACGTCGCCGAAGGACAGTTCGCCATCATCGCCGGGTGTCAGGAAGGCCGCGGCGAACAGTCCGGCATAGAGGACCGCGATCGCCACTACGATGACATATCCCGGAATCGGGCCCAGGGCCGCAGCGCTGACGGCTTGGCGCAAAGTGCCGACGAAACCGGCCGGAACGCCTTGGTCGATCAGGCTCGGTGTCGAAAGTTTGAGTATCCAGGCGAGCAGCAGGATCAGCATCATGTGGATGTAGTTGCGGCGCAAACGACGCACCAGCGCGACACGCTGCGAGACCAGGAATTTGGGCGCCCGCAGGCTTTCACCGAGGATCAGCAGCCAGTCGGATGCGAAGTCGGGCTGAGGCGAGAAGATCTGCGCGAAATAGTGGCGCTCGAACTGGCGCACGCGGGCACGATAGACATCGAAGAAACGGTAGCGGCGCGCCTCGATCCACAGCAGCAGCAGGACCAGCAGCATGGCGAACAGCAGGACGCCGTGATGTGCGCTGGCCGTCGACAGCGACACGGACAACATGGCCGCGACAACGGTGATCGCCCAATTGCTGGTGCGGTCGAGGCGGTCACGCCAACCGGCCATGCGCGCAATTTCGGCGCGGTGGAAATGGGACATCACGGTAACCAGCTCGCCCGGCGACAGGGACCTGCCGATAGGCGTTGCCGGGGCGTCGTTCATGGTTTCCTCCGACCTGGAGACAACGTCTCGAAGGCGATCTCGTTCCGCAGCCTCACGGGGTGCGCGCGGGACGATTTGCACGCGCGTAAGCTGTGGTCGACGGTATGGATCTGCCTCGCTTGCAAAGGCGGGAACCGGAACTGTCGGGCCAATGTCCAGATTTGTCCGCGTCTGTCCTTAACTGCCTGTATCGGCGATCGCCCTGCAGATCGCTGGGTCCGGAACCGAGGGTGGTGGCGATGGTCCAGATCAGGTCCGCGCCCGCTACCGTCATCGCGTCGGACGTGGCTGTCATAGGCTGAGCGGTGAACTTGCATTGCCCCTGTGAGGGCGTCGCCGGAAACCGAGGATGAGGCGAGGCTTGCAAGCCCCCGATCACATTGCATTACTGGGCCTTGACCTCATCACCGTCCACGCCAGATCGACCGTGTCGGCTCCGGATCGGCCGGTGCAGCCGCGTGCATCGGAGGCGATGAAGGCGCGCGAGGCCCCTGACGGGTCGAGGGCGTTCCAAGGTGGAGCGGACCAGAACAGAGCGAGCGCAAATGGGGCGAGGTCGGACGGCGCATTGTCCCCGGAGCATGGCAAACAGCGCAGGAAAAGGAACCACAAACAAGATCAAGAAAGGAGAAATGCAATGGCCATTCGTGATCTCATGCCGTGGAGCCGTGAAGGCAGCCAGGCTCCGACCCTCTTTCGCGACCGCGACCAGGACCCGTTCATGAACCTGCATCGGGAGATGAGCCGCCTGGTCGACGACATGTTCCGCGGCTTCGATTCGCGGCTTCCGTCCATGGGCAGGTTGTCTTCGTTCGGCGGTGGTTGGCCCAGCGTGGAAATCTCCGAAACCGACAAGGAGATCCGCGTGACGGCCGAGATACCCGGCATGGAGGAGAAGGACATCGAGGTGTTGCTCGATGACGGCGTCCTGACGTTGCGCGGTGAAAAACAGGCGGAAACCGACGACAAGGAGCGTCAGTTCTCCGAGCGGTTCTATGGCCGCTTCGAACGTCGCATCCCGCTCGGCTTCGAAGTTGCGGAGGATAAGGTTGCGGCCGATTTCCGCAACGGCGTGCTGTCCGTCACCTTGCCGAAAACGGAGAAGGCGCAGAGCAGGACAAAGCGCATACCGATCGGTGGCGGCAGTACCAAGCACTAGAATTGGCGGCCGGATTTCGCGCCCGCCGATAGACCCTTGAGAATCCCCCAGCCTTCGGCAACATGGCGTCAAGGCTGGGAGCACCGGGATGAACGAAGCCATTTCCTCCGTATCGCCGCGCAAGTCCGCGCCGCGCAAGGCGCCGATGGCGCTGACCGAGGCGCTGGTGGCCCGTACAATGCGCGTTGTCGAGGATGCCGGGCCGACGCCGGGCATGGTCTACATGACCGACGCCGACTATGCGCGATTTCGCGACGAGATCCTGGGCTCGGCACCCGCCGGGCCGCTGAAACTGTTCGCCTACGGTTCGTTGCTGTGGAAGCCGGCCGGCGAGGTGCGGGGCGGTGAGCGGGCAGTGGCGCGAGGCTGGCACCGGTCGTTCTGCTTCACGGTGCAGCGCTTTCGCGGCACGCTCGAGCAGCCCGGCCTGATGATGGCGCTCGACCGGGGCGGCCAATGCCAGGGCATGGTGTTCGAGATCGCCGAGCCTGTAGCCGCCAATCTCGAAGCGCTGCTGCGCCGCGAGATGACCATCCTGCCCGCCGTCAACGTGCCACGCTGGCTGCAGGTGAGAACCGGGGGCGGGGTGAGCCAGGCGCTCGGCTTCGTCGTCGACCCCGCCAATCCGCGCTATGCCGGCAAGCTCGACAAGCCTGAGATCGCGGCGACGCTCGCCAGGGCTGTCGGCCATTGGGGCTCGGGGGCCGAGTATCTGTTCGAGACGATCCGCCATCTCGATGCCTGCGGCATCCGCGACCGCAATCTGTGGCAGTTGCAGGAATTGGTGGCGCAGGAGATCGGGCGCGTCCACGCCGCAGTCCAGGTTCCCGCCGGCCTCTCCAAATCTCCTACTTGACGAACATATATCCCCGCGGTTATACGTCAACCAATAGCCAATGGGTTATCGATCACGAATGCCGGACGCTCACGACATGCTCTTCAGGACGCTCGCCGACCCGACCAGGCGGGCGATCTTCGAACGGCTATGCCGGCAGGGCGAGCAGACCGTAGGGGCGCTGACGACGCAATCCGGCGTCTCGCAGCCGGCGGTGTCGAAGCACCTTGGCGTGTTGAAACAGGCCGGGCTGGTGCGCGACCGCCATCAGGGCCGTCAGACGCATTACAGCGCGCAGCTCGGCGCGCTGGCACCGCTGATGGACTGGACGCGCCAGATGGCGGGGTTTTGGGAAAGCCGGTTCGACGATCTCGAGGATTTGCTCAAAAGGATGGACCAGTGAATGAAGCGCCGATGCAAACCCGCACCGTCGTCGTCGAGCGGGAGATTTCCCATCCGCCCGAGAAACTCTGGCGCGCGCTGACGCAACCACATCTGATCGAGGAGTGGCTGATGAAGAACGATTTCAATCCGGTCGTCGGCCATCGCTTCAACATCAGCGCCGATTGGGGTGGCGTTCTGGATTGCGAGGTGCTTGCCGTCGAACCGAACAGGACGCTGTCCTACACCTGGAACCTGGCGCATCACGACCCAGCCTTCGATCTCAGAAGCGTGGTGACTTTCACGCTCACCCCGACGCCGACGGGAACCCATTTGCGCATGGAGCAAGCCGGCTTCCGGCCCGAGCAGAGGCGTGCCTATGGCGGCGCCAAGATGGGTTGGCCGCAATCTTTCGAGAAGCTGGAAGAGCTCCTGGCGCGGACAGACTGAGGTCCCCCGGTCAGAACCGGATTGAAAAGTGAACCTGACTTCAAAGGGTGGCCTTGCCGCCAGCAAAACTGTGGAGAAAGACGATGAAGATCAAATTGACCAGCATCTACGTGGACGACCAGGAAAAGGCGCTTGCCTTCTATACCGGTGTGCTCGGCCTGACCAAGAAGGCCGATTTCAGCAACGGGCCGTTCCGCTGGCTGACGGTCGCCTCGGCGGACGAGCCCGAGGGCACCGAACTGCAACTGGCGCTCAACGACCAGCCAGCGGCCAAGGCCTACCAGCAGGCGATGTTCGAGCAAGGCCAGCCGGCGGTGATGTTCTTCACCGACGACATCAAGGGCGACCACGAGCGCATCGCGGCGAACGGCGGCACGTTCACCATGCCGCCGACCGAGGTGACCGGCTCGACAATCGCCAAGCTGAACGATGGCTGCGGCAATCTCGTGCAGATCACCCAGTTGGCGCGCTGGTAAGGCGTCCTATTTCACGCGTTTTTCAAGGGAGGTAATCTTGGACTGGAGCAAATGGATCAGGCAAACGCATCGCTGGTTGTCGATCATCTTCACGGCAACCGTCGTCGCCAACTTCGTCACCATGGCGTTCGGGCAGCCGCCTGCCTGGGTGGTCTATTCGCCACTCCCGCCGCTCTTCCTTTTGCTGTTCAGCGGCCTCTATATGTTCGTGCTGCCCTATGTTGCTAAGACGCGCAGCGTGCAGCGTGCCATCGGATAGGCCAGCGAACAAGACAGGAAGGCATGGCAAAGTCGACCAAACCCGCAAAGGCTGAGCCGAAGCTGCTTTCGGGCGGCAACCCGCAGATCGCCAAGGGTTGTGGCGACGCTCCGGTGCAGGCCTACATCGCGGCCATGCCGGGCTGGAAGCGCGAGGTGGGAGAGCGCCTCGATGCGCTCATCGAGCGCGCGGTGCCCGGCGTGCACAAGGCCGTCAAATGGAACTCGCCGTTCTACGGCGTCGAAGGCGAGGGTTGGTTCCTGAGCTTTCACTGCTTCACCCGTTACATCAAGGTAGCCTTCTTCCGCGGCCTGTCGCTCGATCCGGTGCCACCGGGCGAATCCAAGAGCAAGGACACGCGTTATCTCGACATCCATGAGGACGATGCGTTCGACGAGGCCCAATTCAGCGCCTGGGTGAAGCAGGCCAGCCAATTGCCTGGCGAGCGCATGTGAGTGCTCCAGGGTGTTCTACGCAATTGCGGACGCAAAACCGCTGCACACTTTGCCGGGATTGCTCTATCCATCGAAGCTCGGAGGAGAAACGACATGACAGACACCGAAATGCAGGACGGCAAATCTCCATCCCAGCTGATAGACGGCAGGATCGAGGAACTCGGCGACTGGCGCGGCGAGATGCTCGGCCGGCTGCGCGCCCTGATCCGGCAAACCGATCCCCAGGTGGTCGAGACGTGGAAATGGCGCGGTGTCCCTGTGTGGGAACATGACGGCATCATCTGCACCGGCGAGACCTACAAGAGCCTCGTCAAACTGACCTTCGCCAAGGGGGCTGCACTGCCCGATCCGACGCGCCTGTTCAACTCCAGTCTCGAAGGCAATACACGGCGTGCCATTGACTTCCAGAAAGGCGAGGAAGTGGACGAGGAGGCATTCAAGGCACTCGTGCGCGCGGCGATCGCCTTGAACAAGTCCAAGGCCACAGCCAAACGCTAGAGATTTCGATCCGGGCTGAATCAGAATCCGGCTCTATCCCTTTGTTCGGACGGTGTTTTCCAAAGCCGGATGGTGTCTCCAAGCGCGTGGGGAGGGGCCGTCATCCGTCCCGCAGCCACACCAGCATCTCGCCAGGCTCACGGTTGTCCCAGGCGAAATAGGGGATGGCGGTCAGCCGCGTCTCGACGCTTGCTGGCGGCTTCGAGCGGTAGAGCCCGTCCTGCCAGCCGGCGTCGGCTTGTGCCGTGGCTGAAAGCGTCACCACGCCGCCGAGAAGCCCGGGCTGATCATGCGCCTCTATATCTGCCGTGCGTGGCAGAGCGAGACGGTGCAGCCGGGTCTCATTGTCCGTCGCCTCGACGCAGTAGATCAGCGGTCCGCGCGACAGCGCGACGCGGCCGGCATCCTGCTTGACCTCGGGATTGGCGTAGAGCCGCTCGATCGGCATTTCGAGATCGAGCCGGACGCTGTCGCCCTTCTTCCAGACACGCCGGATCGCGGCATAACCGTCGCTGGTCATCCCGGCAAGTTCGACCGTCTCGCCGTTGATCTGAAGCGTCGCGCTGGAACTCCAACCCGGCACCCGCAGGTGAAGGGTGAACTCCACTGGCGCCTGCGGTTCGAGCGTGATCTCGACGGCGCCGTCCCAGGGATAGCGGCTCGCCTGCGTCAGGCTGACCGGCGTGCCCGCAATCTCGAAGCGGGCTGTCGAGTCGCCGTAGAGATGAACGGCAAGTGCGTCGTCCGCCAGGCTGTAGAAATAGCTGCCAATGGAAGCCACCATGCGCCCGACATTGGGCGGACAGCACGGGCAGCGGTGCCATTTCCATCTGTTGTGCCGGCCCCGGCTTTCCAGCGGATTCTCGTAGAAGAACAGCGAGCCGTCGAGCGACAGACCCGAGATCGAACCGTTGTAGAGCGCGCGCTCCATCATGTCGGCATAGCGCCTGTTCGGTCCCATGCCGAGCATGCGGCTCGCCCAGAACACCAGGCCGACCGCCGCGCAGGTCTCGGCATAGGCGCTCTCGTTGGGCAGGTCGTAGTCGCTGGTGAAACCCTCATTGTGCGCCGACGGTCCAAGCCCGCCGGTGATGTAGAGGTTTTTCGTGGTGAGATCGTCCCACAACCGGTCGAGCGCCACCCGCAGCGTGTCGTCGCCATATTCGGTGGCGATGTCGGCCATGCCCGAATAGAGGTACATGGCCCGCACCGCATGGCCGACGACCTTGTCCTGCTCGCGCACCGGAATGTGCGACTGATTGTACTCGTAGGTCTTGAAATGATAGGCTTTCGGGTCGGCGCCGCGGGCGCGCGCTTCCTCGTCGAAATAATGCGGCTGCTGGCCGCGCTGGTCGATGAAGTATTTCGCCAGCTCCATATATTTTTGCTCGCCCGTCACCCGCGCCAGCTTGACCAGGGCCAGCTCGACCTCCTCATGGCCGCAATAGCCCTTTTTCTTGCCGGGCTCGGGTCCGAGCACCGAGGCGATGTGGTCGGCATAGCGGCACATGATGTCGAGCAGCTTGCGCTTGCCCGTCGCCTGGTAGTAGGCAACCGCACCCTCGATCAGGTGCCCGGCGCAATAGAGTTCGTGGCAGTCGCGCAGGTTTGTCCAGCGCTTGCCGGGCTGGATGCGTTGGTACCAACTGGAGAGATAGCCGTCCTCTTGCTGGAGCTTGCCATACATATCGATGACGGCGTCGATCTTCTTCTCCAGCTCGGGGTTCTTGCACCGGTAAAGCGAATAGGCCGCAGTCTCGATCGTCTTGCCGAGATCGGAATCCCAAAACATCTGCGTGGTGACCGTTGAGCCGGTGAACTCGGCGCCCTGGCGGTCCGCTTCGTCGGGCGAGGGCGAATGGAAGGGAATCACGACGCCGGGCGAGGGGCGGTCCGGGTCGATCTGCTCCAGCATGCGGGCTTCGACGCAGCGCTCGTAGAGGATGTTGGCGGTGCGCGCGGCGACCGCGTCGGCGCGGTCGCCCCAGAAGCCGTGCACGTCGACCTGCGGCACCGGCAGCGGACGGAAGGCAAGCTTGGGTTTTCTCGTTGCGGCGGGCCGCGGGGATGGCGATGCGGTCATGAACTGGACTCCATTTGGTCGATTATTTGACGGCCCCGGCCATCAGGCCGCGGATGTAGAAGCGTTGCAGAGCGAGGAAGAGGATCAGGCACGGCACCATCATCACGGTAACGCCCGCCTGCACGGCGCCCCAGTCGATGGCGCCGAAGCGGCCCGACTGAAGCGCGGTCATCATCACCGGCAGCGTGAATTTTGACTGGTCGGTCATCAGCACGAGGGCTGCGAGGAACTCGTTCCAGGCGCCGAGAAAGGCAAACAGCGCGATGGTGACGACGCCCGGCCAGACCAGCGGCAGCATCACCTTGACCAGCATGGTGGCGTTGCCGGCGCCGTCCATGCGGGCGGCCTCCTCGATCTCGCGTGGCACCGCGTCGAAGGCGTTGCGCATCATGAAGATCGAGAACGGCAGTTGCAGCGTCACATAGACGCCGACCAGCCCGGTCAGCGTGTTGTGCAGGCCAAGCTTGGTCAGCACCAGGAAGATCGGCGTCAGGATCGACTGGAACGGGATCATGATCGTCGACAGGATGAGGACGAAGAACAGGTCCTTGAACGGAAAGCGGAAGCGCGAGAAGCCGTAGCCGGCCAGCACGCTGACGATGACCGACAGCAGGACGGTCATCACCGAGACGTAGATGCTGTTCTGCGCCGAAGCCCACAGGCCGTCGCCGAAGGAGTTGAGCGTGGCGTAGTTTTCGAGCGAGAAGCCCGTGGTCGGCCATGGCGGCAGCGGCGGCAGGCGTGCTTCGGCGGCCGGCTTGAAGGCCGACAGCACGGTCCAGACGATCGGCGCCACGAACAGCACCGAGGCGACGATGCCGGTGGAGTGCCTGGCCAAGCGGGCGGCGAGCTTGCCTCGGGCTGATATTGCCTGCGCCATCAGTCGATCCCTTCCGGCTTGCGCAGCAGCCAGAGCTGGATGAGGCTGAGCGCCACCAGGATCACCAGCAGCACCATCGAAAGTGCGGCGCCATAGCCGAGCTTGAACGAGACGAAGGACTGGTTGAAGATCCAGTAGACCGCCGTCAGCGTCTGGTTGCGCGGACCGCCGCGCAGGATGATGTAGAACTGGTCGAAGGCGAGGATGGAGCCGGCGACCGACAGGATCAGCGCCAGCGCGAGCGTGCGGCGCATCAGCGGCAGAGTGATCGCGCGGAAGCGGGCGAACGGCCCGGCGCCATCGATGACGGCCGCCTCCTGCAGATCCTGCGGGATCGATTGCAGGCCGGTCATCAGGATGATCATGGTGAAGCCGGCGACCTTCCACACGACCATGGCGATGATCGACCAGAAGGCCGGCTGGAAGGTGGCCAGAAGGTTGAACTTCTTGTCGATCAGGCCGAGCTCGTAGGCGGCCGGGCTGAACAGGCCGGAATCGACGTTCAAGAGCCATGACCAGAGCAGGCTCGCCGAGGCAAAGCCGACGACCGCCGGCATGAAGAAGGCGGTCCGGTAGAGGTTGGTCAGCGGCCGCGGTTTTTCGATGAAGATCGCCAGCGGAAAGGCAATGACGAAGATCGCGATGGTGACGATGACGGTGTAGTAGCCGGTGAATTTGAGCGCGTTCCAGAACCTGGTGTCGCGCAGGATCGCGAAGTAGTTGTCGAAGCCGATGAAGGAGTGCTCGCCCATCAACGGCCAGTTGTGCAGCGACATCCACGCCGTCATGCCGAGCGGGATGACGAAGAACACCATCACCAAGGCCACGGCCGGCGCAACGTAGATGAGGCCAATCCATTGCCGGCGCCCGGCGCCGACCAGTTTTCGGGCACGGGACGGGGCAGTGGTGGCTGTGGCGATGGTTGTCATGGCTGTTCCTTGGCGCTTCGTCCCCCTCCCCCTCGAGGGGAGGGTCCGGCCGAAGGCCGGGGGTGGGGTCCTGTCCGCAACGCGCCGACGAAAAAGACCGTCGAGCACTGCCGAGACGACCCCACCCGGACCTGTGGTCCGACCTCCCCTCGAGGGGGAGGTGGGGTTGGCGCTTACTTCTGCGGCGCCTGGTCGATGATCGACTGCATGGTCTCCTGGGCGTTGGCGATCGCGCCGTCGACGTCGTCGCCGAAGAAGACCTCGTTGATCATCTGCGTCCACGGGCCGTTGGCGGAGTTGATCAAATCGTTGAACACCACCGAATAGGGCGTCTTGCCCTTGGCCATGGCCTCGGCGGCGATCTGGTAGCGGGGATCGAGATCCTTCAGCGCGTCCTTGGCGATGTCGCCGCGCACCGGCAGGCTGCCATATTTCGCCAGGATGGTCTGGCCTTCCAGCGAATAGGCGAAGTCCAGGAATTCCTTCACCACGGCGAGCTTCGTGGTGCCCTTGGTGACGACGAAATTGTCGCCACCGGCAAAGGACGACCAGCCGCCATCCTTGCCCGGCAGGAAGGTGACGCCGTAATCGACATTGGGATACTGGGTGTTGAGCGCGCCGATGGCGAAGGCCCCGGACGGCGAGATGCCGATATTGCCGGCGGCAAACGCCGCGAAGAAGTTGGCGCCGGTATCGGTCTGCGCGCCGGCCGGCACCAGATCCTTCTTGACCATCGAGCGGTAGAGATCGATGGCGCCGCGCAACTGCGGGCTGTCGAGTGTCGCCTTCGAGCCGTCGGCGGAGAGGATGTCGCCGCCGGAGGCCCAGATCAGCGGCGTGAAGGTGAAGATGTTGCAGCCGCCGCAATTGCCGGAGAAGTAGAAGCCTTTGACGTTGCCGCCGAGCGCGTTGACCTTTTCGGCGTCGGCGGCGATCTCGGCCCAGTTGGCCGGGCCCTTTTCAGGGTCGAGCCCGGCCTGCTTGAACAGCTTCTTGTTCCAGATCAGCACCGATGCGTCGGCCGAGAAGGGCAGGCCGTAAATATGGTCCTTGTAGGTGCCGGTCTTCACATGCGCCGGCGACAGGCTGGAGAAATAGGGCAGGGACTTGGCCCAGTCGGTGATGTCCTCCAACTGGCCGGCGGCAGCGAAGGAGGGCGTATAGATCAGGTCGAGCGACAGCGCGTCGGGCGCCGTGCCGCCGGCGGCGGCCGCACCGTATTTCGGGATGATCTCGGCATTGGGAATGATGTCGAGCTTGACCTGGTCCTTGTGCGCCTTGTTGAAGGCGTCGACGATCCTCGGCATGAAATTCGAGCCGTCGGCGCGCACCCAGATGTTGGCCGTTTCGGCGGCGGCAGTGCCGAGGCCTCCGCCCAGAACGGCAGCGGCCAGGGCCAGTTTGGCAATCAGGTTCCTCATGTTCTCCTCCTCCAGGGTTGGCCGCTGTCCGCGGCTTGGCGTCGCTCGCGCGGCGCTTCGTTGTCAGCCGTCCATCGGACGGCCGCAGGAATGCCGCACCACCAACCGGCACGGCAGTTTTCGAATGCCCGGCGCGGGGGGTGTGCCGCCGACCAGTGAAAGCAGGGTTAGCCCGGCCTCGCGGCCGAGCGCGGTCAGGTTCATGTCGACCGAAGTCAGCGGCGGACGCGTCGCTTCCGCCACGATCTCCCAATTGTCGAAGCCGATGACGCCGACATCATTGGGCACGTCGAGGCCGCGCTCGCGCAACGCATCGATGACGCCGCGCGCAATCTGGTCGTTGCCGCAAAAGACGGCGTCCGGCCTGTCGCTTTTGCCGTCGAACAGTTGCGCTACCGCCTCGTGCCCCCAGGCTTCCGACCAGGAGCCGAGCAGCGGTTCGGTGACCGGCAGGCCGTTTTCGGCGAGCACGTCGCGATAGGCCTGGGCGCGGGCGTGGACCACGGCAAAGCTCGCCGGTCCGCTGACATGGACGATGCGCCAGCGGCCGAGCCGGCAGAAATGCTCGACGGCCAGCCGCGCGCCGCCGGCGTCGTCGGAAACGAAGGCGACGGCGTCGGGATCGGGCTGGGTGAAGGCATAGATCACCGGCACGCGCAGGTTGGAGAGATCGACAGGCAGATGGCGGTCGATGCGCTTGCCGGTGGCGATGATGCCGTCGACGCGCTTATCGAGCATGGCGTCCACGTGCATCTGGCCGAGCCGAGGATCCTCCTCGACATTGCACAGGAACACCGAGACACCCTTGTCGACCAGCGCGTCCGAAATGCCCGACATCAGCGGCAGCGAGAAGCGGCCATAAGTATCGTTGGTGAGCAGGCCGACGGTGAAGCTGCGGCGCCTGAGCAGGCTCTGCGCCAGGCTGTTGGGGCGGAAGCCGAGGCTGCGCGCCGTCTCGCGGATGCGCTCGCGGGTCTCGGCGGTCATGCGCCCCTGGTCGTTGAGCGCTTTTGAGGCGGTGGCGACGCTGACGCCGGCCTGCGCGGCCACGTCACGCAAGGTGACAGGCTTGGGAAAGACCGGAACAGGCTGATCGTCCGATGGCATCGCGCCGAAAATCCTTAGCTTGAGAAAAGGTTTTCTCTTATAGATCGAAACAGAGCCCGGTCGATGGCCGAGCTTGATCGGAAATGTTTGGAAAAACCTTTTCTCAAGCCAAGGCTAGGCCAGATTGGGTGAGCGTTCAAGAGGGAAAAGTGGTGGGGATTAAGCCAAGCGCTTCGAATTATCCTTCGCCAAGTTGGCGGCGACGATCCGCATCTTCAAGGCCGAGCCCGGCGTGAAGGGTCGCAGCGCCGCCGCTTGAGCGTCAACCGCGGTTCCGGCTAGCATCATTGTACCATCGTTTCTGTAGTGCCATTCTTGATTTGGCATGCGGGCGCCGGCGAAAAGGGTGCTATGGAGGTCAAGCGAGCATCCTTGCTTGCCGATTTTTCCCTGACATTCGAGGCCATCTTCGTGCGTGAACCGTCGCTGCTGCCGGTCTTTGGGAAACAGGGCGTCAAGGCGCCCGCCGCAGGGGCGGTGCGAGCCCGGCCGGCGGGTATCGTGCCTCGACTGCGCGAGGTCCTGGTCACGCATGGCGGCATGGCGTTGAAGCTATCGGTCATAGCCTGGACGGTAATGATCCTGGCTGCCGTATTTTTCTTGATCAAGGGTTGAGGCTCGACAGAGCGGCCGGGCCGAAAGACGGGACGCCAGATGGCAAATCGCTACGCATTGCGCATGGAGCTTCCCCAGAGCTGGACCATCATCGATGTCTTCACCGGCCAGCCCGCCGTGGTGCGGCAAAGAGTGATGGTGGGCATGAGCCCGCGCGATGCCGAGGACATGGTGGTGCAGATGAATGTCCGCGACGTCAAACGCCGGGAGAGGGCGGAACGCAAGGGCTGATTCCCAAATCGCGTCGCGTGGAAACGGATTCATGCGATGCGCTTTGGGTCGTTGTTTTTATGCATGTCATCATCCCAAAACCGAGGCACTTTTGGGCGACATGCACTAGCCGTCAGTGCACTGCAATGCAGGGAGCAGAACGCAGGGCCTGATCCGGGCCACCGCGTTCGGAAGCGGGTCTCAGCGGAAATCGTCCGATGTCAACACATACATGCTCTTGCGTGTGCGGTCGTAGGCCTTCGACGCCACATCGCGGATGACGCTGCTTTCGATGTCGAAGGTGGCGAGGTAGCCGGCTTCGGTGGCGCTGGTTCGCGGCTGGATCTTGGTCATCGCATCGGCGGCGACGGAAAAGGAAATCTGGAACATGCCGTCATGGCCGACGAAGCGGATCCGCTTGCCGGCTTCGTCATAGCTGCGGCTGTGGTTGGGAAAGGTCAGGCTCATGTTCTTGCCTCCTTTGTTTTGGCGCAATTCCCAAGGGAAAGCGCTCGCACTCTTCCTGGAATTGCTTAGGCTTTCTTCACCGCCCGCTTCTTCTTCGGCGTCGGATTCAAGGCTTCCGCGACCCGGTCGGCCTCTTCCTTGGCCAGGCGCAATTGCCTCAGCCTTGCCGTCTTGATTTCCCTGGCCCTTGCCTCGGACATGTACTCGGCGGTGGCCTTGTTGCGCTCCGCCGTCTTCTTCTGCTTGTCGACAAAGCGGGCTTCAGCTTTTTCCATGATCGTCTGATTGCCGTCGGCCATTGTGGAAATCTCCTTGTGCCCTGAAATCGTGAAAGTGAACTTGTCCGATAAATAGGCACTCGACCGGCAAAATTCAATTTTTTGAATTATTTGACCGGTTTTGGGTACCACGAAACCGGGTGCCGAAATAATACTTTTCAATATTTAATTTTGGTCGCGAATAATTTTGGCACTCCTATCTATCGAGTGCCAAAGCGCCTATAGGATGGGCGCGGCCGCCTAAGCCGGCCCCAGAAAGAAGTTCTCATGAAGTTTCGGCCACTCCACGACCGCGTCGTCATCCGGCGCGCCGAAGGCGATATCAAATCCAAGGGCGGCATCATCATCCCCGACACTGCCAAGGAAAAGCCGCAGGAAGGCGAAGTTGTCGCCATCGGCCCCGGCGCACGCGACGAAAACGGCGCGCTTGTGCCGCTCGACGTCAAGGCCGGCGACCTCATCCTGTTCGGTAAATGGTCGGGCACCGAGGTCAAGATCGACGGCGAGGATCTTCTGATCATGAAGGAAGCCGACATCATGGGCGTCATCGACAAGAGCGAGACTGGCGTCATCGACAAGAGCGAGACTGGCGTCATCGACAAGAGCGAGACTGGCGTCATCGACAAGAGCGAGACTGCCGTTACCGAGAAGAGCGTCAAGGCCAAGAAGGCCGCCTGACCGGCCTGGCCAGGCTCCGGCGAACTGCTTGCTTCACCACACGAACGGGATTGAAAAAATGTCTGCCAAGGAAATCAAATTCGCCACCGACGCGCGCGACCGCATGCTGCGCGGCGTCGAGCTCCTCAACAACGCCGTCAAGGTTACCCTCGGTCCCAAGGGCCGCAATGTTGTCATCGACAAGGCCTATGGCGCGCCGCGCATCACCAAGGACGGCGTCACCGTCGCCAAGGAAATCGAGCTTGCCGACAAGTTCGAGAACATGGGCGCGCAGATGGTGCGCGAAGTGGCCTCGAAGACCAACGACCTCGCCGGTGACGGCACCACCACGGCAACCGTGCTGGCCGCCTCGATCCTGCGCGAAGGCGCCAAGCTGGTCGCCGCCGGCATGAACCCGATGGACTTGAAGCGCGGCATCGACCAGGCCGTCGCCGCCGTTGTCGTGGAAATCAAGGCCAAGGCCAAGAAGGTCAAATCGTCGGCCGAGATCGCCCAGGTCGGCACCATCGCCGCCAATGGCGATGCCAGCGTCGGCGCCATGATCGCCAAGGCGATGGACAAGGTCGGCAATGACGGCGTCATTACCGTCGAGGAAGCCAAGACCGCCGAAACCGAGCTTGACGTCGTCGAGGGCATGCAGTTCGATCGCGGCTATCTCTCACCCTATTTCGTCACCAATGCCGACAAGATGCGCGCCGAACTGGAAGAGCCCTATGTGCTCATCCACGAGAAGAAACTCGGCAATCTGCAGGCGATGCTGCCGATCCTCGAAGCCGTGGTGCAGAGCGGCAGGCCGCTCTTGATCATCTCCGAGGACGTCGAAGGCGAGGCGCTGGCCACGCTGGTCGTCAACAAGCTGCGTGGCGGCCTCAAGGTCGCGGCGGTCAAGGCGCCGGGCTTCGGCGACCGTCGCAAGGCGATGCTGGAAGACATAGCGGTACTGACGGCAGGCCAGATGATCTCCGAGGATCTCGGCATCAAGCTCGAAAACGTCACCATCGAGATGCTCGGCCGCGCCAAGCGCGTGCTGATCGAGAAGGATACCACCACGATCGTCGACGGCGCCGGCACCAAGGCGACCATCCAGGCGCGCGTTGCCCAGATCAAGGGCCAGATCGAGGAGACGACGTCCGACTACGACAAGGAAAAGCTGCAGGAACGGCTGGCCAAGCTGTCAGGCGGCGTTGCCGTTATCCGCGTCGGCGGCGTCACCGAGTCGGAAGTGAAGGAAAAGAAGGATCGCATCGACGACGCGCTGAACGCAACGCGCGCGGCGGTCGAGGAAGGCATCGTGCCCGGCGGCGGCGTGGCCCTGCTGCGCGCCAAATCGGCGCTGTCAGGCCTGAACGGCGCCAATGCCGATGTCACCGCCGGCATCTCGATCGTTCTGCGGGCGTTGGAAGCGCCGATCCGCCAGATCGCCGAGAATTCTGGCGTCGAAGGCTCGATCGTGGTCGGCAAGCTCGCCGACAGCAAGGACCACAATCAGGGCTTCGACGCCCAGAACGAGACCTATGTCGATATGATCAAGGCCGGCATCGTCGATCCGGCGAAAGTCGTTCGCACTGCGCTGCAGGACGCCGGCTCGATCGCGGCCCTGCTGATCACCGCCGAGGCGATGATCACCGACGTTCCGCCGAAGGATGCGGCACCGGCAGGCGGCGGCTACTAGGATTCAGAGCCGCGACGCCAGCGATTGGCGAAAGCGGCGACAACATCGTCCCTCTCCCCGTCACTATACGGGGAGAGGATGCCGGCAGGCAGGTGAAGGGCGGCTCCAACGCTCCGCAAGGAGAGTGCGACCTTTCCATATCCAGTCCTTCGCCGCGGCAACGGGCCTGTTGCGAGCGTCGCGCTGCCCCTCATCTGCTGCCGCCATCTTCTCTCCGTGAACGGGGAGAAGGACGCTCGTATTGATGCTGCTACTTCCCACTCAACCGCAGCACCAGCGCCTTCATGTATAGCCCGGCGGCAAGATCGAGCCGCACGTCCGCGATGATTGCGGCGGCGATCCTGATCTTGCGGCTTTCGCGGGGGATGGAATTCACGCTAATATGGCCCGGTGGTCGTTTGGTGCAGCTTGCCGGAAACGGAACCGCGATTCTCAGCTCGGAGACAAGCCATGTTTGCCGCCAAGGCGATCGACACCTCGGACAAGGCCGCGTTCTACCGCGACCTTGCCACGCAATTGAAGGCGCTGCTCGACGGCGAGGGCGACTCGATCGCCAATGCCGCCAACACCTCGGCGCTGATCTTCCAGATGGTGCCCGACCTCAATTGGGCCGGCTTCTATTTCCTGGCATCGGACGAGGAGATGGTGCTCGGCCCATTCCAGGGCAAGCCGGCCTGCGTGCGCATCGCCGTCGGCAAGGGCGTGTGCGGAACCGCGGTCGAACTCGGCACCTCGATGCTGATCAAGGACGTCCACGATTTCCCCGGCCACATCGCCTGCGACGCCGATTCGCGCTCGGAACTGGTCGTGCTCCTGGAAGACGACAACGGCGTCTTCGGTGTGCTCGATCTCGACAGCCCGCTGCCCGGCCGCTTCGACAAGGCCGACCAAGCCGGCGTCGAAGCGCTGGCCGCGATCTATGTCGCGGCAAGTTCGTTCGAGGACTAATCAGCCTACAAACTTCACCAGCATCAGGCTGAAGCCGCCGATGAACAGGAAGGCCGAGAAGGCGAGGGCCAGCGGGCGCAGGCCACGCGAGCGCAGCTGCGAAATGTCGGCCTGCAGGCCCATGGCGGCCAGCCCCATGGTCAGCATGACGGCGGTGGCGAGCGCCATCGCCGTCTTCACTTCGGCGGGGATCGCGACAAGGCTGTTCAACGCCACGATAGCGACGAAGGCGACGACGAACCACGGCATGGGCGGCCGCGCCCCAGCTTGATCGCGGCTGCCGCGGCGGGCCATCAGGCCGAGCGCGACGACCATCGGCGCCAGCATGGCGACACGGGTGAGCTTGGCGACGGTGGCGATCTCGCCGGACTGGGTGCCGTTCTGGAAGCCGGCGCCGATGACCTGCGCGACCTCATGGATCGAGGCCCCTGCCCACAGGCCGAAAGCGTGCTGGTCGAGGCCGAGCACGGGAGCCAGCAACGGAAAGCCGAGCATGGCCACGGTGCCGAACAGTGTGATCGAGGCGACGGCGTAGGTGACGTCCTCGTCGCGCGCATCGGTGACGATGTTGGTGGCGACGATGGCCGAGGCGCCGCAGATCGAGGTACCGGCGGCGATCAGCTGCGCAAGCTTGGCGTCGACGCCGATCAGGCGGCCAAGCGTGATGGTGAAGACGAAGGTGGCGCCAAGGGTGGCCGCCACGATGCCGACGCCGCCGGCGCCGATCGAGACGACCTGGCCGAGAGTCAGCTGGAAGCCGAGCAGCACGATGGCGAAGCGTAGCAGGCGTTTTTGCGAGAAGGCGATGCCGGCCTTGGCATGGGCGGGCGTGCCGAGCATATTGGAATAGACCATGCCGGCGACGACGGCGAGGATCATCGGGCTGAACAGGGCGAAGCCGGAGACATTGCGGGCCGAAAAGGCAACGCCGGTGATCATCGCGACAAGGACGATGCCGGGGATGATGCCGTTCCACACCGAATCGAGGCGCTTGCGGCCTGCGGCCAGATCGGCGGAAATCGTGCTTTTCGGAATATCGTTCGCGATGTTGGTCAGGGAAGACAATGCAATTCTCCAGGCGAGTATCCTTGGAGAATGCCATTCCTGAAACGATCTTTCCAACGAATTGTTATTGTCAGAATGATCGATTTTTATGAACGGTCTGTTTTAGCAATGGCACAGATCGCCCTAGCCACAACAAATCCTGCCACTGACGCAAGTTTACCACCGGCCGCAAGAAGGAGGCATTCATCACATGGCATCAAGCTGCGCTTCGATCGCTGCCTTGTCGATCACCGACCAGACATTCCTGATCCTGTCGTTGAGAAATTCATAGAAGACGTTCTCGCTGAAGGAGACTTTCCGGCCGTTGATGGGAAGACCGAAGAAAGTTCCCTTCGGCGTGCAGTTGAACTGCAAGCGGCTCGCGATGAACGGCGGCTCGGAGATCAAGATCTGGACGTCGAAAAAGAGGTCCGGAATTTCCCGGAAATCCCGCTCCAGCATCTTGCGATAACCCGACAGGCCGACCCGCTCACTGTTGTAGTGCACCTCGTCATGGACGAAGCGATGCAGTCGCTCCCAATCCTGATTGTTGAGGCAATCGATGTAGCCTCGATAGAGGTCGGTCTCGGTCATCGCGATGGCTCCGGTGCTGACACCCTGGAAGATAGAACGACAGTGGACACAGTCCAGCCGCGCTTGAGCCTGTTCCATCCCGGGAGAATCGGGATGGGGCTCTATCTGTTTTTTTGAGCATGATCCCTGGACAAGCGGAAACCGTTTGTCCGAGAAAACCGGGTTCCACTTTTCGGGATCACGCTCTACCCCCGATAGCGCAGCGCGTCGACCAACAGCGAGAAGGCCGGCGTCGCCTGGCGCCGGCTGGGGTAGTAGAGATGATAGCCGGGGAAAGGCGCGCACCAGTCGGCCAGTACCCGCACCAGGCGGCCATCGGCCAGATGCGCCGTCACCTGCTCCTCCGGCAGATAGGCGAGGCCGAGGCCGGCCAGCACCGCGTTCATGCGCAGCGCGCTTGTGTTGAACACCAGCTGGCCCTCGACACGCACCTTCAGTTCGCGCCCGGCCTTTTCGAACTCCCAGGCATAGAGCCCGCCATAGGTCGGCAGGCGCAGGTTTATGCAGTTGTGATTGGTCAGGTCCTGCGGCGTGCGCGGCTTTGGATGGATGGCGAAATAGGCAGGCGATCCGACCACCGCCATGCGCATGTCCGGGCCGATGCGCACGGCGATCATGTCGCGCGCCACCTGTTCGCCCAGCCGCACGCCGGCATCGAAGCGCTCGGCGACGATGTCGGTCAGGCTATAGTCGACGATGATCTCGACCTTGATGTCGGGATGGTCGGGCAGGAATTTCGCCAAAACAGGCCACAGGATCACATCGGCTGAATGCTCGCCGGCGGTGATGCGGATGGTGCCAGCGGGCTTTTCACGCAAGGCACTGAGCGCGGTGAGCTCAGCCTCGATCTCGTCGAGCCTCGGTCCGACCGAGCGCACCATGCGCTCGCCGGCCTCGGTGGGCGACACGCTGCGCGTGGTGCGGGTGAGCAATCTCACGCCCAGCCGCTCCTCCAGCGCGCGCACCGTGTGGCTAAGCGCCGATTGCGAGACGCCGAGCTGCGCCGCCGCCCTGGTGAAGCTCTTTTCGCGCGCGACGGCGAGGAAGGCGGTCAGTTCGTTCAGATTGTCGCGAGGCATTGATGAGCCTTTCTCATAAGTACATGCCGGATATAGCACCTAATCGCGGCTAATCACGGGCGCTAAATACACTCCATCCAATCGGGCCGCCGAAGTCGACGGCCTTGGAGCCATGGCGGTGAGTTGCCGGGCGCCGAGAAAAAAGGAAAAAACCATGGATATCCAACGAAGCGGCTCGCAAGCCTCGGCGAAAGGCCCCGCGGAGTATTTCACCGGCACGGTGCGCATCGATGCGCCCTTCAAGGGCAGCGAACCCGCCCGGGTCAGCGGCGCCACCGTCACTTTCGAGCCCGGCGCGCGCACCGCCTGGCACACCCATCCGCTTGGCCAGACGCTGATCGTGCTTTCGGGCGCCGGCCTGGTGCAGCGCGAAGGCGGACCGGTCGAGCAGATCCGCCCCGGCGACATCGTCTGGTTCGCGCCCGGCGAGAAGCATTGGCATGGCGCCGCGCCGACCACGGCGATGAGCCACATCGCCATCGCCGAAGCGCTCGACGGCAAGCTCGTCGACTGGATGGAGAAGGTCAGCGACGAACAATACGGGGTTTGACACGGCGGTTCCCGGATCCATTTCCGGATACACCCTCAACGAAGGAAGCTCTCATGACAGACGCACCCAAAAGCCCATTCTCCGATATCGCGCCAGCGCTCGGCAAATACACCGACGAGGTGCTGTTTGGTGATGTCTGGAAGCGCCCAGGCCTTTCGCCGCGCGACCGCAGCCTCGTCACCGTCACCAGCCTGGTCTCGAACTACCGGATCAACGAAATGCCTTTCCACATGAAGCGGGCGCTCGACAATGGCGTCACCCGCGATGAACTGATCGAAACGATCACGCATCTTGCCTTCTACGCCGGATGGCCGACGGCGGCCACGGCCCTGGGCATTGCCCGCAAGGTTTTCGAACAGGCCGACGGCGAGAAGAAGGCATAAGGAAATGCCGTGGTCGAAGGACGAACTCGACAAGATCGCGGCAGCCGACGATCTGTACATCTCGCCGTTGCGCGATGACGGCGTGACCTTGGGCACGCCGACCTGGATCTGGTCGGTCGTCGCCGACGGCGCACTTTATGTGCGTGGCTACAACGGCCGGCAGTCGCGCTGGTATCAGGCGGCGACCACCCAGAAGGCCGGCCGTATCACTGCTGCCGGCATGACCAGGGATGTCACCTTCGAGCCGGTCGAGGGAACCGTCAATGAACGCATCGATGATGCCTACCGGGCGAAATACGCGGCGAGCCCTTATCTCGCGCCGATGATCGCCGCGCGCGCCCGCGCCGCGACCGTGCGGATCACACCGAAGGAGAATTGAAATGCAAAAGCGCATACTTGGAAACAGCGGCCTCGAAGTCTCGGCGATCGGGCTCGGCTGCATGGGCATGAGCCAGTCCTACGGGACACCGATGGAAACGCCGGATGCAGTCCGCCTGATCCGCTCGGCCTTCGAGCGCGGCATAACCTTCTTCGACACGGCGGAAGTCTATGGACCGTTCAAGAACGAGGAGGTCGTCGGTGAAGCGCTGCAGCCGATCCGCGACCAGGTGGTGATCGCGACCAAGTTCGGCATCGACATCGCCGGGACGGCCGGACACCAGGGCATGGACAGCCGGCCGGAGCATATTCGCCAGGTCGTCGAGGCTTCGCTCAAGCGGCTGAGAACAGACCGCATCGACCTGCTCTATCAGCACCGCGTGGATCCGGTCGTGCCGATCGAAGACGTGGCGGGTACGGTGAAGGAGCTGATCAGCCAAGGCAAGGTGAAGCATTTCGGCCTCTCCGAGGCGGGCGTTCGCAACATCCGGCGCGCGCATGCGGTGCAGTCGGTCGCCGCCCTGCAAAGCGAATACTCGCTCTGGTGGCGCGAACCCGAGGAGGCGATCCTGCCGGTCCTCGAAGAACTGGGGATCGGCTTCGTGCCCTTCAGCCCGTTGGGCAAGGGTTTCCTCACCGGCGCCATCAACGCCGACACGACGTTCGCCAGCAGCGACTTCCGCAACACCGTGCCGCGCTTCGCGGAGGAGGCCAGGCGAGCGAACCAGGCGCTGGTCGACGCCATCGCCGCGATCGCGGCGCAGAAGAAGGTGACTCCGGCGCAGGTCGCGCTTGCCTGGCTGCTGGCGCAAAAGCCCTGGATCGTCCCGATCCCCGGCACCACCAAACTCAACCGACTGGAGGAGAACATCGCGTCGCCCACCGTGGCGCTGACGGAGGATGATCTGGTCAACATCGAGAACGCGGTCTCGGCGATTGCCGTGCAGGGAGAGCGCTACTCGCCGCAACAAGCGGCAAGGATCGACCGCTGAGGCGCACGCGACCCCCGGAGATGGCGACGCTGCCTTGACAGCGCTGCCCTTCCTATTCCAGCTTGGCGGCATGTTCGTTCTCGCGCCTACCCTCGCCAAACGACGCCGCCGCAGTTCAGTGCGGAGGGGCAAGCTCATTGCGCGACGACAAAACCCGGCAGGATAGATCCGGTTCGCTCGTTTCCAGCCCCGCCCGCGACACCCACCGGCGGGGTTTTCCATGTCTGGAGCCCTGTCATGACCATCAATTCCTCCATCCGGTTCCGGCCGGCCGAACCCGCTGACGCCGCCGCGATCAGGGACATCGTGCGATCAGCCTATGGCAAATGGGTGCCGCTGATCGGCCGCGAGCCGCTGCCGATGCGCGCCGACTATGAGAAGGCCGTTGCCGAGCATCCGTTCGACTTGGCCATCGAAGAGGGCCGCATTGTCGGGATGATCGAAACCATGCTTGCCGACGACCATCTCTGGATCGAGAATGTCTGCGTCGCGCCGGAGGCGCAGGGCAGGGGGATCGGCCGGCTGCTGCTGGAGCGGGCCGAGCGCAAGGCGATCGAAGCAGGCCGTCCGCAGCTGCGCCTGCTGACCAACGGCGCTTTCGAGGCCAATGTGTCGCTGTATAAACGGCACGGCTATACGATCGACAGGGAGGAGCCGTTCATGGGCGGCATGACGGTCTATATGAGCAAGAAATTGACGCGATAGCGGGCAAGCGGAGGAATGGTACGAAGATGGCTGCCAGGATCAAATTGAAGCAACTTCCAGGGATTTACGCGATTTCACGGCTCGGGGCGAGCGACAGCATTCCCGGCTGGGCGGACGGGCCGGGCTTCGTCAGCATCACCAGGACCGATGACGAGCTTTCGATCACTTGCCTGGAGGATCGCGTTCCAGGCACGGTCAAGCACGATGGCGACTGGGTCGCCTTCAAATTGCAGGGGCCGTTTGCTTTCGACGAAACCGGCATCGTGTTGTCGGTCATCCGGCCGCTGTCGGAAAACGGGCTGGGCATCTTCTTGGTGTCCACCTTCGACGGCGATCATCTGCTGGTGAAAGCGGCGGACCGGGATGCGGCGAGACAGCGTCTGGTTGAGGCAGGACACACGCTGCTGTAGTTCATCCATGTCATCGAAAACGGCTGGGTTCGCTGGCCCAACGCGTCTGGCTCAATCACTGGCGTGCTGGCTCAACCACTTCGGGGGTTGCGTTTGACAGCGGCGTTTGCGCATCGTTATTTCTAGCCATATATCACGGCCGAAACAGCCATGCGACGCGCCCCCAGGAGAAAACCATGTCACACGATCTGCAGTTCTATATCGATGGCGCGTGGGTCGATCCTGTTGTGGCCAAGACGCTCGATGTCATCGATCCGTCGACCGAGGATGCCTTCGCGCAGATATCGCTCGGCACCAAGGCCGATGTCGACAAGGCGGTGGCCGCGGCCAAGCGCGCCTTCAACACATTCGGCTTCACCTCGGTGGAGGAGCGCCTCGATATCCTGAATCGCGTCATCGCGGTCTACAAGAAGCGCAGTTCCGACCTAGCGCTCGCCGTGTCGCGCGAGATGGGCGCGCCGCGCCAGTTCGCGCTCGACAGCCAGGTGGGCGTCGGCCTCGCGCATCTGACGAAGATGGCGGAAGTGTTGAAATCGTTCGAGTTTCGCCACGTCAAGGGTTCCTCGCTGATCGTCAAGGAACCGATCGGCGTCGTCGGCCTGATCACGCCGTGGAACTGGCCGCTGAACCAGATCACCTGCAAGGTGGGTCCGGCGCTCGCCTCCGGCTGCACCATGGTGCTGAAGCCATCGGAGATCGCGCCGATCGATGCCATCATCTTCGCCGAGATCCTCGACGAGGCCGGCGTGCCGAAAGGCGTGTTTAATCTTGTCAACGGCGACGGCCCCGGCGTCGGCCAGGCGCTGTCCAGCCATCCCGACATCGACATGATGTCGTTCACCGGTTCGACGCGGGCCGGCATCCTGGTGGCCAAGGCGGCTGCCGACACGGTCAAGCGCGTGCATCAGGAGCTTGGCGGCAAGTCGGCCAACATCCTGTTCCCCGATGTCGACCTCGCCACCGCCGTCAGCAAGGGCGTCGCCGGCTGCTTCAGCAACAGCGGCCAGTCCTGCAATGCGCCGACGCGCATGTTCGTGCCGCGCGACCGTCATGACGAGGCGGCGGGCTACGCCAAGGCGGCGGCGGAAAAGTTCGTGGTCGGCCCCGCCGACGGCGCCAACACCAAGCTTGGCCCTGTCGTCAGTCAGGTTCAGTTCGACAAGATCCAGGACCTGATCCAGGCCGGCGTCGACGAGGGTGCGACGCTGGTCGCCGGCGGCCCCGGCCGCCCCGCCGAACTCAACCGTGGCTACTACATCAGGCCGACCGTGTTCGCCGACGTCACCCACGACATGCGCATCGCGCGCGAGGAGATATTCGGGCCGGTGCTGGCGATCATGCCCTACGACACGGTCGAGCAGGCGGTCGAGCAGGCCAACGACACGGTCTACGGCCTGGCCTCCTACATCCAGGCCAAGGACATCCAGAAGGCCCGCGACGTGGCGGCGCGCATGCGCTCCGGCAATGTCTACATCAACTATCCGACTTGGGACGCCGGCCTGCCCTTCGGCGGCTACAAGCAGTCGGGCAACGGCCGCGAGTATGCCGAGTATGGGCTTGAGGATTTTCTGGAGATCAAGGGTATCGCTGGGTATGAGGCGGCGGAGTAGGCACGACACTGGCGCCGACCTTGCAGGAGTTCCTCGCCCCAGCGGAGTGGGGGAGAGGTGGCCGCGAAGCGGTCGGAGAGGGGCTGCGGCGCTGATGAGGTCGCGCTGAATTCTTCCAGGGCTGCGCCATCCCCCGCTCCGTCTCGGCTTCGCCGAGCCACCTCTCCCCCATTTCATGGGGGCGAGGAACGTTAGCTCCGTACTTGCCAATTGGCAAATACATGCTATATCTCTGCCAGTAGCAAGGGTGAGCAAAATGCAACTTCAGTCCATCGTCGCCACGCCGGCCACGGTCGGCAGCGCCATTTCGGAGGAAGAGGCCGGTGCGCTGGCGCGCACCACGGTCAATCTGTTCAAGGCGTGGAACCTCACAGATCTCGAGGCCTGCATCCTGCTTGGCGGCATGTCGGCGCGGACCTGGGCACGCTGGAAGGAAGGCGGCATCGGCCGGATCGACCGCGACCTGCGCACCCGCATGGCGCATCTGATGGGCATCCACAAGGGCCTGCGCTATCTCTTCACAGAGCCGGCGCGCGGCTATGCCTGGATCCGCAAGCCCAACGCGACCTTCGGCGGCCAGTCGGCGCTCGACCTGATGCTGCGTGGCGAAATTTCCGATCTTGCGGCCATGCGTGAATGGCTCGATGCGGAGCGTGGCGCATGGTGAGTGGGCTCGCGGTCCGGCGCCGCGTCCACTGGCACCAGACTTTTCGCATCATCCGCTCCATCCATCCGCCGATCGACCTGTTCGAGGACATTGCCGACCCGCGCGACTGGGAGGCGCTGGCCGCCGTCGAGGCGAAGACCAATCCGCGCATCCGGCTCGAGATCGGCGAGCTCGGCAAGGTGCCTGCCGCAAGGCGGGTGTCGGGTCCCGGCGCAAGCTTCGTGATGGCGCCCTTCGTGCATTGTTCGACGCTGCGGCCCGGCCGTTTCTCGGATGGCAGCTACGGCATCTACTATGCCGGCGACAGCGAGGAGGTGGCGCTGGCCGAGACCATCCACCACCACCAGAATTTTATGCGCGCCACCAGTGAGGATCCGGGCTGGACGGCGGATTTCCGCGTGCTGATCGGCAGCGTCGACCGTGACCTCGACGACGTCAACGCGGTGCCCGGCGTGCTAGACCCCGACGACTACACCGCCTCGCAGGCGGAAGGGCGGGCGCTGCGGGCGCAAGGCAGCGACGGGCTGGTGTGGAACAGCGTGCGGATGGCGGACGGGCAATGTATCGGCATCTTCTGGCCCGATGTCATTCCCGTCCCGGTGCAGGGCCGGCATTACTCCTACCACTGGGATGGCACCCGCGTGGATTTCGTACGTCAGCACGACACGGGCAAAGTGCTGTCGGTCACCTGATGGGAGCGCATCCCTCAACAGGCGACGGAAGCACCCGGCGGCGCTATTGCGGTCCGGCCGTGACCTGAGAGCAACGTTCTCCGATCACCCTCAAAAATGGCATGGATTACCTGCCATATCGCCTCTGCCCGATCTATATATCGGTTGAGATCGATGCAGGTGAAGATGGACCACGACATCATATTGAAGGCGCTGGCGCATCCGTTTCGACGGGATGTCCTGGCGTGGCTGAAGGAGCCTGAACAGCACTTCGCCGCGCAGGCGCATCCGCTCGAGATGGGCGTCTGCGCCAGCCAGTTCGACCACCGCGGCCTGGCTCAGTCCAGTGTTTCGGCACATCTGGCGACGCTGGCGTCTGCCGACCTCGTTACGACGCGGCGGGTCGGCCAATGGGTGTTCTACAAGCGCAACGAAGAAACCATCGCCGCCTTCCAGGCTGCCTTGTCCGATCTCTGACGATCCTCCCCATTCCCCCAAAATGCATGAAAGGCATTTCTCATGGCTACCCTCTTTGATCCCTTGCGGGCCGGTGACCTAACGCTGGCGAACCGCATCGTCATGGCGCCGCTGACGCGCAATCGCTCACCCAATGCGGTACCCGGCGACCTGTCGGTCACCTACTACGGCCAGCGCGCCACGGCGGGGCTGATCGTGACGGAGGCAACCGCCATCAGCCATCAAGGCCAAGGCTATGCCGACGTGCCCGGCCTCTACGGGGCGGATCAGCTTGCCGGCTGGAAGCGTGTCACGGACGCGGTTCATAAAGGTGGCGGCAAGATCGTGGTCCAGCTCTGGCATGTCGGACGCATCTCGCACAATTCGTTGCAGCCTGGTGGCGGCAAGCCGGTGGCGCCATCGGCGATCAGGGCAAAATCCAAGACGTTCCTGGTCAAGCCGGATGGCAGCGGCGAGTTCGTCGACACCTCCGAGCCGCGCGCGCTCGACGCGGCCGAAATCCCCGGCATCGTCGATGATTTCCGCCGCGCCGCCAAGGCGGCGATCGAGGTAGCGGGTTTCGACGGCGTCGAGATCCATGGTGCCAATGGATATCTCGTCGACCAGTTCCTGCGCTCGGGCACCAATCATCGCACCGACGATTATGGCGGCTCCATCGAAAACCGGGCGCGCCTCCTGTTCGAGGTGGTCGACGCGGTCACGGGCGCTGTCGGCGCCGGCAGGACCGGGATCAGGCTGTCGCCGGTAACGCCCGCCAACGACGCTTCGGATGCCGATCCGCAGCCTCTGTTCAACCATGTTGCGGCGGGCCTGGGCAGCCGGGGCCTCGCCTATGTCCACATCGTCGAAGGCGCGACCGGCGGCGCGCGCGACTTCAGCCAGGGCGACAGGCCGTTCGATTACGAAGACCTCAAGGCCTCCTACCGCAAGGCCGGCGGCACCGGTGCCTGGCTGGTGAACAATGGCTATGACAAGGAATTGGCCGAAAAGGCTGTCGGGGACGGCTACGCCGACCTTGTCGCGTTCGGCAAGCTGTTCATCGCCAATCCCGACCTCGTCAGCCGGCTGAAGCGGAATGCCGAACTGAACGCGCCGGACAAGGCGACGTTTTATGGCGGCGACGCCAGGGGCTATACGGATTACCCGACGGCGGCCTGATCCCGGACGGTTTGCCCCTTCGCCCGCGGCGGAAGGGCAGCTGGTCGCCTGACGCGACGATCCGGACCGAATTTCGGTCCGAACGGCCATTGCATTCCAAGCCCAACGGTCCTCAGTGCCTGAGAATCTTGCTCAGGAAGGCACGGCTGCGGTCGGTCTTGGGGTGCGAGAAGAACTCATCGGGCGTGCCGCTTTCGACGATGGCGCCGGCATCCATGAACACCACGCGCTGGGCGACCTTGCGGGCAAAGCCCATCTCGTGCGTCACCACCATCATGGTCATGCCTTCCTCGGCGACCGCCACCATGACGTCGAGCACTTCGGAGATCATTTCGGGGTCGAGTGCCGAGGTCGGCTCGTCGAACAGCATGATCTTGGGCCGCATGCCGAGGCAGCGCGCGATCGCCACGCGCTGCTGCTGGCCGCCGGAGAGCTGCGCCGGATAAGCGTTGACCTTGTCGGCGAGCCCCACCTTGGCCAGCAATTCGCGCCCGGCATGCTCGGCCTCGGCGCGCGGGATCTTGCGGACATGGATGGGCGCCAGCGTGACATTCTCGAGCGCGGTCTTGTGCGGGTAGAGGTTGAACGACTGGAAGACGAAGCCGATCTCGGTGCGCAGCTGCGTCATGTTGGTGGCGCGGTCGCCAAGGCGCTGGCCGTCGACGACGAGATCGCCGTCCTTGATCGTCTCCAGCCCGTTGATGCAACGGATCAGCGTGCTCTTGCCGGAGCCGCTCGGTCCGCAGACGACGACCACTTCACGCGGCTCGACGCTTAGCGTGATATCCCTGAGCACGTTGAGCGAGCCGAACCATTTGTTGACGCCGCGAAAGTCGATCATGCCCGTTTTGTTGAGACCCGCATTGGTCATGTCTGTTGGCCCTTTGGGGTTCGATGTCACAGCTGCACCTCGCCATGGGCCGCGCCCATGCGGCGTTCGAGCCGGCGAGCCAGCATGATCAGCGGATAGCAGACGATGAAATAGCCGACGCCGACAAGGAAGAATACCAGGAGACCGTTGGGCACGCGCTGCACCACCAGCCAGCCGACGCGGGTGAGGTCGGTCAGGCCGATGGCCGAGACGACCGAAGAATCCTTGATCAGCAGCACATATTGCCCGACCAGCGGCGGCAGCACGATGCGCATCGCCTGCGGCAGCACCACCTGACGCATGCGCTGCCAGCGCGACAGGCCGGATGCAAGGGCTGCCTCGACCTGGCCTGTCGGCACGGAACGGATGCCGGCGACGACGATCTCACAGATGAAGCAGGCGGCCAGATTGGTCAGCGCGATGATGCCGGCGGTGAAGGCGTCGAGCTCGACGCCGAATTCCGGCAGGATGAAGAAGATCAGGAATATCTGCACCAGGAACGGCGTGCCGCGGATCAGGTCGACCCAGGCGCCGATGACGCCGGCGATCAGCCGGTTGCCGCCGGTGCGCAAGATGCCGAGGCCGAAGCCGAGCACGGTGCCGAGCACCAGGCTGATCAGCGACAGCACGACGGTCATGCCGAGGCCGCGCAAGGCGAGGGGATAGGAGCCGGCGAGGCTGAGGAACTGTTGCCAGATCATGTCCGCGCCCCCGCTGTTCCGAGCCAGCGGCTGGACAGCACGGCCAGTCCTTTCAAGCAGTAGTAGAGCAGCAGGTAGAAGGCTGCGATGGTGAGAAAGCCCTCGGCCGGCATGAAGCGGTCGGAAGCGAGCAACTGGCCGGCGCGCGTCAGTTCGGCGACCGAGATCAGCGACAGCAGAGCGGAATCCTTGACCAGCACGATCGCCTGTCCGAGCAGCGGCGGGATCGTCACCTTGAAGGCTTGCGGCAGTACGACCAGGTGCATGCGCTGGACGTAGGTCATGCCCGAGGCGACGCTGGCTTCGACCTGGCCGCGCGGGATCGACAGGATGCCGGCGCGAATGATTTCAGCGACATAGGCGCCGCTGTTCAGTGACAAAGCGAGGATGCCTACGACCAGCTCGGGCAACACGAAGCCGAGCCGGGGCAGGCCGAAATAGAGGAAATAGAGCTGTGCCAGCAACGGCGTGGCACGCACGGCGTCGATATAGGCCTTGGCCGGAACCCGAAACAGCCAGCCGCGCTGCAGGCCCATGGCGCACAGCACGATGCCGACGATCAGCGCGCCGACGAAGGACAGCGCCGACAGCCAGACGGTCGTGACCAGGCCCTGCCCGAACAGGGGCAGATATTCGACGATGGTGCGGAAACTGAAATTTTCGAGCATGGGCGTGAACAGTGAGTAGGGAGTAGTGAGTGGGGAGTAGCGAAGCGTGTCCGGAATGGGCGATTCTCCATTCACCGGTCACTATTCCCTACTCACTACTCCCCTACTCCCTACCCCCTATTTTCTCAGTGATCCTTCTTCCAGGCGTCGGAATTGACCCAGTAGTCGAGGTTCTTCTGCAGGCGGCCGTCGATGGTGACCTGGTTGAGGAACAGGTTCATCCAGACAAGCAAGTCCGGCTCGTCGTAGCGAGTGGCGAAGGCAAGCGGCTCCTTCGACAGCAGGTCCGGCATGATGGTGAAGGTGCCGGCCGGGTAGGCGGTCGACTGGCCCTTGACCGCCGAGACGTCGTTGACGCCGCAGTCGGCCTGGCCGTTGTTGACGGCGTCGAGCAGCAGCGGACCGCCGCCCTTGTAGCTCTTGATGTCGGCATCGGGGAAGGCGGCCTTGGCTTCCTTCTCGCCGGTCGCGCCGAGCAGCACGGCGATCTTGGTGCCCTTGGCCTTGCAGTCCTCGGTGGTCTTGAACTTGCTGTCGGCCTTGGTGAAGACGGTGCTGCCTGTGTACATATAGGGCGTGGTGAAAGCGACCTTCATGCCGCGCGCCAGCGTCGGCGTCATGTCGGCGACCAAGAGATCGGCCTTGCCCGACAAGAGTGCGGGGATCAAGCCATCCCAGTCGAAGTCGAGGAAGGTGATTTTCACACCCATTTCCTTGGCCATCAGTTCGGCAAGTTCGACCGAACTGCCGGTGCGCTCGCCATTGGCGCCGACCAGCGAGAAGGGCGGTCCCTGGGTCTGCACGGCAACGCGCAGTTCCCCGCGCTTGGTAATGTCGTCGAGCGCGCCGGCACTGGCGGCCGTGGTGAGGCCGGCGAGTGCGAGTCCGGCGATGAAAAGTCTGACAATCTTCATTTGGCATTCCTCCTTGTTTTATTGTTCCACGTTGTTGTTTCACCCTTCGGGGTGCTTTTTGAGCGGCAGCGCCGTTGCCGGCGGCGGCCACCGTTCGCAAATCTCTTTCCTCAGTCCCGGGCCACCGTCTCGGAAACCGTGATGCCACGCCGGGCCAGTTCGTCGAAGAAGCTGATGTCCGGCACGTCGAGCAGCGGGTTGAGCAGGCCGGGCTTGGTGATCTCGCCGCGCGCCAGCATCTGCGCCACGATGCTGGCGGGATAGCCGACGCCCAGGCTCATGCCGAACAGGCCCGAAGCCAGGTCGCGCTCGATGATCAGGTCCGAAGTGACCGTCTTGGCGCGGCCGCCCTCGAGGCCGGAAAAGACATTGCGCATCACGCACAGATCCTTTTCGCCGGGGCCATATTGCAATTGCGGGCCGAGCAGCCGGCCGAGGAATTCGCGCGGACTGGCGCCCGTGCCGGGCACCTTTTTTTCCGAGAGGAAGCCGAGTTCTTTCAGCGGTGCCCAGAAGGCCGACCATCCCGGCCAGCGTAGCGTATAGCGTCCGGAGCGGCGCAGCCCTTTCGCCGCGGGAAGCATCTCGACGTAATGCAGCGCATCGCCGTTGGGGAAGGCTTCCAGCATGCCGAGGCCCGCGACCTCGATCTCATGGATGAAAGGATTGTGGTGCTGCTGGCCAGCCGGCACCGCGACGCGTTGCCCGTCCTCGATCATCACGCTGTCGCGGTTCTGGCTGACCAGAACCATGTCGAAGTTCCAGCTCACCTTGTAGCAAAGCGGCTTGGCCATCGCCTTCGGCTCGGGGATGCCGCCGCAATAGGAATCGATCGCGGTGATCGCGTCGAACTGGCGCGCGGCGCGCGCGTAGAGCACGAGGTCGATGCCGGGGTCGAGCCCGCATTCGGTCATGATGGGCACACCGGCCTGTTCGGCGGCCGGCGCCAGGTCGGCGATCGCCTTGCCGTAGTTGGTGGTGATCAGCGGCGTGCGGGTTGCGATCGCGGCTTGCACCGCCTCGCGCATCAGCGGTTGCGGCAACAGGTCGATGACGGCGTCGACATCGGCCAGCACGGTGGTCAGGGCCGGGCCGATCGCGCCCTCGGGTACGACGAAACGCACACGGGAAAGATCGGCCAGGCCGTTAAGCCGGGCAGGGCCGTCCGGCGCGGTATCGACGCAAACCACCTCCTCGACGCCACTGGCGACGAGATCGGCGATGGCCGCCCGGCCTTGCAGGCCGAGGCCTCCGAGAACCGCGATCTTCATGCCGGCTCCTTGCGATCGTCCGACCAGCAGCCTTCCGGCAGGCTGACCCATTTGTTGCAAGACGCCATGACGACGAAGGTCTCGCTGCGCACGACTTCGCCCGGCTCGCCAGCACCCGGGATCAGCTCGCTGGTGACGCGGTAGAGATCGGCGACGTCACCGGCCACCGTCACGTCGACGATGATGTCGAAGCGTCCGGTGACCACCGAGGCCGAATTGACGAAGGGCAGTTCCGAAATGCGCTGCGCCAGTTCGCGGGCACGGCCGCGCCCCTGGGCATTGATGCCGACAATGGCCGAGATCAACTCGGGGCGTTCGGTGAGGTTCAAGAGCCCGACGACCTTGAGCAGGTTGCGGTCGAGCAGGTTGCGCAGCCGCGAGCGCACCGTCGGCACCGAAATCGCCAACATCTCGGCGAGGCGGTTGATGCCCGGCTGCGCATCCTGCGACAGCTGCTTGACGAGCCGCCGGTCGGTCAGATCGAGATGTTCCCGCAAAGCCCCCGTCTTTCATAAAGAGAAAGAAAACCGGCAATTATTTTGCCTATATGCAAATAAGCTACGTCGCAGACTTTTGAAAAGCAAGGTGTTGTTTTAGCGTGAACGGCCACACCGCTTTGCGCCGGTTGCCACCGCCGGCGTTCCGTTGTCGGGTTCAGGCCAAGGCCGCGGCGAGCAGCTTTGCCTGCGGCGTCAACTCGTCGAAGCTGCGGACGCAGAGATTGAGCTGGCGTGTTGCCCAGTCGTCGGTCAACCGTAGGCTGCGCAACGTGCGGGCGGAGCGGCGCGCGGCACTTTCGGGCACAATGGCGATGCCGGCGCCCTGGGCGACCAGCCGGCAGACATTGTCGAGGCCGGGCACGCGGATGCGGAAGTGCAGATGGCCGCCAAGGCGGGCGGCCTGACGGGTGATGTGCTCCTGCAAGGGATGGCCGGCGCTCAGGCCGACAAAGGCTTCGCCGAGCAGGTCGCCGAGGCTGGCGGTGTGGCCCTTGAGGCCGGGCCAGTCTCGCGCGGCGATCACCACGAGCCTGTCGATGAAGAACGGCTTCTGCTCCAGATGCGAAAGACCCGCCCAGGTCGCGGCGATGCCGAGATCGGCGGCACCACTTGCCACCGCCTCTGCGATCTCGTGGCTGGGGCGCTCGTCGAGGTCGATGTCGATGCCGGGATGCGCGACGAGGAAGGCCGGCAGCATGTCGCGCAGCAGTTCGCTGGTGGCGGCCGTGTTGGCCATCAGCCGTACGCGGGCGCGCAAGCCCGTGGCATAGGCGCCGAGGTCGCCGGCCATCGCCTCGATCTGGTTCTGCACCGCACGCGCATGGTGCAGCAGCGCCTGTCCGGCGGCCGTCGGCACCACGCCGCGCCGGCGCCGCTCTAGGAGCGGCGCGCCGAGGCTTTCCTCCATGCCCTTGATGCGAGCGCTGGCGGAGGCGAGCGCCAGGCCCGCAAGTTCGGCGCCGTGGGTGATGCTGCCGCGCTCGGCGACCAGCAGGAACAGCCGGAGATCGGTAAGATCGAAGCGCATCTTTCTTCTCCTGCAAGGTTTCAGCCTTCGGTGCAGCCGAAGGCTGACAGCGTAACTTCCACATTGTGGGCGGCCGGCATGTCAGTCAAATCTTTTGCGATGGAGATGCGCGATGAGCGAAAAGGCGACAGGCCGGCATGGACCCGACATACTTGAAAGCGCGGCGATCGTGCTTGCGATCGCGGTGGCCTCGCTTGCCATGGCGCGAGCGGAGCCCGGCCAGCGCGGTTGCGTGGCGATGGCTGATCCCGTCCACCATGAAGCGACGCCTGCAAAACCGGCACCCGATGATGATGCGGCGGACATGCTGTTGCATGACTGATCGAACCGGCGCCCCGAAGGAACGACCGTGCTGAGCGTCGGCGTCATTGCCTGGACCGGCGCGGTCTTCCTTGCCGCGGGTTTCGTCAAGGGTGTCGTCGGCATGGGGCTGCCGACCGTGGCGATGGGGCTGCTGGCGGTAACGATGCCGCCGGCGCAGGCGGCTGCCCTGCTCTTGATCCCGTCGCTGGTCACCAATCTTTGGCAGTTGTTCACCGGCCCATCCTTCGGCGGGCTATGCAGGCGCCTGTGGACGATGATGGCCGGCGTCGTGCTTGGCACCGTCGCCGGGGCCGGCCTGCTCACCGGCACACACTCCGGCGTTGCATCGGTCGGGCTCGGTGCGGCGCTGGTGCTTTACGCCATTCTCGGCCTGCTCAAGCTTGGCTTCACCACGCCGGCGCGCCACGAGGCCTTGATGTCACCGCTGGTCGGTGTGGCGACCGGACTGGTCACCGGCGCCACCGGCGTCTTCGTCATCCCAGCCGTGCCGTATCTGCAATCGCTGCGGCTGGGCCGGGAAGACCTCATCCAGGCGCTCGGCCTGTCCTTCACCGTGTCGACGGCGGCACTTGCCCTTGGCTTGTTCAAAGCAGGCGCGCTCGCATCGCCGACAACGCAACTGGCGGGATCGGTCCTGGCGCTTGCGCCGGCGCTCGCCGGCATGTTCGCCGGCCAGGCGCTGCGCCAGGCGATGAGCGTCGAGACGTTTCGTAAAGTGTTCTTTGCCGGGCTGCTGATGCTGGGGGTGTATCTCGTGGGAGGCGGTATTCTATAGCTTGCCGCAGACATTCAGAACGCAGCTATCGCCTTGGCGATTGCCGCGAAAGGCAAGACCAGGGATAGCGGCGCGTCATCTAGACGGACCGCACCGTAACCCTCATACCAGTGTGCTGCCTGGTCACTTTTGGCATCGATAAGCAAGGCAACGCCGCCGACTTCCTCCGCGACTGCCATACAGCGCTTCCCGGCGGCGAGCAGCAGACCGCCGCCGAGGCCGCGGCCTTGGATCGTACGATCCACTGCGAGCCGACCTAACCGGTAGACCGGCACGTCATAGCGGCCAAGGCCGCGTCTGGCGATTGCCGGGGTCCGGGCAAAGTCGATCGAAGCCGGGCTTAAAGAATAGAACCCGAGGATGTACGAAGGATCTTTCGCCGTCACGGCAACGAAAGTTTTCGCGCCACCGCTTTCATGGCTTTGACGCGCGAAGCGCTGCAAATAGGTGTTGAGGTCCGCGTCGCCGCAGTCGAAGGCTGCACGGTTATGTTGTTTACCGATCGGCACTTGTTGCCAGGTGATGGAACTCACGCGAGAGTCTGACCGGCCTTGGCGGCGCGGATAAGACGGTTGGTCGGGGAGGGCGGGTTTTCAAGCAGGTCGAGGATGCGCAGGCTGTCCCGTTCCGACAGAGCAAGATGCTCGGCGCGTTCGATCGCGGCCTGGGCGTCACGCAGTGCGGAGCGCGTAACAAACTCGGTCAGGCCGACATTTGACAAGGCAGCCGCACGTGCGATCACTGCTTTGGCTTCGGGCGCAATCCGGAAATCTATTCGACCGTTGTCACTGACGTTGCGAGGCATGAGTATCTCCTTTGCCCTCGATTATACGGTACGGATTGAATCCGTACAATATAGATCCTGTCGCATTAACCCCAAGGGCATATGAAGAGCGCTTCGGGTCAATCTATTACCGAACGACCAGCACCGGGATTTCGGTGTAGGACAGCACTTCCGCCGTCTGGCTGCCGAGAAGCAGCCGGCCCAGTCCGCGGCGGCCATGCGAGGCCATCACGATCAGGTCGCAGCCCAGCGCCTGCGACAGTTCCAGTATCGCTTCGGCGGGCCTTTTGTCCTCGACATGGACGACCTCGGCGGAGACGCCGGCCGCATCGGCCGATGCCTTGCACTTGTCGAGAACCTGCCTGCCATATTTGCGCGCTTCCTCCTGGTAGGCGGCCAGTTCATCGCCCGCGGCATAACCGGCCATGGCGCCGCCCCAGGCGAAGATCGGGAATTGTTCCGAAACGGTGACGAAGGTGACGCTGGCGCCGATGCCCTTGGCGAGCGTGAGGCCATGGGCGACACCCTTGTCGGCCAGTTCCGATCCGTCGGTGGCGATGAGCAGATGTTTGTACATGATGATCTGACCTGTTTGTGCAAGGGCCGTTACCCTTGGGATGGCGGGAGCCTTGGAGGCTCACCTTGATATAGTTGCGCCACCGGGCAACTCACAGGGCCAGCGTCACGTGGATCAAGGACAGCCGAGATTGGACCAATCGTCGATCCCGGTGCCGTCTCCCGTTGCCCTGCCAGGCATTTCCCCGCATGCACGCTTTCGCCGTTCCCCGAGTTCCCCTTTGCCACAGCGTCCTCTAAGGTGCCGGCGACATTGAGGGGCATCCCATGAGCAGCGCGTTTCCGCAGATCCATCTGGTCCGGCATGGCGAGACGGCGTGGAGCCTTTCAGGGCAGCACACCGGCCGCACCGACATGCCGCTGACGCCGGCCGGCGAGGCCGCCGCGCGGGGCGTGGCGGAGCGGCTGAAAGGCCTGTCGTTCTCGGCGGTGTGGTCGAGCCCGTCGCAGCGTGCCTACAACACCAGCGTGCTTGCCGGCTTTGGCGCAGAGAGTGTCAGAAACGACGATCTGCAGGAGTGGGACTATGGCGCCTATGAGGGGCGCACCACCAGGGAGATCCTGGCCGAGCGGCCCGGCTGGACCGTCTTTCGCGACGGCTGCCCGCAAGGCGAGACGGCGGCCGATGTCGGCGCCCGCGCCGACAGGATCATCAGACAGCTTCGCGAAGCTGGCGGCTCGATCCTGATCTTTTCCAGCGCGCATTTCCTGCGCGTGCTCGCCGCCCGCTGGCTCGGCCTGCCGCCGGAGGGTGGCGCGCTGCTCGTGCTCGACACGGCCAGCATCAGCGTGCTCGGCTACGAGCATGATCTCAGCGAGCCGGTTATTCGGAAGTGGAATCAGAGGTAGAGCGGAGAACGATCCCGGCTCGGCGCGGACGCGCCGTCGCTTCGTCATCCACGGGCGGAGCAAGGAGCGGAGCGACGCGGCGCAGACCCGAGGATCCATGCCGCGACTTCAAAGCGTTGCTACGATGAAGAACTCTACTCCGTTGCACTCCAAGGCTAAGGTCGCGGCATGGATCCTCGGGTCTCCGCGCCGCCGCTTTCGCGGCTGCTCCGCCCGTGGATGACGAACGCGCGGAGGCTTCGGCGATTCCCAAACTCTAGCCTATCCCTAACGCTTCTACCTATCGAACTTCCGGATCGCCTCGGCGGTGACCGGCGTGAAGAAATTCACCAGATTGCCGTCGGGGTCGCGAAACAGCAGCGAGCGGTTGCCCCAGGGCATGGTGGTCGGCCCCTGCACCATCGTGCGCTTGATGGTGTCCGACAGCCTGGCGAATTCGGCATCGACGTCGCCGACGCGGAACTCGAGGATGGCGGTGTGGTTGTCCGCGGGACGGGCGATGTCGCCGCCGAACAGCATCAAGGTGCGCGTGCTGCCGATCGCCAGCGTGCAGGCCGGCGTCGCCAGTTCGGCGAAGTCTTCCGTGTACACCGTCACCGGCATGCCGGTGATCTCACCGTAGAAGCGCACGAGGCGCTGGACATCGGACGTGATGATGCGGACAGAGACGAAATTCATGGCTTGGCTCCTTGATCGCTGAAGCCGCGGCCGGCTCCCAAGCGATCTGTAGACCAGGCCTCCTGCCAGCTTTCTGTCAGGAGAGGAGCGCGCGATCGCTATGCGTTCGATCCAGGCCAGACCGGCGGCAGGCCGAAGGCGGCGAACAGGTCGGGGCCAAGCGGGCCGACATAGACCGTCAGCGATGCGATCCCGCCATCGGCCGGCTCGATGATATGCAGCGACTGGGCGCGCCATTCCGGCTCCTGATGGCGCCGCGCGTAGATCACAACCGCGGGCTGGCCGTTGGCCCTTGTCGCCACCGGGAGGTAGCCGGCGAAATTGCCCCACACCGTGTCGAAGAAACCACGGATCGCGGGGCGTCCGTGGTACCAGTCCAGCCATGGCGGCATATGGTAGGTGGCGTCCTCGCGCAGCAGCGCGATGAAGCTGTCGAGATTGGCGGCCCGCCAGGCGCTGATATAACGTTCGAGCAGCAAGCCCTCTTCGGGGTTGGGCTGCGATCGCTGCAAGGGACGCCCGGCGGGATAATGCCGCGCCAGCGTCGCGCGCGCTCGCTGCAGGGCGCTGTTGATCGAGGCGGTCGAGCCGCCCAGCAACTGCGCGGTCTCGGCCGCCGACCAGCCGAGCACGTCGCACAGCAGAAGCGATGCGCGTTGCCTTGGCGGCAGCAGCTGGATGGCGGCGACGAAGGCGAGCCGGATGGCTTCGCTTGTCTCGTAGCGCGCCTCCGGGCCGGGCTCGCCGTCCACAAGGTCGGGCAGCTCGACGTCGGGGTAGGGCTCCAGCCAAGAAAGCTCGGCGGCTGGCCCGGCAGCGGCGCGGCCTTCGGTCGGCGGCCGGTCGGGCTGCTCGAGAATTCGATGCCTCGTGACCCGCGTCTTGATCGAGTTGAGGCAGGCGTTGGTCGCGATCGTATAGAGCCAGCCGCGCGGCGAGCCGCGCCCGTCGAATTGAGCGCGGCCGCGCCATGCGTTGAGGAACGTCTCCTGGACGAGGTCGTCGGCCTCGTGCAGCGAGCCCATCATCCGGTAGCAATGCAGCTTCAGCTCGCGGCGGTGGACCATCGTCAGATGCTCGAAGGCCGGCCGATCGAGGACCGGCCGGGCGGATGGTTCAGAAACGCCGGGAGCGTCTGTCATGTCGAGCCTGCGGTGCGGAATTCGGCCATGCTGATTTCGGTTGGCATCCTGCGCGTCTCATGCCGCGTCAGCAAGGCCGCTGCCGCTCACCGTGAAGGCAGTGCCTTGCCGCTTGCCGCCGGCGAGCGCGACCACGGCGCGTCCGACGTCGGCCGGTGTCTGCATATCGCTCAGGCTGGCCAGGAAATCCGCCGGGCTGATGCCGAGATAGGCCGAGATGCTGGATATTCCGCGCTCGCCGACGCCGGTGCCAGCCATGATGCGCATCGGCGCCAGCGCCATGAAGCGCAGGCCAAGACCGAGCCGATCCGCTTCCTTCTGGCTGTGCGCGGCCAGGAACATCTGCATGCACTTGGCGCCGGAATAGCCGCCCGAGTTCGGCGGGCCGCCGCTGAATGCCGCGCCGCTGGAGATCAGCACGACGCGGCTGCCCGGCTTCAGCCCGCCGCGCAACGCTGCCCTGCAGAACAGGAACGAAGCCTTGACGTCCGTCTCCCAATTCGCTGAGAAGTCACTCCAGCTCTGGTCCTGGATGGGTGCCGACGCAGCGAAGGCACCGGCCGAGATCACCAGCACGTCCGGCTGCATGGCGGCGAACACCGCGTCGGGCGCGGTGTCCTGCGTGGCGTCGGTCGCTAGCGTCTTGACGCCCGACGCTTCCCAGGAGAGTTCCTTCAGGGCCGCTGTCCCGCGGGCGACGGCAAGCACCATCGCTCCCTCGCCGAGAGCAGCTTCCACGATCGAGCGGCCGACACCCCTGCTGCCTCCGACCACGACGACATTTTGACCTTTCAACGATCCCATGGATCACCTCGCTTCTTCCGGCCCGGAGGATTCCGGCGCCTATGGGTGAAGACAGCGCAGGAGGGCGGAAATCATCGGTGGGGACGAAATTTTTTCTGAGAATCCGGTACGCGCCGTCGAGTTCTATGGCGCCCCCCTCTGTCCTGCCGGACATCTCCCCCACGAGGGGGGAGATTGATGTCATCGGGGCCTTCGCTAATCTTCGACGTTGCAGGAGGAGAGCCGGCGATCGAGTTGCCGATCTCCCCCCCAAAGTTGGGGGAGATGTCCGGCAGGACAGAGGGGGCGCCACAGGACGTTACCTCCGGCCCGTTCGCTCACCCACCCAGCAACGCCAACTCCTCCGCCGTCAAATGCCGCGCGATCCCCTTGGCAAGGTCGCCCAAGCGCAAGCCGCCGATGGCGATGCGGATGAGGCGCTTGACCTCGATGCCGTGGGCGGCGAGCAGGCGGCGGATGTGGCGGTTGCGGCCTTCGTCGAGCACGACCTCCAGCCAGGCGGTGCGGCCGCCGCTGCGCAGAAGGTCGATCGAATTGGCGGTCAGGCTCTCGCCGTCGACGGTGGCACCGGCACGCAACGTCTCCAGCATCGCCGCGTCGGGCACCGTGGCGACCTGCACGTGATAGGTCTTGGGTAGATGCGAGGCCGGGTCCATCAGCCGGTTGGCGAAGCGCGTGTCGTTGGTCATCAACAGCAGCCCCTCGCTCGCCTTGTCGAGGCGTCCGACCGGCGAGACGAAGGGCAGGTCGAGCCCTTCCAGGCAAGCATAGACGGTGTCGCGCTGTTGCGGGTCGTCACGGGTGGTGACCAAGCCGCGCGGCTTGTTGAGCATGACGTAGACCTTATGCTCGGCGATCACCTTTTCACCGTCCACGACGATGCTATCGCGATACAGATCAACGCGCAGAGCCGGATCGCGCACCACCTTGCCGCCGACGCGCACGCGGCCCTCCGTGATCAGCACCTCGGCCTGCGTGCGCGAGCACAGGCCGAGTTTTGAAAGCGCGCGGTTGAGGCTGACGCCCAACGATTTACCGGTGGGCGGTTTGGGCAGCTTGCCCGGGCTGGCGGGCTGTGGTGGTCGTCGTGAAGCCATGCTGGAGTGGATCGTCCGTTGTGCCGGACAGATGCCACGGGCAGCGGCGGCTTCGCAAGGTGGCGCGGGTCGAACCGCCTCAGGCGGCTGCCTTCTCGCCGGCGATGCCGTTCAGCACCTCGATTGCGTCGGCCGGCAGCTTCAACTCGGCCGCCGCCAGGTTTTCCCGGAGATGGCCGACCGATGAGGTGCCGGGGATGAGCAGGATGTTGGGCGCGCGGCGCAGCAGCCAGGCGAGCGCCACTTGCATCGGGGTTGCGCCGAGTTTCCTGGCGACATTGGCGAGCGTGTCCGACTGCAGCGGCGTGAAGCCGCCGAGCGGGAAGAACGGCACATAGGCGATGCCGACGGCAGCAAGCTCGTCGATCAGCGTGTCATCCTCGCGATGCGCGATGTTGTACTGGTTCTGCACGCAGACGATGTCGACCATGCTGCGTCCCTGCGCGATCTGGGCCGATGTGACGTTGCTCATGCCGATATGGCGTATCAAGCCTTGACGCTGCAGTTCGGCGAGTGTGTTCAGCTGTGACTCGAGCGACCCTTCCGCCGGTCCGTGAATGCCATGCATGGAGCGCAGGTTCACGACGTCGAGAATTTCCAGCCCGAGATTACGCAGATTGTCGTGCACGGCCTGCGTCAGCTCCTGCGGTGACATTGCGGGGATCCACGATGCATCGGCGCCGCGCCGGGCACTGACCTTGGTGACGATGGTGAGGTTGGCCGGGTAGGGGTGCAGCGCCTCGCGAATGATCTGGTTGGTGACGTGCGGGCCGTAGAAATCCGATGTGTCGATATGGTCGACGCCGCTGGCGATCGCCTCGCGCAGCACGGCGACTGCCGCGTCGCGGTCCTTCGGCGGGCCGAAGACGCCGGGTCCGGCCAGTTGCATGGCGCCATAGCCGAGGCGCTTCACGGTGCGGTCGCCGAGCTTGAAGGTTCCGGCCTTGCTGATGTCGGTCATGGTCTCATCTCCTTTGGATCGGCCCAATGTAGACAGAGCGCACCTGCACGATAATATGGTGCAATCGGCACAGCCTGTACGGAGAAGCGAACAATGGCGACGGATCTGGGTGATCTCCAGGCGTTCATGGCGGTGGCGCGCGCCGGCGGTTTTCGTGAGGCGGCGAGGGTTGGCGGCGTCAGCGCTTCCAGCCTTTCCGAGACGGTGCGGCGGCTGGAGACCGGGCTTGGCGTCCGGCTCCTCAATCGCACCACGCGCAGCGTCGCCCCCACCGAGGCCGGCGCGCGCCTGCTGGAGCGGCTAGGCCCGGCGCTGGGCGAAGTCGAGGCGGCGCTCGACGTGGTCAACGGATTTCGCGGCCGCCCGGCCGGCACGCTGCGGCTCAACGTGCCGGTCGTCGCGGCGAAACTGGTGCTGCCGCGCCTGTTGCCGCCTTTCCTTGCGGCCTATCCCGACATCCGCATGGAAGTGACCGCCGAGGACAGTTTCGTCGACATACTGGCCAGCGGCTGCGATGCCGGCGTTCGCTATGACGAGCGGCTGGAGCAGGACATGATCGCCGTGCCGATCGGCCCGCGCCGGCAGCGCTTCGCCACCGGCGCCGCTTCGGCCTATCTCGACCGGCGCGGCCGGCCCGGCCATCCGCGCGACCTGCTCGCCCACGCCTGCCTGCGCGGCCGCTTCGCCAGCGGCCTGACGCCGCCCTGGGAGTTCGAACGCGACGGCGAGGTGGTGAGCGTCGAACCGACCGGCCCGCTTTTGGTCAGCACCGGCACGGCAATGGCCCTTGCGCTCGAGGTGGCGGTCGCCGGCGGCGGCATCGTCTCGCTGTTCGAGGACTGGCTGCGCCCCTATTTCGACGATGGCCGGCTGGAGCCTGTGCTGGAGCCCTGGTGGCAGGAATTTTCCGGCCCGTTCCTCTACTATCCCGGCCGCCGCCTGACGCCGGCGCCGCTGCGGGCGTTCATCGATTTTGTCGGAACGATGCGGTGGGGGTGATCTGGGGACGATGTCTTGCTCCCTTCGACCAATGCCCACCGTAACACTTTGTTGTCATTGAGGGCCTATCGAAGAGGCGGTACGGCGAAAGCCTGGTGACAGGAAAGGCGCGCAATGGGTTCGCCCTGGTCCGAATTGCTGGCCAATCTCGCGGTCGTTGCGATGTTCGTTTCGGTCTGGATCCACACGCATGTGTGGCTGGACCGCAGGCCGGGGGCGGCGAAGGCCGCGGCTTTCGGCCTCTTGATGGGCACTGGCGCCATCATCCTGATGCTGACTCCCATGCAGTTGCAGCCGGGCATCCTGGTCGATCTCAGGGCGACGATGATTGCCGTTGCCGGCTTTTTCGGCGGTCCTATAGCCGGCATCGTCGCCGGCGTCATGGCCGGTGCGTTCCGGACCTTCGAGGGCGGCATCGGCGCCTTTGCCGGCGCGGTGGGGATCGCGGCCACCATGCTGATCGGCGTTGCCGGCAACCTTGCCCTGAAGGGGCGTTCGCCCGGCATGGCCGATATCATGATCCTGGGTGCGGCGGCCGCGTGCGGATCGCTGCTTGGCCTCAGCATGCTGCCGCAGTCCGTAATACAGGCGGTCCTGCCGAAGGTGATTTTCCCCTCGACCCTTCTCATCTTCGTCTCGGTGGGGTTGTCGGGGCTTACGCTCTACCAGGAGCGGCGTCGCATCGAAGCGCTGCAATCCCGGCGCATCTTCAAGGCCGTGGTCGAGACACTGCCCGATTGCCTCAATGTGAAGGATCTCGACGGACGGTTCATCGTTGCCAATCCGGCAACGGCCGAACTGATGCATGCGGCGGACGCCAAGGCGCTGATCGGCAGGACCGATTTCGACTTCTACCCACGCGAGACGGCGCAGGGATTCCGCGAAGACGAGCTTGCCGTGCTGGCCGCTGGCGTCTCGTCCACGATCGAACAGCGCCTTCACCATGAGGACGGCACCGATGGCTGGCTGGCGACCTTGAAAGCGCCGTTTCGCGACAAGGCCGGAGCGATCGTCGGCCTGATCACGCACAACCGCGACATCACCGCGCGCAAGCAGCTCGAGAACGAACTGGCGGCGAGCCAGGCGAGGCTCGGAGACGCCCTGACGCACATGGCCGATGGCCTGGTGATGTTCGATCCGGATGGCAGGCTGCTGCTTTGCAACGCCCGCTACCGCTCCATGTTTCCGAAGACGGCCGACATACGGGTGCCCGGCGCCGACTACCGCGATATATTGCGCGCCTCGGCGGCGCGCGGCGAGGCGATCACGCCGCCGGACGCGGTCGAGGACTGGGTCGCCGCCATCATGGCCTCGCAGAAGCTCGACAGCCACCGCCAGATCCGGCTCGCCGACGGGCGCTGGCTCGATGTGCGGACCCGGCCGACCGGCGATGGCGGAAGCCTCAGCGTGTTTTCAGACATCACCGAGGCCAAGCAGGTCGAAGCCGCATTGCTGTCGGCCAACGAGAAGCTGAACCTGCTGGCGCATCGCGACGGCCTGACCGAACTCATGACGCGGCGCGCCTTCGACGAGGCGCTGGCGCGCGAGTTCGCGCGCTGCAGGCGCAACGCGACGCCGCTCAGCCTGCTTCTCGTCGACGTCGACTGGTTCAAGCGGTTCAACGACCATTACGGTCATCCGGCCGGTGATGATTGCCTGCGCGCCGTCAGCCGCTGCATCGAGGCGGCGGCGCGGCGGCCGGCCGACGCGGCGGCCCGCTACGGTGGCGAGGAGTTCGCGCTCATCCTGCCCGAGACCGACGCGCGGGGCGCCTTCGTCATCGCCGAGACCCTCAGGACCAAGGTGCGCGATCTCGGGCTGGCGCATGCCGGCAGCGAAAAGGGCATCGTTACCGTCAGCATCGGGGTCGGCACCTTCGACGCGGGCAGTGCTTCAATCGAGATCGCCGATCTTGTCAGGCGCGCCGACGAGGCGCTCTATGGCGCCAAGGCTGCGGGACGGGACCGGGTGCATGGCTGGCGCCCGCATCTCAGCCAGCCACGCTCGACCGGTTCCCAGCGCAAAGCGTGAGCCTTCCGCTGCGTCATCGCGGCGGGGGATCGCCCAGCTTTTGCCCCGGGAGGCGCCTCGCCAGGTCGCGGATGCGGTCGGCGACCTTGCTGTCGATCGGGTTGTAGACGGTCAGGCTCAGATCCGGCCGGCCGTCGACCGCGAACCCCGAATATTCCAGTTCAATGTCGCCGAGTACCGGGTGCTTCAGGCGCTTTGTCCCGTCGCCATGGCTGAGCACGTCGTTTTCCCGCCATAGGGCGGCAAACTCCGGGCTGGTGCTGCAAAGTTCGTCGACGAGGTCGCGCACCTCGGACACCGCGCCGGCGCGTGCCGCATCGGCCCGGAACGATCCGACCACGAAACGGGCGAGGTTTTCCCAGTCGTGCTGCTTTTCGCGGATGGCGGAGCTGCGGAACATGAAGCGCAGGATGTTGCGCTGGCCGGCGGGCAGGGCGCCGTAATCGGTCAGCACGATCTGCGCGGCGCGGTTCCAGGCAACGACGTCCCAGGTGGCGGTCTTGATCAGGGCCGGGCTTGCGTCGAGCGTGTCGATGAGGCGCTGCAGGCGCGGGCTGACGCCCTCGACGCCGATATAGCGGACCTCGGGCGGGCGCCCCAGCCCGAGCATGAAAAGATGTTCGCGCTCGGCTTCGGTCAGCATCAGCCCCTTGGCGATGCGGTTCAGCACGTCGGCCGAAGGCGCGCCGCCGCGGCCCTGTTCCAGCCATGTATACCAGGTCGGGCTGATGTTGGCGCGCTGGGCGACTTCTTCGCGGCGCAGCCCAGGCGTGCGCCGGCGCCCGGAAAATCCGAACGATGCCGGGTCGAGCCGGGTGCGCCGGTCTTTCAGGAAGGCTGCGAGCGTGCCGGCGGAATTGATGGGCATGGTCGATCCTGTTAGCAATTATAATAGGATAAAGTCACTACTTTAATGGAATAATAGACCGGCGATACTGCGCGGGCAACTGTGCAGGAGATTTTGCATGCGTATCTTTTTGACCGGCGCGACCGGCTTCATCGGTTCGGCGCTGGTTCCCGAACTCATCGGTGCGGGCCATCAGGTGGTCGGCGTCACCCGCTCCGACGCCGGTGCCGAGGCGCTGGCCGCCGCTGGCGCCGAAGTGCATCGCGGAACCCTCGAGGAGCCCGAGGGGCTGCGCGACGGCGCGGCGAAGGCGGACGCCGTGGTCCACACCGCGTTCGACCATGATTTCTCGCGGTTTGTCGAGAATTGCGAAAAGGACAGGCGCGTCATCGCAGCCCTCGGCGCCGCCCTTGCCGGATCCGACCGGCCGCTGGTGATCACCTCAGGTGTCGGCGTGGGCAGCCCAGGACATGGCCAACTGGCGGTCGAGGACGTCTTCAACCCGAGCCATCCCAATCCCCGCATCGCCTCCGAACTCGCCAGCAATGCCTTGCTGGAGGCCGGGATCAACGTGTCGGTGGTGCGCCTGCCGCAGGTCCACAACCCGATCAAGCAAGGTCTTATCTCGCCGCTCATCGAGATCGCGCGCCAGAAGGGCGTTTCGGCCTATGTCGGCGAGGGTCGCAATCGTTTCTCCGCCGGCCATCTGCTCGACGCCGCGCGCCTTTACCGGCTCGCCGTCGAAAAGCGCCAGCCCGGCGCACGCTATCACGCGGTCGGCGAGGAAGGTGTCGAGGTGCGTGCGATCGCCGAGGCGCTTGGCCGGGGCCTCAACCTGCCGGTCGTTTCGATCGCGCCGGAAAAGGCGGCGGAGCATTTCGGTTGGATGGCGAGGTTCGCCCCCATGGACCTGCCGGCCTCCAGCGCGCTCACCCAGGCACGGCTCGGCTGGCACCCGACCGGCCCGACGCTGATCGCCGATCTCGACGCGATGCAATACTGAGGAAGCGGCTTCAGCCAGGCCTGACGGCGTAGCGCAGGTGGACGAGCCCGTGTACCAGCGCTTCGCAGCTTGTGAGCGACAATTGCATCCTGCCCGCCAGGCCGCCTTCGCCGAACTCGACAAACCCCTGGTTTGCCGCCCGCCCGTCGATGGCAGGAGCAACGAGCAGGCTGAGCTCATCGACAAGCCCGGCCGCGAAGAAGGAACCGTTGATGCCGGCGCCGCCTTCCAGCAATAGCCGGCGGATGCCGAGTTCGCGGCCGAGAACCTCGAGCATGGCGGCAAGATCGATGTCGGGCGTTTCCGACACGATGTAGGACACGCCATCGGCGGCGAGTTCGGCGAGATGGCTGTCGGCGACGTCGCGCCCGAGCAGCACCACGACATGGTCGCCGCCGATGTCGGGTTTGGCAAAGTGCAGCTTGCCGGTAGCATCGAGCGCCACGGCATAGGTAGCCGCATGGCCCTGCGCGAAATGACGGGGCCGGTCGACCTTGCCGGCATTGGCCGGCGGGTGCGCGGCGGCCTTGCTCATCTCGGCCATCGTGATGCGGCCGACGATCCAGGCGTCGCCCGCCATGTCGTTGTGGATGTGCTCGTAGAGGCTCGACCACTCGGCCCGGGTGCCATCGGGGCTGGTGGTGTAGCGGCTCGGATGGAGGCCGCCGTCGAGCGACGCGAGCATATGGCAGATGATTTGCGGCTTCATGCGGTTCTCCAGGGATGGACTTTAAACGTTCAGACCTTGTTGTTGTGCATGTCGTTCCCCCAAACGCCGTCGTTTTGGGAATGCATCAGGCCGTTTCAAGCTCCATCACCTTTTCAGCCGCCTTTGCGAGAAACCCGGATCGAGTATAGCCGTGGGCTTCGGCAAAGGCATCGATCCGTTGCAGAACGTCGTCCGGCAGCGTCACGTTGATACGCACTGTTTTCCTGGCCTCGGTCTTCACCGCGACCAGGATTGCAACACCGTCACGGTTATCAGCGTCCGCCATCACAGCCTCCAAACTGGAAGGCTCCGGAATGGCATCGCCATCCTCGACCAACCCTTCGATATGCAGGGCCAGCGCCTCTTCAGCCATGGATCGCGCGTCATCCAAATCCTTGCCGGCGGTGATCACGCCGGGGAAATCGGGGAAAGACACACCGAAGTCGCTGCCGGCATCCTTATGGATAAGTCCGATATACTGCTTCATGTCCGTCACCTCAGTTTCAGTCCAGATTGCTTTTCGATGCTGCGCAGAGTGCCTATCGGGATATCGCGCCTTGGGTGAGGCACGGTGACCCGTCCTGGCTTGCCGCGGTGTTTGAATTGCGCATGGCTGCCCTTTCGGGCAACCTTGGGCCAGCCATCAGCTTCCAGCAGTCGGATAATGTCGGCGCTATTCATGTGTATTTACACACATTCACGAACAAGCTTTCAACAGAAAATGGGAAAGCCGGCGAAGCCGAGAAGCCCATCAGCCTGGCGCAGCGTCTAGCCTTTCGGGCTGGACAGGACGTCCCATCCAAAATTCCGACAATTCCGATAATAGCTCAGCCAACTCTGTTATATCGATGTTGCACAAATGGTTGACCCTGGGTTAGCATCCCGATGCTGATGCCGATGGGAGGCAGTTTTTGCAACGGCGATCAGCTGGAGCGGCATGCGTTCTCGGGCGCAAGGAGGATGCTCCAACACTTTGAACCGACGCATGATCCTTCCTGAAACCGGCCCGGTTTCCGGGGCCGTGCGTTCTTGTGGAGGAGGATCAATCATGAACAGACGTGAATTCCTGCTGTCATCCGCGGCTTTCGGCGCCATGATGGTGGCGGCGCCCTCGGTGTTCGCCGAGGACAAGCTGACCATCCTCGGCTCGGTGCCCAGTCTCGGCTTTCCGTTCTTCGTGCACATGCTGAACGAGATCAAGGCGGAAGCCGCCACGCAAGGAGTCAACCTCACCGAGAGCGACGGCCAGAACTCGGCCACCAAGCAGACCGCCGACATCGAGGCGGCACTGGTGCAGAAGGTCAACGCCATCGTCATCTCGCCGCTTGACGTCAACGCGCTGGCGCCGGCCATCGAGGAGGCCGTCAAGGCCGGCGTTCCCGTGGTGACGATCGACCGACGCGTCGACGGCGTCGAGGGCATCCTCGCCCATGTCGGGGCCGACAACGTCAAGGGTGGCGAGGCGGAAGCCAGCGCCATGGTGGCGGCGTTCCCGAATGGCGCCAAGCTGTTCCATCTGCAGGGCCAGCCCGGTGCCGGCCCGGCGATCGACCGCAACAAGGGCGTGCACAACATTCTCGATCCGCTGAAGGACAAGTACCAGATCGTCTTCGAGCAGACCGCCAACTTCGCCCGCGCCGAAGCGCTGTCGGTGACGGAAGCCGGGCTCGCCGCCAACGGCAAGCCCGACGCCATCATCTGCGCCAATGACGACATGGCGCTCGGCGCGCTCGAGGCGTGCGCGGCGCGCAACTTCACCGACGTCAAGATCTACGGCTTCGACGCGCTTCCGGAAGCGTTGGTCGCGGTGCGCGACGGCAAGCTCGCCGGCACGGTCGAACAGTTCCCGGGCAAGCAATCGCGCACCGCCGTACAGATCGCGGTCGCCTACGCCAAGGACAAGACCGAGCCGAAGGAGAAGCTGGTGCTCTTGACGCCGATCGTCATAGGCAAGGACAATCTTGATAAGGCCGAGAGGCTGAACGAGACGAAGTAGGCTCTCAGGCTAGGGTAAGCCGGCGGGACAGCACCCCCCTCTGTCCTGCCGGACATCTCCCCCGCAAGGGGGGAGATCGGCAGTATTGATGTCCGCTTTCTCCTTGCG
>NZ_JAIUIU010000025.1:0-68364 GCF_020165775.1 Mesorhizobium sp. B263B2A
CACGGCATCTATATCCAGCCGATCAACTACCCGACCGTGCCGCGCGGCACCGAGCGGCTGCGCATCACGCCGACGCCGTTCCATTCCGATGAACTGATCGCGGGACTGCAGGATGCGCTGGTCGAGACCTGGGATGCGCTGGGCATTCCCTATGGTTCCGCCGGCCGGCCTTCTGTCGCCAAGAGCGACCGGATCGTTCCGCTGCTCGCGCCCAAATCAGGCGGCTGAAGCCGCAAAGAGAAAACATTGATCAGGCGCAAGGCGCCGATCTCGGCGTCGCTCCAGGATGACAACAAACCTCCAAGGAGCAGACCATGAGCCACATGTCCCAGACGTCTTTTGGCGATTTGAACCACGCCGCCCAGCAGGCTCAACAGTGGGTAAAGGAGCTTGCCAGGGATCTCCGCTGGAGCGAACCAAGTGCTTGCCGACTGTTGCGATGCGTTCTGCACACGCTGCGGGACTGGCTGTCCGAAGCGGAAATGGCTGATCTTTCAGCACAGTTGCCTGTCTTGGTTCGCGGCATGTACTTCGAAGGCTGGAAGCCATCGGCCGCAGTCCATGGTCGTAAGAAACGCGACTTTGTTCTCAGTGTCCGCAACAGCTTCGGATATGATGAAGATGTGGATTTCGATGTGGCGGTCAACGCGGTTTTCATGCTGCTCGATCGACATATATCGCACGGCGAGATCGTGCAGCTAAGGGCATCCATGAAGAAGTCGCTTCGTCAGCTGTGGCCAGCGGACTGACCAATTCCGCGACCGCCGGGCCGTAAGAGACCGGCCGGCACATCGCTGGCTCTGATGCAAAAGCAGACAAGAACAGGAGATCGCATCGATGCTGATCCGCACACTTTCCGTCCTGGAATGTACCAGATTGTTGGGCGCCAACCGCGTGGCCCGTCTTGCATGCGCGAAGGACGGTCAGCCCTATGTCGTTCCCCTCCATTACGCTTATTCGGATGCTCATCTTTACGCGTTCTCCATGCCGGGCAAGAAAATCGAATGGATGCGAGCCAATCCACTGGTGTCTGTTCAGATTGACGAACACGGCGAAGGGCGAGGCTGGAGGAGCATTGTCGCCGATGGCCGTTACGAGGAATTGCCCGACCGGATTGGGCACAAGGTGCAGCGCGATCATGCCTGGGCGCTGCTGAGCAAGCACGCCGATTGGTGGGAGCCTGGCGCTCTCAAACCTGAGAAGTCCGAGGTTGCGACCGATCTTCCACACGTCTTCTTCCGCATTTTGGTCGCCACGGTTTCGGGGCGGGAGGCCATGGACAGCTAGTGTGCTGGGGCGTTGTCCATCGAGCGCAACGGCACACTATCAGGTCGCACGCGTCCAATGGCCCTGACATCCCGGCGAATACCTAAGTAGTTTTCCTTAGGGATATAACCGAATTTCGGTAGGCCCGGAATCGCGCGATTGCTGTCGTCGCGGATCAATCGGGAACACAGCCATGTACGCACAACAAATCGCCAAGATTGAATTGCCATCGCAGCCGAGCCCGTTCTCGCTTCTCGATGGGGCCATGGCACAGCCGGTCAGCTTCTTCCCCGCCGGCACAGAGATCTACGCCCAAGGCGAAAAGGCCGGGCCTCTTTACCAGGTCGAATTCGGCGCCGTTCGTGTATACCGGCTGCTGGCTGACGGCCGCCGGCAGATCAGCGCCTTTCATTTGGCCGGAGAAACCTTCGGCTTCGAGGCCGATGCCACACACCATTTCTTCGCCGAGGCAATCGGTGCGACCGGCATTCGCGTCTTCCGGATCGCCTCAACAGCAGATATGTCCAGTCAGTTGCTGCCGCTTGCACTCAAGGGTTTGATCAGGGCCCAGGAGCATCTGCTGGTCCTCGGCCGCCAGAATGCCATCGAACGCGTCGCAGCATTCCTGGTCGACATGGCGGAACGTCAGGGTGGCCTGCGTCAAATCGAGTTGCCGATGTCGCGACTGGATATCGGCGACTATCTCGGCCTCACCATCGAGACGGTGTCGCGGGTCTTCACCCGCTTGAAGGACAAAAGCGTCATTCGCCTGCTCGGCTTGCGGAGCATCGAAATACTGAAGCAGAACATGCTGCTGGAAATGGGTGGATGACGCGCGAAAACTGCTGGGCAGAACGCCAGAACCATCGTGCCACCTCGATTTCGATGGCGAGACCGTCAGCAGCAAACTCCCCGGGACCGTTCAGCTATCGAGCGGCAAGTTCGCCGTGCTCGAGCAGGCGCACGAGTTCACCCTCATGCCGTGGCGGCCGGTCATCGACCGCCAGCTCCGCACCGAAGTCAGCGGCATCGTGCAGGTGGCTCGGTGTCGTGGCAGTTGGGGCGGCAGAGGGGCTCGGTATTTAGCACGTGGCGCTTGGTCATTCCGGCAACCCGGCGGCCACCATCAGCCGCAAAACCCGTTCGTACGCCTTCAGATAAATCGCACTGCAATTTTTGGTGGGCGGCGGCGCGTTGCGCGCGGTCGAGCCGGGCCACAGTTCCATGGCCGCCACCATGGTGGCCCTGGCGTCGTCGGCTCGGCCCAATTGCTGATAGGCCGCCGCCAGAGCCATATGCGTGCGTCCGGTGCCCGGCGTGATGGCGATCGATCGTTGCAGCCAGGGCAAGGCTTCTTCCGCGCGACCCATCAAAAGGTACGTCCAGCCTACGCCGAGCGCCCATGTCCAGCGCGCTACGCGGGGCGTATCGAACCCATCCGCCTGCTTGAACGAGGCCAGTGCGTCGTCGAAGCGGCCCAGAAAAACCTGGGACAGTCCGACGAGGTATAGCGCGATCCCGTCCCATGGATCATGGGCGAGCGCCTTGCCGCATGCCACCAGGCTTTCGACGAACTGGTTGGTCGCCGACAGAAACCGGCACTGCGTTTCCAGCACCGGGATGTAATCGGGCCGTGCGCGCAACGCGCGTGCCATGATCGCGCCGACGCTATTCTCGACCGTCTCGCGCTCGGCGGTGGGGAACCAGGCCATCTGAACCCCGCGCAGTTGAAACGCCGCCAGCGCAACCTGCAGGTCGACGTTGTCGGGATCGTCGGCAAGAGCTTTCTCCAGGATCGCCAGCGCGGCGCGAAAGCGTTCCAGCGTCGTGTGGTTGATTGAGGCCGTCGCCTGTTCGATGGCGACCTTGGCGGTGCCGGTCGGCCAGCCTTCGGCCGCGTGCTCACCTGCTTTCAGCAGCGCGTTGATGCGCAGCGCCAGCGGGTGGCCCATGCCGGCGGTCAGGCGGGTCTGCTGAAGTTGCGCATCGGCGCCGGTCCGATCGATGGACAGCGACGTCGTCCACATGACCGCACCGGTTGCCGGTTCGGTCATGCGCGCGCGCAAATTCCACGTGGTTTCGGTCTTCTCCAGCTCACTGCTGAGGACATAATCGGCGCTCTGTGCGACGCCGGACGGAAGCATCACGCGAATCGTCTCGATCTTCGCCAGCCCGTCGGTCAGGTCGCGGGTGACATCCGCAGCCATCCGGGCAGCCAGCGGATCATCGGTCGCCGCCGCCATGAGCATCACCGAGACGGTCACGGGCGAGCCCGTGAAGAGCCGGGGGCGCCACATCGCCGCCACCAGGGCCGTTACGCCGAGCCCCGCCATCGCAACGAGCGCGGCGCGGCGCGGCATGCCGGAATCGCGCCGGCCCGGCGCTGGTTGGTTCTCCGTTTCGGTTCCGATTGCCGTGTGCGCGGGGCCGGGGGCATCCATTTCCGCCCCACCCGACACCGCGGCTGCGAACAGATAGCCCCGGCCGGACATCAGCTTGATGACCTGCCGCTGCTCGTCACCCAAAGCGGTGCGAAGCTCGCGGATGGACTGGAACAGGCTGTCCTCGCCGACATGGATATCCCGCCAAACGGCCTCCATCAGTTCCTGCTTGCTGAGAACCCGCCCCGGATTGGTGGCGAAGACCTTCAGCAGTTCGAGGCTTCTCAGCCGGATTCTGATGACGGCGCCCTCCGGCCCGCGCAGTTCGGCCCGCTGCCGATCCAATTCAAAGCCTAAAAACCGCAACACGGCGCGCCTATTCCCCCCAAGCCGCACAACAACGGCTCTATCCCGAAAACTGCTCAAATCATCTTAAAAACGCGGCAAGGCGCGGTCCATTCAGAAAATAACGGAAACGTTCAGAACATCGCGTCCTCCGATTCAGGACGTTTCCGGCGCGCGATGGCAGGGTTGGCCAACAATAACGTGGGCGAAGGGTGAATCGGTATCCGGCGGCCGCGCCTTTCTTTGCGGGCTGGGGAACCATGGACACAAGAACACCTTCGACTTCGGCGCGCGGCGTCACTTCCCTGTACACGGAATCCTTGGGCGGCCCGCTGCGGAAAGCCTTGCTGGCCTCGACGGCTCTGGCGCTGGCCTTGACGCTCCCGGCCACCGGACCGGCGCGGGCACAGGACGCAGCCTGGCAGGCCAATCCGGGATCGGACGATTTCTTCGACGCGAACAACTGGACCCCTGGTAGCGTGCCGACCGGCACGGCCACCTTCGGCGCCTCGAACACGACCACGTTGACGTTGGGTTCCTCCGGCAGTTTCGACGGCTGGACGCTCGATGCCGGAGCCTCGAACTACGCGTTCAGTCTCACGGCCGGGCAGGTTTTCACGGGGACCGGCATCACGATCAATGGCGGCAGCGCCACCATCTCCAACTACAGCACCCTGAACTTCTCGGGCGCCAGCACGGCCGGCAATGCCGCCATCACCAACAACTATGATCTGAGATTCTACGACACCAGCACGGCTGGCAGCGCCACGATCACCAATAACAACTTCCTGCATTTCAACGATACCAGCACGGCCGGCAGCGCCACCATCACCAACAACAACTATCTGTCTTTCTCAAGCAGCAGCACGTCTGGCAATGCCACGATCACCAATAACAGCATCCTGGAATTCTACGACACTAGCACGGCTGGCAATGCCACGATCGCCAATAACGGCATCCTGGATTTTCTTGGCACCAGCACGGCGGGCGATGCCACCATCACCAACAACAGTAATCTGTCTTTCATCGACGCCAGCACGGCGGGCAACGCCGCCATCACCAATATCGGCGGCATGAATTTCTACGGCACCAGCACGGCCGGCAATGCCACCATCACCAACAACAACCAACTGCGATTCTACGGCAGCAGCACGGCGGGCGGCGCCACTATCATCAACAATGGCGCCCTGGATTTCCTTGGCACCAGCACGGCGGGCGATGCCACCATCACCAACAACACCAATCTGTCTTTCATCGACGCCAGCACGGCCGGCAGCGCCACCATCATCAACAGCACCAATCTGTCTTTCAACGACGCCAGCACGGCGGGCAGCGCGACCATCGCCAATTACGGTTTGCTGAGTTTTTACGACACCAGCACGGCCGGCAATGCCGCCATCACCAACACCGGCACCCTGTCTTTCTACGACACCAGCACGGCTGGTGCCGCCACCATCACCAGCAACAATAATCTGACTTTCTACGGCTCCAGCACGGCCGGCAGTGCCGTCATCACCAACAACAACTTCCTGCATTTCAACGATACCAGCACGGCCGGCAGCGCCACCATCACCAACAACGGCTATGGCTATCTGTCTTTCTTAAGCAGCAGCACGGCTGGCAATGCCACGATCACCAATAGCGACACCCTGGAATTCTACGACACTAGCACGGCTGGTGCCGCCACCATCACCAACAACAATAATCTGACTTTCTACGGCACCAGCACGGCGGGCAGTGCCACCATCACCAATAACAGCATCCTGCATTTCAACGATACCAGCATGGCCGGCAGCGCCACCATCACCAATAACAGCATCCTGGAATTCTACGGCACCAGCACGGCGGGCGATGCCACGATCACCAATAACAGCATCCTGGAATTCTACGACACCAGCACGGCTGGTGCCGCCACCATCACCAACAGCAGCGGCCTGTATTTCGTCCACACCAGCACGGCTGGCAATGCCACGATCACCAACGACAGTTTCCTTGGTTTCTACCACACCAGCACGGCGGGCAATGCCGCGCTTATCAACGACGCCGGTGCAACGGTCGATTTCTCGAACAGCACCGGCCCGAACGGTGATGGCCGGCTGACCGCAGGCTCCATCGAGGGCGCCGGCAATTACATCCTCGGCGCGAACGAATTGACGGTCGGCTCGAACAATCTCTCGACCGAGGTGGTCGGCGTCATCTCCGGCAGCGGCTCGCTGGTCAAGACCGGCACGGGCACACTGACCTTTTCCGGTGCCAACATCTATACCGGCGGCACGACCATCGCCGGTGGCACGCTCCAGTTCGGCAACGGCATATCGGGCGGCATCACCAATCTGGCCGGCAGCATCAACGTCACCGGAGGCACGCTGGCGATCCAGGCGCCGACAACCCTGAACGTCGCGCAAAATGTGACCTTCGGCGACAGCACTGCCCTGTCCATCGCCGCCGGCGCGAGCAGCCCCGGGCTTACCGCCGACAGCATCACGATCGGCAACGGCGTCACCTTCAACATCAGCGGCATCACCGATGCGAGCCAGCTCGACATGGTGCTGATCGATACCGCATCCGGCATCAGCGGCGACTTCGCCAGCATCAACGTGGGCGGCTTCGGCGGCACGGTGGACTACCTCACCGTCTCCACCCGCAAATCGGCCGACAATCTGCAATATCTCGCCAGCTATGGCCTGACCTGGAACGCCGGCAACAATCTCGCCAATGGCACCTTCACGCTGACCAACGCTACCGACAGCTTCACGGTCGGGACGGTGCTGGCCGATCAGGCGGCGAACCTTGCGACCGGCTGGAGCGGCGCCTCGCTTACCAAGGCCGGCGCCGGCACGCTGACCCTGACCGGAACCAACACCTATACCGGCGGCACCACGATCTCGGGCGGCACGCTGTCGGTGTCGGGCGACGCCAATCTGGGCGCAGCCACGGGCGGCCTGATCTTCGCGGGCGGCACCCTCTCGACCACGGCGAGCTTCGACACCGCGCGCGCGGTATCGTTGACGCAGGCCGGCCGCTTCGATGTCGCGGCCGGCACCGAACTCGGGCTGATGGGCGTGGTCTCGGGCAGCGGCGACCTGATCAAGCAGGGCAGCGGCACATTGCGGCTCGACAACGGCGCCAATGCCTACGGCAACACGTTTGTCGCGGCAGGCACGCTGATCGGCAATGCCGCCTCGATCTCAGGCAATATCGGCAATGCCGGTACGCTGGTCTTCGACCAGGCAGGCAATGCGAACTTTTCTGGCGACATCGCCGCGCTCAACGGCACAAGCGGCGCGATGATCAAACGCGGCACGGGCGTGCTGACGCTGGCCGGCCTGTCATCGCTCGACTGGGCGATCGAGGCCGGCGGGCTGGCCTCCTCGGCCGAGCGCTTCGGCGGCGATGCGGCCATTGCCTCGGGCGCGTCGTTCACCTTCGACCAGTCCGCCAACGCGACCTATGCCGGCGTGCTGTCGGGCGATGGCGGCTTCAACAAGACTGGCACGGCCTTGCTCAACCTGACAGGCGATTCCTCCGGTTTCACAGGCACAACGACGATTGCCGGCGGGGCGCTGGCGGTGAACGGTTCGCTCGGCGGCATGCTGGATGTCCTCTCGGCTGGCCGCCTCCAGGGCACCGGCACGGTAGGTGATACAACCGTCTCCGGCACTGTAGCGCCCGGCAATTCGATCGGAACAATCAATATCGCCGGCAACATCACCTTCAACACCGGCTCCATCTATGAGGTCGAGGTCGATGCGGGAGGGCAATCCGACAGGATCATCGCGAGCGGTGCCGCCGCGATCAACGGCGGCACGGTGACGGTGCTGGCGGGGGCGGGCAGCTACGTACCGCAAACCCAGTACACGATCGTGACCGCGAGCGGCGGGAGAACCGGCACTTTCACCGGGGCGACTTCGGACCTGGCCTTCCTCGATCCCTCGCTCAGCTACGACGCCAACAATGTCTACCTGACGATGACCCGCAACAATATCGACTTCGCGGGCGTCGGCCCGACTGCGAACCAGAGGGCCACTGGCGGTGGCGTCGAGAGCCTCGGCTGGGGCAACCCGCTCTACGGCGCGGTCGTGAACCTGTCGGCTCCGCAGGCGCGATATGCCTTCGACCAGCTCTCGGGCGAGATCCATGGCTCGGCCAGGACCGCGCTGATCGAGGACAGCCGCTTCATCCGCAACGCCGTCAACGACCGCATCCGCGCGGCCTTCGATGCCGCCGGCGCATCGGGCACGGTCTCGACCTATGACGGCGGAAAGCCTGTGACGGTCAAGGCGAACACCGACCGTTTCGCGGTCTGGGGCCAGGGCTTCGGCTCGTGGGGCCATACGAGTAGTGACGGCAACGCCGCCCATCTGAACCGCAAGACCGGCGGCTTCTTCTTCGGCGCCGATGCGCCGGTGTTCGACACCTGGCGCTTCGGCGCGGTTGCCGGCTACAGCCAGACCTCCTTCGACGTGAAGGATCGCCACTCCTCAGGTTCGAGCGACAACTACTATGTCGGACTCTACGGCGGCACCGCCTGGGGTGATGTCGCGTTCCGAACGGGTGCTGCCTACACCTGGCATGACGTTTCGACCAGCCGGAGCGTGACGTTCCCTGGCTTCGGCGACAGTCTAAAGGGCGACTACAACGCCGCGACGGCGCAGATGTTCGGCGAACTCGCCTATGGCTTCAGCGCGGGCGGCGCCCGGTTCGAGCCCTTTGCCAACCTTGCCTACGTGAACCTCCGCACCGATGGTTTCACCGAGCAGGGCGGCGCAGCGGCGCTGACCGGCGCCTCGGCCAACACCCACTCGACCTTCGCGACACTCGGCCTTCGAGCATCGACGACCTTCGACATCGGCGGGACCACGCTCACCGCCAAGGGCATGGCCGGCTGGCGCCATGCCTTCGGGGACATGGCGCCGACCTCGACCATGCGCTTTGCTGGCGGCGGCAATGCCTTCAACATCGGCGGGATCCCGATCGCCCGGGATGCCGCGGTGATCGAAGCCGGTCTCGATTATGCGATCACGCCCAATGCCACCCTCGGCGTTTCCTATGGCGGCCAGTTCGGCTCGGGAATCTCCGATCAGTCGGCGCGCTTCAACTTCAACGTCAAATTCTGATGGGGAGCGGCGTGAACGAAAAGAGACGGAGCCGATCCGGCGCATCGGCGTCTGCCGCTATTGCATCCGCAAAAACGCCGCCGGATCATTGCCGACGCGTGGAAAGGAGCAGCGTCCGGCAGCGCTCTGGTGCACCCGCTCATTTGTTGCAGTTCTGCATATCCGATGTCGTCGTGCCGGAGGCGGTGTTGTTGTCGGTGTCGTTGCCCGCGGCATCCTTACAGCGGTCGGTCATGCCGTTCGATTGGGTTGTGGAATTTGTGGTGCTGGGATCGGAAGGGTTCACGGGCGTGCCAGAGCCGGTGGTTCCGCCGCTGGTTCCGGACGCGGCGCCGGTACCGTTGTTCGAGCCGGTACCGCTGTTGGTACCGGATCCATTTGATTGTGCCATGGCCGATGTGGCCAACGCCAGGGTCAGCACTGATGCAGAAAGAAGTTTGGCAAACATAGCGAACATCCTTTTTGATGAGGTTGCATTGCAGTTACCAAACCAGCGGTCTCAACATATGTTCCGTCGATCGTTGAGTTGTTAATCATGGCCTTTGAAACTCCTCCGGCAGTCGCTCGGCGCCGGCTTACGCAACCTGGAGCTGTTTCGGATTGGAGGACGAGTGGATGTTCGACAGTCCCGTTTTCGTCATCAACGGGAATTACGCAGGATCGAAGGACGGCAGCCAAGTCACGATGAGGATTATGCCCAAGGGCCGAACACGAAGAGAGCGAGCAGAACTATAAAGATCACGGCCACAGCCGCGACCGCCCACATCATTAACCTCCTGGTACCTTGTTGCTCCTTCTCTCGCGAAAGATTTTCTGCCACTGCACGATTCCTTGCTACGAATTCCGCCTAAGATACGCCTCGGGCTTGTGCCCGACGCGGTGTCAATCAACGTCCAGCAGCCCGTGTCGCCGTCTTTCGACCCGTGCTTTCTTTGCCGTGGCCAGCGGATTGTGGCCTGTCGGGGTGTTCGAGGCCGCATCCTTTGAGTGGGCCGCAACAGCTGGGCCAGCCCCCGTCTGTGTGAGCATGTCACCGGAGGCTTGAGGCGACCGCGTCTTTCCGAGGAATTCAACAACACGTCTAAACAGGTCCATGTCAGTTCTGCCTGGCAACAGTGAATGCCGGAGTCTGTGGCGCGCGGGCATTCGCTTCTTCGTCCGCCATGCCGAATGTCGCGACCTGCACCAGCACGGCTTTGGCGGCATTTATGATTTCGTCGTCTGTCCGGTTCCTGTCGCCGGCGGCAAGCGTCACTCTGACGGACTCGCCGCCTTCTCCATGGAATTCGACCCAGTCGGCTCCTGCTTGGTGGAGCACCCGAGTATCAATGAGTTCCATCACTCGCCTCCTTTGATAGGAGAATTTCGATGTCGGTATATTGTTCCACTGGAGCGCCACAAAGGGGCGGCGACCGCCGGCGCACAGGGCCTGACGCCTACCAACCTTGTCGGCTGTACCAATCATCGACATCGCGCCGCACACGATCCTTCTCGATGCCGTAACGCTCCTGGATCTTGCCTTCGAGCTGATCGCGTTTGCCGGCGATGCGGTCAAGGTCATCGTCGGTGAGTTTACCCCACTGCTGCTTGACCTCGCCTTTCACCTGTTTCCAGTTTCCTTCCACGCGGTTCCAGTCCATGACACCGGTCTCCCTGTTTTCGAAGGTCCGGAATAGGAAACGCAATCCAGGCAAGTATGTTCCTGGAACAGCCAGCGCACTGCCCGACGCCAGATCGGTTGACACAAAGTCATATCGCCCTTTGCGGTCAGAAAGCATTCTTGCCATGGAAAACTCCTCCACCGCGCCTAATGGAAACGAAGGGGCTTGTTCCGGCTGAATGGAAGAATTGCCATGGGGAACGGGGTAACGATGGGAAACCGCAGCTTGGCCTATGAGAGGCCAGCACTGCGGTCGTCATGGTATGTGGGAGGTCCGTCAAGCGGTCCATCAGAGCCAATCTCTGCGTCCCGATTGTCGCTGATTGTCCCTGGAGGGATCTATTTTTGCTTTCAGCGTGTTACGTCGCACACTGACGTATTTTCGGCGGCGTTTGAGTGGGTCTGAATCATTCCTACTCGATTGTTTAAAATCCAGTTATATAATTGATCTATCTAGATTTTTTCTTTTCTTCGGCGCCGAAAGCCGGCCCACGGGCCGTCAACATCTTACGGTGTTGATTTTAAAGCTTGCCGCTCCGCTAGCAGGGGAAAAGTACCGTCATGCCTGTCACGACGCTATCTAGTTTAGGCACGCCGATCGGAGATCGCCAGTGGGCTGGATTTTGCTCTGGTGGCTAGAGCAGGCCAGGGCTGCCTCGCCGCTGCCCTGGCGCCGTTTCAGCCGACAGCCTGGGCGATGGCCCGCTCGATAGCGGATCGAGGCCTTCGGCAATTGCCGTCACCGCAGGATCGCCGAACTGGCCAAAGAGTGAGGAGGGCTTGTCGTACTCGAAGACGGCGCGGCCCTCGGCATCTTCGTAGAGTACGACGCGAAACGGCGCATATTGCGCGGCCGCGAGTTGATGCCTGGTCATCTTCGACGCCGTATTCGGATTGCCGATGTCGTACTGGAGCGCTTTGCGCGTTAATCCGGCGATTTGCAGCACATCCCCATGATTCGGCTTTGGAAAATCGAGAGCTCGGGGAGTGCTTCGAGGGCCCCGCGCGCACGATCGATATCACCGGCGTGCAGCAGCGCCTGTCCGGTGTCGTCGAGCTGCGGCAAAGCCGCTTGAAACGCATCGCGCACTTGGTCGAATGGTCGGTTCACCACGACCTTCAGATGTTTCACAGGTGTCGTAACTTCGGTGCTGAGGTTTCGGTCATTGTAGACTCCACTTTCACATTGTTTTGAAGCTTGCTCGACATGTGCCGAGCCAGATCGTTTCTCCCGAGCGGCCTCGCCGATCAATGGAAGGCGAACCCGCGATCATCGCCTGGGCGGAGATGTCTCTCGCACCGCCCGGTTATCCGGGTTGTCCTGCCGCTTCCAGAATGAGCTGGGCGATGTCGCCCGGATGAGAGATCAGTGAAAGGTGGCTTGCTTTCACTTCGATGGTCTTGGCGCCCATGCGCTTGGCCATGAAGCGTTCGAGATCGGGGTTGATCGTTCGATCTTCCGTCGAAACGGCATAGAAACTCGGCTTCGACCGCCAGGCCGCGTGCGAGGTCTTTCCCGTCAGCAGGGCCTTCTGGAACGGCTCCTGGACAGCATAGAGGATCCTGGCCTTTTCCTTCGGCAGATCGCCCGCGAAATCACGCAGGAACGCCGCTTCGCTGAGGCGACCCTCATCACCATCATAAACGATCCCTGCGGATGCCGGAGGCGTCGGAAAAGTCTTTGCCAGAGCCGTATAGTCCTCACCTGTGTCCGGCGCCCGCGCCGCCACATAGACAAGCGCCGAGACGTTGGGATGAACGCCAGCCTCCGTGACGATCATTCCGGAGAAAGAATGCCCAACGAGCACGGTCGGGCCGTCCTGCCGATCCAGCACGCGCTGCGCTGATGCGACTGCTTCAGGCAGCGTCGTCAGGGGATTTTGCACGGCAGTGGCATTGAGCCCAGCCCCCTGTAAACGCGCGATCACCTCAGACCAGCATGAGCCATCGGCGAACAGTCCATGCAGGAGAACGACGTTGCGTGCTTTCGTCGGAACGGGGATTGCGGCGAGGCCGCGGGTGGCTACCAGCGAGGCGGCAGCGCCGGCAACCAGGGCGGCGGAGAAGGTTCGCCTGTTCATCATCGCCGGTCACTCCTTCACGGCAGGCGTCGGTGGGACCGGCAGGATCACTTCGGAGGCGATCCTCCAATCCGTTCCGACCTTTATCCAGTTCATGATCATCAGAAACGGCTTCGGCGTGCCGTCCTGACCCGCATATGAAACCGTAATGGTTATCGGCGCATAGGATTCCGCAACGTCTTGCGTCAGGCCAACGACCTGGAGTCTTGAAAAATCTGGCTGAAGCACGACCGGCCCGGATGCGGCGATAGCGCGGAGTTTTTGATCGATTGCCTCGTTGCCCCAAAAGCCTGCCCAGTTCCTTTCTGACGATGGATTTGCGCTCTTTGCGACAATAAGGGCCGACGGCGATTGCCAGAACATTCCGTGCAAGGCCGCGACATCATGCCGATTGGCTAACTCCATGACCTTGGCGAACTGTGACCCGATGACCGCCAGGGTCGATGGGTCGAGAGGATCTTTATAATCGGCCGGTGCGGCGGAGACAGATTCACTGGCGAGGGCTATCAGACCGACAGCGGCTAAGAGCGTCTTGCGCATTTCAGTAATCCCTTGTGTGATTCACAGTCAGTTCGCTGATGGAGCGTACCTACGGCGATCGCCGGCAAGGTTCGCTCGCTATGGCGAACGTCTCTACTGGCCTTCGAAAGGAAAGGAGGGTCGCGGCCTCCCGGCTTTCATCGCATCCACGGCCGAGACAATACCGCCGGTCGCGTCTCGCGAGTCGAAAACAGGCATTGCTATGTCGAACATGATTTCGTCGGCCGCGGCGACCCCGCCATTCGCCCAGGCGCGCAGCAACACCATGTGCGCCGCGTAGGCGCGAGTCGGCCCCATCGCGAGCTTTTCCACGAAGGCGCGCGACTCCGCTAGCAGGTCGGCGTCCGGGAAAATCTTGTTGACGACGCCGGCGTGCTCCATGGCTGCGGCCGAGATTTGCTCGGACGTCAGTGCCCATTCCGATGCGCGCGCACGCCCTGCCCGTTCGGCAACGCGGTAGATACCACCAAGCAAAGTCACGATGCCCAGCGTCTGCTCGGGATGGCCGAACCGGGCCGAGCTCGACGCGAATATCATGTCGGCGCGCAAGGCGAGCTCAAGCCCGCCTCCGAAGCAAAGTCCCTGCACGGCCGCCACGACGGGCAACGGCAGACGTTCGAACTGGTTGAATACGTCCATGTAGCGTTCGAAGGTCGCCCGGAGCTCCGAGCGGCTGCGCTCCGGCCAGGATAAGATGTCGCCGCCAAAGCTGAAGTCGGGCCCCGCGGCGCACAGCAGTACAGCCCTGGCTTCGCTGCTTGCGATACGCGCCATCGCGGCAGCGAGCTCTTCGGCCATCTGGTCTCCGATGCGGTTCTGCGGAGCGTTGTCGAGTGTGATGATTGCGACATGATGGTCGATGGTGCAGGTCAGATGGGTCATAGTGAGCGCCTCATGCTTGCTATCGGTGATGCCACTCACTGCGCCGGGACGGGAACGATGGCCGAGATGCGCCAGCCTTCGGGGGTGCGGATCGCGAACTCATTGACGAGAAACGTGTAGGTCGCCGCCTCCTGGCCAGCCGGACCCGCGGTGACGCGCGTCGGCGCATAGATGTGCGCCGCGTCAGGGCCGAGGGGTATGATCCGGATCGCTTCCTCGTCCGGTTCGAAGCGCCACGTTCCGGTGAAGATGGTACGGAAGTGTTCGATGACCGCCTCGCGCCCCCAGAACCGATAGGCGCGGGCTACGAAGTTCACGGGATCCGGCTGTCCCGGCAGCGCATGCGCAAGCACAGCGTCGATCACCTCGATATCATGGGCGGTTTCGCCCGCGGCTTGGCGCAAGAACAGGGCGCGAATCTCCTCGACGTCTCCCGCACTGACCGCAGTGGAATACTTGGCATTTGTCATGATCTCACTCGCCTCATTTTCGATTGACATGGATTGCTACGACCGGTGAACGACGCTGGAGCGTCGAAGCGGGTCGCCGAGATGCTCGCAAAACCACTCAGTTGCCGCGCCTTCGGCGAGCGAAAACTGGTCCAGATAAGGGTCGAAATGGCCGCCCGCCATCAAGGCGAGCTGTTTGGGTTCCTGCGCGCGCTCGTAAGCAGCAAGCGCCAGATCTGCCACAGTGATCCGGTCATCGCGTGCGACAATCATCAGCAACGGCGTTGGCGAAACGCGGGCAATCCAATTGCCGGGTTCGTACATGCGCGCTGCCCGTGTCGAGCGGAGAGTGATTTCGTTTTCCCAGAGGTCCGCGGGAAGAGACTGAAGATAAAAATCAATGGCGTCCTGAGACCGGTAAGCGGCGGGTACCGAAGGATCGGCGCTCACGACAGCCTGCCGGCGAGGCGGCTCCCCCCGCAACTGCGCTCGCTCATCGTCGTCGAAGGCATGCTCCAACGTTGGCAGAGCGTCGGGCGAGATTCGCCGCAATCCCTGCTCATAGCCGCTGATCGTCGGAACTTGCGCAACGACGCAGCGCAGACGTCGATCTGTGGCGCCCAACACAAGAGCGTGTCCGCCAGCGTAGCTCGTGCCCCACAAGCCGATGCGCGTTGGATCGACTTCCGGCCGCGCCTCGAGATAGGAGATTGCGCGACGCCAGTCCGCGACCTGCCGCCAGGGATCGATATCCCCTCGAAGATCTCCCCCACTCGTCCCGAAATTGCGATGGTCGTGGACTAGAACGACAAATCCTGCCGCGGCAAAGGCTTGGGCGAACCGCTCGATGCCGTGCCCCCTGGTCCCGGCAAAGCCGTGGGCCATCGTAATGGCCGGGCGAGCGCCGACGCCTTCGGGCACGAACAGCCAAGCACCGAGGTCGATTCCACCTTCCGCAGGCACCGTCACGTCAATTTTGCGAACCATGTTCGGTCTCCCGACGGCAGCTTTCGTCATCGGCGCAATACTCGCGTTCTCAACCTCGCCGCATGCCTTGGCGGACGGCAGGAATGTCCCTGTTGACATGCGTCGTTTGAACGGCGATAACACCAGATGACCGGTCGTCTGTAATTAGTCAAGAGGGTTTTTCATGAAATCTCATCCAGCCCGTCGAGGCCCGAAGCCGAAGCCTAACACCCGACACAATCTCGTCGCGGCCGGCATCCGGATGATTCACGCTGAAGGATATGCCGCAACTGGCATTCAGAGCATTGTCGAGGGAGCCGGCACGCCCAAAGGATCGTTCTACACCTACTTTGCCAGCAAGGAGGCGTTTGGGGCCGAAGTGATCGATGGATATTCTGAGCGCGGCCAGATCAGGCTGCGCGAGTTCCTATGTAATCCGAAGATCGCGCCACTCGCCCGGTTGGAGGCCTTTTTTGACGACAGGATCGAGAGCTTCAGGGCCTCGAACTATGTCCGTGGCTGCTTGATGGGCAATTTCAGCGCCGAGGCTGCGGATCACAGCTCATTGATACGCGAGCACTTGGCCAAGCACTTCGATGCCTGGAGCAGCGTAATTGAAGATTGTATTTCGGAAGCACAGGACCAGGGAGCGATCGATCGTCAATTCACTGCATCGTCGCTGGCGCGCTTTATATTAAATAGTTGGGAGGGAACTCTATTGCGGATGCGCGCCGAAAAGAGTGACGGCCCTCTACTAGAATTTAAGGAAGTCGTATTCGGTAAGATACTTGTATAAGCATTCCACACTACTCCCCCTCACTCCCACTCGATGATCAACCGGACCTTCAACACACTGGTTTTGCAGTCCAATTGCTGCCATAAATTTCCTAATACCGTTCCAAATACCGTCGGATTCTTACGCTGTTGAAAAGGCTACAACAATGTAGTCGCTGTCGCGGCATGCATCCTTTTGACTGCATCATTTCCGTAGCGATTTCGCAGCGCCAAACAGAATGGCGCGTGGGCGCCATTTCCGCCAGCGGATGCGGTAAGCAAACCGACACAGGACAGCGGCTGCTTGGTTTCGCATCCGTTTGGCCCACCGAGCACCGGCGAATTTGCACAATTCGACTGTAGACGACTTTGGACTATTCGCAGCCAGTTGGCGAATGGCCGCAGTCGGGCGCCGAAAGCGGATTGTTAATCAGATTGCCTAAGCGAGATAGCGAACGGATACATCCATGAGCGCCACCGCTGTGCCTCCGCCTGGCGCCCAACGGCTGTTCACTTGTTATTCAAGGCGAGGCCGAAGATGTAAGCTGATCGAAACCTATCCCGGCGAGAGCCATCAAGTCGCTTGGCAGAGCGACGTCGCCCGCCGTTTTCCCATTTTCGCTTGAGATGAATGCGATCAGTGCGCTCACTTCTGCGTTGCTCAAAGTTCCAGGCGCGTTCCTTGGCATATTAGTTTTGATGAAACTGAACAGGGCACTGACGCTGCCAGGGAACCACTTTTGTGTAAAGACAGAGCCTCTAAGGGGGGGGCCGAATCCCCCCGAGAGGTCGGCCTTATGACAAAGCACGCAGGTCGAAAGGAATTTGGTCCGACCGGCCCCAGCCTGATCGGCAGAAAAGGTAAGTGGACCTAATGTCGCCGCGTGGCCATCACCCTCGGGGCGATCGGTTGCTCCATTACTTGGCAATGCAATCACTAAAGCCGCGATTGCCAGGAGCATCGCGCCCAAACAGCGCCTGACACTCATCTCGTCAGCCCCCTTTCATTTTTGAAATGGACAGGAGGCGGGCGGCGGACCTGCAGTTTCTGGCTTTGCACGGAACGGTATTGACATCACGAAGTCGGTCTGGACGAAGTCGTCAAATACATTATTACGCGTAACCTGCAGATTGGCCGATGGGAAGCCTGGCCACGGAACGAGCGTACCGTCAACAGATTTGGCAAGTACAGCACCATCTGGCACGGGTTCTTGGTTAGGCAACCCGATCTGAAACAATCCGGTGTTCAGAGGGTTGAAAAATCGCGGTGATGCGGCTTTCTTGTCCCATCCACCGTATGAATGGCAGCTAATGCACGAGGAGTTTACAAAGCCATTCTCGATATGGGCATCTGAAAGCACAATTGGAGAGCCGGTCGTGTCCACGAAATTGACCTGCGTCCCTCCCAATTTATAGTTCTCCCAAACGGTTCCCGCGAGACTGGCTGGCATTTGCGCTGTGTCGGGATACTCCCTTCCAGGTTGGCTGGGGAGCGGCTTTCCAGCGAATATCTTGTGATGAAAGGTCGCCCAGAACCAGTTTGGAACGTCTTTCGTGAGGATGTGAAGCGTCTGTAGCCCAAAGACGACTTTCGTTGCTCCTGTTGATTGTCCAGAGCTGAGCTGCCCATTCTTCACATAGAGTACTATTGAATAGAAATTGTTTGGAACGCCCGACCCAATCTCGGCATCGGTGAATTGCACCCAAGCAGCTTTGACTTCAATGCTCTCTGGAGGGAAAGTGATCGGTCCGACCGCCTTATCAAGTACCGCCTTAGCGTACCTCGCCAATCCATCTCGACTATACAGACAATTCGTACGAATGAAGTCGAACGTCGCTTTGTTCATATATGTCTCGCCGAGACCGCCTACGCTTCCGATATAGACACCCTCTCCTGATGTATTGAACCTTGCGCTTAATGCGGCTTGTTCATGAAAACCTGGCTGCTGCCCAGGCGCCTGACCAAAAAGATGTCTTTCGTCGTTCGCATCGGTCCAATCGGCCGGGTAACTTCCGTCGTCCTTGAATACCTCGCTATCTGCTAACTTCCACGTCTCCCAAACAGAAGTGGTACCTGGCGCTCCAGGACGGCGCGAACAGTCTGGTACTCCGCGAGATTTAGGGTCTGTCGCGACCGCAGGTTGGACCAACGTAGCGAACAAATCCCAAGCGTGCTTGCTGGGATTATCCATCGCATCGGTGCGTACGGGCGACGGAGGACAAAAATCGGCGGGTGTCGCAGGCGGCTGCCCTGCGGCCACCGCGGGAGCAAGCGCGCAGTCCCAACCAACAAACAATGACAAGCAAGTCGCAGCCTGCATCAATCGACGTCCAAGGACGCTGACCATAGCACTCTCCCGAAGTATTAAGTCTTGTCAGTAAAGCGCGCTGCCAAGAGCTTCCATGACCTGGAACATTAAATGGGCAACAATATATAATGCCGGACTAGACGCCAAAGCCAAAAGCGCCCCCCCTGCGGTATGACCATATCCCTCAGAGTCGATTGACGCAATACCGCTTGCACGCGACGACAAAAAGATTAATTGTCAGGGCAGAGACTATAATACAGGCACGTGCGTTCGCGACGGGCATACGTACACTTATTAACTGAGGAGAAGGGCAAGCACGTCACACCTGCGAGAGAGGCACATAACCTTGGGAGGGATTGGAATGCAGGTATTTGCTGGATTGGCTGCGATTGGCTTTTTTGTGATAGAGGTACTGTCAGTCACGCCTGCAGCGGCGGGAGGACTGGGGAATATCGAGCGCCTCCAGAACGAGGTGCAAGACATCGTGAAGCGGGCGAAACTGCCCGACGCCGATCAGAAGTTGATACTCAATTCGATTCGTGTGGACCCTCGCATCGTTGGCGGCGAGGCGGTGGATTTCAAGCAAAATGAGTGGCAGGTTGGGCTTGTAAGGGCGGTCGCCCCCGATCCACAACGGTTCCTGTTTTGCGGCGGGTCGCTTGTGGCGCCAGGCTGGGTCCTAACGGCGGCGCACTGCGTCGACAACTTCATCGTGAACAAGAACCCAGCCGCGCTAGACGTCGTCGATGGCACGAGTTTCCTGCCTGCTGGCGGCGAGCGTCTCAAGGTAACCAACATCATCATCCATCCGAAATGGGACTCGCAGCTTAACGAGTACGATTTCGCACTACTTCAGTTGGCGCGGGACGCGAGGATGGGCCGACCGATTGCGCTGATCCCAGAGGGTTCAAGTTACCACGGGACGGCCTACGTTACGGGTTGGGGAGCGATCTTCCAAGGCGGAAATACGACGACCGACCTGCTCGGTGCAACCGTGCCCATAGTGCCGAATGATGCGTGCAATGCGAAGGACAGTTACAACGGACGAATTACCTCGGCGATGATATGCGCTGGCAAGGAGGACGGCGGCGTCGATTCTTGTCAAGGCGATAGCGGAGGGCCACTAAGTGCCGTTGTAGACGGGAAGCGCCAGCTCGTCGGCGTTGTGAGCTGGGGCGAGGGTTGCGCCAAACGCCTGAAATATGGCGTCTACGCCAACGTCGCGGTTGCAACCGTGTGGATAGCCAACACGCTGGCGCGCTGAGCTATTAGTCCGGGCTTGAAGCGAGTGACTCCGTTGACGGGACTATTCGGTTGTCACCTTGCCCGTTGATTTTAGGGGCAAGGTCAGGTGTTGCGAACGTTGGTCCGCCTAGCGCAGGACCGAGTCCGGTCTACGGCTTTGCAGCTGGATCGAGAACAAGAACAAACGCGGTTAGGAGGATCATGCAAGCCGACCGCTATTGGAGCGGACGGCCTTTGTTGAACATTTGGTTAAGCTCCTGAAGCGGAGGCGCATTGAGGTTTGATCGGGTTAGCGCGTCGGTTTCCTGTGCTGCCTTCAACTTGTTTTGTAGCGCTCTTTTGAGCGCCGCCCATTGCGCGGCATCGAGCTTCCCAGCCGATTCCGCGCTTTGGGCATAGTTTCGCACCGCCGCTGCATAGACGAGCGACGGTGTGTTCGGATCGGTGGCGACGGTGAGTGCGTAGGACGTGAATGTCGGATCATATTGACCAAGCACTTGAGCCGCCGCGGCTCGAAGAGCGGGCTCCGCCTGGTCGTTGAGAAAAATCTTGTTGCGAATCAAAGGTCGGTCTCCTGGAATTGAGCCAAGAACCGCCACGGCAGCCAGTCGCGCTTCCGCGGGCCCCTTATCCAGAAAATCCAAAAGGCAGGCACGCGAACGCGCCTCAGGTGCTTGCGTGCAAAGTTCGGCCGCTTGCTTTGGTGTGACCGCTCCATTGGCTAGGGCCTCCGCCAGCAAGGGCGAGGCTTCCTCCGCGGAGGACCTCACCAGCGTCTTTAAGGCGAGCATACCTGCCTCGGATCGACTTTGGCGAGTTGCCAGCCTCAATGCGTCGAGCGCCACCTTGTGCTGGTTTTGAACGTAGCTTCCCCATATTGTGCCCGGGTGCATCGCGGGGTCGTGATTGCCGGCGTCGTGACCGGCCATGACGACCGAGTTAGCCAAGATTCCGACTGCGGATTTTCGCACGTCTTCGACGGGATCCGTTACCAACTCCGCAGCGACGGGCAGAGCCGCGTCTTCGGAAATCAACGCAAGACCTTCGAGCGCCTTGCTGCGTGTTCCTGGATCAAAATTCGTGTTTGCGGCGGTGACGCGCAGTCTTTCGATCTCGCCTGCGTTCTCCAGGAGATACGCCCTGACACGCGGATCGGGATTGGGGGGCTGGCCCAACTGGGCCAGGCACGGCGCAGCCAAAAGCCAAGCGCTAACCAAGGCGGAAACGAAGATGCGGCTGTTATTGTTGCCACCCATGTAGGTCATTTGAGAGGCCGTCCGAGATAGTCGATGTCGTCGTAGCAATATCCCAGCGCCGAGGAGGCCTGTTCGGATCCTAGGTAATCTAGCATTCTTGCTGGCGTGAGCGAAGCGGCCTCGGACTTTGAACTTATTCCGGGCATCTGATGCGACGTGGAAGGCCATCCCGATGCTTCTGCGGGATCTGGGTATCCCCAAGGCCACATCGGATCGTCGGCGTAGGTGCCCTTCCTGTATATGCCCGCATCTGGCCCGGTTCCTGGATATTTCCCCAGGGCTGAGTACGCGTCCTCATCATTCCCGCTGAACCGGGAATAGGTGGCCTGCCAGTGTGCCCAAACCCTATCCACGTTGGCATGCAGCAGGAAGAAGAGTGGGTCGGCGGGCGAGTCGGCCGTGGCAAGCCAGCCGCCCAGGTTTCGATGCACACCGCTATGGAAACTACTCTCGATTTGGCTATGGAATATCACGAACGCGCGGTGGAAGTTCGCCGGTACGGCTGGATCAAGGACGCCTTGGCTTGGCGCCACAGCTGGGTCTCGAATCAGCCGACCCATTTGTGGATCGATCCAGTCGCCTAGACCTGGCCCGCTGACGAACGGCACACCTGGCACAGTCGCTCCCATGAAATCATCGGAAAAAACATGGTCCGCAGGCTCATCGAAGCGCCAATATGGAATGGTCACACGCGGGTCGACCTGCTGGAGGCGACGTTCAAGATCAAGGAGTAGCGCTCGGTGCCATGGCAAAAAAAGTGGCGACCTGTGAATTTCAAGCTGATTGGCCGCTTCATGGATGCGAACGAACGGTTCGTAATCCGACGACGCGGCGCTGTTTTGGATATCGTGAAGCTTCTTCAAAGCGTCCAGAAAAATTTGGACTTCAAATCTCGTCAACGACTCCGCGTTTTTTCGCACCCGCACCATCACGTCCACCGATCCAAGCTCCAGGCCTAGGTCATCAAGCGCGATCACGCGCACGTCTTTGGCGCCAGTGGAGGCCTTCGTCCCCATGATCCAGAACGACGCCCATGCCCCATTCGAGGGAAGGGGCAGACTGAGAGTGGAGGAAGGAGAGTAAGACTTCTTGTCGAGGACTTCGGCTCCGTTTAGCTGGAAGGCCACATTGCCGCTGCTGTCGGTAGAGACAGCAGAGAGGGTTAGATGTTGTTGCGCTGTCGACGACTTGCTTAAGAGTCGAGCTCGCGAGAGAACAGGAGTCCAGCAAATATAAGGACTGCTATCGTGGGCGCCGTCGCCGATTTGTATTTCGACCGACTGAGCCGTTGATCGACCGACGGCGGCAATCGAGATGAGGACGCACCAGAATATTAGGCCGAGAAGAATTCGCATTGCACCCTTGCGATTGGATTGCCACCGTCGAAATCATTGCCCTGGCGCCGTCACTCGCACAACAGTCTCGGCCCCACCGTCGGCGGGCGCATTGAAAAATGTAAGGGTGGCGTCCGCAGTCGTGGGAGGCTTATCGGAAACGAACGAAAAGTTATAGGCCGAACCCCAGCGAACCGCGTTTGCGTTGGTGTCTTCGGAAGATTTGCGCGTTGACCAGATTATCTGGTTGCCTTGAATGCGGCTGTCCCAGGCGTCGTTCGACCATATCTCCCCATTCGAATGTGGAGCTTTGAATGAAGCGCTGCTCTGGTCAATCTGCTGCTCAGGCACTGCAAATGCCTGGACAGCGAGATCGCTGTTCATATTGTACACGGAATAATCGTACCGGAACTTCCCACCGGCGAGGGGCTGGGCCTTGGAGCCTACTAGGATATACGTCTTCACCCCGTTCTCATCAAGATCGACCTCGGAGAGCTGCGCCCCGTACTCTTTCCAGGCGAACAGAGCCGGCTGCATCCGCACCTCCGGGCTTTCGTTTCGCAACACCCACGCTCCAGATCTTAAGATCGGTTTGACTTCCCTATAGGTCACATTGTTACGTGCGTTACCGGCTGTCGCATCGTCGGCGGTGATGTACTGGGCCTCCACGAAATACCGCGCGCCTGGCGTGAGCAGGTCAGCTTCGTCGACGAGCAAGATCCGTTCCGCTGGATCGCTTGGGGGATAGCCGGTCAGATCTTGTGCTTTGGATCCGTCAAATTCAACTTTTGCAGAATTGGTTATTCTGCTCCGAGGCCCAAGATTACGGGGATCTGAATTGAGATCCTCAGTATACAGGTCGGAGCAACCGGGACGCAACTGGCTTCCCCCGGCCCCAGCCTGGCAGGTGCGATGCATTTCCGGTATGCCACCGCAATCGTTCTGATTCGTCGCGTAGAATCCGTGCTTGACCCAAGATTTCGCCAATTGCTCCATCCTTCCATCTGCCAAGCGATAAAAGTTGAGGGTGATGGCTGGATGATGTGTGTCCGGAAGGCGCTGCCAATTGAGTGGCGAATCCCCAATATTGCAGGAATTGGTTGAAGCCGTGAGACCGATCTTCGATCCGAGCCGGCTGTCTTCCCGAGCGTCGTCGATGAATCCCACGATCACATCCGGCCCTGTCGCGGCCGCTTTGAGGTTGCTCGACAGCAGCGAAACGACGACAACCGCGATCCCATATGCTATACGCATGACTTACTCCCGTGGGCTATTTAATATCGACTTTTAGCAGATGGTCAGCGGCGCTGACGCGCTCCCCGCCCTGATCGAAACCAAATCGCTTGGCAGCGACACGAATGAGGTACCGCTTGTTCAGCGATGCCGGAAAATACAATCTGTATTGCCTTGGTGTCAGCGTAGGGGCGGGGTTGATCCAGCGCATATGCCCCTGGAAAGACATGTCGCGGAGTACGAATATTGTCCCATCCGTGAAGACACCCCCTCCCAGGTCGCTAAACCCTAACGCCTTGGTCTGCTCGATGCTTGGAAAGTCACCACTAGCCGGCTCCGCACCATCAGAGGGTATACCGACCTCGTGTATCGCTACGTTAAAGCGTACATCATCGCGCTCAGGGACTCCGCCGAATGAATTGATATACGTCCAGTCAAGCCGGATGCGCTTTGGCGACAATTCCGAGGAACCGTCGGGATTGTCTTCAATGCCCACTGCGAAATTTTGAGGACCTGATGGATCTCCGATCCTCGTCGCCTCATCCATCGTGGACTCGGGAGTTGGAGCATCGGTGTAGGTTTTGAGGGAGCGCGAATCTCCATCAGCGTTCTCGATAACCGCGCGAAGCTTATCCCAATCAGCATCCGAGATGGGAGCAGGTTGAGGGTCGGAAACGTCATTGCCTTGCGGTTCCGCGTACATCCACGGATGAATTTTACCTGCGCCGGTCCGAAGTGCCCAGTCGGTGCGGAAACTGTTTTCCAACCCGCTGTCTCCGGCAATAGAACCGAGGCGTCCTACTGCATCCGATGCAAAGCGTCCGGTGCCGTTGTTGGTGAGTCCATGGCATGAGGTACAATTTCGTGCTGGATCTACAATCGTGAGGTCGCCATCGAGCGTGCCCCTGTGAGCTGCGGTATAGTCCGTCCCAACCACTCGGTAGGGGGTCTTCGAGTTCCGGGTACGCTCGGGGAGCAGATCGCCAAGGCTGAACGCCGCGGCCTCATCTTTGTCGCGATAACCCACGCGCGCTTGCTTGATATAGGGGGTAATGATCCTGGGTTCTTTGTTATCGTGGCACGCGGCGCAGTCGACCCTGAAAGTCGCGTCGTATGTCTTGGATGCCAGAGTCCGACCAGCAGTGTCGTTGTATCCGCCTCCTCCTGGTGCCACAGTAGGCGTACTCCAATCGAACTTTATTCCTTCATAGCTTCCGTCGAAGAACGCCAATTCCCCGCTCACCTGGTTGAAGCCGATGTAACCAAGCAGCGCATAGGAGTTGTCGTTCTCACTCCAATATTTCTCTGGTCTTAGAATCTCCGGGCCGTGGGTTTTCCTCGCAAGTGCGATCCATTCGACGTTTCCTTTTTCGATCCTAGAGAGTCTCGAAGCGGTACCGCATGGTGTTACACCGCCTGCCAGAGACGGCTTGTCGCATTTGTCGATGGTCGCCGTCCAATTTACAAACACACCGTTCTTGTCGCGATGCTCGTATTCGAGCGGAGAGCCAGATTTGGAACTGTTCGGCTTTAGTTCCGCTCGATTGCCGTCCACCTCCACATACGTGGCCCGCGTTTCGATAACTGACCCGTCAGAGCGGACAAATCGGCCAAGCGTGGTAACGTCGAACGGCGGGATCGGTCCGAAGACAGCTCTGACTTCATCGGCGTAGCGGAGGTTAATGTCTGTTTCTTTCGAAGCAGGTGCCCAAAAGATATTGCCGTTCCACCGATTAACCTTGGATGAGAAGTAGTCTCCTCTGCCCAAAAAATCCGGCGCCGCGTTGAGAGGTCGACTTGACGACCCTACCGCTAAGCGAAATTGATCAGTTATTTGTCCAAGTTTTTGATGTTGTTCCAGGAAAATTGAAAGCTGGTTGACGTACTCTAAGGTGCGAGAATCTCCCTCTGGCAACTGCGACATCGGTCTAGCAAACGGATATCGGGGCGCCTTTAAAAGTTCCCCCTCATTGATGAGAGCTTGGCTATTGGTCCGTTCGAGCGCGGCGGCGTCGAGATGTCGGATCAGATCGGGCGCGGTTTGCCGGACAAAATCGGCGAACGACTTCGGCCGCATCAGTTTCGCGTCTTGGGCCAGGGCACAGGAACCCGCCGCTGCAAAGGCAATCAGACTGCAAAGCAAGAGGCGCATGAACTCGACCCCCCCGATCGCGTCATGTATAATTGCACGAGTATACCTGGTTTAGCAATCAGAGATATGCATCCTCCCGGTCAATGTCCTGTAGCAGTGCTGGACGAGATACTTACGCGCTGTTTTTAGTGCACAAGAGCGGCTGCGCCGGGAAGGTAAGTCCAAATGCTATCTGGGCCCGCGGGATCGGCTGCAGGCACGTGAAAAAAAGCCGGCAGGCAGGAAATGGCCTGAGCACTGCGCTGCGGTTCACCGTTCGGCAGGATTGGTTTTGCGCTGGTGGTCACCCGGAATCTCGGAGCTGCCCGACGTGCTGAGCGCGGAGGAAGCGGCGCGGGTGCTCGAGCCGGCGCCAGGCATCAAGTACATGGCTGCGCTCGGTGTCGCGTATGGCCCAGATCTACACGGTCGGAGGTCACGCGTCTGAATAGGTCAGCGGCATCAATTCGAAACGCATGTTGGTCCGTGTCGAACAGGAGCATGATCGGTTCGATAAGAGTGCGGTCTAAGAGGCTGGACTTTCAGTGGGAGTTCACCTCGGAAGAACATCGAGGCTTTGATCGCGGCAGCACGAATGCGGCCCGCACCTTGCTCGTTGAGCAGAAAGCCGATTGCAGGCGATCTCTCAGGTGGTCGACTGAACCTTGTCGACCTGATGAGGTTGGTCTGCCTCCTCGATGCTGGGGGAGGCGAATTCTCGACGCATGGCTCGCATGAGGCTGTGTAATTGAGGCCTCAGTTCCGCGTTTTCCCCGAGCCGGCCGAAGGGATTGAGGGCGTCTGCATGGTTTCGGAAGTCCCTTCCGCAGTCCGCACAGTCGGGACAATCGTGTCGTTGCCTCTTGCTGATGCATGAAAATGACCACGTACCGGTGGAGGAAACCATAAAGAGCTTGCTGCACCTAGGCGCGCGTCACCAGCGGATCACGACGACTTTTTCAGTTCCATTGGCGAGTTCGACAGCCTCGGTGCCATCTTGCTTGCGGCTCTGGATTTCGCGCTCTCAACGGCTTCAACCCCGGCGGCAACGGCCGCAATGCTTCATCGACCTCGGCGACACAGACCAATGTTTCTTCCGGGAGGTCCTTGATTTGGTTTCAGCAACTGGCGAACGTTCATGGCAAATCTCCTTGGCGCTGCGGGGAGCAGATACCTGCTTTCGCCGGCGCGAACCATGGTTCGTGAGAAAAGTTCCGTTCGCCAGCGCACTGATCAAAATGCGGCGCGAGAGTATCGGCCTAGGTTAAGTTTGCTCCTCCAACCCATGCCAGTTCGCCGGCGCTTCGTGCTCGAACTCAAGGAGATCGGTAGCAGCCTTCCCCCGCCCAGAACATTCTGCTGGACGGCATCGAAGGAGATGTGCGCCGCCCACCTCCAAGTGCTCGGGTACTGCTTCGGATCTTTTCCAGTCGCAGTGGCCTGGAATCACGCGCAGTAATTTTCCAGTAAACTCAGCCTTTCGGAATACCATCCGAACCCACACCGTTAGGTCATTCAGCTCGCAGTACGGCCGATGATCCGCGCCGAAATGTCACCGTCACCGACCGAACAGGCGTTCGCCGAAGCGGTGGCAGTGATGATTTGGAGCGATGCCACTCTTGCCGAGCGGTCGTCGCAACAAGTCCACGAATTCCAGAGCTGCTGGTGCTTCACCGTTTGAGCATGGCCGAGATGCCATGCCGGATAAGAGGAACGTGTTGGGCGAACCGAAGCCCCGCATGGCGTGCAAGCCGTGCCGCCGGTCGCTCGCTTGAGTAGAGTCGGACGAGTATATTCGTAGCATGGTAGAGCGGCGCCGCCGACAGGCGCAGCCGCCTTTCGTATCTGTGCAGCATGTCGGGATCGGCAATGTCACGGCGGTCGCGACTTGCAGTCAGGATTGCATCGGCGAGTTGCTTTTGGCTGCTGAGACCGATGTTGAAGCCATGCGCTGTCACCGGGTGCATTCCAATAGCAGCGTCACCGATGAGTGCGGCACTCGGAGCCCTGAGTTCGTGCGCCCACGTGGTGACCAGCGGAAAGGCGTGGCGGCTGCTTGCCAATGTCATTTCCCCGAGACGGCCTTGACACCGCTTCGTCAATTCCCTGAGGAACAAATCGTCGTTGGAGGCAAGCAGTCTGCCGACCTCGCTTGAGGGCAGAGTGAGCAGCAACGAGGAGACCCCCTCCCCCAGAGGCAACATCGCTATCGTTTGATGGTGATCGAACCATTCGGTTGCCACATGGTGATGGGCGCGTTCATGCCGCACCCGACAGATCAGCATCGAGTGGCCAAGCCGATTGATGTCGGCGCCGATGCCGAGCAGATCACGCGTGGGAGACAGGCGCGAATCTGCGGCAACAACAAGCCTGGCGCTCAACTGCATGCCGTCAGAAAGCGTAACCACTGCTCCTTTGTGGCTGGTCCTTGCATGGACGACCGAGTGGCCGCACCGCAGCTCTGGCTGATCACGCAGCCGAACGATTTTGAACAGCGCATCGCGAATGCGGCAGTTCGGGACCAAAATTCCGAGGGGCTCTCCACACGCTCTTGGAGCATTAAAACGCAGAGCGAAAGCGCTCGATCCGTTGAGGACGCGTGCGCCTTGAAGTGGTGATTTGTCCGAAGCGGGAATGATATCCCAGGCGCCGAGCTCCCGAAGGATTCTGATCGAGGCATGAGTCAGCGCGATCTCGCGACCGTCGAACGCCGGATTCGCGAGCCTTTCCCGGGCCTGCGCTTCAACAAGTGCCACTTTGAGTTTGCTCTGGGCAAGCGAGGCGGCGAAGGAAAGTCCGACCGGCCCCGCGCCAACGACAATGATGTCGAAGCTGTTATCGGAGACGGCCATCAGCGTGGCGCCATCGGGTCGGCTCTCCAGTGTTCAGGCACGAATTGCGAAATCAAAAACGCCTTTGATGCTAGTTTAAGCACGACGCGCGCAAGCTATGGCCGCCTAAATAAGTGGCAAGCCGCCTTATCAGCGGCAGATGCTCACAAAGCCGTTGCTTGACCGCTGATGCTGGCAAGTAAGCGGTCGATCGGGCCGTTGCTGCGGCGCGATCTCGCGATCCTGGCCACGGAAGTGCTGCTGCTGCTGCTGATATTGCTGCCGCCGCAGCCTGTTCTCCAGCATCAGTAATTGGTTCTGCTCGACCAGCGCATTGCGATTGGCGGAGTTGAGGACTGGTGCCGAGGCGACTTGATCCGGCAACGTCGCCGTTCCCAGCATTCCCGACATGAAGATCGTCAATAGGCGAAATCGCGACATCTATACACTCCTGCAAACAAAACTTTGGCATACGCAGTTGCCCGGTGATGCCACCATGCCCGCAGGACCAGCGAACATGGCCAGCGTCTGACGCCGCTCTGCTGCCGTCCCGCGATGTCTTGAGCACGCGGTCAGCAGCCTCGCGTCCGAGCGCCTTGGGTTCACATCGACGGTTGTCAGTTGCGGACGCGCCGCAAGCTCCACAACGTTCTCAAAACTAGCGAGGGCTACATCGGCATGTATTAGCGAGCCATCTCGCAGAGCGGGTCGCACGCACCCTGGGCGATCTGATCGTTGCCGCCGGAGGTCGCGTTCAGCCTTTGCTCACAAGAATCCGGCCGCCGCCTTGCGCAGCCACGCTTCGGCCCACTTTTGGCTTTGGCCGTTCTTCGTGTGGGTCTTGATTCAAACCGATCGCCGAGGCGTTCGGCGGCGCGATTCGTCGACGTAGGCATGGATTCTCTCCCTGAAGGACTGGCCGATGAAACCACGCCGATGAGTAGATAACCCTGATCTAGGTCAAGCGGTGTGAGTAATCCGGCGACCGCGGTTCGACGATCACCCGCCTGCATATTGGGCGGAATGGGCGACGTAATCTTTCGAGCGACACAGGCTTTTCACAGATCAGCGTCAACCGGCGGCAGGTGAAGCTGCCTATGCAACCTCAGCAGTAGTTCCACTCGGCTTATCACCGGCATCCCAACAGTCGTCTGCAGAGCGGCTTGAATCAGCGTTCTGGCTTGTCTTCCTGGTCGACAAGGATACGCTCTGCTGCCCCGTCGAGATCTTCGTACTGACCGCTTTTCAATGCCCATAGGAAGCCAGACAGCCCAAGCCCGCCGAGGAGCAGGGTCCCAGGTATCAAATAGGCAAGCGTCCTCATTACAACTGTACCCGTCCGCCATTGTTGGAGTGTCTATCATTGGCAACAGTTTCCGCTGGTGCGTGCCGAACAAAGCCTTCCAGGCGCAATGCATTCCCGATCACCAGCAGTGATGACGCAGACATAGCAATCGCCGCGATAAGCGGAGTGGCGTGCCCTAGAATAGCGATTGGTACAGCGATGGTATTGTAGAGAGTCGCGACGGCGATGTTTTGGCGGATCAGGCTTCCTGCCTTGCGCGAGACGTCCAGCGCGAGCGGCACCGCCAGGAGGCTTTCGCGCAGGAAGACGAAATCCGCGGCGTTGCGGCCAACATCGGCGGCGGTGGCCGGTGCGATCGAGACATGCGCTGCGCTCAGCGCCGGCGTATCATTGAGGCCGTCGCCAACCATCAGAACCCTGTGCCCCACTTTCGCGAGGGTCTCGATGCGTTCGAGCTTGCCGGATGGCAGCAGGCAGGGAACGAAGTTGTCGATTCCGAGTGACTTCGCAACCTCGGCACAGGCCGCCGCGGTATCGCCTGACAGCATTTCCACGGGAACCCTGGCGTCGCTCAATTGATCGATGGCCGCTCTGGCGTCGACCCGCAACGCATCCTCGAAAGCGAAGGAAGCGACAATCATCCCGTTCTTCGTGAGAACGGTTCCGCCGTAGCCATGTTTGGCTTCGCCGCCGGTTCGAGCCTTCCATCCAGCCCATCCGCGTCGGCCCAGTCGCCAGGTGCTTCCCGCATCAGTGGCCTCGATTCCGAATCCCGGATGCTCGGTGACGGCATCGAATTTGAGCTGCCCGCCAGGAATGGCAAAGCCGGCTATGGCCTTTGAAAACGGATGACGCGAGTGCGCCGCCAGGTCGGCTGCGACTGCCAGCATGGCCGGATCGATCGACGGCGCGTTAACGAGCCGGGGCTGGCCAAGCGTCAGCGTTCCGGTCTTGTCGAACACGGCAATGTCGACAATTGCCAGGCGTTCCATGGCGGAGCCGTCCTTGACCATAATGCCGTTCTCAAACAGGCGCCGCGCGGCGACCACCTGCACGATCGGCACGGCGAGGCCAAGCGCGCAGGGGCACGTGATGATGAGAACGGCGATGGCGATCGTCATCGCCCGGTGCCAGTCGCCGGTCGCCACTATCCAGCCCAGGAATGTCACGAAGGCGGTGAGATGAACCATGGGCGCGTAGAGCGCCGAAACGCGGTCGGCGATACGGCGATATTGCGCGCGGCCGCCCTCGGCGGCCTCCATCAACCGGACCATTTCCGCCAGGAATGAATCTTTTGCGGCGGCTGTCGCCTCAATCGTCAGCGGGCCGGTAAGATTGAGCACGCCGGCCTGTACCGCTTCGCCCGGCGCTACGTTTTTCGGCGTGCTTTCGCCTGAGGCCAGCGAGCAGTCGAGATCCGACGTTCCCTGGATGATCTTGCCGTCGACGGGGATCCTCTCACCGGCCGCGATCAACATCCGCATGCCTGGTTCGATCTCGCCGACCGGCAGATAGTCGCGCGCGCCATCGCCGCGCAGCACCATGGCGCCACGCGCGGCCAGCTGAGACAGGCCTTTCACGGCAGTTCGGGCACGCTCCCGCATCACATGATCCAGCGTGCGTCCGATCAAAAGGAAGAACAGCAGCGATACCGACGCGTCGAAATAGGCGTGGTCGCCATGATTGATCGTCTCATAGAGGCTCATGGCGTAGGCGAGCGAAACACCGACCGCGATGGGCACGTCCATATTCATGCGGCCATGACGCAAGGCGTTCCAGGCCGACCGGAAGAAGATGCCGCCGGCGAAGGCGAGGGCAGGAATGGCGATCAGCGCCGAGACCCAGTGAAACAGGTCGCGGGTAGCACCTTCGGCGCCGGACCAGACAGAGACCGAAAGCAGCATGATGTTGCCCGCCGCAAAACCGGCAACAGCGACGGCGCGGATCAGTTCGGCAAGCGTCTTGTCCTTGTCGTCGATCTCGGGTGCGAACAGATGCGCCTCGTAGCCAAGCCTGCCAAGCGCGGCGACGAACGGTGGCACCTCGTCTCCACGCCACCGGACCGCGACCCGTTTCGTCGACAGGTTGACGCGCGCGCTTTCGACGTGATCGAGCTTTCCAAGTGCCGCCTCGATCGTCTGGATGCAGGCGGCGCAATGAACCGTCGGCACTGAAAGGTCGGTCTGCCGAAGATCGTCGCCAAGCGATCGGCTCGCCAACCTGATTTCCTGGCTGGATGGCAGGACCCATGTGGCGCCGTTCAGATCCAGCGCCGTTTCAGCGCCCGGTGCACAACAGCTCATTGCAGAGCCCCATGAGAGATCATGATCCTGCTGACGTCGCGATAGGGTCGTGCCAGGCCGGCATCGGCGTCGACTTCGACGATCCAGACGCCGTCCTTCGGCATCTGCTGCGCTGCGAATTCCTTGCCTGAGGCGAGGGCGAGCGTGACGGACTTGTCGTCTTTCTCGTAGGCGGGATGACGAAACAGCACCTTGACGCCGTGCAGAGGAACCGGCTTGCCGGCCGCGTCGGAGAGGCTGTAGCGGACTTCGCCCCATGCGATGGTCAGCTTGCCGGTCCAACCGAGCGCGGCTTGGGCGCGGCCGGCCTCGGCCTCCTTGTTGAATTGCTGGCTCGCCACATATGTGTTCTCGACGACAAGGCCGGTCCAACTGGTGTTGGCGAGCGTGGCCATCGTCAGATTGACCGCGATGACCACGCCGAAGAAGGTGAGAATGATGGCCAGCATGTGCCTGCCGGTGAATTCGCGAGGCTTTTGGGCATTGGCGGTCATTTGGCGGCCTCTGGCGCGTTGAATGTTGCGGTGTACTCGTTCGACTCGGAGCTCGCTCTGTCCTCGACACGGAACTTGAAGGTCTGTGCCGGAGCGTGGATCTGGTCCGCCGGCTGGCGAACGAAGACCTTCAACGTTTTCAGGCGATCGGGCTCGACCGGGATGGCAAACGAGCGGCCCGCCTTGATGTCGTCCCCGACCACGCTCATTTCGCCTCCTTGCAAGCCCTGCATGGTGACAACAATGATCCGCGGCTCGGGGATCATGTTGAGCAGTTTGACGGTGTAGCCGTTGCGGATCGAGCCGTCGGACAACGTTACGAATTGCGGATTGCGATCGTGCAGCACATTGACTTCGAGCCTGTCGCGCGTCAGCAGCGAATAGAGCAGACCCAGGCCGATCAGCGACCACAGACCCATGTAGACGTAGGTGCGTGGCCGGAAGATCTTGCTGACATGGAAATGCGCCACCTTGTCGGAGAACAGGCCATCAGCGGTCCTGACCAGCGACGGGTTGACTGAACTGGAGCCGCCCGCGGTCGCCAACATCATGTTGGCGTTGTAATCGGAGAGCGTTGCGTAGGAAATCAGTCCGCGCTCTTTGCCGAGCTTGTCCATGACGCCGTCGCAGGCGTCGATACACAGCGCGCAGGTGATGCATTCGAGCTGCTGGCCGTCGCGAATGTCGATCCCCATCGGGCAGACCGCGACACAGGCATTGCAGTCGACGCAGTCGCCGACGGACTGCCCTGTCGCTTGCACCTTCTTGGCGTGACGCGAGCGCGGTTCGCCGCGCCAGTCATTGTAGGTGACGGTAAGCGAATTCTCGTCGAGCATGGCTGCCTGGATGCGCGGCCATGGGCACATATAGGTGCAGATCTGTTCGCGCATCAGGCCACCGAACGTGTAGGTGGTCGCCGTCAACACGGCGATGGTGATGTAGGCGACAGGCGCGGCGGTACCGGTGAAAAGTTCGCGAGCCAAACTAGGCGCATCGGCGAAATAGAAGATCCAAGCACCGCCGGTGGCCGCGCCGATGACCAGCCAGATCGTGTGCTTCGATAGGCGCAGCACCAGCTTGCGGGCGGTCCAGGGACCAGCGTCAAGCTTCATGCGGGCGTTACGGTCCCCCTCGACCGCACGTTCGACGACAAGAAACAGGTCGACCCATACGGTCTGCGGACATGCATAGCCGCACCAGGCACGGCCGACAGTCGAGGTAATCAGGAAAAGCCCAACGCCGGCCATGACCAGGAGGCCGGCCACATAGAAGAATTCCTGGGGCCATATCTCGATGAAAAAGAAGTAGAAGCGCCGGTTGGCGAGGTCGAGCAGCACGGCCTGATCCGGAGCAAATGGACCGCGATCCCAACGCAGCCAAGGCGTCAGGTAGTAGATGCCGAGCGTGATCGCCATCACCAGCCATTTGAAGCGGCGAAAGTTGCCCGAGACGCGCTTTGGGAAGACTTTCTTGCGTCTGGCATAATGCGGCTGGCGGGTATTCGAGGAATTTGGGGCCGAGCCTTCGAGCCGTTCAGTTCGCGTATCATTGCGCACGTGCGTACCACTCCCATCCGAAGTCAGAAGGGGATTTCGTGCCGCATCGACGAGCGGCGCAGCCGAAATGGTGTCGAGGCCCGGCTTGCGCCGGGCCCCGTCGCTTGGCAGGGGGAGGCCGAGAATAGGCCTTGCCTTCCTATTCTCCGCCGCCAAGCGAATGGACATAAACCGCAAGCTCCTTGACTTTGATCTCGCCGAGACGGCCGAGCCAGGCCGGCATGACACCTTCCTTTGGCGCGCGGACCTGGGCTGCGACCGCTGCCTCGCCGGCCCCGTGCAGCCAAATGGCGTCGGTGAGGTTGGGGCCCCCAAATTCCCTGTTCCCTTCCGCGTTCTCACCATGACAGGCGACGCAATTGTCGGAAAAGACTTTGGCACCGGATTGGATCAGACTTGCATCGGCGACCTTGCCAGAGAGGCTGACGACATATGCGCTAACCTGCTTGATCTCGTCGGCGGTGATGATGTCCCCGAACGCCGGCATTTCCGACAGGCGCGTGTCCGGATCCGAAGCGAAGCGGATGCCATGGGTGATCGTCTGCTGGATCTGCTCGGCCTTGCCGCCCCACAGCCAGTCGTCGTCGTTTAGGTTGGGAAAGCCCTTGGAACCTTGGGCGCCGGAGCCGTGGCACTGCGTGCAGTTGACCTTGAATGCGGCGCCGCCGGCGGCGATGGCGAATTCGCGCAAGGCATCGTCCGCAGCGATCTCCGAGACACTTTTCGACTTCACCGCCGCGAGGTATTTGCTCTTCGCTGCTTCCGCATCCGCCAGTTCGTTCTTGACGTCATTGCGGCTCGAATAGCCGAGAACACCCGTCGTCGCCGAATGCAGCAGTGGCCATGCGGGATAGGCGATTGTGTAGCCGATCGCCCACACGATGGTGACGTAGAAGATGGTGATCCACCAACGCGGAAGCGGGTTGTTCAGCTCGCGGATGCCATCCCATTCGTGGCCGGTGGTCGAGACCCCAGAGACTTCATCGATGTGCTCCTCGCTCATGATCACTCGTCCTGAAGCGGAATTCGGGCAGCTTCGTCCGCCAACTTACGGCTGCCGGGACGCAGGACGAAGACACTTGCCCCCGCAAAGAAAAGCGCCATGGCAACCAGACCCCAGCTGTCGGCAAACTCCCGCATAAGATTGTAATTCATGGAAAACTCCTCAGCGGTAACCGGCGCCTTCGTCGTAGTTCTTAAAATCGACCAGCGTGCCGAGCATCTGCAGATACGCAACGAGCGCATCCATTTCGGTGACCTGTTGCGGGTTGCCGTCGAAGTCGCCGATCTTGGCCTTGGGATAACGGGCCTCAAGACCTGATGTGTCGGCGTTGGGATCAGCCTGCGCCATCAGATCGGCGTTGGCGTTGGCGACCATGTCATCGTTGTAGGGAACGCCGACCCGCCGGTTGGCGACCAGATGCGTCGAGAAGTCCTTCACCTCGATCGGCGCGTCCTTCAGGAAGGCGTAGCTGGGCATGATGGATTCCGGCACAACGGAACGCGGATCCGAAAGATGGGCGACATGCCAGGCGTTCGAGTAGCGGTCACCGACCCGGGCCAGATCCGGCCCCGTCCGCTTCGATCCCCATTGGAAGGGGTGATCGTACATTGACTCGGCGGCCAGGCTGTAGTGGCCGTAGCGCTCGACCTCGTCGCGGAACGGCCTGATCATCTGGCTGTGGCAGAGGTAGCAGCCCTCGCGCACATAGATGTTGCGCCCGACGAGCTCGAGCGGCGAGTACGGACGCATGCCTTCCACCTTCTCGATCGTGTTGTCGAGATAGAAGAGCGGCGCGATTTCGACGATACCGCCGACAGTCACGACAAGAAGGGAGCCTACGAGAAGAAGCGTGGCGTTCTTCTCGATAATGGCATGTTTGTCGATCAAGCCCATTGGTTTGGCTCCCTGGCAGGCTGAATGACAGGCGCGGCACCCGACATCGGCCTCTCCTCGCGTTGACGGCCGAGGATTGTCATCGCGATGTTCCAGGCCATGATCAGGGCGCCCGAGAGATACATGGCGCCGCCTATGGCGCGCATGACGTAGTAGGGGCGCATGGCAGCGACGGTCTCGGCGAAGGAGTAGACCAGGAAGCCCTGCCCGTCGTATTCGCGCCACATCAGGCCCTGCGTGATGCCGGACACCCACATGGCGGCGGCGTAGACGACGATGCCGAGCGTCGCCAGCCAGAAGTGCCAGGTAACCAGCCGCAGCGAATAGAGCCGGTTACGGTTCCAGAGCTTCGGTACCATGTAGTAGATCGCGCCGAACGAGATCATGCCGACCCAGCCGAGTGCACCGGAGTGCACGTGACCAATTGTCCAGTCGGTATAATGGGACAGCGAGTTGACCGCCTTGATAGCCATCACCGGGCCTTCGAAGGTCGACATGCCGTAGAAGGCGACGGCCATCACCATCATGCGGATGATCGGGTCGGTGCGCAACTTGTCCCAGGCTCCGGACAGCGTCATCAAGCCGTTGATCATGCCGCCCCAGGACGGCATCCACAGCATGATCGAGAACACCATGCCGAGCGTCTGTGCCCAGTCGGGCAGAGCGGTGAAATGCAGGTGGTGCGGCCCGGCCCAGATGTACAGGAAGATCAGTGCCCAGAAATGGATGATCGAGAGCCGGTAGGAATAGACTGGCCGGTTCGCCTGCTTGGGCACGAAATAATACATCATGCCGAGGAAGCCGGCGGTGAGGAAGAAGCCGACGGCGTTGTGGCCGTACCACCACTGCGTCAGCGCGTCCTGGACGCCGGAAAAGGCGGAGTAACTCTTGGAACCGAGGAAAGAGACCGGCATCGACAGGTTGTTGACCACATGCAGCATCGCGATGGTCACGATGAAGGAGAGGTAGAACCAGTTGGCGACGTAGATGTGCGGTTCCTTGCGCTTCAGGATCGTGCCGAGGAACAGGATGAGGTAGGCGACCCAGACGATGGTCAGCCAGACGTCGACATACCATTCCGGTTCGGCGTATTCGCGGCTCTCGGTGATGCCGAGCAGGTAGCCTGTCGCGGCCATGACAATGAAAAGCTGGTAGCCCCAAAAGACGAACCAGGCGAGATCGCCGCCGAACAGGCGAGCGCGGCAAGTGCGTTGCACGACGTACAATGACGTGCACAGCAGCGCGTTGCCGCCGAAGGCGAAGACGACCCCGGACGTGTGCAGCGGCCGCAAGCGGCCGAAATTGAACCAAGGCTGAACGTTGAGATCGGGGTAGGCCAGCTGCAGCGCGATAACGACGCCGACCAGCATGCCGACGACGCCCCAGAACATCGTGGCGATGGCGCCGTAGCGGATCGGACCGTCCATATAGGCGGACGGGTCGATCGGAGCGGCCGGCTTGAACTCCGAGTTGCGCAACAAGATCCCGATAAAGGCAATAAGGGCAAAAGACAGCACCCCCATATGCTGGCGGAAAGGTCCATCAATGCCGAAGCCAGCAGCCACCAGGGCTGCAAAGGCAAAAAAGCCCACCACGACGATCGCTGTGCCGAATTTCATCGCAAATCCTGATCCCGAATCGGGCGCACGCCAAATCCGCTCGGCATCAATTGCGCAGCTGCCCTCTGCCCGCCCTGATCCATGTCAGGTGCCAGGTTTGTTTGGTAGAATCGAGTTTGCGCAAATCAGAGCGGACGTTGGGGCGGGCGGGTATGTCGAAGCGCGGCCGGCGAGCTTTGCGGAACTCTTGCCGGCTGCCTTGCTATCCGACAAGGGTCGCTGATGCTCTTGGGTCTATGCTACCGGGGTTCTCGAGGCTACAGCAATACATTGTGCTCGAACGCAGCATGTCCTGCCGCGGATTCGAGTTGGCGGCGCAGAGCCCGCCGCTTGGGCTTATCCAAACTGCCGCGGCCTTCGGCCGCCGCAACGCTGCTCCAGCCGGCCGACGCTCTCCACCCTCACATGGCGCTTGTTGTCGATCCGGATCACGCCTTCAGCTCGCAATCGAGTCAGCTGGCGGCTCACGGTCTCATTCGTCAGGCCAAGGAAATCAGAGATGTCGGCACGAGTCAGTGGCAGATCGAAGGACGCCGAGATAGCGGCCGGATCAACACTGGAATCCATGTTCAGGGCGAGCATGACAAGAAAACTCGCCACCTTTTCCGATGCCGTCTTGCGCCCGAGCGTCACCATCCATTCGCGTGCTGCGTCAAGTTCGTCCAGCGCCTGCTTGAGCAGGCGATGCTCGAGTTCCGGTGATTCCTTCACCATCCGTTCGAGGGCTGCCTTGGGGAACGAACACAGCGTGACAACGGTTGCCGCTTCCGCACTGATCTCGCTTTCGACCTTGAAGGGTCGCCCCAGAAAATCCGGTGCAAACTGGAGCCCTACGATCTGCTGGCGCCCATCCGAAAGGCTCTTCGTCAGCTTGACCACGCCTGAAAGCACATTCGAATAGCTGTTGACGGCCTCGCAGTCGCCGACCAGTTCGACTCCTGGCTCGATCTTGTGCCGCGATGAACTCCTGGCAAGCGCAGCCAAACGGTCTGGATCGAGCGCGCCGCAAATACCGCGACGCCTTCCCTCGCAAGAGCGGCAAAGAACGGGAATGCCGGCACTGTGAATGCCCTGCCGTAATGTCATGCGCTCGCTCTATCCTCTTCCAAGCACCGACAGGGTAGCAATCCAGGGTAGAAAAATCCTTGCGGCAGTTTGTCCGAGCTGCACTTGATCGAAATCAGGGCGTTGGCCGGCCAACCAGTCAAGAGTTCCAGCGGTGCACATGGTGACCACGACATGCAGTCGAAAGTAGCTTGCTCGGATTGTCGAAAACGTCCCTCGCTATACCAGCTATCCGACCGCACCGCATTTCCACGTGGGCGTCGATGCTGCGGCTTATCGTGGCTGGCTGGAGGCGCTCGGCGAGGACGATGAGATATCGCTCTACGTGCACATCCCTTTCTGCGCCAAGCTTTGCTGGTTCTGCGCGTGCCACACCAAGCAGACACGCCACTATGAACCGGTCACCAAATATCTGAGATCGCTGCATGCGGAGATCGCCACCGTCTCATGTCTCGCCGGAGGCAAGGGCCGGGTGCGTGCCGTCCATTTCGGTGGCGGCTCACCGACGATGCTCAAACCACAGGACATGGTGGCGCTCGGAGCCGTTCTGCGCAACAGCTTCTCATTTCTTCCCGGCGCCAAGATCAGCGGCGAAATCGAACCCAACGATATGGACGAAGCGCGCCTCGACGCACTTGCCGAAATCGGCATGACGAGGGCCAGCCTCGGGGTCCAGGATTTCGATCCGAAGGTGCAGAAGGCCATCAATCGCGAACAGATCTTCTTGCAGACCAAGACAGTCGTCGACGGCGTTCGGGCACGCGGCGTCGAGTCGGTTAACCTGGACCTGCTCTACGGCTTGCCGCACCAGACCAGGGAGAGCGTCTTGTCCACCGTCAGGCAGGCGCTGACGCTCGAGCCCGACCGGATCGCCCTCTTTGGCTATGCGCATGTGCCATGGTTCAAGAAACATCAGACAATGATCGACGAGGCCTGGTTGCCAGGCCCGGAGGAGCGGTTTGCCCAATCGCAACTGGCAGCTCGCGCCATACTCGACCAAGGATACGAAGCAATCGGGCTCGACCATTTCGCCAAACCGGGGGATGCGCTGGCGCTTGCCGCGCATGCGGGGATGTTGCGTCGCAACTTTCAGGGCTACACCGAGGATCGCTGCGAAACCTTGATCGGCCTCGGCCCGTCATCCATCAGCCAATTCCGACAAGGCTATGTACAGAACATGCCTTCGACCGCCGAGTATGGCCGCATGGTGGATGACGGTGGGTTGGCTTCGGTCCGCGGAATTGCTTTTTCCGACGACGACCGCGCTCGCGGTTGGATCATCGAGCGCCTGATGTGCGATTTCGGCTTCTCGGCAGTCGATTTGGTGGAACGCTTCGGCAAAGCCGGCCAGAAGCTCCTTCTTCGGTCGAGTACCGTGGCCCTCGACAAGTCGGTCCGACTTGAACTCGACGGCGATCGTTTCGTCGTACCGCTGGAAAGTCGTCCCTTTGTCAGATGCGTCGCTGCGAAGTTCGACAAATATCTCAAAACGGGAAAGGCCAGGCACTCCGTGGCAGTTTGAGCCAGCGAGTGCGTCGCGGTCCGCGCAGGGCCCATCATCGGTGACCTATTTGCCAGACGATGTTGCCCGCGCACACCCTTGTTTGACAGGCACGGTGCGCCACAATTGCACTTGACTGACTCTCTGCTTCGGTCATTCGGAATCTGAGGCTTTCAAAGACCGCGATTCGTCTGAGATGCTGGCCGTCGCCAGACCTTCTTTTCTGGCCTTGGCAAACGCTCGGTCGCCGTCCAGAAATCCCGCCAGCATAAAAGGAATGAGTTCCGCGACTGTTTCAGACTCGCCGTAAGTCTGACGATAGAGCGCAGCATAGGCGTTGAGTTCTTGGCTCAAGTCCGCGCTGACGGTGATGGTAATCTTCAAGGGCGTTCGGTCTGGAAGCTTGCCAAGTTTCAAGTTGGCCATAATCACTCCCGTTCAATCTTGTATGGCCGCAGCAAGAGATCCTTGTGCACGATGACGCGCAGTGGCCAGCCTGGTCGGATCGTTATGGTGGGCTGAACGTTGAGATTTTTCTCAGTTATGCGCTGGCCGGCTCGACTGACGTTCTGCTGGGCGGATTCGCGGATCGCCTTGACCAGATCGCTTTCATTGTCTCCGAGGCTCAATTCGGTGCCCACGCCAAGCAAGGTCGCGAGCGCAACCCCCTTGATCAGCTGCCAGGTGTGGAAATCCACCTTGTCCTCAAGCCCCGCATATCCGGCGGTGTCTGTCGCCGGCAGATTATCGATCTCGATCGAGGACCCGTCCGGCAGGATTATTCGCTGCCAGACCAGCAATGCGCGCTTTTGCCCAAACGCCACCACGCTGTCATAGGTGCCGATCAGCCGGGAACCTTGTGGAATGAGCAAGATGCTGCCAGTGACTGTGTCTTGCACATTCTCTGTGACCTGCGCGACGACGAGGCCGGGTAGGTCGGAATTGATCCCGGTAATGAGGCTTGCCGCGATTACGCTGCCAGCCATCAGTTGGTAGGGCGAGGCAGACGTCTGCAGCGCATGCGGATTGTAGATTCCGCTTGTGCTCCGCTGACTGACAAAATCCAGTTTGCGCTGTTGGTTGTTCTGATCGCCCTCGGCTGGTGCAACGGAAGCCGACCCGGCTGTCGCTCCGGATTGCGGCGCTTCAGGCCGCTGCTGTAGACTCTCCTCGCCGCCAGCGAGATCTGTCGGTTTGGGCCGATTGTCGATCCGGAACAACACTTGCGACTCGCGCGCTTCGATCGCCTGCTGGGCAAGGCGTTGATCCTCGGCGGAGACCTCCTGTCCCGGCGCAATTCCGAGTTGGCGCTGCCGCTCGAGGATGGGGCGGCCGAGATCACCGGGTAGCGGCGGTCCGAGCACCGGGGCCTTCGGCTTGACGCCGGAATAGTCCCTGGGCAGGCTGTCGAGCCCCTCGGCGGTGGGCTTGTGGTCAGGATGGTAGAGGTCTTCCGCCTGCTCTTTGAATCGCAATGCCGGCCCCTGAAGCGCAATGATCATGACGCCCAGAATGGCACCACATCCGGCGGCAGAGATCGCGACAATCACCCCCCGCCTGAAGCGCACAGCACCGCGGGGTGAGGCGCGCAGCTGCAGCTGGTCGGGATCGAGTTTCGGCGGCGCATTGGAGTGGGACGTATAGGTCATGAGCCTTTTCCCCTCACCTGCCGAAACCGGCAAAGAGTGGCATCCGACGCGGCAATTGCCGGCCGTCCATCCTTGAGATGCGCACGACCTGCTGCGGCTTGGCGCCGAGGCGCAGTTCGGCCGCGGCGAACAGGCGATCGACGATGTAGTAGTTGCCGCGCATGCGGTAGTTGACCAACTGATTGCCGCCGTCAGCACCGACGATGAAGAGCGGCGGCGCCTCGCCCTGATCGATGCGGCGCGGGAATTCGATATAGACTTTGCTGCCGTCGTCAAAGGCCCGTGTCGGTCTCCAGGGCGGTGTGTCGCCGGCGATCGAATAGCGGAAGCGGATATTTTCGAGCGCAACATTCGATGCGACCGGCGTTGCAGCGTCGGCCTGAACGTTTCGCCGGGAGAGCGCAAGGATCTGGTCTTCGCTGTAGGTCCAAGAGATGGCCGCCATTGCGGTCTTCTCCGTGCTTTGGAGCTGCAAGTGATAGGTGCGTCGATCCGTGGTGATCACCAGATTTGTGGTAAGCTCGGGCGCGAACGGCTTCACCAAAACATGGGTGCGCTGACCGTCACCGGTGCCACTGACGGTGTCGCCGATGACCCAGCGGATCGTGTCCCCGGCGGACACAGCCGTCAGCTTCTCGCCCGGCTGCAGAGCGATGTCGGTGACGCGCTCCGGCGCTGCAAAGAGCTGATAAAGCGCGCCATCGGTGAAGGGATAGACCTGGACCGCGTTGACATAGCCATACCTGGTTGGCTGCCGAGTTGCGGCCCTATTGGCATCGGCAACGCGTTCTTCAGGAGAGCGCTTGTCCTCGGCGAACTTGACTGGGTCAGGCTGCAACTGGCCGGGAAGCGGTAGCGGCTTTGGCACCTCGACGATTTTAACCGGTTTCTCTGGCGGCTTCTCGATCGACGCTGCTTTGAAGTCGGCAGCGTCATAGGCAATCTCGGGCGGCGGCACCGGCTTGGATGCGCAGGCGGACAGCACCGCTGCCGAGGCCGACAGGATCAGCGCGGCACGGAGCGATGGGGCTTTATTTGTCATTGGCGGGCTCCTTGGGGGAAACGGAGGTCGGCGCGGCACTGTCGAGCTCGCGCGACCAATCGATGGCGTTGATGAAGAGGCCGAGCGGATTCTTGCGCAGTTGGTCTGTATTGCTTGGCGGCCGGATCATAATGGTGAGGATCGCCGTCCAGCGGGTCGTGCTGGCAAGGCTGCCGCGCTCAAAGACCTGCTCGGTCCATTTGACCTGGAACGAGCTACCGGAGGCCCGCACCACGCTGGTCACCTGGACGGACACGCTTCGCGTTCCGATCTGACCGAAAGGATCGCTCGCCTTGGCATATTCGTTGAGGAAGAGCGCGGCGCGGTCGCTGGCAAAGTCATAGGCGGCCAACCAGTTCTGCCGCACCAACACCGGATCGGTGGAAACGGAACGGATATTCTGAATGAAACGGCCAAGATGCCAGGCGATCTGGGCGTCCGTCGGCTCGTAGTCCCGGATTGCCGAGGCTACGGCGCGCGCCTCGCCGAAGCGGTCGACCTCGACGACGTAGGGCACAACCCGGCTTTGCATTGACTGCCAAACGAGCCCGCCGGAGAGCCCGGTTGCCAATGCCAGGCAGCCAAGAGCCATCAGCCGCCAGTTGCGGGCCTGCACCCGCGATGAGCCGATGCGCTCATCCCACAGCTGGCCCGCCTTCTGGTACGGTGTGATGGGCTCGGGTGTCTTGCCGTAGCGTTGAACGGATCGCTTGAAGAGCATCTAGTCGTCCTTGTCGTTGAGAGAGGGATTGGCGCTACCGCCCGGTCTGTCACCATCGCGCACCGCCTGCATGGTGGCGTGGCGGTGGGCTCGCGCAGACTGCTGGGAACGCAGGCGCCTGGCCCAGCTAGGGGCAGCATCGGTGGTCGGACCCGCAGGAGTTTCGGTCATCGAGGCGATGGGAGACCCGCCGGTCGCGGTCCATGCGGCCTGGCGCCCGGCATCAGCGCTGCGCCCGAAGGTTTCCGCGGCAGATCGTGCCGCTCGCACAGCGGCGCCACTGGCGGCACCTGCCACGCCCTGCATCCCGGCAGCCACACCGGACAGGCCGGAGTCAGGCGAGGTTGCGCGCCCTAATTGCCAGGCAGAGGAAGCTGCCGAACCGATCGTGGTGCCGGCGCGAATTGCGGCAAGCCCGCCATCAGCTGCCATGCGCACCCCGGCGATCGCAGCGCCTCCGGCAACGAGTGACGCACCGGCGGCGGCCGCGGCCGTACCCAGTGCAGCGCCCGCACCAAGCTGCGGGGCACCCGAGACGAGACCGGACGCTATTCCAGGCCCGAAAACACCTAGCCCAAGCAGCGCCAGCGCCCCCAACACCTGTGACATGGCGGCGGCCAAATCCGGCTCCTTGCCTTGCAGCGCCGAAGCGAACTCGCCGAACAGCGTGGACCCGACACCGACAATGACCGCAAGCACCATCACCTTGATGCCCGACGAGATCACGTTGCCGAGCACGCGCTCGGCCAGGAACGCCGACCGGTTCCAGACTGCGAAGGGCACCAGAACGAAGCCGGCGAGAGTGGTGAGCTTGAACTCCAGAATGGTGATGAAGAGCTGGATGGAAAGAATGAAGAAGGCAATGATGACCAGGAACCAGGCCACGAGCAGCACGAAAATGGTGAGCGCGTTGCCGAAGATTTCGGGAAAGCCAAGAAGCTGGCTCGCCTGATCCAGCAGCGGCCACGCGCCCTCGAAGCCTGTGGCGGCAATACGTCCGGGCCGCAGGAGACTGTCGGGCGACAGATTGGCGGCCGAAGCGTTGAAGCCCAGCCCTGCGAAGGAGCGGTATATAATGTCGGCGAGATTCTTGAAATTGTTCAGGATGAAAGCGAAGACGCCGACATAGAGCACCTTGCGGATGAAGCGGCCGAGAATGTTGGGCTCGCCGGCGAATGCCCAGGCGAGCCCGGCTAACGTGATGTCGATGCCGATCAGGGTCGTGGTGAGGAAGGCGACATCGCCCGACAGCAGACCAAACCCGCTGTCAATATAGCGGATGAAAGTCTCCATGAAGCGATCGATGACCCCGAGGTCGTTCATTGCGCCTTCCTCGTGACAGATATGGTGATCAGTTGCCGGGATAGGCCGTGCCGGTGCCGAGGAAACGCTTTGTCGTCTGGCGTGCGGCTTCTTCGGACTGCGCCTTGCGAGCCGCATCCTCCGCCTCCGCGCGAAACTGCGTCGCGAGCAGCGTCTGGATCTGCATCTGCTGCTTGGTTGACAGCGCGATCAGTTGGTTGGTGGCCTGGCTTGCCTCAAGCGCACCGGCAGCACCCTGGCTGCGGTTGACGAGATCAGCAAGCAGGTCGCGATCGCCCCGGACGTTCTCGAGGATCTGCGACTGGACACCCATCGTCTGCCGGAACGCCTGCATGGCGCTCTGCCAGCGCTCGCGCGCTGCGCTTGCCACATCGCTGACCTTGATCGTGGCGTCGTAGCTTTCGGGATATTGATTGCGCCACTGGTCCTGCAGCTTGTCCAGATCAAAACTCAGGCCACTCGCCTGGTCCATGAGCCCGTCGATCCGCTGCAGCGAACCGGTGAGCTGGCCTACCGAAGAAAAATCCAGCCTCTGAAGGTTGCGCGCCATGTTCTGCAGCATGGTCGCCTGGTTCTGGAGCGACTGTATCTGGTTGTTGATCTGCTCCAGTGAGCGTGCCGCCGTCAGCACATTCTGGGTGTAGTTCGAGGGATCGAAGACAATGAGCGCGTAGGCTGGCTGGACATAGTCGGCCATCGGTTTGGCCATCAGGGAAAGGGTGATCAGGCCGGAAAGGAAACGGCGCCGCATCATGACGATTACTCCATGTCTGGTTGAGGGAATTGGCGGAGAAGCTCGGCGGCCCAATCGAGCCCGCGGGCATTCAGGAAATAAAAGGCAAAGCCGTCCTGTCCGCGTTCCGACAGGATCTTGTCGATCAGGGTCTGGCTGGCCGGATCGGAGGCGCCGCATAGCGCAAGCGCAATTGGACCCAAGCCCAGCTGAAACAGCCGGTTGCCGCGGCGCGATTGCAGATAATATTGCCGCTTCGGCGTGGCGCGCGCGACCAGTTCGATCTGCCGCTCGTTCAGGCCGAAACGCTCGTAGGCTTCCCGTGCCTGTGGTTCCACGGCACGGTCATTTGGAAGAAAAATGCGCTGTGGGCAGCTCTCGATGATGGCCGGTGCGATTGCAGAGCCAGCGATGTCGGCCAGTGACTGCGTGGCGAAAATGACAGAGACGTTCTTCTTGCGCAGCACCTTCAGCCATTCGCGTATACGCCCCGCAAAGAGCGGATTGTCGAGATAGAGCCAGGCCTCGTCGAGCATGAGCAATGTCGGTCGTCCATCGAACCGCGCCTCGAGGCGATGGAAAAGATAGGTGAGCACCGGCAGCACAGCGCCTTGGCTGTGCATCAGCTCTTCGGTCTCGAAGCACTGCACATCCGACAAGGCCAGCCGATCGTCGTCCGCGTCCAGCAACCGGCCGAAGGGCCCGTCGAGCGTGTAGGGCATCAAAGCGGACTTCAGCGCGTTGGACTGAAGCAAGACCGACAGGCCGGTGAGTGTGCGTTCCTGCGCTGGCGCCGTTGCAAGACTGGTGAGTGCCGACCAGATTGCCTCTTTCGCCTCCGGGGTGACGGTGACGTTCTCATGGGCGAACAGCCCGGCGATCCATTCGGCTGCCCAGCTGCGGATCGCCGGATCGTCAATCTTGCGCAGCGGCTGGAAGGCAAGCGCACCGTGGGCGCGCAGCGCGTGATGCTCGCCACCCATGGCAAGAATTGCGGCCCGGGCTGAATTGCCTTTGTCGAAGACATACACCTGCGCGCCGGCATAGCGTCGGAACTGCAGAGCGAAGAGGGCAACGAGAACCGATTTGCCGGCGCCGGTCGGTCCGACGATCAGCATGTGGCCGACATCGTCGACGTGGGTGGAAAGCCGGAACGGTGTCGACCCGCTGGTTGAGGCGAAGAGAAGCGGCGGGGCCTCTGCCTGTGTAACTTTGGCGAGATGCTCGTTCGCCGCCGGGCCGGCCCACACCGAGGAAAGCGGCATCAAGTGGGCGAGATTCAATGTGTGAACGAGCGGCTGACGGACATTGGCATAGACATGGCCGGGCAACGAGCCGAGCCAGGCCTCGACCGCATTCACGCCTTCACGGATCGTGGCGAAGCCGAGGCCATTGACGACGCGCTCGACCGCGCGGAGTTTCTCCGCAGCGGCTTGATGGTCCTCGTCCCAAACCGTTACCGTCGTCGTCAGATAGCCGAACCCGACATGATCGCCGCCTAACGCCTGGATTGCGGCGTCGGCATCGAGCGCCTTGTTTTCGGCGTCGGTGTCAACGAGCGGGACGGGTTCGCTGGTCACCACCTCGCGCAGGATGGCCACGATCGATTTGCGCTTGGCAAACCACTGCCGCCGCAACCGCGTGAGCGTCCTGGTGGCCTCGGTCTTATCCAGCGGAATGAAGCGCGTCATCCAGCGGTAGGGGAAATCCTGATTGTTGAGCGCATCGAGAATTCCGGGCCGTGTGACATTCGGAAAACCGAGGATGGTGAGCGTGCGCAGATGGTGGTTGCCAAGCATCGGCTCCAATCCGCCAGTAAGCGGCGCATCGACCAGGATGCCGTCGAGATACATGGGTGTTTTTGGCGCGGCGACTGGATGGCGGCGGGTGGAGATCGTGCCGTGGAGGTAAGTCAGCGTCCCGGCATCATCGAGTGCGCGTATTTCGGGCATGAAGCCCGACAGGAGATCCAGCACGCGGCCGGTCTCGTCCCGGAACCGCGTCAGTTCCTGGCGCCACTCTCTCTCGCCTCCTGAATGATGCGAGTCGACCAGAGCGCTTTGCGCCCGCGCCTGGCTGTCTGGCGGCGGGATGAACGTCAGCGTTAGGTGATAGCGGCTCTCGTAGTGCGCGACCTTGCCTTGAAAGGCCGCGCGCCGTTCTTCATCCACCAGCCATGACGCAGCGTCGGGGAAACGCGAGCTTGGGTAGCCCAGCGCCTCGATGCGCTCGGCGTCGAAGAACAATGCCCAGCCGGAGCCGAGCCGTCTGAGCGCATTGTTGGCCCGCGCGCAGATGCCGATGAGTTCGGCTTCTGTTGCACTCTCGAGATCAGGCCCGCGAAATCCAAATGAGCGCTGGAAACTTCCGTCCTTGTTGAGCACGATGCCCGGTGCCACCAGTGCGGCCCAAGGCAGATGATCGGCAAGTCGGTCGGCCTTGCCCCGATATTCGGAAAGATTCAGCATGCGAGCCACCCCTTCAGGCGAAGATGGCGGACGAGCACGCTGGCGAAATCCGGGTCGCGGCGGGCCGCGAAGACAGCCACCGTGTGCGCGCAGATCCACAGCACCAATCCGGCAATCCACTGCTGCAAGCCAAGCCCGACGGCCGCGGCAACGGTGCCACTGAAGATGGCCACCGCTCGCGGCGCGCCGCCGAGCAGGATCGGTTCGGTCAGTGCGCGGTGAACCGGAACCTCAAAGCCCTCGATATGGTGCTCTCCGGCCAACATCAGACGAGTGCCCCGCCGCCAAAGGAGAAGAAGGAGAGGAAGAAGCTCGATGCGGCAAAGGCGATCGACAGGCCGAAGACAATCTGGATGAGCCGACGGAACCCACCTGCCGTGTCGCCGAAGGCGAGTGTCAGGCCGGTGGTAATGATGATGATGACCGCGATGATCTTGGCGACCGGCCCCTGCACAGATTCCAAGATCTGCTGCAGCGGCTGCTCCCAGGGCATTCCGGAGCCGGCGGCGTATGCCGGAAACGTGAGAAGAAACGCGAGCGTGGTGGCCCAGAGAAAGCGAAGCTTCTTGCGCATGAAGTGACCTTTCAGAGTTGCTGGAGTTGCGGAAGCGTGAGCTGGGTGACGGCGTAGTCGCCACTGCCGTCGAGGCCAGTGACCTCGGCGATCGTCTCGATGCGGCGCGAGGATCCGCGGCCGGCGATGAAGACGATCAGGTCTATCGCCTCGGCGATGAGCCGGCGGGGAACGGTGACCACGGCTTCCTGTGCGAGCTGCTCGATGCGGTAGAGGGCGGACCGCGCCGAGTTCGCGTGAACGGTGGCGATGCCGCCTGGGTGACCAGTGTTCCATGCCTTCAGCATGTCGAGCGCTTCCGCGCCTCTGATCTCGCCGACGATGATGCGATCGGGTCTGAGGCGCAGTGTCGAACGCACGAGATCGGCGAGCGTGACAGAACCACGCCTGGTCCTCAGCGCAACGCAGTCTTTTGCTGCGCATTGAAGTTCGCGCGTATCCTCGATCAGGATCACCCGCTCGTGGCAGTCGGCGACCACGGCCAGCAGCGCATTGGCAAGGGTTGTCTTGCCCGATGAAGTGCCGCCCGCGACCAGGATGTTGCGCTGCTCGCGGACGGCTTTCTTCAACGCATCAGCCTGCAGCGGCAGCATGACCCCGTCGGCGACATAATCGGCTAGGCTGTAGAGCTTTGCGGCGGGCTTGCGAATGGCAAAGCATGGCGCCAACACCACAGGTGGCAGGAGGCCTTCGAACCGCTCGCCCGAGGGCAGTTCGGCGCTTACGATCGGATTATCCGCATGCGCTTCGGCGCGCACGTGGGAAGCGACGAGGCGGACAATGCGCTCCGCCTCGGTAGGATGGATGTGCACGCCTGTGTCGACCAAGCCTTCCCCGAGCCGATCGATGCGCAGTGCTCCGTCGGGATTGACCATCACCTCGATGATCGATGGGTCTGAAAGCGCTTTGGTGATCGCCGGGCCCATGGCGGTGCGCAGCATGGCGCGGCGGCGATGATCGGCTTCCGGATGAGAGTTCACCCTTCCTCTCCCCCGCCATTGTCTTTGCCAAGCGACCGCTTCCCGGAAGCGATCTGCCGGCCGACCTGCTCGACAAATTTGTCGAAGCGCTCCTGGCCGATGGCCTGCGTTACCCTGTCCGGGGCCGGCGTGTGGGCGTGAAGCGTGATCGAGAAGCGGATGAAGAGCGCCAGGCTCTCCATCGTCATCTCGGCGTCGCGCCTGACATGAGCGAGGTCGCGAGAAAGACGGTCGAGCCTTACCCCGTAGCGTTGGTCGAGCTCGTTCTTGCCACGCCGCTCGATGAAGGCTTCTACTGCCTTGGCGACGATCGCCGATTTGGTGGTCGAAGGATCACGACTGAGTTTGTCCAGCTTCTCGCTTAACTCAAACTCAAGCAGAAACTGGTGACGAATGCGGCGGGGCTTCATGTGGCTTGTTCCAACAGCCAGCGCTACGCGCCGGCGACGGGAACAAGCATCCTCCAGATGCCCAAAAACGCTTATCGCCCTTACCTACGCTGAGGTACGCCGTCAGGAAGCAGCGTTCAGAAGCCGGGCACGATGTCCTTGTCGTCGCCCCTTCCTTCATTGAGGCCGTAGACCCGGGCCGCCGTCGAAGTCCGATCCATGACACGTTTGTCGGCGACCGGCTCGCTATCATCGTCAACAGACTTGAAGAGATCGTCCTGCTCAGCTTCTTGAGAAAGCACGATTTGATGTTCCGGTAGAGCTGGATGGCGCTGCTGCTGGACGCCGCCCTCGTCCCCGATCGCCGCGTCGGCAATTTCGTCGCCTGCAGCCAGACGACCGTCAACGCTGCGCACCCGTCCAGTCCAGTCGTCCGTGCGGGAAGCCGGACGGTCTGCGTAAGGGCTGTCCCGCAGCACCGGGGAAGGTAGCACGCGTTCGGTAAAATTCCGGTCCTCATAATAGCGCAGCTTCTGGACGCGCAACGGCGGCAGCCCTGAAATCAGCACCAGCTCGTCGGTTTGGGGCAGCTGCATCACCTCGCCAGGAGTGAGCAGCGGTCGGGCCGTTTCCTGCCGGCTGACCATGACGTGCGACAGCCAGGGCGCCAGCCGGTGGCCGGCATAGTTGCGCATCGATCTAAGCTCCGTTGCGGTGCCGAGCGCATCCGAAATGCGCTTGGCGGTGCGTTCGTCATTGGAGGAAAAGGCAATACGCACGTGGCAGTTGTCGAGAATGGCACTGTTCTCGCCATAGGCCTTGGATATCTGGTTCAATGATTGCGCGATCAGGTATGCGCGAATGCCATAGCCGGCCATGAAGGCGAGCGCGGTCTCGAAGAAATCTAACCGCCCGAGCGCCGGGAATTCGTCGAGCATCATGAGGAGTCGATGTTTGCGACTCCTGCTTGGATCGCCCTCAAGGCGCTCGGTCAGGCGTCTGCCGATCTGGTTCAGGATCAGGCGCACCAAGGGCTTGGTGCGCGAGATGTCCGACGGCGGCACGACCAGGTAGAGCGATATCGGTCGCTCGGCATCCATGAGATCGACAATGCGCCAGTCGCAGGTCGATGTTGCCGCCGCGACCGTCGGGTCGCGATAGAGCCCGAGAAATGACATGGCGGTCGACAAAACACCAGAACGCTCGTTTTCCGATTTGTTCAGCAGCTCACGTGCCGCCGAGGCCACGACCGGATGGACCTCAGGCTTGTCGGGCGTGCCCAGGTGGTTGGTGGTCATCATCTGCTGCAGCGTCGCGGAAAAGGAACGTTGCGGGTCCGACAGGAAAGTGGCGACGCGGGCAAGCGTCTTCTCCTCTTCGGCATAGAGCACGTGCAAAACGGCGCCGACGAGGAGGGAATGACTTGTCTTTTCCCAGTGATTCCGGCGGTCCAGCGCGCCTTCCGGATCTACCAGGATGTCGGCGATGTTCTGAACATCGCGGACCTCTTGTGGACCCTTTCGTACCTCAAGCAGCGGGTTATAGCGCGCCGACCTAGGATCAGTTGGATTGAATAGAAGGCAATAGGAGAATTTCGACCGCCAGCCGGAGGTCAACTGCCAATTCTCGCCCTTAATATCATGAATGACCGCCGAACCGGTCCAGGACAGAAGAGTTGGAACAACCAGTCCGACGCCCTTGCCTGAACGTGTTGGGGCAAAGGCCATGACGTGCTCGGGCCCGTCATGTCGCAGATAGCGATCCTTCAGCTTGCCTAGGAAAACCCCGGCCGGCCGAAACAGCCCTGCCGTCACGATCTCCTGAGTCGTTGCCCACCTTGACGAGCCATAGGTCGTCACCGATCCGAGCTGTCGCGCGCGCCACAGCGAACCGCCGATGGCGGCGGCACAGCCCACGAACCCACTCGCGCCGGCGAGCGCACCGGCCTTATCGAAGACCTCGGGCGCATAGGCGTCAAAATGGTACCACCATTCAAACAGTTTCCACGGCTTGTAGATCGGCCAGCCAGCCGCAACAAACCACGGCGCGCCGAGTGGCGGCTGATGGCCCAGCATGTGCGCGCACCACTGCGTGGCCGTCCACACGCCGAGCATGACGATTGCGAATACGACGACGATCTGCCCAATCAGCAACTTCGTGGGCGTCATTGGCTTGCTCCGCTGTTTCGAACACCGGGGCAAGCATCGCGCGCCGCGATGTGAACTGAAATGCACACTACGCACGACCAGGTGCGATGAGGAGCAGCGCCGGGCTCGTCACAAGGATTAGCCGGAGCTATTAAGGCCTCGACGATAACGTCCGACTGCTCGTTCAGCCGAAGTGCATTTCTATCGAAGGGCCGTGACCATCATTCGACGGTAACCGATTTTGCGAGATTGCGCGGCTGGTCGACATCTTTGCCCATCAAGACCGCCGTGTGATACGCAAGAAGCTGTATCGGCAGCGCAAAGATCATTGGCGCGATAATCTCGTCGACTACCGGCAGCACGATCGTGTGCATCGTGTCGAGTTTCGAAGCAGCGGCCCCTTTCTCATCCGTGATGAGGATAATCCGACCGCCTCTGGCGGCCGCTTCCTGCATGTTCGAGACGGTCTTGTCGAAAAAGCGATCATGTGGCGCGATGACGATCACTGGCATGTTTTCGTCGACCAGTGCGAGCGGACCATGCTTCAATTCACCAGCCGCATATCCCTCGGCATGGATGTAGGATATCTCCTTGAGCTTCAGCGCACCTTCCATTGCCAGCGGGAAACTGGTGCCGCGGCCGATATACAGGACGTCATGAAATTTTGACAGTTCGCGCGATAGGAGCTCGACATCTGGCTTGATGCTGTTCAGGACCCGGCCCATGACGCCCGGCATTTCGGCAAGACTCGTGACGAGCGCCTTTGCCTCATCTTGCGTTGCCGTTCCACGGGCCCTGGCAGCGCCAATGGCGAGTGTGGCTAGAGCCACAAGCTGGCAGGTGAACGCCTTGGTGGAGGCAACGCCGATCTCCGGGCCGGCGAAGATCGGGAAGACGGCGTCGGCCTCCCGCGCGATGCTCGATTCCCGGCTGTTGACGACAGCGCCGGTCTTCAGCCCACGCGCCTTGCAGTATCTCAGGGATGCGAGCGTGTCGGCGGTTTCACCGGACTGCGAAATGAAGAGAGCCGCCGACTGCGGCGGCAACGGGATCTCCCGGTAGCGGAATTCGGACGCGACGTCGATTTCGACCGGCAGGCGCGCATAGCGCTCGAACCAGTATTTTGCGATAAGTCCAGCCAGATAGGCGGTGCCGCAAGCCGAGATCGCCAGGCTCGGGATGCCGGCGAAATCTATGCAAGACGTCGTGTCGGCGCGATTCCCTTCGAAGCTGGTGTGATAACCGAGCGCACGGGCGACAACCTCGGGCTGCTCATGAATTTCCTTCTCCATGAAATGGCGATACTTGCCCTTATCAGCCAGATATGCCCCGGCAAGGGAAGTCTGGCGCGGACGCTCGACGGGATGGCCATCGAAATTGAAGATGTCGACTCCTGTCTTGCCGATAACGGCCCAGTCGCCGTCGACGAGATACGTGACCGCATTTGTGAAGGGAGCAAGCGCGATCGCGTCGGAGCCCAGGAACATCTCGCCGACGCCATGACCGATCGCCAATGGGGGTCCATTGCGCGCCGCCATGATGGTGGACGGATCATCCTCAAAGAGAACAGCAAGCGCATAGGCACCCCTGACGCGCTTCAGCATGGCATGCATTGCCTCACCCCTCCCCATGCCCTCACGGCGGTATCGTGCCAAGAGATGTACGACAACCTCGGTGTCGGTATCGGTCTGGAACTCGGCGCCCGCCGCCGCGAGTTCATCCTTCAACTCGGCGAAATTCTCGATGATGCCGTTGTGAACCACGGCCACACCCTCCGCAATGTGCGGGTGCGCGTTGCGCTCGGTGGGTGCGCCGTGGGTCGCCCAACGCGTGTGTGCGATGCCGACGATCCCACTCAGCGGCTCTTCCTTCAACCTTCTCTCGAGGTTGACAAGCTTGCCCTTCGCGCGCCGGGAGTGCAGCGAGCCCTCGCAAATGGTGGCAAGGCCGGCTGAGTCATAGCCGCGATATTCGAGCCGCTTCAACGCGTCGACCAACCGCTCCGACACCGGCTGATGCCCGACAATGCCAACAATCCCGCACATGACTTCGTCTCCGAATTCTTCCCGGTAGCCTCAGTCGGCTCGAAGGGAACGCGCCAAGCGCTCAGCCTCCGTAGTAGAATTCTGCAAAACAGGTAAAATCGATTTTTGGGATAGCTGCCATCCAGCCAGCGGATAGGCGAGCATGTCTTTTGACATCCGGCGAGACGGATCGTTGATCTCGGCTCTGCAGGTCTCCTGACCTCAACTCACCCGTCTCGGAGAGTTAGTAAGCTGTCAAATTCGTCAGCGATTGGCGCAATTTGCGGCCATGTTCAGTGCTTTTTCGACCTTCGCGGCCGCGCAGATTGTCCCTGCAAGCTGTCCATCATGGGGACCGCCGCGTGTCGCGGAGAGGATGGCCCGGTGGCCGACTTAGTCGCGGAGTGTTCGGCGGTGCGGAGTTTCGGCCGCTGAAATTCAGCCGTGGCAACGTCGCCGAGTCGCCGACGCTGCCGCCGCAACCGCGCTGTGTCGATCTTAGACAAGGCCGAATGCCAGGCTCTGCCGATGGCCCTAAGGATCATTTGCATTGCTACCTTCCTCTGCTGCCCAGCGCATTCCCGTCGTCTGCGTCAGTCGATTTGGGATCGTGCATCAAAGATCGATGCCGATGCGAATCGGGTGGCTATCAGCCCCATTTTTCGCTGCCGATGCAAGCAGGCTCGGAGCACCTTGTCGAAGTCTTGCCCGGGCCGATCGAAGGCAGACCGCGTTCGTATAGCTGCGCAGGTCACGAGACGTTGGGCCCACTCCTTTGCCGACCGATGTTCCAAGAGATGCCCTCGCGCTGCACCAGGCCGGAAACCTCTTTGCCGACATGCCGCTCGAGAACCGGCCGCCATGGTACGAGCGTGAACTCTCGCGATTTCTCGATAACGGCGTATTTGCCGCTGGCGAGTTCAACTGACCGGCGGAGCGTGCCCTCTACGCGATGACCGGGCCGCGTTTCGGCATAGGACAGGCCAAGCTCTTCCGACAGTTGACCGGCAACACGGTTCAACTCCCGCTGGCGGAGGATCGAAACCATGTTGGCGCGATAGATGATCCGATCCTGCTCCTCATGAGCAAGGCCCTGCGCGATCAGCCACTGCTGCCGGCGGCTCCGCGCCTCCTGCACTTCACGGCCGAAGCCCGAATTGCGCAACCTCTCTGATGCCTCGGAGACAAGCTGGCTGTCGATCCAGGTCGCGCCGTCAAAGCCAACCTGCCGCTCCAGCGGCATCGATGAGAGCTTGTCGACCGTGACCGGCTGGGTCCTGGCCTGCTGGCGCTCGTAGGCGACGACACGATCGAGATGATCCGGCGCGATGATCCAGGTGCCGTCGGGCTCGCGCTCCACGCCCCCGATAGCGCGCCGGATTGCCTCCAGCCGGCGGACATGCGTATCGGCGAAGCGGTCGGTGGCGGCCGGATCGTGCTTCAGATGAATGTCGATGTTGTAGCGGCCGTCATGGGCAGCCGCGATTTCGACCACTGTGCGGTCAACCAGCCTGGGCTGTGTGTTCCTCGGCGTGACACGCACGATGCAGCCGTCGGGCGTCGGCTCTGTCGCCTCGCCCTTGCCGATGTCGATGTATCGGGTTTTGCCATCCACACCGTCGACGATGAGGTAATGCCGGTCGCTGAGCTCGTCGGCCAGCCCGCGCGCGACAACGCGGCCGACGACAGGGGCGGCCTGCTCGCCGGATCCATCGTGGATCACGCAGTCGGCGGCACTGCGGGCGATCCCCCTGCCCGTCAGTTCGCGATGCAAGGTCTTGATGATGTCGCCGCGTTCGCCGATGCGGCGCAGCGTCGCTTCAAGCCCGTCGTCGAGCCGCCAGCGGCGCGGGGCGATCTCTTCCGCCAGATGCATCCGCTCGAGCTTGCGCAGGCGCCCCTGGTGCAAGGTCTGTCGAAACGCGTCGCGGCTATCCAGCGAAACCAGCCCACTGTCGTCACGCAGCTGCAGCAGGCGGCGGTCGATGCTGGTGAAGCGTTCCTGCTGCATTTCCTGGCGCAGGCGATGCTCGATCTCGTGGTCGGTGCGCGGACCGAGATCGAGGCTGACCAGCTCGGCGGCGCGCTCGCGGATGCCGCTCGAGATGTATTCTCGCGCTATAACAAGATTCTCGCCGCGATCGTCCTTGCCACGCACGATGATGTGGGTGTGCGGATGGCCGGTATTGAAATGGTCCACGGCAACCCAGTCGAGCTTCGTGCCGAGATCCTCCTCCATCTGTGCCATGAGCCGCCGCGTCAGTGGCTTGAGGTCGTCAAATTCGATGCCGTCCTCGGGTGCGACGATGAAGCGGAATTGATGGCGATCGCCATCGGCACGATCGAGGAAGTCCTTGCCAGCGACGCAATCGCTGTCGGCGCCGTAGAGCTGGCCAGGCGCGCCGTCCCGGGTGACGCCGTCGCGCTGGATGTAGCGCAGATGCGCACGCGCCCCGTCCGCGCTCTTGCCGGCCAGCTTGACGACACGCGCCTTGACGACGACCCGGCGCTGGCGGAAGGCTGCATGGCGATCGCGTGATTTCAGCAGCGCGGCCGTCGCCCCACCCCGGCCTATCCTGCTGCCCGCGAAGCGCCCACCACGCTGGGGCCGGCCACCAGCTCGGTTGATCGCCGCCCGCACCTGGCCGGCAAAGCGTTTGCCGGCCTTCGAACCACGGGAGCCAATCTTCCCGAGCTTCGGTCTGAACTCGTCATCCCTCATGCTTGGCCTGCGCCTGGAACAGAGTCGAATCAGCCATTTGCGCTCCGAAGTTCTCCTGACGCTGGAGGGTGCCTCCGGCAAAAATGATGTGCAGACAGACACTTCGCCGGCCCTGGGAGGCGGTGCCTTTATCTTGCCTTCCGCGCCCCACCCCTTTGGACGCGTCCGGCCCCCCATTGCTAGCGTTCCGGCTCTTTGACATGTGCGACATCCCTCCCCAGCGGCACGAAGAGATCGCCGTTTCGCGCAAAAGCGCGACCACCATTTTGCGGGAAAAACAGCGAGCGCCCCGAGGGTGCATCTTGCCTGTCCGGAGCGACAGATTTGCCCTTGAACTGCTCGATGTCGGTTCGCGAAACTCCGGCAGCCCGGAGCTGCTTGAGGTAGTCGACGGTCTCTTTCGGCAGCGGCGTGCCGCGCTTCAGATGCGCCTGGTAGCGCTCGGGTCCGGCGTTGTAAGCGGCAAACAGCCCGGGGAACCCGAAGCGGTCATACATGGCGCGGAGATAGGCAGTGCCGGCCAGAATGTTGTCGTGCGGATCGTGGGGATCGGCGCCCAGTCCGTATTGCGCGCGCATGTCCTGATAGGTTTCCGGCATCACCTGCATGAGGCCCATGGCACCGGCGCGCGAGGTGATCGGCCGGCCGTGGAGCATCGTCTTGCCGCCGCTTTCGGCATCGATCACCGCGTAGATCCAGGCCTCGGGAACACGGAAACGCTTGCTTGCTTCGGCAACGAAGTGCCGCCATTTTCCAAGCTGCGGACTATGGGAGATGGCGACCGGCTCAGCGCCGGTCGAGGCGGAACAGGCGCATGGCGCGACAGCGATCATGCCAAGCATCAGGAGGGCTACTCGGTCCATAGCGGCGCGAGCCTCCCGATGATGTTGGTGGCTCGGACCGGCCCGAAATAGCGGCTGTCGAAAGAGCGCGGTGCCTCGCCGTTCAGCACGAAGAATTCGTCGTCAGCGAGCGCGCGGCAGCCGCTCCACCAGGGCAGCGGACGGCCTTGGGTGTCGGTAACTAGCCGACGTGCGACGATCTTGCCGCCGATGATGATCGCCTCGTTGAAGGCGCAGACACGTTCGTGCGGCAGCGCGGCAATGTGCTTTACAAGGGGAACGCCGTTCGGGAGATAGCCGCGTTCGGCAGCGAGGCCGGCAATGGCATCCGGTGCGCCGGCGAGCACCAGGTCGCCGCGTGCTGGCGCTCCCGCCACGACGCGATAGAGGCCAACCGGCGCGCTCGCCGAGGCGTTCCAGATCAAGAAGGGCGATGGGTTTGCAAGGGGGCCGAAGGCAACCAGGCCAAGGGCAATCGCGGTCGCGGCGATCGCCTTTGTCGCCCGAGCACGGCGCAGGCGGCTGCCGGTCAGACCGATGGAAGGAGGCCGGCTCATGAACGGCCTCCATCGTTGGAATGGGTCTGGTTATGGCGGCCTTTCGACCAGTCGTCGAGCTCGTCGATGTGGTAGCGGACGTAGCGGCCATGCTTGCGGAATTTCGGGCCGCCGCCCTTGAGCCGCATCTTTTCCAGCGTGCGCTGGGAGAGCCCTATGTAGAAGGCGGCTTGGGCTGTGTTGAGAAACGGACTGCCCTTTTTGGCGCGGGCGGCGCGTTCGTTTTCGTTGTCCATGATGATCCTCGTTTGGCTTGCGAGCGAGACGAGGATGGGGGGGCGAGGTCGTCTTGGGGACGGGCGAAGAGTTGGGGGCGAGTTTTCGCCGCTCTGTGGCAAGAGCCCCGCGCCGGCTGCGGCGCGGGGCTCCGATGAGCCCGATCAGTCGGCCGGGTTCCAGATGATGGCGTAGGTGTCGTCATCGTCCTGGCCGGCGGCGCGGCCCAGATTGGCGTAGAGCTTGCGCGGTCCGAACTCCGGCGCGGCAATCGACAGGCTCACATAATCCTTGCCGGAGGTCTCGCCGGTGCGGATCCAGCCGGCGCCAACTTCGACCCCTTGCGTCAGCACCCTGTAGTCGGGATGGTTGTCGGCGCTCTTGGCCTGGTTGGGGATGATGTCGATGTCGGCGCGGACGCTGAGGGTCTTGAGCTGGCCCTTGTAGGCGCCGTTTTCCTGCTTGTTGACGTAACCGATCGCGGTCATTTCGAAGTCTCCTTTTGCTGTCGCCGGGGACCATCCCCTGCGATGGCGGACCGTGATGGATGCGTCCGGAGCGCCTGAACCTGACAGGGCCGCAGCGCCAGCGGAGGACCCGAGCAGGCGGCTTTTTTGAAGCGGAGCGGCGCGAGGAAGCCGCCGCAGGCGGCGGGGAAAAAAGCTGCTGGCGAGGGTTTCGGGCGGCCGGACCCGTCCATAGGTCGACAAGCCAGCCGCAGGGGATGGTCCTGGCAGGGAGCATGGAGATCGTGGCGAGCGCGGTCGCTGCAGCCAAGCCAAGCAGGAGAGGATTGCGGGACTGCGGCTGATGCCGCGCCATGCCGATCGAGATCGTGCCCCACGGGTCGGGCGCCAGGGCAGGCATCCGACGGGCTGAACGACCTGCGGGACCAAGGTGGTTTGCCGGGCTGGATTGTGCCGCTGGAAACGGGGGGCAAAGGTCACGAACATGCGGCCATTGCGACCGGGGTGCGATGCCGAGCGGCGGCCATCCTGGCAGCCGCCGCCCAGCTTGACGGGCTATTGGCAGTCGAACAGGGAGCGGACCCGTGCCCATTGATCGGCGGTGCGCAAGCCGCCTCGATCCGTGTAGCTTTCGACCGGGAATTTCATCCAGCGCGGCAGCCAGGCCTCGACCTTTTGCCTGCCGTTTTCGCCGGACAGAAAGTCGCGGATGATTGTCTTTTGCGTCTTCACCTTCTCAGCGACATTGCCGTCCGCGACATGCTTGCCGCCGATTTCGGCAAGCATCGAATTGGCAATTTCCCTGTCGCGCAACAGGTCGAAGAAGGCGTCGTCCGGTTGCCAGCAAGCGGCGGTGTCGACATTGAGATGATTGCCGAGCGCCTCGATGACGGCACTGCCGGCCTCAAGCGTCTCGGCCATGACGATGCCGAGAACGCGCATCACATCATCGTCGGACAGCGTCAGCAAATGCGCAAACAGGCTTGCCGTGCCGAAGTCGCCGCCATTGCGGCCAGCGACCGCGCCACCCTCGTCCGGTTCTCCAAGCAGCGCCAGGACCTCGCGCCGCTTATCCGTGAAGGCGGTTTCGGCCTTGCAGGCTGAAAGGCTTGCCGCCACGATTTCGTTGGCGGCGCGCTGCGGCTCGGTACGCACCTGCCACAGGCTTGAGCCGGCAATCGCATGTGCCACCATCAGGCGAAGGGCTGCGGCCGGACGGTCAAGGAGCGCCAAGCGCACGATGGCATGACGGTGCAGATCGACATAATTCTGCATCGGTCCAGTGACTTCGGGCCGCGAGGGTTTGTCCGGGGTCTCGGCCTCTGCGGCCTCGCCATTGGCTCGGGCGCGGCGGGCTTGCTTGTGCGACAGCCAGCCCTCGTGACACGCGACCTCGCCGCGATGCGAGACTGATATAAAGACCTTGCCGCCCTTCTTCTTCGGCGTCTTTTCGTGGTCCCATGCGTGAAAATGTTGACTCGGTTCGAGCACGATCACTTCGCTCCATCCGGCCTCAAGAAAGGCGTTGCGCGTGGCGGCTATCGCCTCATTCTGCTTGAGCCAGAACAGGTCGGCGTCGGCAAAATAGCTTTCCTCGCCGAACAGATCGGAGACGATCAGGCCGGGATAGTCCTCGATGGCGAACAGCGCCACCTTGGTCGAGATCGACTGGCCGCCGAACAGCCATTGCTTCAATTGCCAGCCGCGCGGCGCGCGGTTGTCGGGATCGGCAAAGAGCGCCAGCCAGTCCTTCTGCTGCGCCTTCGAGGCCATGGTGAGATGGCGCACCGTCTCGGCGTCGATTTCCTCGCGGCGATAGGCTTCGCGAATCCTGGGCAGAAGCTCGCCGAGCGCCAGAATCCGCTTCACCTGATGCTCGGTGAGGCCGAACGTGGCCGCGATATCGGCGATTGTGCGACCTTCCCTGATGAGGCGGGAAAAGGTTTCCCATTGCGAGACCTCGTCGGGATCGAGGCGGGCGATATTTTCAATCAGGGAGGCTTCGAGCGCGTCGGCGTCGTCGCCATCCTCCATGATGGCGCATGGCAGCGGCGCGGCCTTGCCGCGCTCGTCGGCAACGGTCTTGGCCGCGAAATAGCGTCGGCGCCCGGCGACGATCTCGAAGGTGTCGGGCGAGCCGTTGGGCCGCACCAGAAGCGGAACAAGGACGCCGCGCGCCCGCACCGAGGGCAGGATGTCGGCGATGTCGGGCGCGCGTTTGGAATGCCGCATGTTGGCGGCGGCGATGCTCAATTGGTCGATGGAAACGTGGGCAAGCTGCATGGTCTTTCTCCTTTGCTATGGCCGAAATTGCCTGACCGCGAGGCCGCTGGCCGAGCGGCGCGACGGTTTTGCGCCGGAGGGCGCTATTGTTCCGCCCGGTCGGACGGAAGCTCGGGAAGGGAAAGCGAGAGGGCGGCGGCGGCCTGCCGCAAGAGCCCTTCGGCCTCGGTGATGTGGCCGCATAGGCGAGCGGCTTCGGCATAGACCGAGAGCGGAAACCGCGCCTTGAAATAAAGGTCGCGCTCGATGCCGAGGCCAAGCGGTCCCTTCACGGTTTGGAGCTCGGCAAGGCTGACGCTGCCGAGTTCGGGGAAGCCCAATCCGAGATCACAGAGGCCGAAGAGTGTATCGCCATCAGCATCGAGCTCGCTCAGGAGCCAGGTGGCGGCGCCCAGCGGATTGAACAGTTTCACGACCGGAACATGGTCGGCTTCGGTCTCGGCAGCGCCATTGGCGAGCAGAAGAAGGCGCAGTTCGTCAGTGATGAGGATCATTGCGGCGTTCCTTCAAAACGGTTCGTGATTGACGGCGGGTTGACCAACAGGCCGGTATTCAAGGGGTTTCCGCGCGGCCGCATCGCGCGCCGTCAGAAGCGCAAGGCTCTCGCGTAGGGCGACGAAGCGCGCTCATGCGGCGATCTCGGCATCCGCCTCGCCTTCCACGTCGGCATTGAAGCCGAGCAGGAGATCGGCGGCTTTCGAGGCATGGCTGGCGGCGCGGAAGATGGCGCGATTGTCCTCGCGCAGCACGCTCAGCCATGAGCCGATATAATCGGCATGGCGCACGGTCGGCTCGATGCCCATAGTGCTGCAGACGAAGGCTGCGCAGATTTCAGCGACCAGTTCCTCGCGCGCATAGGCCTTGGAGCCGAACGAGCCGGAGAGGTCGCGCGCAAGGCGCGTCGGGTGGCCGGTCCAGTGGCCAAGCTCGTGAAAGCAGGTCCGGTAATAGTTGATCTGCTGAAAGAAGGCCGGTTGCGGCGGCACCTGAATGAAGTCGCAGTCCGGCATGTAGAAAGCGCGATCGCCGCCGATGCGGACATCAGCGCCGGTTGCACGAATGAGCGCCTCGGCCTGCGGGATGATCTGGCGCTGCGGCAGCGGTTCGGCGGCGGCATGGAGATGTCCGGGCAGGTTCTCGCACTGCGCGACGTTGAAGACGGTGAAGCGCTTCAGGAAGGGCACCGCCTGTGGTTCGTCGCCATCGACCTTGGCGCGTTCCTTTTCGTTTTGCGGAACAAAGCGGTCGGCGTGAACGATGGTCGTGCCGCGCTCGCCTTTCCTGACATTGCCGCCAAGGGCAAGCGCCTGCCGGAAGGTCAGCCAGTTCTGGCAGGCATAGCTGCGCTCGATGACCGCGCCCCACAGGATCAGGATATTGATGCCGGAATAGCGGCGCTCGGTGGCCGCATTCCTGGGCAGGCCGAGGCCTGCCTTTGCGTTTCCCCAGGGCTTGACCCATGGCACGATGCCGCGCTCGAGCTCGGCAATGATGCGGTCCGTGATCTCTTGATAAAGGCTGGCGCCTGCGCGCCCGCCCCTGCTTGCGCCAGCCTTTCGGCTGCCGGAACGTTTGTTGGTTGAACGCATGCCCTGGTCCTCCGCTCGCCAAATCGCGCCCTCCCCCGGAAGCGGGGTGGGCGGCGAAAACGACCGGAAAGGCCCGCCGTGAAAGGCGGACCGCATCCGAAGGACCGGAACGCAGAGGAGGACCCGAAGCGCAGCGAAGGGTTGCGGGATGCCGCGGCGGGCCTAGAAGGGAGAGCCGCCCACCGCGCGCACCCGGGGACGGCCTAAAAGACAGACCACGCCGGCCGATCGGCCGGCGGCCGTGCGCAGCCGAAAGGCGGCCCAAGCCAGGGGGCGAAGCCGGATGGCCGAGACCGCCTGAGCCTTGCGAAGAAAAGCGGGCTCGGTGCACGAGCACCCGGCGCGCGCCTTCAGGCGCGCGGGATTCAGGACTGGTGGTCGGCACCGCAGCTGATGTGATACCATCGATCCTTGCGCCTGGACGCGTGGATATGGTCGACGCCGCAGAGCCGTGAATTTCCACCTCTCGGCGCCCCTTGCCGCGTAACGGGGAGAGCGTCCAGGAGCGAGATCGCGGCCGCCGGAATCTTGGGTGATAGCCGCACGCCGGGAGACGGCGCCATGTCCGGCGTCGCGCTCGCGCCCCGCGTTCCGGTCTGGTCAAGAAGCCAACCGCGAAGAAGGCGCTCAGGAGCACATCAAAACCCCAGCTCCCAAAGACGATCCCGAGACCCTCGGTCAGAACGGCACTTTTGCAGCTGTCGAAGATTTGCCTAGGCGCGGGCATCAGCAATGGAGCGTTGCAGTCGGGCCATCCCCACTTCCCCTGGGATTACTTCGTCGCCGACCACCAACGCCGGTGTGCCCTCGATATACAGATCTTTGGCGAGTGCGAAATTGCGTGTGATGGCATTTGCGATGGCTGGGTCTTGCATGTCCCGCTTCAGCTGCTCGAGATCGAGGCCCACCCGCTCTGCAACGGCTAAGGTGGTGCGCTGGTTGAGGAAGCCGGGGAAAGCCATGAGGGCGAGATGGAACGCCTGATACTTCCCCTGTTTGTACGACGCGAGCGCTGCGCGCGCTGCAAATTTGGATGCTGGCCCCAGGACTGGGAGTTCCTTGAACACAAGCTTCACATTGGGATCATTGCTGAGGGCCTCCTGTAGATCGAGAGCTGCCGCCCGGCAAACGCCGCAGTTGTAGTCGAAGAACGAGACCACAGCGATATCGCCATCCGGATTGCCCGCAATTGGCGAGGCTGGGTCGTTGAGGAGGGCGTCGCGCCGCTGTGGAATGCGTATGCGCAAGTCAGCCGCTATCAGGCGTTGGTCCTCCACACATTGCAGGTCCTCGGCCGTATCCAGATGTTGTTTCAGCGCTCCCAGCGCGAACAAAGCTAGGGCCAACAAAGCGATTACTGTGACAAGGGCGGCATTCAGCCTGGACATGGGTGGGCTCCAATCAAACATGAACGGCAGGACGCCCGCGGCGCCGGCACCCCCGGCACGTTGCGGCGCTTCTCCCGTCGCGGCTCTCCGGTCAAGCGCCGCACCCCCCGTGCCGCAATTCCCGTGCCATCGCCGCCCGCAGCAGGAGCTCACGCAGCGCTGCGCCGCGGAAAGCGTGGGCCATCGTGCATTGAAGATCACTGTGGCTCACAGCTGACTTCGTAGGCTGGGTGGCCTCGCTCGACGGGCGCACCATAAGATGGCGCAACCGGCGGCGGTTTCGCGACATAAGGTCGGGAACCGTTCAAACAACTGGCGGGGATTTGTCGGCGCTTCCTGTGCACTTTGCAGAAAATAGGTCTGTGAAATTTCACAGAGCGCGGCCACAAAACTCGAACTGTAGCCGAGTCCTCCACTGTGGCTCGCTTTGCAAGCGCTAGTTCATCTCCGGCCCGGGGAGCCACTTAATCCAGAAATGTCTTGAAACCCAAGGATTGCCCGGGTTTCCGCTTCCCCAGAGATACACCGCGCGATACACTGCGGGGTAACCGCCCGCATTGCGTACCATGCGAAGGCAGACCTTCAACACATCTGGGCAATCCTCGCTGGTACCGGATGCCGCCTCGCCGAGGTCTCAGGTCTTCGCGTTGCGGACGTGCATGTTGACCACGTCGTCCCGCACATCACGGTTGAGTGGCACGATGACCGCCGCATTAAGAATGCCGTATCGCGGCGGAATGTGCCGTTGAGAGGTCGCGCGCTGGAGGCCGCAAAGGAAGCCGTCAAGGCTGCCGGCAGCGCAACGATGCTCTTTCCGACCTACGGGCGTCCCAAAGGCGCCTCCTCAGCATCTGCTGCCTTGGGCAAGCACGTTCGGGCCTGCGTGACGGACCCAAAGGCTACCACCCACTCGCTTCGCCACCTCATGAAAGACCGACTACGCTTGGCCGGCGTCACAAAGTCGGACCAAGACATTGTTCTGGGTCACTCATCGGGCAGCGTTGGTGAGGACTTATGGGGCGACGAGGCGCGGCTTGAGGTTGCGAGACGGGCGCTTGAGAAGGCACTAATCTGACGGAACTTTCAGCGCATGACTTTGCTGGTCTCAGCGATGATTTTGGGGTTCTGCCCAATCGCAATCGTGTAACTGAAGCGCGCCACACCTTTTGCCTGCTTGTGCCTTGGCAGGCTGCGGACGACCCAGTCATAAGTGCCCGACACCATGCATCGCTCATTGGCACAGGTGACTATGACGCTCTCGTCGTGGAGATTGTATCCCCGTTCCGGCCATCGTTGGAAATAGCTTCTCTTGTCGGCGATGATCGAGCTTAGGTCCGTTGGCTTTCCGTAATAATCGACGATGCCAGCATACGAATTTTGAACCTGAGCGATCGCCAAATCTGCGTTGTCGCCATGGTGCTCGATGAGCCCCTTGATAAATGCTACCGCCGCGCTCTCTAGCTGCCGCTCGTCTGCGCTGGCTTCAGCGGGGGCCGGACTGGGCGTTGGCGACACACGCGACGTGTCAACGGACGGCGGCGTGGTAGAAACGTTGGTTACGCGCAGTTCAGCCATCTCACTGGCGGAGAGATATCGCATATCAAACCTGTCGTAACTCAATGCTACGGCCATCAACTTGGGGTCAACGCCCATCTCGGACATGTAGGACATGATATCGGCAGTTACGGCTTGAACGTTGGCCACAGCCTCGTCGGTAGACATTCCGTTCTCTGGGGCGAAGGATGAGCGATGAACACCAATAGAGCCCGGGTCGGCAACACGGCGAACGCCACCCATGTAAGCTAACGAGCAAGCCGACGCGCACTGCAACTGTCGGACTTGAAGCGTATCAAGGCCGGCTGCCCGGATCAAACGTCCAAGCTGCATTGCACTTCCGATACTGCCGCCCGGCGAGTCGAATACGACCACCCTAGCCCCACTGCTTGTGACAGCGTGGCTAAACTCATTCAGAGGTTCGTTGACCCCAAATTCACCAGAGACGATGAGAAACGGAAGCTCGCCCGGCGACGATACCGGCTTGTATTCCAGAGCCTTAGCTGAACTTGATGTGGCGACAATAACTGACGCGACAGCGAGAAACTTCACAACCGAACGCATAACCCAACATCCAAACCCACCAACCTCAACTAAGAGCCACTTAAAGATCTATTTCAAGGGGCAACTGGACCGGGGCAACTGGCGATGAGAGAACTGGTTGAAATTCAATGTCTGTTGGGAACATTAAAACGATGTGTAACCTCTACAACCTCACCACTTCGCAAGAGGCCATCCGCCAGTGGACCGGTACCTTGCGGAACATCTTGGGCAACCTTGAGCCGTCCATTGACATCTATCCCAACTGGCCCGGCCCCGTGGTCCGAAACGCTCTCGAAGGGGGCGAGAGTTGGCCTATCTCCTGAGGGGAATGCCGTCACCTTCGGAGCGAGTGACAGGCAAAGCCGATTACGGGACCACCAACATTCGCAAGACCAACTACTTTCATTGGCAGCCGTATCCGGCACCGGACGACGCTTTGGTGATTGTCGAGAAGCCCGCCACGCAGATCAAGTTTCCGCTGGGCTCGACACCCGGTGACCAACTACGTTTGCTCTAGACAGTGCGGACGCCCAACCGATGAACAGCAGCCCTCAATCCTCGGAGTCGGCGATGCGCTTCCATTCGCCGTCGCCGGTCATAAATTGGCTAAGGCGGCTGATAATGCAAATCAGCTCGACGAGACGCACCGCATCGACATCGCGCGTATGCATCGTCGGACGGCGAGTGGCGATAAGCGCCTGTAGGTCAAGCCGCAGCCTTTGTTCGTTTGGAAAGACGTACCCGAACGCTTGATTCCAGTTATCCGCGCGAAGCACGATCGCCATCAGGTCGCCAAGATCGAGATAAGAAAGCAACGCTTCATCCCGCTCGCCATTCGCCATCGCCGCCGCGCGAAGATCACGCGCCTTGTTACGGATTTCGCCCCCAACCCTCTGCTTGAACCACTGCGGTCCGCCCACCGCTTCCATCTTCTTCGAGATGAAGGACCGCAACGCGCGCTCAAAGAAGCCTATCGCGCTGAAGGCATCATTTCTGGGATTGGCCGACCGTATCTGAACGGACAGCCCCGCAACGTCCAGCAGCGCGACGGACCTACCAGCTTCCGAAGCGCCGGCCGCGAAACCGCTCTCTATGACAACCTCGATCGCACCAGTTGACGTGGTCTCGATCAGACCCGGGTCAACCTTGGCTTCGCGGTAGTGTCGTTGGCGCATTTCTGGATCGCTCCAGAAGCGGTTTGGCAGATCAGACCGCGTGTGCCAGTTGCCGAATAGCTCCTCATAGGCTGTGAAGCTTGATCTCGCCGCGAAGCCAAGCACGTCTCCAGCACCAGCCAGTGCGGAGAGCTTCAACCGGGTTGTCTGCAGCCCAGCGGACAGAGTTTCCGCTCCCAGAGCGCTCAGACGCAAGCGGCCTACCTCAGCCGAGAGGCTCAAGACGCCAGTAGCGGCCCGCTGGATTAGCTCGATTTCTTTGTTTGGCGTGCCAGTCGGCATGTGCACCGCGAGCGTACCCGTGCTAGCGAGTTGGCTTGCCCACTGGGTGGCGCGCGCAATCAATGCCATGCCAGGCGATGCCTGAAGCTCGGCAATGGTCGGCGATAGGGTCGATCCCCTTGCCTGCAGCTCGGCGAAGGTCTGCGATAGGGCCG
>NZ_JAIUIU010000026.1:0-62937 GCF_020165775.1 Mesorhizobium sp. B263B2A
GGGGGGGGTCCGCGGCGACGGAGTGGGGGAAGCCCTCCGCGAAACGCACATGCTCAAGCAAGAAATCAACCAATGACCAAGAAACCGGAAAAACCAGGTTCCGCCAGCATTCGCGTGCTGAAGACGCGAATCAAGAAGAAGAGCGGCCTGAAGGAATCGTCGCGCCGCTGGCTGCAGCGCCACATCAACGATCCCTATGTCCAGCGGTCGAAGGCCGACGGCTACCGCTCGCGCGCGGCCTACAAGCTGATCGAGATCGACGACAAGCATCACTTGCTCAAGCCCGGCATGAAGGTGATCGACCTTGGCGCCGCGCCCGGCGGCTGGTGCCAGGTGGCGGCCGCGCGGACGAAATCGACGGCAGAAAACCCGCATGTCATCGGCATCGACTATCTGGAAATGGATGCCGTGCCCGGCGCGCCGGTGCTGCTGATGGATTTTCTCGATCCGGCAGCCCCGCAGAAGCTGGCCGAGGCGCTGGGTGGTGACCCCGATGTCGTGCTGTCCGACATGGCCGCACCCACCACCGGCCACAAGCGGACCGACCATATCCGCACCATGCATCTGTGCGAGGTGGCCGCCGATTTCGCGCTATCGGTGCTGAAGCCGGGCGGACATTTCCTCGCCAAGACGTTTCAGGGCGGCGCGGAGAACGAACTGCTCTCGATGCTCAAGAAGAACTTCCGGTCGGTGCACCACGTCAAGCCACCCGCCTCGCGCGATGAGTCGGTAGAGCTTTATCTCTTGGCGAAGGATTTCAAGGGGCGAGAGGCCGGTCCGCCATCAGGCGGATCGGAACGTCCAGTGGACGTTCCGAAGGACTCGAGCGCCCGGAGCCATAGCGAAGGGCCGGGGGACGCCGAGTAGCGTCTTCCCTTCTCCCCTTGCGGGAGAAGGTGGCCTCGCGAAGCGAGGTCGGATGAGGGGTGGTCCAGCTTGGCGATATGCTTGCAAAGCCACGACTGCGCCTCTCACCAACGCTTCACTCCGCTGGAACACCCTCATCCGTCTCGGCGCTATCGCGCCGATCCACCTTCTCCCGCAAGGGGAGAAGGCAGAGGGAGCTACTCTCCCGGCGATCTCACCGGTTCCAGCGTCTTGGGCGTGGTCAGCCGGCCATGGCCGGAGACGGCGTTGCCGGCATCGGGCGTCAGGCGCATGAACGACAGCGACGCGGCGGCCGAAATCGCGGCGACGACGAAAAAGGCGAGGTGGAAATCGGCCAGCATCAGCGGTCCGCCATGGATGCTCGTCGACACTTCCAGGATGCCGCCCGCAACCGCCACGCCGAGCGCGATCGACAATTGCTGGAAGACGGCGGCGATCGGCGTCGCCTTGCTGGTATCCTCGGCCGAAACCTCCGCATAGGCGAGGGCGTTGACGCCGGTGAAGAACATCGAGCGGATGAAGCCGCCGACCAACAGCATGGCCAGCATCAGCAGATAGGGTGTGTCGGGGGTGAACAGGCCGTTGATGGCGATCGACCCCGCCGCCACCAGCGAGCCGACGATCAGCACGCGGCGGAAGCCGGCAACGCGAAAGATCAGCGCGGTGACGAATTTCATGCCGATGGCGCCGATCGCCGAGACGAAGGTGATCATGCCGGACTGGAACGGCGTCAGCCCGAAGCCGATCTGGAACATCAGCGGCAGCAGGAACGGCACCGCACCGATGCCGATGCGAAACAGCGAACCGCCAAGCACCGACGAGCGGAACACCTGGTTGCGGAACAGGTCGAGCGCCAGCAAGGGGTTTTTCGCGCGGCGCGCATGCATCAGGTAGAGCGCGCCCGACAACAGGCCGACAGTGACGGTGATGAAACCTGTCGCCGGCGGCAGATAGGGCAGGCTGACCACCGAGAGGCCGAACACGACGCCGGATGCCGCCAGCCCGCTCAGCACGAAACCGATGAAATCGAGCGGCGGCGTCTCCATCGATTCGGTTTCCGGCAGGAAGCGGGTGGCGAGCCAGATGCCGATCAGGCCGATCGGCACGTTGATCAGGAAGATCCAGTGCCAGGTGAAGTAGGTGGTGATGAAGCCGCCGACCGGCGGTCCGACCAGCGGACCGACCAATGCGGGAACGGTCAGCCACGACATGGCGGCGACGAGATCGCTCTTGGGTGTGGCGCGTACCAGCACCAGGCGCCCGACCGGCGTCATCATGGCGCCGCCAATGCCTTGCAAGAACCGCGAGACCACGAAGGCCGGCAGCGAACCGGAGAGAGCGCAGGCGATCGAGCCGGCGATGAACACCGCTATCGCGGCGCGAAAGACGTTCTTGGCGCCGAAGCGGTCGGCCATCCAGCCGCTGATCGGAATGAAGATCGCCAGCGACACCAGATAGGCCGTCAGCGCCAGCTTGAGTGCGATCGGGCTGGTGTGGATGTCGATGGCGATCGCCGGCAGCGATGTCGCGATCACGGTCGAATCCATGTTTTCCATGAAAAGAGCGACCGCCAGTATGAGCGGGATGGTGCGGTTCACGAGCGTGGCCGTTTCAGATTTCTTTCCGGCCCACTTCTTGTCTAGAAAGGGGGGCAAGCCGATACAAGGGGGCGGTTATCACGGCTGGACACCGATGTCGTGTTAATTTGCTGTCACTTTTGTGGGAACGGGCCGAGACGGCGACGGCTCTCCTGGCCTGCCCGAGAGACTGGCGGCCGCATTCCAGGGCGGTGGGCGGCGATGAGAAGCTTGCGGAAAACGGTGCGCCTCATTATTGTAGTGATAATAACTACTATATAGGCCGTATCATGGAAGAAGCCGTTTCGGCAGCCGATGCCAACCGCAAGTTCTCGCTCATCCTGCGCGGTGTTCGCGAAGGACAAAGCTACGTCGTGACCAGTCACGGACGCCCCGTGGCGCGGATCGTGCCCGCGGATCAACAAGAGGGGGTGGTCTCCCGCTCGCGCGCAGCGCTGCTGTCGCGCCTCGAACGCCAGCCTGCGACTGATGTTGGGCGCTGGACCCGCGATGAGCTTTACGAGGACGAGCGGTGAAGGTCGCGCTCGACACCAATGTCCTTGCCTATGCGGAAGGGGTCAACGGTGTAGAGAAGCGCGACACCGTTCTCGAGTTGATGCGCAAGGTCCCGCAAGAGGCCGCCATTATTCCCGTTCAGGTCCTTGGTGAATTGTACAATGTTCTCGTCCGCAAGGCCGCAAGACCGCCTGTCGAGGCCCGGGATGCCCTTCTGAGCTGGCGCGATGCGTTTGCGGTTGCCGCGACAACGCAGGACGTGATGATGATGGCGGCTGATCTGGCGACGGACCATCGCTTCAGCATTTGGGATGCGGTCATTCTCTCCGCCGCCTCGCAAGCCGGTTGCCGGCTGCTGCTTTCGGAAGATCTGCAGGACGGCTTCACATGGGGAGGGGTAACTGTCGTCAATCCTTTCGCATCGCCGCGCCATGCCTTGCTGAATGCTCTCGTGGGAGAGTCCGCCGAATAGACGCGCCGGGCGCAACGATCGGCTTTTCATCGGCGCCACGACGTGTTACCAGCCAGCGCCAATCCTGAAAGGGAATAACGAGTCGGCGCTGTCCATTCCGGTCCAGCGCCTTTCATGCATTCTAAGGACTGGCCATGGCAAAAATCATCGAAACGTCCACCGGCGCACTGGCGCTGACCTTTGACGACGTGCTTCTGCAGCCGGGTCATTCCGAGGTCATGCCTGGCGAAACCGATGTCCGCACCCGCATTGCCGGCGATATCGACCTCAATGTCCCGATCCTGTCGGCCGCGATGGACACCGTCACCGAGGCGCGTCTCGCCATCGCCATGGCCCAGGCCGGCGGCATCGGCGTCATCCATCGCAATTTCTCGCCGGCCGAGCAGGCCGAGCAGGTGCGGCAGGTGAAGAAATTCGAATCCGGCATGGTGGTCAACCCGGTCACCATCGGGCCCGATGCTACCCTTGCCGATGCGCTGTCGCTGATGCGCACCTATTCGATCTCGGGCATTCCGGTGGTCGAGAATGGCGGCACCGGCGGTCACAAGACGGGGCGGCTGGTCGGCATACTGACCAACCGCGACGTGCGCTTTGCCTCCGATCCGGCGCAGAAGGTCTACGAGTTGATGACCCGTGAGAACCTGATCACGGTCAAGGAGAATGTCGATCAGGACGAGGCCAAGCGGCTTCTGCACCAGCACCGGATCGAAAAGCTCGTCGTCGTCGACAAGTCGGGCAATTGCGTCGGGTTGATCACCGTCAAGGACATCGAGAAGTCGCAGCTCAACCCGCATGCCACCAAGGATGCGCAGGGGCGCCTGCGCGCCGCCGCCGCCACCAGCGTCGGCGACGATGGCTTCGAGCGCGCCGAACGCCTCATCGAGGCCGGCGTCGACCTCCTGGTGATCGACACCGCGCATGGCCACTCGCAGCGCGTGCTGGACGCCGTCACGCGGGCGAAGAAGCTCTCCAACTCGGTGCGCATCCTGGCCGGCAACGTCGCCACCGCGGAAGGCACGCAGGCGCTGATCGATGCCGGCGCCGACGCTGTCAAGGTCGGCATCGGCCCGGGCTCGATCTGCACCACCCGTATCGTGGCCGGCGTCGGCGTGCCGCAGCTCTCGGCCATCATGTCGGCGGTCGAGACGGCGCATAAATCGGGCGTTTCGGTGATCGCCGATGGCGGCATCAAATATTCGGGCGATCTTGCCAAGGCGCTCGCCGCCGGCGCCAGTGCCGCCATGATCGGTTCGCTGCTGGCCGGGACGGACGAGAGCCCGGGCGAGGTCTATCTGCACCAGGGCCGTTCCTTCAAGGCCTATCGCGGCATGGGTTCGGTCGGCGCCATGGCGCGCGGATCGGCCGATCGCTACTTCCAGGCCGAGGTGCGCGACACGCTGAAACTGGTGCCGGAAGGCATCGAAGGGCAGGTTCCCTACAAAGGACCTGTGTCTGGCGTGCTGCACCAGCTTGCAGGCGGGCTGAAAGCCGCTATGGGTTATGTAGGCGGCCGCGACCTTGCCGATTTCCGCGACCGCGCCACCTTTGTGCGCATATCCAACGCCGGACTTCGTGAAAGCCACGCCCATGACGTCACGATTACCCGCGAAAGCCCGAACTATCCCGGAGGAGTCTGACTCTTCCGGAACCTGGCGCAGCTTGACGGTGACGGTCCTGCGGCTGTCGCGTCATGCCGCGGCACTCTGTTTCCTGTCGGGCGCGGTTTTTATCGCCATGACCGGGTTGGAATTCTTCTATTTCCGTCAGCTGAGCGGCGGTTTGCCTTCGCTCGACATGCGCTTTTTCGGCTTCACGCCCGACGAAGGCATGGCCTGGCTGACGGCGCTCGGCCGGCGCGGTGGCGAGATCATTCTCGTCTGGCACTATCTGACCTTCGATCTGCTGTTTCCGGCGCTGCTGTCGCTGACGCTGGTCAGCCTGATCCTGGCTATCGGCCGGCGCCTGAAGAATTTCCGCGTGCTGCCGCCGCAGGTGCAGTCGATCTTCGCGCTGGTCCTGGTGCTGCCCTATACGCTTGCCGACTATGCCCAGAACATCGCCGTGGCGCGTCTCCTGTCCGATTTCCTGTCGGCCAACCCGGATTCGCTGTCTTTCGCCTCGGCTCTGATCGTCACCAAATTCGCGTTTCTCGCCATCCCGGTGATCGTCATTGCCGCTTTCTGGCTGGCGAGCCAGAAACATCAGGCTTGATGCCGGACCGGAAGCGCGCATTTACCGGGCAGGGGGCGTGTCATGAACCAGACGACGATCTTCTGGCCTGTCCTGGCCCACGTGCTGCTGATCTACATCGTCTACTGTGTCCTCGGCCGCCGCAGATATGGCGCGGTTAAGTCGGGTGAGGCCAAGGTCGGTCAATACAAGATACGCTCGACCGAGCCGGCGTCCAGCGCCACGGTCGCCGCCAATCTCAGCAACCAGTTCGAACTGCCGGTGCTGTTCTACGTGCTGTGCCTGACGCTGCATGCCACCAACGGCGTCAAATATCTGACGCTCGCGCTGATGTGGATCTTCGTCGCCTCGCGCTATGTCCACGCCTTGGTTCACCTGACCAGCAACAATCTGCTGCTGCGCAACCGCTCTTTCGTCATAGGTGCCGTGGTTGTCCTGCTGGGCTGGATCTGGTTCGCACTGCACCTGCTTGGGGTGGTTTGAACAGTCTGACCCTCCCCCTTGTGATGGAGGTCGCTCCGCAAAGCGGGGCGGGGGTACGCTATTCCTACAAATCGAAGACCGCGATCTTGCGCTTGTCGAACTTGATGCCGATCTCACCGCGCACCAGCTTCAGCGCCGCCTCGCCGAACACGGCGCGCCGCCAACCTTGCAGGGCCGGCACGTCGGCCTCCTCACCTTCGGCCGCGATGCGGTCGATATCGTCGCTGGAGGCCAGCACTTTCGAGGCCACGCCCTGCTGTTCGGCGATGATCCTGAGCAGCACTTTCAACAGTTCCGCGGCAGCGCTCGAGCCCTCGGGCGGCTGGAAACTCTTCGGCAGCTTCGGCATCTGCTCCTTGGGCAAGGCCAGCGCCGTGTTGACGGCGCCGAGCAGCGCCGTCGCCGTCGAGGACCGCTCCCAGCCCTTCGGCGTCGTGCGCAGCTTGGCAAGGGCCGCAGCATCGCGCGGCGCCTGCTGCGCCACCTCGTAGATCGCGTCGTCCTTGAGCACCCGGCCGCGCGGCACGTCGCGCTCGCGCGCCTCGCGCTCGCGCCATGCCGCCACGGCCTGCACGATCGCCAGTTCCTGCGGCTTGCGCAGCCGCATCTTCAGCCGCTTCCAGGCGTCCTCGGGATGCGGATCGTAGGTCTCGCGCGAGGTCAGCACGTCCATTTCCTCGTTCAGCCAGTGGGCGCGGTTTTCCCGCGCCAGTTCGGCGTTGAGGTGCTGATAGACCTCGATCAGATGGGTGACGTCGGCCAGCGCATAATCGAGCTGCTTGTCGGAAAGCGGCCGGTGGCGCCAGTCGGTGAAACGCGACGACTTGTCGAGCCGCGCGCCGGTGATGCGCTGCACCAGCTGATCATAGGAAACGCTGTCGCCGAAGCCGCAGACCATCGCCGCGACCTGTGTATCGAAGACGGGATGCGGAACCAGGTCGCCGAGATGGACGATGATTTCGATGTCCTGCCTGGCGGCGTGGAAGACCTTGACCACCGCCTCGTTGGCCATCAGCTTGAAGAACGGCCTCAGGTCGATGTCCGATGACAAGGGATCGATCAGCGCCGTCACGCCCGGCGCGGCCATCTGGATCAGGCACAGGATTGGCCAGAAGGTCGTCTCGCGAATGAATTCGGTGTCGACGGTGACGAAATCCGACTTTTCGAAAGCGGCGAGAGCGGTCTCGAGTTCTTTCTGGGTGGTGATGACGTGCATCAAATCGCTTTTGGCAGGAGTAGGGTCTTCCTAGATTTCAGCCGGGAAGGCTTTCGTCAAGCCGTGGCACCCTCGTCACGGCTTTTCCGGGCCGTCCGGATCGCCGTTTCTTCTGGCCAGCCGTGCGAAAACGGTGGAAGTGCGCAACAATGCGGTGAAACGGCTGCGCTTGCCCGCTGGCACGCCGGACCGTGCCTGCATGCGGTAGAGGATGACGGCGATGAAGATCGCGTAGACCATGGCGCTGAACACGAACAGCGCGCTTGGCCCGAAATATTGCATTGCGGTCGAGGCGGCGAAAGGGCCGCCGATGGCGCCGAAGGAGTAGAACAGCATCAGGGCCGCGTTGATCAGCACGAACTCGCCAGTGTCGGCGCGGTCGTTGGAATGCGCCGCCGACAGCGAATAGAGCGGCATGGCGAAACAGCCGAAGATGAAGATGATGACGAAGTTGAGCGCAGGGTTGCTGCCGGCAATGAACACCAGCGCCAAGGCCGAAAGCATCGCGCAGCAGGTGGTCATCAACAGCACCCGGCGCCGGTCCCAGCGGTCGGAGAGATACCCCAGCGGATACTGGATGATGGCGCCGCCGAAGATGCCGACGCTGACGAAGGTGACGACATCGGCGACCGACATGCCGATCTGCTCGGCATAAACAGGTGAGAGCGTGCGAAACGCGCTGTTGGTGACGCCCACGGCGATGCAGCCGAAGCAGCCCAGCGGTGAAATCCGCCAGACGCGCGCCAGGTCGAGCTTGACCCCCTCCGGTGGCGTCGGGTTGGATCGGTCGCCGAGGGAAACCGGCACCAGCGACAGCGTGATCATGATCGACATGATGGCGAAGATGGTGAAGCCGCCGGCGCCGAAGACCGGGATCAGGAACTGGGCGCCGGTCACCGAACCGGTATCGACCATCCGGTAGATCGCCAGTACGCGGGCGCGGTCGTGGTTGCTGACGCCGGAATTGAGCCAGCTTTCCACGATCGTGAACAGCCCGGCGAAGCAGAAGCCGCCGGCAAAGCGCACCGCGCACCACATCACCGGATCGAGGACCAGCACTAGCAGCAAGGTGCCGACCGAGGCGATCGCCGCTAGCGCCGAAAACGCCCTGATATGGCCGACCGCCTTCATGATGCGGGTGATGGCCAGGCAGCCGAGCAGGAAACCGGCGAAATAGAAGGTGCCCATCAGGCCGATGTCGGAGGCGGAAAACCCTTCCTGCGCACCGCGCAGCGCGATCAGCGTGCTCTGCAGCCCATTGCCGCCGAGCAGGATGCCTGCGGCGAGAAGAAGCGGGATCAAGGGGCGGATGGAAGACATGTAAAAGGACGATCACGTATCGGTGATCCCTTCTTGAACCATTGCCCTGGTCAATGCCAGCGGCAATTCCAGGTCGCCAACAGGGCGCGTGCTCCTCAGGCCTCGCCGGTCCGCGCCGGTATTTTCCGCCGCGCCAGGCCGGAGGCCTCGTTGGACGTCGCCGCTGGCTTCTCCGAGGGCGCCCGTCGGCCAAGCGCGCCGGCGGTTAGCAGGCTGAGCGCAATGAACGGAATGCCGATGCCGAAGGCCGAGCGGATGCCCCAATGGTCCGAGACGAAGCCGAGCAGCGGCGGCCCGAGCAGGAAGGCGACGAAGGAGATCTGCGACAGCGCCGCGACATTGATTGCCGCCGGCCGGTCCGTCCGCTGCGCGGCCGCAGAGATCGCCAGTGGGAAGAGCGCGCTCGTGCCGATGCCTAGAAGAGCAAAACCCAGCATGGACAACAGCGGCGAAGGCGACAGGAAGACCATGAAGACGCCGGCCGCCATGCAGGCCAGCAGCACCCGTGCCACGCCGCTCGGCGAGTGCCGATCGACGAAGCTGTCGGCGAAGAAGCGCGTGGTCGCCTGCGAAAACGCAAACAGCGCCACGGTGAAACCGGCAACGAACGGGCCGGCATCGAACACGGTGCGCATGTAGATCGCCGACCAGTCGATGCTGGCGCCCTCCATCAGCATCGCAGAAAGCGTCACCGCCACCAGGACAAGGATCGGCAGCGTTGGCCGCGCGAAGGTGGGCGCCTTGTCGCCGGTGCTGGCGAAACGGGCCGGTGCCGGCTGGTAACCGCCGAGAAACAGCGCCATGGATATCGCGACCATGGGCACGACAATAGCCAGGTGCAGTTGCGGCGACACACCGAGATGCCCAAGTGCTGCACCGAACAGGCCAGCGCCGAAGAAGCCCATGCTCCAGAACGAATGCGCCCTGTTCATGATCCGGCGTTTCAGCAGGAATTCCGTTCTGTCGGCTTCGACATTGAGCATGATCTCGACGCTGCCGATCATCAGGCCGACCGGAAAGAGCATCAGGAACAGCGCCAGCGGACCCGTCGCATGTACGGCGATGGCATAGGCAAGCGCCACCAGCGGGATCAAGGCAAGCAGCGCGCGGCGGAAGCCGACGCGCTCGAGCAGCGGCGTCGCAAGGGTCAGCGCCGTCAAGGTGCCGATCGGCGTTCCGATCAGGCTGAGGCCGAGCGTGCCGTCCTCGATGCCCATGGCGTGCTTGATGTCGGGCAGCCGCGGAAAGATGTTGCCCATGGCAAACGAATAGATCGCGAAGCCGGCATAGACCCGGTGTTGAGGGGAGAGGCTGAGGCCAAGGGTCATCGCTATGCCTTCAAGGAAAGAGGAGCCGCGGCTGGTCTGCTCGACTGCCCGATGCGTCGACTTCTTGCATAAGCATGCAGAACATGCAAGAACGTGCACAAAAATATAGGAATGTGCAATGCTGACCGATGAACGGCACCAACTCATTCGCGACCGGCTTGCATCGGAGGGCCGGGTATTGGCTGGCGAACTGGCGACTCGCTTCGGTGTATCGGACGATACGGTCCGGCGCGACCTGAGGGAGCTGGCAAAGGCCGGGCAATGCCGCCGCGTCTATGGCGGCGCGGTCGCGCCCGCACCATTCGCCGCGGCGTCCATCAACCTGCGCGGCAGCCATGCCGTCGAGGAGAAGATGCGGCTGGCGCGGACGGCGGTGGCTCTGCTCTCCAGCGGGCAGAGCCTGTTCATCGATGGCGGAACCACCAATGCCGCGATCGCCAAGGCCATTCCGCGTGACCTCGAACTCACCATAGCAACCAATTCGCTCGGCGTCGCCTCGGCCCTGTCCGATCACGCTCTGGTCGAATTGATCGTGCTGGGCGGAAGGTTCGACCGCGAACTCGGAACCTGCGTCGGAGGCGACACGCTGGCCGCCGTCGCGCAGCTTGGCGCCGATCTGTTTTTCCTCGGCTCCTGCGGTCTCGATGCCACAAGAGGCGTGACCGCTTTCGATTCGGCGGAAGCCGAGGTGAAGCGGGCCATGGCCAGGAACAGCGGCGGCATCGTCATCGCCGTTACCAACGACAAGCTGGCCACTGCATCGCCCTATCGTGTCGCCGGCCCCGAAGCGATCCGCCATCTGGTCGTCGACAAGACCGCGCCGGCCAGTATCCTTGCGGAATTCGAACGTCAGGGCGCTGAAATCCACTTCGCTTGAAGCCGTCGCCCGCGCATCCGCCAACGGGGTGCCCTGATTTCGAGTTTTCGCCCGGGCTTCGACCCGGGCTTCGACAAGGGATGTCGAAACAGGCGGCTGCGCTCGCTTGCCTTGACAAATCCGGCCTCCCATGCGCTTTTCGCGCAAATTTTGAGGCCGGGCTTGATGCTTCGGCCTGCAACCCAGCACCCCGGACTTTACCAATGACCATGCACCGTTACCGCAGCCACACCTGTGCCCAGTTGAGAAAGAGCGACGTCGGCTCTTCCGTTCGCCTGTCGGGCTGGGTGCATCGCGTGCGCGACCATGGCGGCCTGCTGTTCATCGACCTGCGCGACCATTATGGCCTGACCCAGATCGTCGCCGATCCCGATTCGCCCGCCTTCAAGGTCGCCGAGACCGTGCGTGGCGAATGGGTGATCCGTGTCGACGGCGAGGTCAAGGCACGCTTGCCAGAAACCACGAACGCCAACCTGCCGACCGGCGAGATCGAGATTTTCGCCCGCGAGATCGAGGTGCTGTCGGCGGCCAAGGAACTGCCGCTGCCGGTGTTCGGCGAGCCGGACTATCCCGAGGACATCCGCCTGAAGTATCGCTTCCTCGACCTGCGCCGCGACACGCTGCACAAGAACATCGTGGCGCGGACGAAAATCATCGCCGAGATGCGCAAGCGCATGACCGATGTCGGCTTCACCGAATTCTCGACGCCGATCCTGACCGCGTCCTCGCCGGAAGGCGCGCGTGACTTCCTGGTGCCGTCGCGCATCCATCCCGGCAGCTTCTACGCGCTGCCGCAGGCGCCGCAGCAGTACAAGCAGCTGATCATGGTATCGGGCTTCGACCGCTATTTCCAGATCGCGCCCTGCTTCCGCGACGAGGATCCGCGCGCCGACCGTCTGCCCGGCGAATTCTACCAGCTCGACCTCGAGATGAGCTTCGTCGAGCAGGACGACGTGCTGTCGACCATGGAGCCGGTGATGCGCGGGGTCTTCGAGACCTTCGCCAACGGCAAGCCGGTGACGCAGACATTCCAGCGCATCCCCTATGATGTCGCCATGCGCAAATATGGCTCCGACAAGCCCGACCTGCGCAACCCGATCGAGATGCAGGCCGTCTCCGACCATTTTCGCGAGTCCGGCTTCAAGGTGTTCGCCAATATCCTGGCCAACGACCCGAAGGCCGAGGTCTGGGGCATTCCGGCCAAGACCGGCGGCAGCCGCGCCTTCTGCGACCGCATGAACTCCTGGGCGCAAGGCGAGGGCCAGCCGGGGCTGGGTTACATCTTCTGGCGCAAGGAGGGCGAAAAGCTCGAAGGCGCCGGTCCGCTCGCCAAGAACATCGGCGAGGAACGAACCGAGGCGATCCGCCAGCAGCTCGGCCTTGCCGATGGCGATGCCGCCTTCTTCGTCGCCGGTGATCCGAAGAAATTCGTCTCCTTCGCCGGTGCCGCACGCACCCGCGCCGGCGAGGAACTGAACCTTGTCGACCGCGAGCGCTTCGAACTGTGCTGGATCGTCGACTTCCCGTTCTTCGAATGGAACGAGGAGGAGAAGAAGATCGACTTCGCCCACAATCCGTTCTCGATGCCGCAGGGCGGCATCGATGCGTTGAACGGCGAGGATCTGCTCGGCATCAAGGCGTTCCAGTACGACATGGTCTGCAACGGTTTCGAGATCGCCTCGGGCGGTATCCGCAACCATCTGCCCGAAACCATGGTCAAGGCGTTCGAGACCGTTGGGCTCGACCGTGCCACGGTCGAGGAGCGCTTTGGTGGCCTCTACCGCGCCTTCCAGTACGGCGCGCCGCCGCATGGCGGCATGGCTGCCGGCGTGGACCGCGTCGTCATGCTGCTGGTCGGAGCGAAGAACCTGCGCGAGATTACCATGTTCCCGATGAACCAGCAGGCCTACGACCTGCTGATGAACGCGCCTTCGGAAGCGAGCCCGCAGCAGCTTCGCGAACTGGCGCTGCGCGTCGCGCCGACCAAGAAGGACTGACGGCAGCGTTGCAACTGCCATTTCTCCCCGTCTCTATACGGGGAGAAATGTCCGGCAGGACAATGAGGGGCAGCGCGGATGCCGGTGATTGGCGAACGGCCGTAGCAACTGACGCCTTCTGACAGGCGATCGGTTCGGCATTGAATTGCAATTTGCAGGTGTCGGCGCTGCCCCTCATCCGCCTGCTGGCACCTTCTCCCCGTATAGTGACGGGGAGAAGGGAGCTAACTTCGATCAGTCTTCGTTCGCCTTGACGCTGACACCCAGCGTCTTCGGCAGGTCGAGCGGGTTGGACATGGCGCCCGCCATGATCAGCGCGAACGGCACCGATGCCGGCGGCTCGGCCGAGATTTCGAGGCTCTTCGGGTCGTCGAGATATTTGCCGATCGCCGCCGTCACCTGCGCCGTCAGTTCCGGATTGTTGAGCTGCGCCATGCCGAACGGCACGATCGCCTTGGCCTGGTTGGCGATGTCCTTGGCCGACATGCCCTGCTGCTTGCCGACATATTCCAGCACCTTGTTGGTCAGCGAATCGTCGTCGAAGCGGATCGAGGCGCTGTTGAACGAAAGCTGCTGCAACAGGCCGAGCATGGCCATGCCCTGCGCGGAATTGTCGGCGCCTTCGGGCTGCGCCGCCATCTTCTTCTGCATCTCCTGCAGCGACTTGACGAAGTCCATCGTGTAGCCACCGAGGTCGAAGGTCATGCCGAGCGTTCCGGCATTCTCGACGGAAATGTCATATTTCGACAGTTCGATCTTGCCATCCGAGGGCTGCCAGGTGCCGGCCATTTCGAGGTTGCCCGAGATATTCTGGTAGCCGAGAGCGTTGATGACTTCCTTCGACTTGGGATCGTCGACCAGCGTCAGGTCCGCATTGAACTTTTCCGTGGTGCCGGTGAATTCCATCGCCTTGCCGTCGGCCGGCGGCGTGATCTCTATGGCAAGGCCGTCCATCGAGAAGGCGGTCTTGTCGGCGACCTTGACGGTCATGTTTTCGAGTTCGGCGGATTTGTACATCATCAGCGAGCCCAGCGGGCCGGTGGAGCCATCGGCCGGAACGGTCATGTCGTGGATCACGAAGGGGCTGAGATTGAGGGTGACGCCATCCTTGCTGTGTTCGAAGGCCGACGTCGACACGGTGGCGATGTCATAGCCGCCATTGGCTTCGGTGACGCCCTCGAGCTTGACGTCGCCGATCGGCAGGGCTTCCTTTTCCGCGGCCGGTTTGATCGCGACGCCCTGCAGCACCATGCTGGTGTTGTCGCCGGTCACGCCGGTCCAGGAGATGTCGACGCCCTGCGCGGAAAGCGCCGCCTTCAGCCGGTCGGCGACCGCGGCGTCCTGTGCCAGGGCCGCATTCAGTGGCAGCGTGAGCAAGAAGGTCGAAAGAGCGAATTTCCGGAGAATTGAGCGGTTGATTGTCATCACAAGGTCCCTGAGAGTGTTCTGAAATTGTTTTTCAATTCTTTGCGCCATCACCATTCCGTGACGAACTGGACGGGAAAAAGGCGTATCCCCGGCACATTGGTCAAAAATCGCGGCGAAAGGCAAACCCGATCCGAACGTCATTGTCTAAAGCGGTGAATTTGGCATGAAGAGCGGGTCACGCAGCGCCGTCGCGCTTGGCAATAGATGGGGCGTGTAACAGATTGATGTTGGCCGGCAAGCCGGACCTTTCGGCTTCATGTTGCACAAAGGACGCAAGTCGATTGGCCCGGCACGCGCCACTTGCCGCGAATCACCCGCTCGGCTAGTTCCAGCCCATGGGAAAAAGGCTTTTGCCGCCTGACAATGGCGGTGGCGATCATATCGAACCGGTCGACCTGAAGAAGGCGCTGGAAGAGCGCTATCTCGCCTATGCGCTGTCGACCATCATGCACCGGGCGCTGCCCGACGTGCGCGACGGACTGAAACCGGTCCATCGCCGCATCATGCACGCCATGCGCCTGCTGCGGCTCAACCCCGACCAGGGCTTCGCCAAATGCGCCCGCATCGTCGGCGAGGTGATGGGCAAGTTCCACCCGCATGGCGACCAGTCGATCTATGACGCGCTGGTGCGGCTGGCGCAGGATTTTTCGATGCGCTATCCGCTGGTCGACGGGCAAGGCAATTTCGGCAACATCGACGGCGATAACGCCGCCGCCATGCGTTACACCGAAGCGCGCATGACCGACGTCGCGACCGAGCTGTTGGCCGGCATCACCGAGGATGCTGTCGACTACCGGCCGACCTACAATGAAGAGGACGAGGAGCCGGTCGTGCTGCCCGGCGCCTTCCCGAACCTCCTGGCCAATGGCTCGTCGGGCATTGCCGTCGGCATGGCGACGTCGATCCCCCCGCACAACGCGGCCGAACTTTGCGACGCCGCACTTCACCTGATCGAGCACCGGGACGCGCCGGTGGCGAAGCTGATGGATTTCGTCCAGGGTCCGGATTTCCCGACCGGCGGCATCATCGTCGACAGCCGCGCCTCCATTCTCGAAGCCTACGAGACCGGCCGCGGCGGCTTTCGTGTCCGCTCCAAATGGAGCCAGGAAGACCAGGGCAGGGGCACCTGGAGCATCGTCGTCACCGAAATCCCTTATGGCGTGCAGAAGGCGCGGCTGATCGAGAAGATCGCCGAGTTGCTGATGGCCCGCAAACTGCCGCTGCTCGAAGACATCAGGGACGAAAGTGCCGAAGACATCCGCGTCGTGCTGGTGCCCAAGAGCCGATCGGTCGATCCCGGCATCCTGATGGAATCGCTGTTCAAGCTGACCGAGCTCGAAAGCCGCTTCCCGCTCAACATGAATGTGCTTTCGCGCGGCAAGGTGCCCAATGTGCTGTCGCTCAAGGGCGTCCTGCAGGAATGGCTCGACCATCGCCGCGATGTGCTCGTCCGCCGCTCCAAGCATCGCCTGGGCGAGATCGAAAGACGGCTGGAGATCCTCGCCGGCTATCTGATCGCCTATCTCAACATCGACGAGGTGATCAAGATCATCCGCGAGGAGGATGAGCCCAAGCAGGTGATGATGGCCCGCTGGTCGCTCACCGACACCCAGGCCGAAGCCATCCTCAACATGCGCCTGCGCGCCCTACGCAAGCTGGAAGAGTTCGAGATCCGCAAGGAATTCGACGGCCTCACCACCGAGAAGAAACAGATCGAGGCATTGCTTGCGTCCGACGCCAAGCAATGGTCGACCATCAAGTGGGAAGTCACCAGCATCCGGGACAAGTTCGGCCCGGAGACAGAGCTCGGCAAGCGCCGCACCCAGTTCGCCGATGCACCCGAGCACGACCTGACCGACATCGCCCATGCCATGATCGAGCGCGAGCCGGTCACCGTGGTGGTTTCGGAAAAGGGCTGGCTGCGGGCGATGAAGGGCCATCTGGCCGATCTCTCGACGTTGACCTTCAAGGAGGGCGACAGCCTCAAGCTCGCCTTCCACGCCCAGACCACCGACAAGGTGCTGGTGTTCACCACCGGCGGCAAGTTCTACACGATCGGCGCTGACCGGTTGCCGGGCGGGCGCGGCCATGGCGAACCGATCCGCATCATCGTCGACATGGACAATGACCAGGATATCGTCACCGCCTTCGTCCACGATCCCAAGCGCAAGCTGTTGCTGGCCTCCTATGACGCCAACGGCTTCATCGTGCCGGAGGAGGAAGTCGTCGCCAACACCCGCAAGGGCAAGCAGGTGATGAACGTCAAGGCGCCGGACGAAGCCAAGCGCTGCGTCCCGCTCACCGGCGATCATCTCGCCATCGTCGGCGAGAACCGCAAGATGCTGGTGTTCGCGCTTTCCGACATCCCGGAAATGGGTCGCGGCAAAGGCGTGCGGCTGCAGAAATACAAGGATGGCGGCCTGCTCGACCTAAAGCCGTTTACGCTGGAGACCGGCCTGTCCTGGCAGGATTCGGCCGACCGCACGTTTACCCGGTCGCGCGAGGAACTGGCCGAATGGATCGGCGCCCGCGCGTCGGCCGGACGGATGGTGCCGAAGGGATTTCCGAGGACGGGGAATTTTGGGTAGCGGCTGATCTCCCCCCTCGAGAGGGAGATGTCGCCGAAGGCGACAGAGGGGGTCGGTTCGACCGGACGCAACCTCCTGCTTTTAACAGAAGAGGCTAACGCCTTACGGGCGGCGACCCCCTCTGGCCTGCCGGCCATCTCCCCCTCGAGGGGGGAGATCGCTCACTCCCCAACTCATTTGGAGTATCGTCACGATTGCTGCACTATATCAGTGCATAAACGGGACGGTGGTTGGGGAGAGACGGGCGCTTTGAAGGAAGCAAAAATCCAGAAACCGGAACGGCAGCAGCGCCTGTTCGGCCTGTCGACGCCACTGCGGTCCGCGGTCATTCCGCCGCTGTCGGCGGCGCGCTGGCTGCTGGTGCTGATCGTCGCCGCCGGCGTCTATTTCTTCCACGGCTTCCTGTTTCCGGTGCTGGCGGCGCTCGTCATCGCCTTCGCAAGCTGGCCGCTCTACCGGCGCCTGCTGGCCAGCGTCGGCGGCAACCGCACCATTGCCGCCACCTTTGCCATCCTGTTCATCCTGGCCTTCCTGGTGATACCGATCGCGCTTGCCGGCACCTACGCCATCAACGAGGTGCGCGAGTGGGTCGGCTGGGCGATCGAGACCAATCGGCACGGTGCCACCACACCGCACTGGATTGCTACGCTGCCTGTCATCGGTGAGTGGCTGAACGAACAATGGACGGACAATTTTGGCCATCCCGGCGGAATCGGCGAGCTGATCCAGTTGATCAGCGGCGCCAATATCGGCAGCATCTATCGCGGCGTGCTCGCCGCCGGCGGCAGTGCTTTCGGACTGTTGCTGACGCTGCTGTTCATGATGATCGCGCTGTTCTTCGCCTATCGCGACGGCGAACACTTTGCCGGCCAGGTCGACCGGCTCGGTGAACGCATCCTGCCGACCCGCTGGGAGCGGATCTCGCGCGTCGTGCCGGCGACGATTTCTTCGACCGTGACCGGCATGACCGTTATCGCCATCGGCGAGGGGCTGGTGCTGGGCATCGCCTATTGGCTGGCCGGCGTGCCATCCCCGGTAACGCTCGGCGCGCTGACCGGCGTCATGGCGCTGATACCCGGCGGCGCACCGCTGTCCTTCACGCTGGTCTCGATCTACCTCGCCGCCAGCGGCTCGCCGATGGCCGGCCTGGCGCTGTTCCTGTGGGGGGCGGTCGAGCTGTTCATCGTCGACAAGACATTGCGCCCGAAGCTCGTCGGCGGCCCGATAAAGCTACCCTTCCTGCCGACCTTTTTCGGCCTCATCGGCGGCGTCAAGACCATGGGTTTCCTCGGCCTGTTCATCGGACCGGTGCTGATGGCGCTGCTGGTGGCGATCTGGCGCGAATGGCTGCGCGAGGTGGAGCTGGCCGACGAGACGGCCGCCGACTCGGCGGCCGAAATCGAGGCCGGTCCGCAGATCGAAGTCCTGCCGGAATCCAGTGCGGCGAAGAAAGCCAGCGCCTGATAAGGACCGGCTTTGCGCCGTAAGCCGAATTGTCGCTAGACCGGGTGGGGCACCGCGAAATCGACCCGGCGCTTGCGCCCTTCATGCAGCTGCCAGAGCGAGTGCGCGACCAGCGTGACGATCAGGATCGCGCCGCCGATCAGGCTGTTGCGGGTCGGTGCCTCGGCAAAGATCATCCACACCCAGACCGGCGCCAGCACGGTTTCGAGCAGGTAGAACATCGCCACTTCCGGTCCCGAAATGTATTTCGGCCCGGCGGCGAGGCAGAAGAACGAGATCGGCATGATGACGGCGCCGTTGAAGACGATCCACCATGGCGCGTTCACATGAAAGCCTTCGCCTGACACCATGAAGGCCGCCAGCGCGAGCGGCAGAAGGACGCCGACGAGCGAGGTGAATCCCATGTCCTTGCCGCTGGCGCGCGAGATGGTGATGGCCACCGCGATGAAGAAGGCCGAGCACAGCGCCATGAAATCACCGAACAGCTTGCCGGTGCCGACCGAGCCGCCGACGATGACCAGCACGCCGAGGATCATGATCGCCATCGCCGCGATGGTCACAAGCCGTGGCCTTTCCCTCAGGAATATCCAAGACAGCAAGCCCGCGAACACGGTGTTGAAGGCCAGGATGAACACCAGGTCGGCGGTCGAGGTGTGGTAGACGGCGGTGACGAAGGTGATCCCGGTCAGCCCGTAGCATATCGCCACGATCAGGCCGGACCAGCCGGGGATGAGCGGCGGGGCGTTTCGGCTGAGTGCCCGCCAGACCGACCAGATGATCATGGCCGCCACGAAAGTCGTGCCGGTCCGCAGCAGCATGATCGACCATGCGCCTCCGTCGGCGAGGCGGATCAACGGTATATCGACAGTCAGCGTGAGCCCGCCGAGGGCGGTTATCAAAAGACCTTTCTGGTGATCGTAATGAGAGGACATGCAGGAACTTTCGCAATGAAATGCAGGCTGGCGGCCGGCTGGTGCAATGGCGCACTCTCCAGCCAACCGGCTGAAAGACCAGCATCCCCTGCCTTGAAACAGTTTAAGGGCGGACCGTGGAAAAACTCAGCGTGAAACCGCTTCGTTGATGTAGCGTTCCCAGCCCTTGGGGCCGAGATGCTCCTGCGGCATGAAGCGCATCTTATAATTCATCTTGCGCGAGCCATTGACCCAGTAGCCGAGGTAGACATGGGGCAGGCCCATCGCCCTGGCTCGGGCGATGTGGTCGAGGATCATGAACGTGCCGAGCGAACGGCTTTCGAAATCGGGATTGAAGTAGGAATAGACCATCGACAGGCCGTCGGCCATCTTGTCGGTGAGCGCCACCGCGATCAGTTCGCCCTGGCCCTTGCCTGTGATGAAGGTGTCGGGGCCGCGCCGCCGGTACTCGATCACCTTGGTGTCGACATGGGTATCCTCGACCATCATGGCGTAGTCGAGCACCGTCATGTCGGACATGCCGCCACGGCGGTGGCGTGCATCGAGATAGCTGCGGAACAGCGAATATTGTTCAGTCGAGGGCTCGGCATTATGCATGGCGCCGACGAGGTCGGAATTATGCTGCAGCACGCGCTTCATGTTGCGGCTGGCAACGAATTCCTGGGCCAGGATGCGCACGGACACACAGGCGCGGCAGGTCTCGCAGGCCGGTCTGTAGGCGATGTTCTGCGAGCGCCGGAAGCCGCCTTGCGTGAGGAGATCATTCATCTCCGACGCCTTGTCGCCGACCAGATGCGTGAACACCTTGCGCTCGAACTGACCGTCGAGGTAGGGGCACGGCGACGGCGCGGTCAGGAAGAACTGCGGCGACTGGGTCGGGTGCTGCGTCATCGAGCCTTGGAAACACTCCTTCGAGTCGCTCTACCTTTGGCGCGGAAAGCGAAAAATTCAACAGGATTGTGAAGGTGTGGGCGAACAGACGCCTTCACATTTGTGCCGATATGGCGGTAGCGCTTCCAGAAAATGCCGTCAACGGCCGGTGCGGCTGACCACGGTGCCGAGCAGAAGGTCATGCAGCGTGCGCTTGCGGTCGGCAAACAGGGTCACCAGCAGGACGAGCGGCGACAGGATGACGTTGCCGGCCCAGAACAGCACGGAATGGACGACCGCGGTGAGCCCGTCGATCGGCCGGCCGTCGAGCCGGTCGAGGCGGATGCCCATCATCTTCATGCCCGTGGTGGCCTGGTCGGCGCTGCCCAGCGTGTTCCAGATGTAGAGGATGGCAACGGCCGGCACGAGGACGCCAAACAGCACCCAGCCAAGGCCGAGGGTCAAGAGCCCGAGGAAGAACACCAGTATGGCGAACGGAATGGTGAGCAGCGCGACGATGATATAGTCGAGCACGAAAGCCAGGATGCGCCTTGTGCGCACGCCTTCATAGGCCCTGACATCGTCGAGCCTGGTGTTGATGATTTCGCCGTCGAGAACGCGCGCGTTCATGTCATTTCCTCGTAACAGCGCCCGACATAGGGTGCGGGCCGCTCGACAATGAAATGGTGAAGTCCCGTGCCGGAATCAAGATCGGGCTTCATTGCGGGTGCGAGGACGGAACGGCGTCTGGCGCAAGCTGAACCGGTTGAATTTGCCGCGCGAATGGCATTAGCTTGCTGCGGCGCACCAAAGCGCCGAGGGGCAGGGGAACGGGGCACTATGGACTACGACATGCTGGTCATCGGCAGCGGCCCTTCAGGCCGCCGCGCCGCGGTGCAGTCCGCCAAGCTCGGCAAATCGGTGCTGGTGGTCGATCGGGGCCGGCGTCTTGGCGGCGTCTCGGTGCATACCGGCACCATCCCTTCCAAGACGCTGCGCGAAACGGTGCTCAACCTCTCGGGCTGGCGCGAACGCGGCTTTTATGGACGCGGCTACCGGGTCAAGCAGGATATCTCGGTCGGCGACCTGGTCGAGCGGCTCCACAAGACGCTCGACCATGAGGTCGAGGTGCTGCAGCACCAGTTCATGCGCAACACGGTCAAGAGCGCACGTGCCGCGGTAAAATTTCTCGGTCCAAACAAGGTCAGCCTGACGACCGACAATGGCGACTACAGCGAAGTCGGTTTCGCCAATGCGCTGATCGCCGTCGGCACCAGGCCGCACCGGCCGCGCGACGTGCCCTTCGACAAGACCCGCGTCTTCGACAGCGACGAGATGCTGGAGCTCGACCGCTTGCCGCGCACGCTCACGGTGATCGGCGCCGGCGTCATCGGTGTCGAATACGCCACGATTTTTTCCGCTCTCGACGTGCCGGTGACGCTGGTTGAGCCGCGCAGCTCCATCCTCGATTTCGTCGATCGCGAAATCGTCGACGATTTCATCCATCAGATGCGTGATCGCGGCATGACGATAAGGCTGGGCAGCGCGGTGAAGGAAATCCGCTCCAAGCCCGAAGCCGCCGAGGTGGAACTGGCCGATGGCCGCACCATCCGCTCCGAGGTCGTGCTCTACGCTGCCGGCCGCACCGGCAATGTCGGCAGCCTGGGGCTGGATGTGGTCGGCATCGATGCCGATGCCCGAGGCCGCATCAAGGTCGACCCGCAGACCTTTCAGACCAGCGTGCCCAACATTTATGCCGCTGGCGACGTCATCGGCTTTCCGAGCCTCGCCTCCACCTCGATGGAGCAGGGCAGGGTCGCCGCCTGCCATGCCTTCGGCGTGGCATTGCCGCCGCCGCCGGAGACATTCCCTTACGGCATCTATGCGGTGCCGGAAATCTCGACCGTCGGCCAGTCCGAGGAACAGGTGCGCGAGAGTGGCGCCGCCTACGAGGTCGGCGTGGCGCGCTTCCGCGAGACGTCGCGCGGCCACATCATGGGCGTCAACACCGGCTTCCTGAAACTGTTGTTCTCGATCGAAACGCGTCGCCTGCTCGGCGCGCACATCGTCGGCGAGGGCGCTACCGAACTCATCCACATCGGCCAGGCGGTGATAAATCTCGGCGGCACGGTCGACTTCTTCGTCACCAACACCTTCAACTACCCGACGCTTGCCGAGGCCTACAAGATCGCCGGACTTGATGCCTGGAACAGGATGGGGCGGGGATAGGCGCTAGCTCTCCACGCGGATTCCGCAGGCCCGCACGGCCGAGCGCAGATCGACACTCTGACCGTTCGGGACAGAGCCCTCAGCTTCGCTGTATCGCCGCCTGTCCCGCCAGCCATTGCCTGACGATCGCCGCGTCCGGCTCACCGATTTCGTGGCCCGAAGGAATGATCCGGGCGTCGATCTCGCTGCCGTGGCGGCTGAGCAGCGTCACCAGTGCAGGCGCGAAGGGACCGTAGGTCTCGTCGGCTGCTCCGGCGATGATCAGCGTTCGTGTCCCGATGAGGGTCGCCGCCGGCGCCTGGTCGAGTACAGGCATTTCGGGCTCAGGCATTTCGAGCACAGGCATCGGCCTCAGCAGCGCCGCCCCGCGCACGATGCCTGGATGCAGCAGCATCAGGCTTGAAACCAGATTGGCGCCGTTCGAATAGCCGAGGAATGTTGCCCGGGCGAGCTCAAGCCCATGGCGCTTGGCCGCTTCGCCGGCGAATGCCGCGAAAGCGGCGGTTTCGGCAATGATGCTCTGCTGTTCGAATCGCGTTGGGGTGATCCGCTCGAACCAGCGAAAACCGTCCTCCTGGGGGATCCGGCCACGCGCTGCGATCAGCATGGCGTCGGGCGCGATCTGTCTCGCCAGCGCCACCAGGGTCGTCTCGTCGACACCGGAACCATGGAGCAGGAACAGGCATTCACGGCGGCTCCCGCCGGCACCCAGGAGCCGGTAGGGAAAGGCCAGATCCATAAGCAACGAGCCGTTTTCGACGCTGTCGCCCATCATTCCGCATCCTCTTGATTATATGAGGTTTCGCTGAATTTGCCGGCTTCAAAACGCAATATTTTCATGCTCCGCGAAAGTTGATTGAACCGGGCGCATTCCAGCCCGTTTCTGCGCCGATACACTCCCGTGGGAGGAATCGAAGCGGTGCGCCCCGGGGGTCGCATTGCTGGACATGAACAACCAGCTTTGAGGCCTTTTGTCGATGACCACCCCCATTTCGCCGGAACGCGATACGCGTATCGATGTACTGCGCGCGCTCGCCTTGCTCACCATCTTCGTCGACCATGTGCCGGGCACGGCTTTCGAGGTCCTGACCTACAAGAATTTCGGTTTCTCGGACGCCGCCGAGGCGTTCGTGCTGATCTCCGGCATCTCGGTCGCGCTCGCCTACGGCACGAAATTCCGGCCGGGCGGCCGGCTTCTCGCAACCTTGAAGATGTGGCGGCGGGCGGGTGTGCTCTACGTCACCCACATCGTGACGACCATGGCGGTGATGGCCCTGTTCTGCGCCGTGGCGGTGTTTGCCAGGCGGCCGGACCTGCTGAGGCTGATCAACATCGAGCCGCTGATGAAGAACCCGCCGGAAGTGCTGGTCGGCATCGTCACGCTCGGCCATCAGCTCGGCTACAACAACATCCTGCCTGTCTATGCCGTGCTGCTTTTGATGGCGCCGGCCTTTGTCCTGTTCGTCAGCTACAGGCCCGTCGCCGCACTTGTCGTGTCCGGTGGGCTATGGCTCGTCGCCGGCATCTGGCAGATCGCCCCGCCCAACTATCCCGAGCCTGGCTTCTGGTTCCTGAACCCGCTGTCCTGGCAGTTCCTGTTCAACATCGGCCTGGCCGCCATGCTGCATGTCAGGCGTGGCGGTGTCATCCCGGTCAATCGCTGGCTGGTCGGCGCCGCCGCGGCCTATGTGCTGACGGCGCTGGTCTGGGTGCACAGTCCGCTGTGGGGGCAGATAACCTGGTTCAAGCTGCCCGTGGTGATCGGCGGCTTCGACAAGACCTTCCTGTCGCTGCCGCGGCTGTTGCACATCCTGGCGGTCAGCTATCTCGTCGTTGCCCTGCCGGCGCTCTCCGGCCTGTTCCGGACCAGCCCCGACCATCCGCTGGCGATACTGGGCAAGCGCTCGCTTCCGGTCTTCATCGCCGGCACGCTGATTGCCATGCTCGCCCAGGTGATGAGGCTGATCAATCCGGGCGGGCTCGTCTATGACAGCCTGCTGCTATCGGCCGGCATCGCCATGCAGTTCGCGCTCGCCTTCTATCTCGAATGGCTGTCGACCGTCGCAGGCTCGGGCAAAGCCCGCGCGACGCAAAAGGATGTCGCGCCGGTCCGCGCGCCTTTCGGCATCTCCGCCGTGGCGAGAGCCAATCGCTGAGCTTGGCCGCACGGCTCAGCCGCGTGGCGGAGCCGACGAGGCCCGCACGATCAGTTCGACAGGCAGAAGCTGCCGGCTGACCCTGCCGTCGCTCTCCAGGATCGCCTTGACGGCAAGGCGGCCGATCTCGGCGATGGGCTGGGCGATCGTGGTCAAGGGCGGCTCGGACGTCGCTGCTTCCGGAACGCCGTCGAAGCCGATGACGGAAACGTCGCCGGGCACGGCCAGCCCGCGCGCGCTCAGCCATTCGAGCGCCACCAGGGCTGTCCTGTCGGACATCGCCAGGATGGCGGTGGGCGGCTCGCTGGAAGCGAAGATGGCTTCAAGCCCCGCTTTCGTGGTGGCCGCATCGTTGGCGGTCTCGTAGACGGGCACTTTGGATATGTCGACGCCAACCCGCGAAAGCTCCTGGAGATAACCGGTGAGGCGGTCGCGCGTCCCCGCATAGGTCGCGGCGCGAACCTGCTCGGGCGACACAAGACCTGTCCTGTCGTCGGCGAAAGGCAGCGCCAGGACGGCAAAGCGGCGATGTCCGAGATCGGTGAGATGGCGCGCCGCCAGGCCGGCGCCGGCGATGTTGTCGACGCCGATCGCCGCGACCGATCCGTCCTGCGAATCCAGATCGAGCGCCACGAACGGCAGTTTGCGCTCGCGTGCCAGTTCCACCAGGCGCGAGCCGCCTTCGATGCAGAAGACGATGAAGCCGTCGACCAGCGCGCTCTGGATGTTCCAGGCAAGCTGTTCGTTGTTGGCGGCCGAGACCAGGGAAATCCCGGCCCCGGTTGCGTCGCAGGCCTGCGAGATGCCCGCCATCATGACGCGCGCGAAGGGATCGTCGAAGAAGTAGGAGAGGGGCTCGGCGGTGGCCACGCCGATGGCATTGACCTTGCCGGCCCGCAGCAGCCGGCCCTTCGGATCCGGCCCGCCATAGCCCATCGCCTCTGCAGCCGCCTTGACCCGTTCACGGACTTCCTCGCGCACGATCTCGGGGCGGCTGAAGACATTGGACGCGGTGCCATGCGAGACACCTGCGGCCTTGGCGATGTCGGCCAGCCGGACGGGTCGTCGATTGCCTGCGGTGAGTGACGCCATTTTGCGCGTGCCTCCTGACATGCATTTAGCACGTTCCGGGCTTGCATCTAGCACTTTCGTTGGATCGATTCAAATTCTGCTTGACCAACGGTGGCCGGGGGTCTATCTTTGAATCGATCCAAACCGGCAGATTCAGGCTGCCGAAATGACCGAAGGGGGAGGTGCGCCATGCATCCCGTCAACTATCTGTTTCAAGACATCTATCGCAACGACTGGAGCATTGTGTCAGCTGCCAACAGATCCAGGCGTCGAAATCATGCCGGCCCATGGATTCGGGACCTTCGCTTTCTGGTGGAACGCAAGCGGAGCTGATCGGCGCAGCCTTTTTGTGCTCACCGATTGGATCGATTCAATTCAAGAGAGAGAAAAACCATGCATCCCGTCAAGCATCTGTTCGAAGACATCTATCGCAACTATTGGGGCATCGCGCCGGCCGCCGAGCGGCCCGAGGCGCCGCGCCGGACAAGGCTAGCCTCGCGCGGTCGCGACCTTTGGGTCCGATCCGAACGTCACCGGGACTGACCGTTCGGCATCTCAGGATCTTGGGCGCACCAAGGCGGAGGCGGCAATCGCCAGCCAGCCTGCGATGAGCAGGGAGCCGCTGATCGGCGCCGACATCGGAAACAGTCTCGATCCGAGAAAGTCGCGGGCGAGCAGATCGCCCGCGAAAAGCACGAGCCCGACAAGCAGGGCCAAGCTGGCCATCCGCAGCAAGCGGTTCGCACCGGCAAGGCCGACGGCGAGAAACACCGGTGCGTGCATCAGGAGGAACGATGCGGCCGTGCCGGTAAAGGCGCCGCCACGGTGCGCGGCCGCCGCCGACAGTGCCACACCTGCCGCACCGACGAGACCGCCGGCAAGCACGAGGATGCGGCTGGCGCTGGATTCAGCGAGACTCATGATAGCGCGGCCCTTCGATTGCTGACTTGGGCGAATCCCTCAGGGGCTCGCCGGCCTCCAGCAGCATATGCCGTGTCCGCCGCGACTGGACAATCCAGTTGTAGACGGCGCCGCCAGCCATCAGCACCGATGTGCCGAGAAACACCGCCGGCATGCCGAAGTGGCCGCCGACGAAGCCGCCGGTCAAGGGTCCGGCGACCTGCCCGACATATTGCGCCGAAATCGCCAGGCCAAGCACATTGCCGCCGACACCGTCGGGGACGTTGTGGCGGATGACGCTGGTGATGCAGGGCAGCAGGCCGCCAAGCGCCAGGCCCATCAGGAAGCGCAGTCCTATCAACTGCCAGCTGTCGGTGACGAAAGCCTGCGGAATGAGCAGCAGGGCCGAGACAGCGAGCGCGCCCACGACGACGTTCCAGTGGCCGACGCGGTCGGCGAGCTTGCCGAGCCAGGAGGCCGACAGGATGGTGCCTAGCGCCGCCGCCGACATCACCACGCCGGCGACCAGCGTCACCCGGCTCTGATCCTCGATGAGCTGCTGCACATAGACGGTGATGATCGGCTCGATCGACATGGTGGCGAACGCAAGCAGCATTCCGGTTGTCAGCATGGCCACGACCGGACGCTTGTCCGGGATCTGCGACCAGCCGCTCTTCGGCTTTGCCGCCGAAGCCGCTTTGGCTGCCTTCGGGCGGGGGGTCTCCTTGATCAGGAAGGTCGTGGCCAGGAAGGCAAGGAAGATGACGCCGCCGGACAACAGGAAGGTGGCGCGGATGCCGATGACCGGCGGCAGGGCGCCGCCGAGCAGGGGGCCGACCAGCGAGCCCGCTGTGATCCCCGCCGACAGGACGCCGAGCGCCCAGCCAGAGCGGTCCTTGGGCGTCTGCATGGCCACCAATATGGTCGAACCCGAGGAATAGCCGCCGGCAAAGCCGATCAGCAGGCGCAGCAGCACCAACTGCCAGACCGTTTCGACCATGCCTGTCAGCGACATGCAGATCGCCATGCCGAAACTGGCGCGCACCAGCATCACCTTGCGGCCGTAGCGGTCGCCCAGGCGTCCCCATAGCGGCGCAACCATGGCCGCGGCGAAGAAGGTGGCGCCATAGGCGATGCCGGACCACTGCACGATGGCCGCATGTCCCTGCGCGCCGAGCTGTTCGACATAGAGCGGCAGGAAAGGCAGCAGCAGGGTCATGGCGATGAGCGTGCTGAACGAGCCAGCGAAGCAGACGGCGAGATTGCGCCGCCAGTGGATGTTGTAGCCGCTTTGTCGGGTGTCTTCCTGCGTCATGTCCTGCCTGCTCGATACCAGCACTTGTTGCGGATACCGTTTTGGGATACCAAACTGGTATACGTCATGAACTTCAACCCCGCTGCTGTCAATGCGGCTTCGGAAAGGCGAGCGCGATGTCGCAGATGCAGAATGTCGAACGGCGGTTGCGCGAGATGATCCTTGGGCTCGAGGTCGGACCGGGGGAGCGGCTGACGGAGCGTTGGATCGAAGGCCGCTTCGGCGCCTCGCGCACGCCGGTCAGGGCAGCGCTTCTGCGGCTGGAGACCGAGGGGCTGGTCAGCAGGGACGGGCGCGGCTGGACGGTGTCGCCCATCAACCTTGCCGAGCTCGAGCAGATCGCGGTCTATCGCGAAGCGGTCGAGGTCGCGGCTCTGCGGCTGACATGCACGCACGTCGACGGGAATGCCATCGATGTCATCGAGGCGATGCTCGATTCCTGCGACGAAAGCACGCCGCGCGAGGAGTGGCATCGCGTTGGCATGGACTTTCACATCGAGCTGGCGCGCCTGTCGGGCAATGAATTCCTGTTCCGCGCCGTTCGCGATGCCATGACGCGGCTGTCGCGCGCCCGCTGGCTGGAGGTTCGCGACGAAGCCGCCCTTGGCCGTGCCTGGGCCGAGCATCGCGCTATCCTGGAGGCAGCACGCCTTGGCGATGCCGATGAAGCGGCCCGCCGGCTTTCAGCCCACATCGTTGGCAGCCGTGACCGGCTGGTGACGTCGCTCGCCAACGATCGACGCGGGCTTCGCGCCAGGGGTTTTGCCGTGGTCGCTGCCTAGCGCGGTCTGCACAAGGCGGGGGCGATCGCTGTGAAAAGGCTGCGTCCCGATACAAAGCGCACTTTCGGCCTCGCTTCATGGATGCCGATGGCGTAAGAGCGGCGATGGAAAACAACCGATTTGAAACACCCGTGACCGTCAAGTCCGTCACGGCGGGAAGCACTCAGCTCTTGCGTTCGGCCCGCGAGGCTTCCGATTACCTCCTCAACAGCTGGCCCGGCAAGCGCAGCCCCAAGCACCGTGCGGCGCTGCAGGCCTGTCATGACGCGCTGGCCGGCGACAAGCCGGCCATGAATGCCAGGCGTGCCTTCATCGCGGCGGCGCGTGAAGTCGACGTTTTCGTCAGCGACAAGGCGCCCGCTTGACGCAATCCAATCGGATTGAGACGAGCCATTGGACTGAGACGAGGCCCGCATTCGCGGGCCTCTTGCCGTCATTCCTCTGTTTCGGCGTCGGTCTCGGTCTCCGGCTTGGACCGTTCCCGCGCGGCGACCTTGGCGGCCTGCTTTTCGGCCTTCTTGGCTGCCTTTTGCCGGTCGCGTTCCTTGCGTTCCTGATCGTAGTTTGGTGCTCGCGCCATATCGGCTCCTTTTTGACCTGCCTTGCGGCTCAAACCTTGCCTAGGAGCATTAGCCGCCAAACACAACAGCCGAGGCAAAAGTACCGCGGCGTTCGCTTCCGCGGTTGGGGAGGGCTTGCCAGATGCGCGGCACAATGGTGTAGGAAGCGTCGGGGCGCCAACGAATTGAGAGCTGCCTGTTTGTTTTGATCAAGTGAACCATGGCCACAATTGCGCGGACGACGGCGAGAGTGTTCTATTATGCGCGAAACGTCGCGCGCGACGTCATTCCCCAAGCCCTGTTTCGACGCAGGCTGGCCGCTCGTCTCGAAACGGCCAGGCTTTCCGGCGAGCCGGCGCGCCGGCGGCTGAATTACTACAACAAGCTGCAGGATGGTTTCACGCCAAGCGCAAAGGCCGTGCGCATCAGCGAGCTGCCCTTCACTCCGACCATGTATTATTACGACCTGAAGGAGTTTGCCCGCTACTTCGATCCCGGCTTGCTGATCGACGTCCAGTTCGGAGACGTCATGAAGGTGCCGAAGGTGCCTTCGATCGTCAAGGATCGGCCGATCCGTGACGACGACAGCAACGCGGTCATCATGAAGCTCGACAAGTTTCGCCATTTCCAGATGCCGACCGATACGATCCCGTTTGCCGATAAGCTGCCGGCGGTGGTCTGGCGCGGCGATCTCAACAATCCGATCAGGACACGGTTTCTGGAAGCGGCGCGCGACCTGCCGTTCTGCGACGCCGGCTCGCACAAGGCCAACGCGCCGGCGGAGTATGCCAAGCCCTTTCTCACCATCCGCCAGCACCAACGCTATCGCTACATCGTTTCGCTCGAAGGCAACGACGTGGCGACCAACCTCAAATGGATATTGAACTCGAAGTCACTCTGCCTGATGCCGCCTCCGACATACGAGACATGGTTCGCGGAGCGGCAGCTCGAGGCCAATGTTCACTACGTGCCGCTCGCAGCGGACTTCTCCGACCTTGCTGAACATGTGGCTTTTTTCGAGCGGCACCCGGCGAAGGCCGAGCGCATCGTCGCGGCCGCGAACGCCTATTGCCGGACGTTCGACAATGAGCAGACCGAACAGGCGATCTCCCTGCTGGTGCTCTACAAATATTTCGTGCTCAGCGGCCAGATCAAGCCGGATGCCGATGTCTGGCACTACATAACGGGATAGTTGCCGGCGACATAGCCGGTCCCTGTGGCCAAGCGCGCTGTCACCATTTGGATGCGCCGCCCATTTTTGCGAAATCTCTGACACGACCACGCGGGAGCGCGCGAGGAACTATTTCGGCTGTCGTGCGTTTGCTGGCGCTTGTTTTGATCAGAGAACGATGGCCACCATACAGCGAACGACCCAAAAGGTTTTCTACTATGCGCGGAATGTCATACGCGATGTCGCACCACAGGCAATCTTCCGACGACGGCTGGCAGGTCGCCTCGAGCAGGCCAGGCTCTCCGATGAGGCCGTCCGCCAACGATTGAACGACTACAACAAACTGCACGACACGTTCTCGCCCAGCCCCGATGCCGTCCGTATCGACAGCCTGCCGTCGACACGCAGCATGTATTACTACGACCTGAAGGAATTTGCCCGTTACTTCGATGCCGGACTGCGCCTCGACCTGGAGTTTGGCGACGTCATCGAGGTGCCCAAGGTGCCGTCATTCGTCAAGGATCGCCCGATCCAGGCCGACAACGACAATGCGGTGCTCATGAAGTTCAACAAGTTCCGCCACTTCTACATGCCTGTCGACACGGTTGCCTTCGCCGACAAACTGCCGGCCGTGGTCTGGCGTGGCGATCTCAACAATCCGCTCAGGACAAGGTTTCTGGATGCCGTGCGCGACCTGCCGTTCTGCGATGCGGGCTCGCACAAGCCGAACGCGCCGGCAAAGTACAGCAAGCCCTTTCTCAGCATCGGCCAGCACCTGCGCTATCGCTACATCGTCTCGCTGGAGGGCAATGACGTGGCGACCAATCTGAAGTGGATCATGAATTCGAACTCGCTCTGCCTGATGCCGCCGCCGACCTACGAAACGTGGTTTAGGGAGAGCCAGCTCGAGGCCAATGTCCACTATGTGCCGCTCGATCCGGATTTCGCCGATCTGGCCGAAAAAGTAAGCTATTTCGAACGCCACCCGGCTGCGGCGGAGCGCATCGTCCTCGCGGCCAATGCGCATTGCCGCAAGTTCTCCAACCAGCGAGACGAGCAGGCGATCTCCCTGCTCGTGCTCTACAAATATTTCGTGCTCAGCGGCCAGATCGAACCCTATCCCGAACTCTGGCGGTTCATCGGGGGCTAGATCCTGATGTCCGTCAGATGGCGCTGCGATCGAGAACGGTGTCGGCGGGGCCGAAGCGATCCTTTGCCGTCAGTTGCTGGTGCCAGTAGGGATAGAGCAAAGGCGGCCGGCTGACCGCGTCGAGGCGCTGGCGTTCGTCGGCACTGAGTTCCAGGGCGGCGGCTGCGAGATTGTCCTTGAGCTGGGCATCGTTGCGGGCGCCGATCACCAGGGAGGAGACGGCGGGGCGGCCGAGCAGCCAGGCAAGCGCCACCTGCGCCGCGGAAACGCCCCGGGCCTTGCCGATTTCGACCAGCACGTCGACGATCCGCCAAAGCCGGTCCTCGTCCCGGATCGGCGGCTCGGACCAGCCGGCGAGCTGCCGGGCGGTGGGGCTGTCGCGGCGGTATTTGCCGGACAGCAATCCGCCGGCAAGCGGGCTCCACACCAGCACGCCGAGCCCCTGGTCGACAGAGATCGGCAGCAATTCATACTCTGCCTCGCGCGCCTCCAGCGTGTAGTGGATCTGCTGAGTGACAAAGCGCGGCTGGTGATGGCTGTCGCTGACGGCGAGCCCCTTCATCACCTGCCAGCCGGAGTAGTTGGAGCAGCCGACATAGCGGATCTTGCCCTGGCCGACCAAGGTGTCGAGCGCGGCGATGGTTTCCTCAAGTGGGGTCAGGCCGTCCCATTCGTGCAGGAAATAGATGTCGATGACATCGGTCTTGAGCCGCTTCAGGCTCCTCTCGCATTCGCGGATCAGGTGATAGCGCGACAGGCCTTCGTCGTTGGGCCCTTTGCCGATCCGCATCCTCGCCTTGGAGGCGATCAGCACGTCGTTCTTGCGCTTGCCGCCGAGTGCTTCGCCAATGATCTCTTCCGAGATGCCGTTCGAATAGACATTGGCGGTGTCGAGAAGATTGATGCCGGCATCGATGCACATGTCGATCATCCGTTTGGCTTCGGCGAGATCGCTGTTGCCGACAGCGGCGAACGGGCCGGCGCCGCCGAAGGTCATGGTGCCCATGGTCAGTGTCGAAACCTTCAGGCCGGAACGGCCGAGAGTACGGTATTCCATGTCAATCCTCGCGATTGTGTTGAATTGGGGCGGCGCGAAAGGGCAGCCCGGAATGCGACCGGGGATTTGTAGGACAATTCGCCCGGTTTGTCGCCATGCCGGGACGACGATCGATCATATTTCGCGGAATTTGCAGCGCCGGCGATCGTGCTCGGGCTGCAATAAAACCGTCACTGCCGGCCTATATTGAATTCGGCTAAGGTGTTCCGTTCCAGGCCGCGGGCCAGCAGGGTTGGGGCGCCGGGACATAAACCGACAGGCTTGCACGCGGAGCAACTGATATGACCGAGCTAAGACAGAATTCCCCTGCAAAAGACTGGCTCGAAGCCGAGCTCGCCGACACGCTCGACGAAGACTATGAGCTCGAAATGTCGGAACCGGCGCTGTCGATGGAGATCGCCAAGATCTACAAGAACTCGCATCCGCCTTCGATCGACCGCATGCAATATTTCCGCGACCTGATCACCTTGCAGTCGGAGCTGATCAAGCTGCAGTCATGGGTCGCCTATCACAGGAAGAAGCTGGTGGTGATTTTCGAGGGCCGCGACTCCGCCGGCAAGGGCGGTGTCATCAAGCGCATCACCCAGCGGCTCAATCCGCGCATCTGCCGCGTCGTGGCACTGCCGGCGCCGACCGAGCGCGAGAAATCGCAATGGTATTTCCAGCGCTACGTCCCGCATCTGCCAGCCGGTGGCGAGATCGTGCTGTTCGACCGCTCCTGGTACAACCGTTCCGGCGTCGAACGGGTGATGGGTTTTGCCGGACCGGAGCAGGTCGAGGAGTTCTTCCACGACGTGCCGGAGTTCGAGCGCATGCTGGTGCGCTCGGGCATCACCGTGGTCAAATACTGGTTCTCGATCACCGACGAGGAACAGCAGATGCGCTTCCTGATGCGCATCCACGATCCGATGAAGCAGTGGAAGCTGTCACCGATGGACCTGCAGTCGCGCGTGCGCTGGGAACAGTACACCAAGGCCAAGGAAGAAACCTTCGCCCGCACCAACATTCCCGAGGCGCCGTGGTTCATCGTCGAAGGCAACGACAAGAAGCGCGCGCGGCTGAACTGCATCGATCATCTGCTGAAGCAACTGCCGTATGAAGAGGTGCCGCACGAGGAGATCACGCTGCCCGAGCGCGTCTTCAACCCGGAATATGAGCGCCAAGTCCTGCCGCGCGAACTCTACGTGCCGGAGAAGTATTGAGGGTTCTTCCTTCTCCCCGTCACTATACGGGGAGAAGGTGCCGGCAGGCGGATGAGGGGCGGCGCCAACCTTGATCAATTGGCCGGTAGCGCAATCTTCCATCGCCAGCGCCGCCCCTCATTGCCCTGCCGGGCATTTCTCCCCGTATAGTGACGGGGAGAAAGGGGCCTGCCGCCAAGGGTTTCGCCAAACTACGCGCGATCGATGATCACATGCGTGGCAAGCGCTGTCGCCACCTGCTCCGTGCACCGATAGCCAAGCTTCACCATATCCAGGCCCGCGAAGAGGTTCTCGCCTGTGCCCAGCAGCACCGGTGAGATCGCCAGGTGCATGGTGTCGATAAGCTTCTCCTGGAGATATTGCCGGATGGTCGAGACACCGCCGCCGACCCGCACATCCTTGCCGCCAGCCGCCGACCTTGCCTGCTCGAGCGCCGAATGGATTCCGTCGGTGACGAAGTGGAAAGTGGTGCCGCCCTCCATCGTGATCGGCGCTCGCTTAAAGTGTGTCAGCACGAAAACCGGCACATGGTAGGGCGGGTTGTCGCCCCACCAGCCCTTCCAGGTCTCATCGGGCCATTCGCCGCGGATCGGTCCGAACATGTTTCGCCCGAGGATCCACGCGCCGACATTCTCGAAGCTGCGCGCCGCGAACGCCTCGTTGATATCGGTGGCGCCGCCGTCTTGTCCCAGCACCATCTTGCGGAAGGTGCGGGTGTCGACAAACCACTTGTGCAGGGATTCCCCACCGACGCCGAGCGGATTTTGCAGATCCTGGTCGGGACCGGCGCCATAGCTGTCGAGCGATAGGGTGAAAGCGTTGACACGCAGCTTGGACATGAAAACCTCCTCGATAACCAGTTGTATTTTGCAAGTGGTCGCTTTGTAGCAAACCGATTGCGAATTGCAAGTGGTATTCTACGGCGAAGAAACACGTACCCGGACTTCTCCGCCATGTAGCGGGAAGTCCTTGCCTGTAAGTTCCTTATGGAAGTCGCGGATGCCGTTCATGGACGACCATGTCTTATGGACGACCACGTCGCTGACTGGCCGGGGGAGGGCGAGAACCTACCCCTTCAGCATCGTCGCCACTTCAGGCGCGAAATAGGTCAGGATGCCGTCGCAGCCGGCGCGCTTGAAGGCAAGCAGGCTCTCCAGCATCGCTTTCTCGCCGTCGATCCAGCCATTGGCGCCCGCCGCCTTGATCATCGAATATTCGCCCGACACCTGGTAGGCGAAGGTCGGCATCTGGAATTCGTCCTTCAGCCTGCGGATGATGTCGAGATAGGGCAGGCCGGGCTTGACCATCAGCATGTCGGCGCCCTCGGCGATGTCCTGCTCGGCCTCGCGCACGGCTTCGTCCGAGTTGGCATGGTCGATATAGTAGGTCTTCTTGTCGCCCTTGAGCAGGCCGGCGGTGCCGACCGCCTCGCGGTAGGGGCCGTAGAAGGCCGAGGCGAATTTGGTCGCGTAGGACATGATCGCCACGTCCTGAAAGCCGTTGGCGTCGAGCGCATCGCGGATGGCGCCGATACGGCCGTCCATCATGTCGGACGGCGCGATGATGTCGGCGCCGGCCGCCGCCTGGATGACGGCCGCCGCCGCGACCTGTTCGACCGTCTCGTCGTTGACGATGATGCCGTCGCGCAGAATGCCGTCATGGCCGTGGCTGGTGAACGGGTCGAGCGCGGCGTCGGTGATGATGCCGATCTCGGGCACCGCGTCCTTTATGGCACGGGTGGCGCGGTTAATGACATTGTCGGGGTCGAGGATGTGCGAGCCGGTCTGGTCGCGCAAGGCCAGATCGACATTGGGGAAGGTGGCGAGCGCGGGAATGCCGAGCCTGGCGGCGCGTTCAGCCTCCTTGATGGCAAGGTCGATCGACAGGCGGAAGACGCCGGGCATGGCGGCGATCGGCTCACGCACATTTTTGCCCTCGACGACGAAGATCGGCCAGATCAAGTCGTCGACCGTGAGCCGGTTCTCCTGCACGAGCCGGCGCGACCAGTCGGCCTTGCGCATGCGGCGCAGGCGGCGGCTGCCGGTGACATCGTCGACGCTGCGAGCGCCGGCTGGCTTTGTCGGGGTGAATCTGTTCATTGCCAAAACTCCGGATCAGCGGCTTTTACCACGAGCCCTCGGTGCTGACCAATGCGACACGTTTGTGCCAGGAGCCGCACGCTATGTCAGCCGGGTTGACCATTGCCGGATAGTATTTGTGCGGCGCCACGGATCGCGGCGCGGAACGCCTCGTCGAAGCTGACGCCGCGGACCTGCCACTCATAGGTTTTGCCATCGACCGCAAGGGTTTTGCCATCGACCGCAAGCCACCAGTCGACGACCCAGCCCAATTCCCTGTCGCGCCAGCTGATGTGCCCGAAAAGCAGCGGTCGGCCGCCAAGGGTTCTTGCAACGCCGCCCAGCATTTCGGGCGAGGTGGCCATGGCCCTTACCTCCTCGAAAATGAAGCCGCCCTTGGTGAGCGTAGCCTTGTCTGGAATGACGATCGACATTGCCAGGGGCTGGGCAGCCGCCTCAAACGATTCCCGCATATAGGGGCTCTCGTCCCCGTCACTGGCGAGTACGAAGCCACGCCCAGCACGTTCCACGGCCAAGAGTATCGTCAGCGCCGGCCGTTCGCCAAGCCAGGGCCTGCTGCCCAGCGACGCCAGCACCTTGTCGATCACGTCAGGCTTGTAGAGACAGGTGAGATCATGCGGCCGGTCATGCGTGCCTTGCTCGTCGTGGATCGGAATGCCCTCCAACCGGTCATGGTAACGGAAAGCATCGACGAAGCTGCCGGCCTTGTCGCGCAGATCCGCTATCTCTGGCTTGTCGAGCAACCGCTGGTCGCCCGAAACCCTGACCAGAACCCGGTCCAGGCAATCCCGGAAGCCTATCTGGCGGTTCTCCTCGCCTTGGCCGGTGACGATGGTCTGCGACTGGTAGAGATCGTCCAGCGTGGTTGCCAGGACAGGATGGGCGGCCAGGCATCGCCCGATCAGCCCGATTGCCACCAGCGCAAGGCGTAAAAATCGAGCCATGAACAACGTCCGCCGTCCAGCATTTGCCGGTCGATTTCTAGCATCGACCACGGACGCGAGCCAAGAGGCTGCACCGGCCGTGTGGCGTTGACGCGTCCTTGCAGCACGCTAGGTCGGCATGGGGCAGCGGAAGGAGCAAGCCATGGTCTTCGTCTAGTCCATCTATGCCGCCTGGCTCGCGCTGATCGTCTACCTGACCGTTTCGGCGTTCGGTGTGAAACGGGATACCGAGGAGCACATGCCGCAGCGACTGGCACTGTTGGCCGCCATGATCGTCGCTTTCCTGCTCCCGCGTGTGCCGATGTTCCGGTTCGTCAACTTCGCACCCGTGAACGCCGTGTTGAGCAGCATCGGTGTCATCGTGGCCGTTGCCGGGATGGCCTTCCTGGTCTGGGCGCGGCAAACCCTTGGCAGCAATTGGAGCCAGATCGTCTCCGCCAAGCAAGGCCATGAACTGGTGACGTCAGGCCCTTACCGCTATGTCAGCCACCCCATGTACACAGGTGGCCTTGTTGCATGCATCGGCTCGGCGATCGTGGTGGGCGGTGGTTTCATCTTTCTGCTGATCCTGCTGGGCGTGATCTTCCTGTGGCGTGTCGGCGCGGAAGACAGGCTTCTGGCACGGCAATTTCCCGACGAATTCCCGGACTATGCGCGTCGCACGAAGGCGTTGATCCCGTTCGTGTGGTAGCAATTCCAACCGATCATGCTTCCTGTCCCGGCACACGACAATTGACGTTCGCCCGGTCGCCGCTTAGCACTTCAATCCCGCAGGCGCGGGGGAGGGATTCTCTGGCGATGGATTTTGGTGGAGGCGACGAAATTCGCTTCGAACGGTCGGGCAGGGCTGGTGTCGTCACGTTGACGCGGCCGCAGGCGCTCAATGCCGTCACCCATCGCATGGTCAAGGCGCTGGGCAAGGCCCTGCGTTCCTGGGAGCGCGACGACGGCGTCGACGTCGTGGTCCTCAAGGCCGAGGGCAGGGCGTTTTCGGCCGGAGGCGACATCCTGGATATCTACGAAGCCGGCCGGGCCGGAGAGCCGCCGGTCGCGTTTTTCGCCGACGAGTACCGGCTCAACGCCTACATAGCGCGCTTCAAGAAACCTTACGTGGCACTCATCGACGGCATCGTCATGGGCGGCGGCGTCGGCATTTCGTTCCACGGTTCGCATCGGGTGATGACCGAGAATGCCCAGTTCGCCATGCCGGAGGTCGGCATCGGCTTTTTCCCGGATGTCGGCGCCAGCCATCTGCTGCCCGATCTTGGCGGCTCGTTCGGCATGTATCTGGCGCTGACCGGCAACCGCATCCGCTATGGTGACGCGCTATGGTCGGGGCTGGCCACCCACACCATCAAGGCCGAGGACCAGGCGAGCTTCCTCGATCGGCTGGTACTGACCGGCGATCCGGAATCGGTGCTGCGCGGTTTCTTCGTCCAGGCCAGGCGAGAGACCGACAGGCCGATCCTGGAAGCGATATCGCGTCATTTCGCCCAACCATCGCTGCAGGATGTCGTCGACAGCCTGGAACGCGCGGCGGGCACGGACGAATTCGCGGCAAAAACGCTGGCGACGATCCGCATGCGCTCCCCGACCAGCCTTCGCGTCGCCTGGCGGCAGATCAACGCCGGGCTGACACTATCGATGGACGATTGCATGAAGATGGAGTTCCGCATTCTCAACCGCATGCTTGCCGGACACGATTTCTATGAAGGCATCCGCGCCGCCATCATCGACAAGGGGTCAAAGCCGCAATGGCGGCCGGCAAGTCTCGACGCGGTCAGCGAGGCCGATGTCGAGGCCTATTTCGCCCCACTCGGTGAACGGGAACTCCTGGCATGAGCGAGGTGACTTCGAGACGCGTGGTGCTTCAGCCCTCGACGGTCGAGGTCATCTTCGCCTGGTTCCAGCGCGTCATCGCCGGCTACTGCCTGCTGTTCGGCATCCTGTACTGGGTCAAGCTGATCGGCTTCTATCCAGGTTCGCTGTGGCGCTTCGACCTCATGCCGGTGCACTGGCAGGTCGCGGCGGTGATGCTCGCCGTGTTCTTCCCCTTTGCCGCGGCGGGGCTGTGGATGCTGGCCTCCTGGGGGCCGGTGATCTGGTTCATTTGCGCGGTCACAGAGACCGTCATGTATGCCGGCTTTCCCGAGCTTTTCGGCCATCGGCTGCTGATTGTCGTCTCGCATGCGGCGGTGGCGCTGCTCTACATCGTCTTTCGCGTCGTCATCTGGCTGCAGAAACGCCCGGTACGGCACTAAGCCATTGAGCGCATTGACGACTTCGTGACAGCCCGGAACCGGCCCCGCGACAAGCGCCTAAGCCTTTAGGTTAATTATCCTTACTCGGGTGACCGTTCGTTAAGCCTCTTCCGAAACCTATTACCGGTAAGCTCTTGTTAGCCCTAGCGTTTAAGTCGAATTTTATGAGTATTCGATAGTGTCGCGATCAAGGTGAAAAACAAAAAATCACCAGGGCGACAAACGAGAGGCAAAGACAATGATCAATTCGCGTCCGGCGGCGAAGACCGCCAACGTATCCGACGATCGCCGCGAGGCTATCCGTTCCCTGTACATGGAATCGCTGCAGCTTGTTGAGCGGCTGCACCGCCGCCTGCTTGATGTGATCAAGGACGAATTCGACCGCAACGGCCGTTCCGACATCAACGCCATCCAGGCGCTGCTGCTGTTCAACATCGGCAATTCCGAACTGACCGCCGGCGAACTGCGCTCGCGTGGCTACTATCTCGGCTCGAACGTGTCCTACAATCTGAAGAAGCTGGTCGATCTCGGCTTCATCAACCACCAGCGTTCGCGCATCGATCGCCGCTCGGTCCGCGTCTCGCTGACGCCGAAGGGCAACGAAGTGGCCGATGTGGTCGCCGGTCTCTATGAGCGCCATGTCGGCTCGATCGAGCAGGTCGGCGGCATCAACACCGACGAGTTCAAGCAGATGAACCGCGCCCTGCAGCGGCTCGACCGCTTCTGGAACGACACCATCGCCTATCGCATGTAAGGCGTCCGTCGCATCGGATTTGGCCCGCGCCAAAGAAGCGCGGCCGCAAGAGCGACCTTCAGTCAGGGCCGGTGCCGAAAGCACCGGTCCATTTTCTTATGATGGATGGCCATCCAGACGGTCAGCGCGCTACGGTCGAGGACGAGGCTGGCTTCTGACCGGATATCTGGGGATTGGGTATCTGGATTGTCACCGGTGCCGAAAAGCACCGGTTCTTTCTTTTCGCGATGTCGCCCGAAGCAAATTGCGGGCCAAGGCCACGTTGCCGCCATAATCGCGGTGGAAGCGAGGATGCGGGTGATGCTGCCGGCCAGCGCTTGCGCTCACTTGAACCCGCATCGCGACAGCGCCTTTGACGCCTATGCGATGCAGGTCATGGTTGGCTAATTCTTAACATTGCCAACCCTAGACTGCGGGCTCAATCGCCCGTTGAGAGCAAACCGAGCGAGATCGAACACAGCAAGAATGTCTGGAACGTCCATGAGAACCAGCCGCCGTTTTTTCCTTTCTGGAGCCTCCGCGCTCGCCGCCGCCATGGTGGCCGGCCGCGCGAGTGCGCAGGATGTGATCGGGGATATCCTGAAATCCTCGGCTCGCGGCAATTGGGATGACCAGTTCGACGCCCGCGCCAGCGAAGGCGGCAAGGTCGCCTCGACGCTGCCGATCTTCAGCCCGCAGACCGTTGCATTCACCGAACAGGCGGTGGCGCAATACCAGAACATTGTCGGTCAGGGCGGCTGGGTAGATGTTCCCGCCACCAAGAAACTGGAACTCGGCGTCGATGACCCGGACGTCGTGCCGCTGCGCAAGCGCCTGATGATTGCGGGCGACCTGTCACAGAGCGCCGGCATTTCGACCGCCTTCGATTCCTATGTCGACTCCGCGGTCAAGCGCTTCCAGTTGCGCCACGGTCTTCCGGCAGACGGCTCGATGGGCAAATACACCTATGCCGCGATGAATGTTTCGGCGCAAATCCGGCTCGGTCAGTTGCAGACCAATCTGCAGCGGCTGAAGGAGAAGGCCGGCACGCTCGGCAGCCGCTATGTGCTGGTCGACATTCCGGCGGCGCAGATCGAAGCGGTCGAGAACGACCGCGTCGTGCTTCGCCACACGGCCATCGTCGGCAAGATCGATCGCCAGACACCGATCGTCAATTCCAAGATCAACGAGATCATCGTCAATCCGTACTGGAACGCGCCGGTCTCGATCGTGCGCAAGGACATCATTCCGCTGATGCGGAAAGATCCCGACTATCTGAAGAACAGCCATATCCGCCTGTTCGCGCCGGATGGCAGCGAAGTCGATCCGATGAATGTCGACTGGTCGACCGACGATGCCGCCAAGTACCGTTTTCGCCAGGATCCCGGTTCCGAAAACGCCATGGCGTCGGTGAAGATCAATTTCCCGAGCCCGGATGGCGTCTATATGCACGATACGCCGCAGCAGAGCCTGTTCGGCAAGATGATGCGTTTCGATTCCTCGGGCTGCGTGCGCGTCCAGAACGTGCGCGACCTCGTCACCTGGATCCTGCGCGACACGCCCGGCTGGGACCGCCAGCATTTCGAGGCGGCGATCAAGACGGGACAGAACACGCCGATCCAGGTCACCAACCCGGTCCCGGTGCACTTCCTCTATCTGTCGGCCTGGTCGACCGGCCCCGGGGTCGTCCAGTTCCGCGACGACGTCTATGCGCTCGACGGCAACAGCGAGCTGCAGATCACGTCTTCGCTTTAAGCGCCTGATAATTTTGACGAAAAGCCGCCATCGAGGGCGGCTTTTCTGTTTGCGGGCGCAGCCGCTGATTTACCAGCCGCACCACCGCTTGCGCGCGATTGACGGCGCCGAGTTTGGGGGCCGGCCTTTGATCATCGCGGTGCCGGCGCGGCTTGTCTGGACGCGAGCGCCACGATTGCGCATGGTCCCCCGACAGCCGGAATCGCGCCATGCAAACCGCCGTCTTCATCCTCATCGTGCTCGTCTTCGTCGCCATTTCCGGCGCACTGGTGCGCCTGGTGCGGGTACCGCTGCCGGTGCTGCAGATCGCCATAGGCGCCGCGCTTGCCTGGCCGGTGCGTGGCATCCATGTCGAAATCGACCCGGAACTGTTCCTGCTGGTGTTCATTCCGCCGCTGCTGTTCAGCGACGCCTTTGGCGCGCCCAAGCGCGAACTCATCGCCTTGCGCCGGCCGATACTCGATCTCGCCATCGGCCTCGTCTTCTTCACCATTGTCGGCTTCGGTTATGCCTTGCACTGGCTGGTGCCGAGCATTCCGTTGGTCGTGGCCTTCGCGCTAGCCGCGGTGCTGTCGCCAACCGATGCGGTGGCTGTCTCCTCGATCGTCGACAGGAACGTGGTGCCGGCGCGGCTGATGCACATCCTGGAGGGCGAGTCGCTGCTCAACGACGCGTCGGGCTTGGTGATGTTCCGCTTCGCCGTCGCGGCGGCATTGACCGGCAGTTTCTCCTTCGCCGCCGCCTCGCTAAGTTTCCTCTATGCCGTGGCGGTCGGCATCCTGGCCGGGGTGGCTGCACTGTTCGTCGCCGCCAAGATGCTGCAACTCTTGAACCGCATTGGCGGCGTGCCGGCCGAGGCGCAGGTGCTGATCACCATCCTGCTGCCCTTCGTCGCCTATCTCGCGGCCGAGCATTTCGGGGCTTCGGGTATCCTGGCCGCGGTCACCGCGGGCCTTTTGACCGGGAGCACCGGGATATTCCGCTTCCTTGGCGTCTCGGCGCGCATGCAGACCATCTCGCTGTGGACGACGTTTTCTTTCGTCTTCAACGGCGCGCTGTTCATCGTGCTCGGCCTGCAGCTTCCCGAAATCATCCGCAAGGTGCCGGCGGAACTCACCGGCCACTATCCCGTCGTCCAGCCAGTACTGACCGTGCTGGCGCTGACGCTGTGCCTGATCGCGCTTCGCTTCGTCTGGATCTGGATCGGCGACATCACGGCGGGTATCGCGGCGCGGCTCGGCAAGCGCGAGGCGGAGCCATTCGGCCTGCGCGTGCGGTTGGCCGGATCGGTGGCGGGCGTGCGCGGGGCGATCACGCTGGCCGGCATCTTGTCGCTGCCGCTGGCCTTGCAGGACGGCTCGCCATTCCCCGCGCGCGACCTTGTCATCTTCCTCGCCGCCGGCGTCATCATCTGCTCGCTGGTGATCGCTAGCCTTGCCCTGCCGGTGATCGCGCGCGGGCTGGTCGAGCCGGGCGAAGACGCCGGCGCGGCGGAGGAGCGCTTGGCGCGTGTCAATGCGGCGAACGCTGCAATTGCCCACATCGAGAGCATGGCGAGCGGCAGCGACGACGACGGCGAGGTGCCCGGCGCCAGACTTGTCGCCGCCGAAAACATCGTCGCCGGCTACCGACGCCGCATCGCTGCTTCCGACGCTGCCGATGAGGCCCGAGCCGAGGCGCGCGAGGCCGGGCGGGTGGAGCTCGAAATGCGACTTGCCGGCATCGAGGCCGAGCGCTCGGCCGTACGCAACATGGTCCGCAGTGGCCAGATCAACGACCATACCTCGCGGGCGTTGTTTACCGAGATCACGCTCACCGAAGCCTTGCTCAGGGGGCGGCAGGAGCGGAAATAGCCGGTTCCGGTCCGCCTCTGCCGCAAACCGGCCAGCAAATTTCGCGCTGCAAACGTGGCGGGTCGGAAACAACTGTGTTAATGGCGCGGCAATGCAGGTTGCCCAAAGGCGTGCAACGATTTTGGGCCGACGATGTGCATAAACAAATTGCCCCGAACCAGAGGATTTTCAGGCCATGGCAATAGCAGCGGCAGCGTCGAACAAATTCGAATCCTTCTTCGAAACCACGCTGGAAGACGCCGATCCGGAGATTTTCGGCGCCATCCGCAACGAACTCGGTCGCCAGCGCCATGAGATCGAACTGATTGCCTCGGAGAACATCGTTTCCCGCGCGGTGCTCGAGGCGCAGGGCTCGATCATGACCAACAAATACGCCGAGGGCTATCCGGGCAAGCGCTACTATGGCGGCTGCCAGTTCGTCGACGTTGCCGAGGAACTGGCCATCGAACGGGCGAAAAAGCTGTTCGGCTGCAACTTCGCCAACGTCCAGCCGAATTCCGGCAGCCAGATGAACCAGGCGGTGTTCCTGGCGCTGCTGCAGCCCGGCGACACCTTCATGGGCCTCGACCTCAATTCCGGCGGCCATCTCACCCACGGCTCGCCGGTCAACATGAGCGGCAAGTGGTTCAAGGTCGTGTCCTATGGCGTGCGCAAGGAAGACCATCTGCTCGACATGGACGCGATCGAAAAGACCGCGCACGAGACCAAGCCGAAGCTGATCCTGGCCGGCGGCACCGCCTATTCGCGCATCTGGGACTGGAAGCGGTTCCGCGAGATCGCCGATGCGGTCGGCGCCTATCTGATGGTCGACATGGCGCACATCGCGGGCCTCGTCGCCGGCGGCGTGCATCCCTCGCCTTTGCCGCACGCGCATGTGGTGACGACCACCACGCACAAGTCGCTGCGCGGCCCGCGCGGCGGCATGCTCCTGTGCAATGACGAGGACATCGCCAAGAAGATGAACTCGGCGGTGTTCCCCGGCCTGCAGGGCGGACCGCTGATGCATGTCATCGCCGCCAAGGCGGTCGCCTTCGGGGAAGCGCTGAAGCCGAGCTTCAAGATCTATGCCGAGAGCGTCGCCGCCAACGCCAAGGCTCTGGCCTCCAGCCTTCAGGAAACGGGCCTCGACATCGTGTCCGGCGGCACCGACAACCATCTGATGCTGGTCGACCTGCGCCCCAAGAACGCCACCGGCAAGCGCGCCGAGGCAGCGCTTGGCCGCGCCAACATCACCTGCAACAAGAACGGCATCCCCTTCGACCCGGAAAAGCCGTTCGTCACCTCGGGCGTGCGGCTCGGCACGCCGGCCGGCACCACGCGTGGCTTCGGCCAGGCCGAATTCCGCGAGATCGGGAAGCTGATCGCCGAGGTGCTGGACGGGCTCAAGGTCGCCAATTCCGACGAGGGCAACGCCGCGGTCGAGGCGGCCGTCAAGGCCAAGGTGGTGTCGCTGACCGATCGTTTTCCGCTCTATCCTTATCTTGGTTGAGCATCCTTATCTCGATTGACCAGCCTCTTATCTCGATTGACAAGGCCCTTATCTCGATTGACCGGACGCGAAGCGTCATCTTTTATCCGCCGGCAGCGCGTCACCCCTGATCGGGTGGCGCATGGAACTGGAGAATTGATGATGCGCGATTTTCGTCTTGCCTCACTCGGCGCTCTGGGCTGGCTGGCTGCTTGCGGGTCCGCCTTGGCGCAGACCCAGCCGGCCCCCGACATGCCTGCCACCAGCACGTTCGGTGTATGGACAACCATGGTCGATACGCTCGACACCGGCCAGGATGCGCGCAAGACCTGCGCGGCTTCGACGGCGTTCTACGATGCGGGTGGCAATTCGGGCACGCTGACCTTGTCGATCTCGAACGGCGATGCGCTGCCGCCGGATGCCTATCCGGCAGTCATGATCACCATCGACAACAGGAGCCTGCAGACCGGCAAGAAGATCGCGGCGATTTTTGGCGATCCTGGCGTCAAGGTTTCGACGACCGTCTATTCCAACGACGCGGTCAACGGCCGTCCGACCTGGACGGTCGACAATCAGCCCAAGACCAGTCTCGCGCTGCTGCGTGCCATGCGCCAGGCCACCTCGCTCGACGTGACTTTCGGCAAGCAGGCTATCGCCAGCATCCCGATGGACGGCTTTACCAAGGCCTATCGCAGCCTTGGTGCATCCTGCGGCTTCCCGACCAAAGACGTCGCGCCGTGACGCGGACAACCGGATCGGCATAGGCGCCGCTGGCAATCTTCCTCGTGCCTCGCTATCTCTGATGCGGCGGGCCGTCGAAGACACGGAATTGCTTCAATCCCGGCCGGAAAGGCTCTAAGCCTTTCGCCTCACCAGATTCGCGAACCCAAGGCTCTCCATGCGCTGTCCCTATTGCCAGTCCGAAGATACGCAGGTGAAGGATTCGCGCCCCGCAGAGGACGGCGCGGCGATCCGCAGACGGCGTGTCTGCCCCGATTGCGGCGGCCGGTTCACCACATTCGAGCGCGTGCAGCTGCGCGACCTCGTCGTGGTCAAGAAGTCGGGGCGAAAAGTGCCGTTCGACCGCGACAAGCTGCTGCGCTCGGTCGAGATCGCGGTGCGCAAGCGCAATGTCGATCCCGAGCGCATCGACCGCGCGGTGACCGGCATCGTGCGCCAGCTCGAGAGCTCCGGCGAGACGGAAGTGGCCTCGGGCGAGGTCGGCCGCCTGGTCATGGAGGCGCTGAAGTCGCTCGACGATGTCGCCTATGTGCGGTTCGCCTCGGTCTACCGCAATTTCCGCGAGGCCAAGGATTTCCACGAGTTGCTGGGCGAACTGAAGGGCGACGAAGACAAGAGTGAAGAGGAAGCCGGCTGAGCATGGCAGGATCGCGACAGGGCGAGGCCGCACAAGCGGCCCTTGATCACCGTTTCATGGCCGCTGCGCTACGGCTGTCGCGCAGGAATGCCGGCAGAACCTCGACCAACCCTTCCGTCGGCACGCTGATCGTGCGCGATGACGGTGCTGGGCCGATGATCGTCGGCACAGGCGTCACGGCAGTCGGCGGCCGGCCGCATGCCGAGACCGAGGCGCTGGCCGAAGCGGGCGAACTCGCGCGCGGTGCCACGGCTTACGTCACCCTGGAACCCTGCGCCCATCACGGCCGCACGCCGCCTTGCGCCAATGCGCTGGTCAATGCCGGCGTCGCGCGCGTCGTCGGTGCCGCCAGCGATCCTGATCCGCGCGTCTCCGGCAAGGGCTATGCTATTCTGCGAGCCGCCGGTGTCGAGGTGATCGAAAAGGTGCTGGCGGCGCAAGCCGCCGAGCAGATGGCCGGCTATCTCATCAGATCGCTGAAAAAACGTCCGGAAGTGATTCTGAAGCTTGCGCTTTCCAGTGACGGCAAGATCGGCAGGGAGGGCGCCGGCCAGGTCGCGATCACCGGCGAGATGGCCCGCCGCGAAGTCTATCTGATGCGGGCCGAGGCTGACGCCATCCTGGTCGGCATCGGCACGGCGCTGGAGGATGACCCAGCGCTGACGGTCCGCTTGCCCGGGCTGGAGAACCGTTCGCCGGCGCGCATCGTGCTCGACCGGCAGATCAGGCTGCCGGAGGCTTCGAAACTGGTTTCGGGCGTGGATCGCGTGCCGCTTTACGTTGCGGCTTGCCTGGAGGCCGATCCGCAGCGCAGAGCGGCCCTCGAGCGCGCCGGCGTGCGCTTCATCGGCACCGAAACCCATGAAGGCGGCGTCGCACTGCCGGAGCTGCTCGAGGATCTGGCGGCGCTCGGCATGGCAAGCGTGCTGGTCGAGGGCGGCGCCAGGGTGGCGAGCGCCTTCCTGGCCGACGGGCTGGTCGACCGCATCGTGCTGTTCCAGGGACCGGAAGCGATAGGTGAGGGTGGCATTGCATCGCCCATCGACGCTGACCATATCCCGGCAGGCTTTCGCAAGCTGCGCGAGATGCGCTTCGGCGAAGACGGTTATGCCGAGTGGATTAGAGATCTCTAGACCATGATCCCGAAAAGTGGGACCCGGTTTTCGGATAATGTCATGGTCAAACAGGAAGACAACATCGATGTTTACCGGAATTGTCACCGATATTGGCACCGTCGCGGCGATCAAGTCGCTGAGCGAAGGCGTCGGCTTGCGCATCGACACCGCCTATGATCCCACGACCATCGCCATCGGCGCGTCGATCTCCTGCGGCGGCGTTTGCTTGACGGTCACGGCTTTGCCCGACAGCGGCTCGAACGCGCGCTGGTTCGAGGTCGAGGCGTGGGAGGAAGCCTTGCGGCTGACCACCGCCTCTGGCTGGAAATCCGGCACCAAGGTCAATCTCGAACGGGCGCTGAAGATCGGCGACGAACTTGGTGGCCACATCGTTTCGGGCCATGTCGACGGCACCGCCGAGATCGTCGAGCGCAAGGATGAGGGCGACGCGGTGCGCTTTACGCTGGAAGCGCCGCGCCATCTGGCGAAATTCATCGCGCCGAAAGGCTCCGTCGCGCTCGATGGCACCTCGCTTACCGTCAACAAGGTCGAGGGGACCCGCTTCGACGTGCTGCTGATCCACCATTCGCTGACCGTGACCACCTGGGGCGAGCGCAAGGTCGGCGACCGCGTCAATCTCGAGATCGACACCATGGCCCGCTATGCCGCGCGGCTGGCGGAGGCGGCGAAAGAGGGACTTTGAGTGCTGCCTGCTTGAACCTCGACTTAGTCAGTATTAATCGCTATGATTAAGTCTGATTGTGAGGCTCAGATGGACACAAAAGTAATCACCGCTCACGTTCCGCTGCCGCTAGCAGAAAAGGTGGATCAGCTAGCTGCTCGCCTCGATCGCCCGCGCGGCTGGATCGTCAAACAAGCTCTTTCCGCGTGGGTGGATTTGGAGGAGGAGCGCCGACGTCTCACGCTTGAAGCACTGGCCGATGTGGATGCAGGACGGGTCATCGATCACCAGGCCGTGCAGGCGTGGGCTGAGAGTCTTGGCACCGACAAGCCACTACCGGTGCCTCGTTGATGGAGCTGAAATGGACCAATAAGGCTTTGTCCGACTTGGTCCGGCTCCACGATTTTCTCGCGCCAGCAAATGGCCCGGCGGCCGTACGCGCCGTGCAGGCGTTTGCTGCCGCGCCGGCACGGTTAGTCGAGTATCCGCGCATCGGTGAGAGACTAGAAGAGTTCGAGCCACGAGAAGTGCGCCGCATTTTGGTAGGCAGCTACGAAATTCGTTACGAAATACAGAACGCGACAATTTCTGTGTTGCGCCTGTGGCATACGCGAGAGGATCGATAGGCCCGGCGGCCCTCCGCCAATCTTCCGCTTGCGATCAACCCGGCTTCGGCCTAAGTCACCGGCAACCCCCCGGAGACTTTTATGGCTGGTACCTCCCAACACGGCAAAGCCTTCATTCGCCCGAAGGCGAAGGCGCACTTGCTTATCATCGAAGCGCGCTTCCACGACGGCCTTGCCGACGCGTTGCTTGATGGCGCGACAAGCGCGCTCGATGAAGCGGGCGCGACCTACGACGTCGTCACCGTTCCAGGTTCGCTGGAGATTCCCGCGGTCATCACCTTCGCGCTGGACGGCGCGGCGGAAGGCGGCACGAATTACGACGGCTTCGTCGCGCTCGGCACCGTCGTTCGCGGTGATACATATCATTTCGACATCGTCGCCAATGAATCCAGCCGCGCGCTCATGGACCTGTCCGTGCAGGACTCGGTCTGCATCGGCAACGGCATCCTGACCACCGAGAACGACGCGCAGGCGTGGACGCGGGCCAAGCGCTCGGAAGGCGACAAGGGCGGCTTTGCCGCGCGTGCGGCGCTGACCATGATCGCGCTCAAGGAAAAATTGGGAGCGCAATCGTGAGCGAGCCCGCTTCGCCCGGCCAGCCGGCGGTGCGCCACGCCAACAAGCGCGGGGCTGCCCGTCTTGCCGCCGTGCAGGCGCTCTATCAGATGGATGTCGCCGGCAGCGGCGTCTTCGAGATCACCGCCGAATATGAGGCGTTTCGCCTTGGCAAGGAAGTGGACGGCGCGCTCTACCGCGAGGCGGATGCCCAATGGTTCCGCGCCATCCTGACGGGCGTCGTAGAGGACCAGAAGACCATCGATCCGATCATCCGCCAATCGCTGACCGAGGACTGGCCGTTGTCGAGGCTGGATTCGACGCTGCGCGCCATTCTGCGCGCCGGCGTCTATGAACTGATGAAGCGGGAAGACGTGCCGGTGGCGGTGATCGTCTCGGAATATGTCGACATCGCCAAGGCCTTCTACGAGGAAGATGAGCCGAAGCTGGTCAATGCCGTGCTCGACCGCGTGTCACGCCGGGTGCGCGGCGAGGGACGCGGCAAGGACGCATCGTGACAGCCATCGCCGTCGAGGTGGGCAAGGGTGGGCGGCGCACAGCGCTGATCCTCGCCGCCTCGCAGGCGATCATCGGCTCGGCGGCACCCATTGCCATCTCCATGGGCGCGCTGGCCGGGCAATATCTGCTCGGTGCCGACAAATCGCTGGCGACGGCGCCGATCACCGGCTTCAACCTTGGCGTGGCGCTCGGCGCTCTGCCCGCCGCGGCCATCATCCGCAAGATGGGCCAGCGCGGCGGCTTTATGACCGGAACCGTCGTCACCGCGCTTGGCGGCCTGGTTGCCACCTTCGCGCTTTTCCATGGCAGTTTCTGGCTATTCGCGTTCGCGCTGCTGGTGATCGGCATCGGCGGTGCCTTCGTCCAGCAGTTCCGCTTCGCCGCCGCCGACAACGCACCACCGGAGTTCAAGGCGCGCGCCATCTCCTTCGTGCTGGCGGGCGGCATCATCACCGCCATCCTTGGGCCGCAGATCGTCATCTTCACCCGCGAACTGTTCGCGCCGGTGATGTTTGCCGGATCGTTCGCCGCCATCCTGCCGCTTGCCGCGGCCGGCGCCATCATCCTGTCCTTCCTGCAACTGCCGGCGAGGGCGCCCGGCAGGGTGGAAATCGTCGACAGCGACGCAAGACCGTTGGCGGAAATCGTGACCAAGCCGCGTTTCGTCGCGGCGCTGTTCTGTGCGGTCGGCAGCTATGCGCTGATGAGCTTCGTCATGACCGGCGCACCGCTGGCCATGGTCGGCTGCGGCCTGTCGGAGGATGATGCGACGCTGGGCATCTCCTGGCACGTCATGGCGATGTTCGCGCCGAGCTTCTTCACCGGCTCGCTGATCCATCGTTTCGGCGCCGAACGCATTGTCGCCATCGGCCTGCTGCTGCTGATCGGCTGTGGTGCCGTAGCTTTGTCGGGCCTGGCATTATGGCAGTTCTGGACGGCGCTCATCCTGCTTGGCCTCGGCTGGAACTTTGCCTTCATCGGCGCCACCGCGATGGTGGCGGCCAGCTACCGGACGTCGGAAAAGGGCAAGGTGCAGGGCTTCCACGACTTTGTCCTGTTCGGCTCCGTCGCCTGCGCTTCGCTGATGTCGGGCATGGTCTACAACGCCTGGGGCTGGACCATGCTGAATTGGATGATCTTCCCGGTTGCCGTGCTCTGTTTCGTGGCGCTGGGCGCGCTGAAGGTGACGAGCGCGCGTCCGGCTTGACGTTAAAACCTATGCGTCCGGCGGCAGAACCTGAAGCACCCGCGCTATGAACATGTGGAACTCGGCCATGTAGTTGCGCAGGAAGTCCTCGGTGGATTCGACCGTCACTTCGCCGTCGTCCGTTATCAGTCCCGGGGTGAACTGGATATAGGCCTCTGGGGCATTCATCTGGGGTGAGTTGCAGAAGCTCAGAACGCTGCGCAGGCTTTGCTGGGCGACAGCGGTTGCGATGGCGCCCGGCGATGTCCCGATGACGGCGGACGGTTTGCGCGCGAATGAATTCTTTCCATAGGGGCGGCTGGCCCAATCGATCGCGTTCTTCAATCCTCCAGGGATCGAGCGATTGTACTCCGGCGTGACGAACAGCACGGCCTGGACGGACGCGATCGCCTTCTTGAAATCCTGGGCGACCTGCGGGAAATCGGCGTCGTAGTCGTAGCTGTAAAGGGGCAGATCCCTGAAGGGGATTTCGGTCATTTCAAGTTCCGGAGGAGCCAGTTGAACGAGCGCCTTCGCGAGCTTGCGGTTGATGGATCCCCGGGCAAGACTGCCGATGAGGTAACCGACTTTGTGTATGGCCATGACACGCTCTCCGTGTTTGCCACCCCGCACCCTCACTGCATTATCCGCCAGATGGCGGCAGATCGCCAGCGTCGCCTCGAAATTGCCCTTCCCAACAAAAATATTGCGTCTGTGCCCATTGTTATGAAACCGTGTGCCCCGACTGGCCGTTGAAGCCATGCTCATATGCGGCGGCCGCACTACGGTTCACAGCAAGGGATTTTCACGATGTTTTCAGTCAAGGTTCTGGCCAGCGCGGCATTGGCGCTCGGCATCACAATGGCATCCGCCAGCGCCCAGGTGGTTGTCTCCTCGAAGATCGACACCGAGGGTGGCGTGCTCGGCAACATCATCCAGTTGGTCCTCAACGCCAACAACATCAAGACGACCGACCGCATCCAACTCGGCGGCACGCCGGTGGTGCGCAAGGCGATCACCGCCGGCGAGATCGACATCTATCCCGAATACACCGGCAATGCCGCCTTCTTCTTCGAGAAGGCCGACGACCCCGTGTGGAAGGATGCCGCCAAGGCCTATGAGACGGCAAAGAAGCTCGACTACGACGCCAACAAGATCGTCTGGCTGTCGCCGGCGCCCGCCAACAACACCTGGGCGATCGCATTGCGCAAGGAAGTGGCCGACACCAACAAGCTCGCCACGCTCTCCGACTTCGGCAAATATGTCGCGGGCGGCGGTCAGGTGGTGCTGGCGGCATCCGCCGAGTTCGTCAATTCGGCGGCAGCCTTGCCGGCCTTCCAGACCACCTATGGTTTCAAGCTGAAGCCTGAGCAGTTGATCACGCTCTCCGGCGGCGACACGGCGGCGACCATCGCCGCGGCCGCCAATCAGACCAGCGGCGCCAACGCCGCCATGGTCTACGGCACCGACGGCGGCATCGCGCCGTCCGGTCTTGTCGTGCTGGAGGACGACAAGGGCGTGCAGCCGGTCTACCAGCCGGCGCCGATCATCCGCGAATCCGTGCTCAAGCAACATCCCGAGATCGAGACGCTGCTGAAGCCGGTCTTCGCCAAGCTCGACCTCGTCACCCTGCAGGAACTGAACGGCCGCGTGCAGGTCGGTGGCGAGCCGGTCAAGGGCGTCGCCGAGGGCTTTTTGAAGAAGAACGGGTTTTTGAAGTAGTCAGCCAGAGATCGTGACGTTGGTGCGAGGCGCCCCCCTCTGGAAGCTGTTGATCTCCCCCCTTGCGGGGGAAATGTCCGGCAGGACAGAGGGGGGTGCTGTCCCGCCGACCTCTCAACCCGTTACAGCTGCGGGCTTCGACAGGATTGCTTCTGAACAAGCCAACGATCGAAAGTTGGCGATCCTTCACACCCCCCTCTGGCCTGCCGGCCATCTCCCCCGCAAGGGGGGAGATCGGATATCGCGTCGGCTTTCGCCAATCGCCAGCCAGCCGTGCGCAACATGGCAAGTCGCCACCCAAGTGGGGCGGCCATGACCCTCCGCTTCGACAAGCTCGGCGTGGTCATCGCCGCGATTGCGGCCTACGCGGCGTTCCTTGCCCCCTTCGCCACGTTCCGCGCCAACCGCATCGTCCCTGGCCAGCCGCGCTCGATTCTCGAGGCGCTGCCGGCAATCACCGGGCCGTTGCTTTTGGCGATCGTGGTCACGGCAGCGCTCATAGCACTGTTCAAGACGCCGCTCGTGCTGCGGCTTGCCGCCAGCGTGGTTGCGCTGGTCGCGCTCGCAGTGCTTGTCGGCGTCGCCGGCACATTTCTGACGCCGGCCGGCAACACGTTTGCCAGGGTGTCGCCGGCCTCTGGTTTCTGGATATTCATCTTCGCCTTCACGCTTTTGCTGGCGGACGTGCTGACGCGCCTGAACCTGTCGCCCTCGGCCCGTGTCGGCGTGCTGCTCGCCGCCGCCGCGGCCATTGGCCTGCTTTTGGTGTCGGGGGCCTGGAACGACCTTTCCATCCTCAAGGAATACGCCAACCGCGCCGACAGTTTCTGGGCCGAAGGCTCCAAGCATGTGACCCTGGCGCTCGGCTCCCTGCTTGCCGCGGTGGTCGTCGGCCTGCCGCTCGGCATCCTCTGCCATCGCGTCGAAAGGCTGCGGGCCGGCGTGCTCAACGTGCTCAACATCATCCAGACCATTCCCTCGATCGCGCTGTTCGGCCTGCTGATCGCGCCGCTCGGCTGGGTCGCTACGCATGTGCCGGGGGCTGCCGCGCTCGGCATCCGCGGCATCGGCACGGCACCTGCTTTCGTCGCCCTGTTCCTCTATTCGCTGCTGCCGGTGGTGGCCAACACCGTGGTCGGCCTCGCCGGGGTGCCGCGAGCCGCCAACGATGCGGCGCGCGGCATGGGCATGACCGAACGCCAGCGCCTGTTCGGCGTCGAGTTTCCACTGGCCTTTCCGGTGATCCTGACCGGCATCCGCATCGTGCTGGTGCAGAACATCGGCCTCGCCACCATCGCAGCACTGATCGGCGGCGGCGGCTTTGGCGTGTTCGTCTTCCAGGGCGTCGGCCAGACGGCGATGGACCTTGTGCTGCTCGGCGCGGTGCCAACCGTGGCGCTCGCCTTCGCCGCCGCCATCATCCTCGATGCGGTGATCGAAATGACTGCCACCAAGCGCAGGGTTGAAACGGCATGATCGAGATCGAAGGCATTACCAAGCGCTACGACGCGACAACGGTGGTCGACGACGTGTCGATGGTCATCGAGCCGCGCACCATCGCGGTCATTGTCGGCACCTCGGGCTCCGGCAAGACGACGCTGCTGCGCATGATCAACCGGCTGGTCGAACCGACCGCCGGCATCATCAAGCTCGACGGCGCCGACAATCGCTCGGTGCCCGGTTACGAACTGCGCCGCAGCATCGGTTATGCCATCCAGGGCCATGGCCTGTTTCCGCACCGAACCGTGGCGCAGAACATCGCCACCGTGCCGGTGCTGCTCGGTTGGGACAAGGCCCGTATCGATGCGCGCGTGGACGAGTTGATGACGCTCTACCAGCTCGATCCCCGGGAATTCGGGCCGCGCTACCCGCACGAATTGTCCGGCGGTCAGCAGCAGCGCGTCGGCGTTGCCCGCGCGCTCGCCGCCGAACCCAACGTGCTGCTGATGGACGAGCCGTTCGGCGCGCTCGACCCGATCATCCGCACCAAGGCGCAGGAAGACCTGCTGGCCATCCAGAAGCGCTTCGGCACCACCATCATCCTCGTCACCCACGACATGGAGGAAGCCGTGCATATGGGCGACAAGATCGCCGTGATGGATGCCGGCAAGCTCGTGCAATACGCCAAGCCCGCCGAGATCCTGGCAAACCCGGCCAGCAGCTTCGTCGAGACCCTGGTCGGCGCCAGCGAACGGCCATTCAGGCTGTTGTCGCTCGGGCGGGTGCGCGACGCTGTCGAGAAGGGCGCCGCCGATGGCGAGGCGATCCCCGGTGACGCCAGCCAGCGCGATGCGCTGGCTGAACTCCTCTGGTCGGGCCGGCCGGCGCTGCCGGTGAAAGGCGCCGACGGCAAGCCGCTCGGCCGCGTCACGGTGGACGGGCTGGTCAAGCGCGCGGCGAGGCCAGCATGAAGGCCTGGCTGCCTTTGCTGCTCAGGCTTGCGCTGGTGGTGCTGCTCGTTGCCTTCGTCACCAGCCCTGGATGGTTCGAGCCGCTGCTGAAACCGCTGACCGAAAACAACGCTCCTGTGATCTACAACCAGGGCAGCCTGCTGACGCTGACGCTTTTGCATCTGCGCACCGTGCTGATCGCCACCGTCGCCGCGACCATCGTCGCGGTGGCCTTGGCTATCCTCGTCACCAGGCCGGCCGGCGCCGAATTCCTGCCCTTGTCGCGCAGCCTGGTCAACATCGGCCAGACCTTTCCGCCAGTGGCGGTGCTGGCGCTCGCGGTGCCGGCTGTCGGCTTCGGCGAGAAGCCGACACTGATTGCGCTGTTTCTCTATGGCTTGCTGCCGATCTTCGAAAATGCGCTGACCGGGCTGACGACGCTCCCAGCCAACGTCGTCGAGGCGGCGCGCGGCGCCGGCATGACCGGCTGGCAGCGGCTGACCAAGGTCGAACTGCCGCTCAGCGCGCCGATCATCCTTGGCGGCATCAGGCTGTCGGTGGTGATCAGCCTGGCCACGGCCACCATCGGCTCGACCGTGGCCGCCAGGACGTTGGGGGAGGTCATCATTGCCGGCCTGTTGTCGAACAACTTGGCCTTCATCCTGCAGGGCGGCCTGATCGTGGCCGCACTTGCCGTGCTGATCTATGACGGCCTGTCGGCCGTCGAGCACTACGCGGCGCGGCGCATGGGACGCCAGGCGGAGTAGCTCTTGAGGGCGCTGGCGGTGATTCCCTTGCGTCATTTCAATCGATCTAAATGAAAGACCACACGGGCAGGACCGTCGCGGCTTTTGTCTTTTGGGCGAAAGCCGGGCAAAAACCGAACAATATCTTGACGTTCGCGACCCTGTTTCGCATACACCGCTGCGAAGAGGCGGATTCCGTTCGCGGATCCGGTCTTTGTCTCAACGGCCCAGGGAGGGGTTCTTTTGGGCCATCAATCGAGGAAAATCCGGCAATGACAATTATTTCCGCCGTCATCGCCTGCGGTCTGCTTTCTGTCCTTTACGCCATCTGGGCGACACGTTCGGTTCTCGCGTCCGATCAGGGCAATGCACGCATGCAGGAAATCTCCGCCGCCATCCGCGAAGGCGCGCAAGCCTATCTGGCACGCCAGTACACAACCATCGCCATCGTCGGCGTGGTCGTGCTCGTGCTCGCCTGGTGGCTGCTTTCCATCACCGCCGCGATCGGCTTCCTGATCGGCGCCGTGCTGTCGGGCGCCGCCGGCTTCATCGGCATGCATGTTTCGGTGCGGGCCAATGTGCGCACGGCGCAGGCAGCCTCCAACAGCCTGGCCGCCGGCCTCGACATCGCCTTCAAGTCGGGCGCCATCACCGGCATGCTGGTCGCGGGCCTCGCCCTGCTTGGCGTCTCGATCTACTATCTCATCCTGACCCACTTCATGGGCCTTGAGCCCAACGACCGTATCGTCATCGACTCACTGGTCTCGCTCGGTTTCGGCGCGTCGCTGATCTCGATCTTCGCCCGTCTCGGCGGCGGCATCTTCACCAAGGGCGCCGACGTCGGCGGCGATCTGGTCGGCAAGGTCGAAGCCGGTATTCCCGAGGATGATCCGCGCAACCCGGCCACTATCGCCGACAATGTCGGCGACAATGTCGGCGACTGCGCCGGCATGGCCGCCGACCTGTTCGAAACCTACGCGGTGACGGTCGTCGCCACCATGGTCCTCGGCGCCATCTTCTTCGGCGGCACCGCCATCCTGGGTGCCGCGATGCTCTATCCGCTCGCTATTTGCGGCGCCTGCATCCTGACCTCGATCGTCGGTACCTTCTTCGTCAAGCTCGGCTCCAACGGCTCGATCATGGGCGCGCTCTACAAGGGCCTGATCGTCACCGGCCTGCTGTCGATCGTCGGCCTCGCCGTCGCCACCTCGGCAACGCTCGGCTGGGGCGAGGTCGGCACCGTCGCCGGCATGACCATCACCGGCAAGAACCTGTTCATCTGCGGCCTGATCGGCCTCGTGGTGACCGGCCTTATCGTGGTGATCACCGAGTACTACACCGGCACCAACAAGCGCCCGGTCAACTCGATCGCCCAGGCGTCGGTGACCGGCCATGGTACCAACGTCATCCAGGGCCTTGCGGTCTCGCTGGAATCGACGGCGCTGCCGGCAATCGTCATTGTCGGCGGCATCATCTCGACCTACCAGCTCGCCGGACTCTACGGCACGGCGATCGCCGTCACCACCATGCTCGGTCTTGCCGGCATGATCGTCGCGCTCGATGCCTTCGGCCCGGTCACCGACAATGCCGGCGGCATTGCCGAAATGGCTGGCCTGCCCAAGGAAGTGCGCCACTCCACCGACGCGCTCGACGCGGTCGGCAACACCACCAAGGCCGTGACCAAGGGCTACGCAATCGGTTCGGCCGGCCTTGGCGCGCTGGTGCTGTTCGCCGCCTACTCGAACGACCTGAAGTTCTTTGCCGCCAACGGCGACAAATATCCTTACTTCCAGGGCATGGGCGAAATCTCCTTCGACCTCTCCAACCCCTACGTGGTCGCGGGCCTCATCTTCGGCGGCCTGATCCCTTATCTGTTCGGCGGCATCGCCATGACGGCCGTCGGCCGCGCGGCGGGCGCCATCGTCGAGGAGGTGCGCAAGCAGTTCCGCGAGGATCCGGGCATCATGGCCGGCACCTCCAAGCCGAACTACGCACGCGCGGTCGATCTTCTGACCAAGGCGGCGATCCGGGAAATGATCATCCCGTCGCTGCTGCCGGTGCTGGCGCCGCTCGTCGTCTATTTCGGCGTGCTGCTGATCTCGGGTTCGAAGGCGTCCGCCTTCGCAGCTCTCGGCGCTTCGCTGCTCGGCGTCATCGTCAACGGCCTGTTCGTGGCCATCTCGATGACTTCGGGCGGCGGCGCCTGGGACAACGCCAAGAAGTCGTTCGAGGACGGTTTCACCGACAAGAACGGCGTCAAGCACCTGAAGGGCTCCGAGGCACACAAGGCCTCGGTGACCGGCGATACAGTCGGCGATCCCTATAAGGACACCGCCGGCCCGGCGGTCAATCCGGCGATCAAGATCACCAACATCGTCGCCCTCTTGCTGCTGGCCGTGCTCGCGCACGGCTGAGCGGCCGGCGTTTTGAAATGAAGATCCGCGGTGAGCGATCCCCGCGGATTTTTATTAGGAGCGGTTTCTCGCCGGAACGAATGGTTTTGGCTTAGCTGTCCTTGGCGGCGGCATCCTTGCGGTCGCGATAGAACATCAGCATCTCGTCCACGCCCGGTTCGCGCTCCGGCATTGGCGCGAGGCCGCGTATCTCGCGCAGCCGGGCGACAAAGGCGCCGCGTCCATGCTTGTGGCGAAAGGACCGGGCCCTGGGATGGATGCCGCAGGCAGCCAGGACCCTACGCCTGAGATAGGTATATCGGCTCGAGCGGGGCGCTTCGGCCGTGGCAAGGACCGTCGCACGCAGGGCGTCCGGCATGTGCATTGCGTCAAGGAGTTCCTCCTGCTCCGTCGCCGTGTCGCCGACATAGCTGCCCTTGCGGGTGCCCGAATGCAGCTTGAGCACGGTCAGATGGGGCATCGTCGAGATGAGTGCGCCCTTTCGCCAGGCCCGAAACAACCAGTCTTGCGATGATTCGCAAAAGCACTGGCTGGCCGGACGCCAGGGTCCCAATCGGTTCAACGATGCCCGCCGCACGATCTGCGCCGACCCAAACCCGGTCGTCGAAGCGGGATCGTAGAAGCCGTCCTTGCCGATCCCGAATATCGAGTTCTTGACAGGCTTGCCATCAACCGGCGGCTCGACAACGACACCGCGCGCGATCACCACGTCGGCATTGGTCGCGTCGATCCATCCCGTGGTCGCCGCGAGATGGTCGGGAAACCAGAGGTCGTCATGGTTGAGCAAGGCGACGAACCGGCCGCGCGCCCTGGCAAAGCCGATGTTGTTGGGGCCTGATTGTTCGCCAAAATTGACCGGCAGGTCGACATAGAGGATGCGCGGATCGCCAAATTCGCCGACGACGGCTGCTGTGTCAGGGCGGCAGGCGTCGCCGATCACCAGAATTTCAAAGTCCTGCAAGGTCTGGGCCAGCACACTCTTCAACGCCTGTCGCAGCGCGGCGGGCCGGTTGTGCGTGGCAATCACCACCGAGACGAGCGGCGCGTTCCACCCGGTCGCATCGGACTGGCCCGGTTGCTCCACGCTACACCAGCTTGTAGGGGATGTGTTCGGTGTCCGGCGGCAGGCGCCAGTGGTCCGGCGCGTCATAGGCATAGGCCTTGTCGACCAGATTGAGCAGCATGGCCGTCTCCGGCCCGAGCGCGGTCACACCGTGCCACACGCCCGGCGGGATGATGACAATCGCCGGGCGCAACGCACCGACGATCTTGTGCCAGACGGCGCCGAAACTGGGGGAGGCCTTTCGGCCGTCATAGAGCGATATGCGGACACTGCCGGCACAGCAGAACAGCCGATCCAGCGTCACATTGTGTGCGTGCCAGCCCGTCACCGCGCCGGGATACATCGTGCGCTGAAACACCTGGCCGACGGGCAATTGATCGAGCTCCCACTCGTCCCGGAAGACCTCGGTCAAATAGCCGTTGGACGTTGCGACCGGCCGAATTTCCTTGATCCTGACGCCATCGATCGTTGGTGGGTCGATGGCAAGCCAGTCGGATGTCACGGTTTGACGGTCAGGCGAACCGGTGGCCATCCAGCCATCCGGCCTTGCATGATCATTGCCACTCATTTCGAAGCCCCCAGCACCGGCAGCTTTGATAGGGTTTCGCCCCATCGCTGGCAAGCCGGACCGTCCCTGACCAAAACAAAAACCCGCAGGATCGCTCCCGCGGGCTTTTGGTCGCCTGAGATGGTGCTGCCCTCCAAGGGAAGGCAGGATCTGAAGATCAGGGAGTGCCGCCGCCGGGAATGCCGGGCGCCAGCTTGCTGGCGCCGTTGATGATCTGGCTGAGGAAGTTCTGGTCCTTGCCGCCGGTCGGCGTGGTGCGCGAGATGAAGTCGAAAATCTTGCCGTCCTTCATCCCGTAATTGGCGATCTGGGTGACGCGGCCGTCATCGCCGAAATAGACCGCCAGCACTTTCTGGTCGATCAGTCTCGGCTTGTCGAAGGCGACATAACGTTTGCGGGTTTGCGAGATGTAATAAAACGCCTCATTGTCGAAAGTGGCCGTGGTCGACGGCGTGCCAAGCGCCAGAAGCACCTGCTCGCGGCTGGACCCGACGGGCACCGAATCGACCGCCTGCTGGTCGTAGACATACCCTTGCGTCAGCGTCTCGCTCGGGCTGAGATCGCCGATCATCTTGCTGGTGTGGCATGCCGACAATGCCGAAACGACAAGCAGCAGCGAGATCGCGCCGGCGGGCCCGGAAGTGAAGGTCGACTTGAAATTCAGCGCGCGCAACAACAATTCTCCATTACATCGCCGCAACTTGCGCTGGGCCGCAAAACCGGTAAACCAGCTTGCTTGCCGTTGCAACAAGGCCAATTCAACAAACGGTCCCCGGAGACCATCCCCATGTTCCAGCGCCTTTTTGGCCGCGAACGCCACGCCAACCGCGCCATCACCGACGCGCTTTACGCACAAATCGTGGCGGCGGCGCGGCAGACTGCATTTTATTCCGATTTGAATGTGCCGGATACGCCACTCGGCCGGTTCGAGATGCTTTCGCTGCACATGTTCCTGTTCCAGCATCGGTTGCGCGGCGAGGATGGCGTGGGCCAAGAGGTCGCGCAGGTGCTGATCGACGAGTTCTTCCTAGACGTCGATCATTCGCTGCGCGAACTGGGCATTGGTGACGTCGGTGTGCCCAAACGCATGAAGAAACTGGCCAAGATGTATTATGGCCGCACCGCAGCCTATGACGATGCGCTGGAGAGAAACGATCACGACGGGCTGACCGCGGCACTTGCCCGCAATATCCAGCCCGATGCCGGCTCGTGGCCGCAGGCATCGCAACTGGCCAACTATGTCGCCGACGCCCGTCGGCAACTGGCCGCGCAGCCGTCCGAATCAATCGTTTCCGGCACGGTGTTTTTTCCGCTCGCAAGCGAGGTTGATCGATGAAACATGCCGATCCGCAAAGCCCGGTTTCCTTCCGCGCAAATGTCGCCCGTCTGCCGCACAAGGGGCTGCCCGTAGTGATCGACGCCGACGCGGCGCAGCGCGCCGCGCTCGCCGAGCAGCACGGGCTGCTGTCCGTCGAAGCCTATCGCGCCGAACTCATGGTCGTCTCCTGGAAGCGCAATGGCGTGAAGGTCAGCGGCCGTGTCGAGGCCGACATCACCCAGGCCTGCATCGTCACCCTCGAGCCCGTCGAGGCCCATATCGATGAGCCGGTCGAGGCACTGTTGCTGCCCGAGGACTCCAAGCTTGGACGGCAGGGGTTCGAAGGCGGCGGCGAAATACTGCTCGATGCGGACGGGCCCGACAGTCCCGAAACGTTTTCCGGCGACACCATCGATGTCGGGGCTCTCGCCGAACAGTTCTTCGGCCTGGCGATCGACCCCTATCCGCGCAAGTCGGGCGCAGCGCTGGATGCCGCCGGCGATACCGAACCGGAGGAGAATGAATTTCAGCAAAAACTGCGATCCTTGCTGGGAAAATCCTGAAAACCGCGACGGCGACGGAAAAGTCGGTTGTGTGAAAACCCAAAACCGCTATTTTCGCCGAACCTTTGCGGCCACTAAAGCGACCTGCCGCATAACCGTGAGATGAATACCGCGTGATCAGGATTTCCATCGATGCCATGGGCGGCGATCACGGACCAGCCGTGGTCATTCCGGCGCTCATGACGGTCGCGACCCGCCGTCCCGACATCCGTTTCGTCATCTACGGGCGTGAGGAGTTGGTGCGTCCCGAACTGGCCAAATTTCCCAAACTGGCCGAGGTCAGCGAGTTCATCCACTGCGAAATCGCGGTCAGGATGGATGACAAGCCGAGCCAGGCGTTGCGCCATGGCCGCTGGAAGTCGTCGATGTGGAAGGCGGTCGAAGCGGTCAAGTCGGGCGCCGCGGACGCCTGCATCTCCGCCGGCAACACCGGTGCGCTGATGGCTATGTCGAAATTCTGCCTGCGCACCATGGCCACCATCGATCGCCCGGCGATCGCGGCACTGTGGCCGACATTGCGCGGCGAAAGCGTGGTTCTGGACGTTGGCGCCACCATCGGGGCCGATGCGCACCAGCTCATTGATTTTGCCATTCTGGGCACCGGCATGGCGCGCTCCGTTTTCGGCATCGCTCGGCCGACGGTTGGCCTGCTCAATGTCGGCGTGGAAGAGATCAAAGGCCAGGAAGAAGTCAAGGAAGCGGGGCGCATGCTGCGCGAGGCCAACATGGCCTCGATGAACTATCATGGCTTCGTCGAAGGCGACGACATCGGCAAGGGTACGGTCGACGTGGTGGTGACGGAAGGCTTCGCCGGCAATATCGCGCTGAAGACGGCCGAGGGCACCGCGCGCCAGATCGCAGGCTATCTTCGCGCCGCCATGAGCCGTACCCTGATGGCCAAGATCGGCTACGTCTTCGCCAAGGGTGCCTTCGATCGGCTGCGCGAAAAGATGGATGTCGGCCGCTCCAATGGCGGCGTTTTCCTGGGCTTGAACGGCATCGTCGTCAAAAGCCATGGCGGTGCTGATTCGGACGGGTTCGCCGCCGCGATCGAACTCGGCTATGACATGGTCCGCAACAATCTGCTCGACCGCATCGAGGCCGACCTGGACCTGTTTCATGCGCGCAACCCGCATGCCCTGACATCTAGGAAATCCGACGTCGTTATCGACGCGAAGGAATAGGAAAGAACTTTGATCAGATCAGTCGTGGGGGGGGGGGGGGGGGGGGGGGGGGGGGG
>NZ_JAIUIU010000027.1:0-59011 GCF_020165775.1 Mesorhizobium sp. B263B2A
CTCCCGATCGACGGGGTAGAGGAAGCTCGACGGAGTGGGGGTCGACGCTGGCGGGGCAAGACGACCGCTGCGACATGTGCTTGACCAGGCAGAGCTTGTCGTACAAACGACGTGTGACGATTTTCGGAGGAAGAAAATGGCCGTTGCCGAAGACATCGCTCTGATCAAGAGACAGGAAGAAGCCCTTGTCTTTCCCGCCTTCGACGAGGCTGTCGCTTTCAAGATCGGTTCGGCCATCCGCGACCGCGCGCTTGCCGAGAACATGCCTGTCATCGTCGACATCAGGACTTTCGACCGGCCGCTGTTCTATGCCGCCATGCCGGGTTCGAACGCTTCAAACCCCGACTGGGCGCGGCGCAAGATCAACGTCGTCAGGCGGTATCTCAGGAGCACCTATCGGCTGGTCCTGGAACAGCAGCGCCCGGACCGCACCTTCAAGGTCGGCGAAGGCCTCGACATCTCGGACTATGTGTTGGCCGGCGGTGGTTTTCCGGTCACGGTCAAGGGCTCCGGCGTCATTGGCGTGATCGCTGTGTCCGGCCTGCCGGAGCGCGAGGATCACGGCGTGGTCGTCGATGCGCTGTGCGCCCACCTGGGCATCGACCGCCAAGAGCTTGCCTTGCCGCCGGAAGCCAAATGACAGAACTCGACCCCAAGGCTTTCCTCATCTCGATCTTCGACGCCGCCGTCGCCGCCGCCGATCCGGAGCGCACCATCAGGGATCATCTGCCGGCCAGACCCAAGGGCCGCACCATCGTCATTGGCGCGGGAAAAGGCTCGGCGCAGATGGCGGCGGCGTTCGAGAAGGTATGGGACGGGCCGATCGAAGGGCTGGTCGTCACTCGCTACGGCTATGGTGCCAAATGCGAGCGCATCGAGATCATCGAGGCGGCGCATCCTGTGCCGGACGCCGCTGGCCTCGAAGCTTCGCGGCGATTGCTGGAAAAGGTCCGGGGGCTGACCGCGGACGACCTGGTCGTAGCGTTGATTTCCGGCGGCGGCTCGGCGCTGCTGCCGTCGCCGGCCGCCGGCCTGACGCTCGCCGACGAGATTGCCGTCAACGAGGCGCTGCTTGCTTCCGGCGCGCCGATCGCTGCGATGAACACCATCCGCAAGCACCTTTCCACCATCAAGGGTGGCCGGCTGGCGGCCGCCGCATGGCCGGCCAAGGTGGTGTCGCTGGTTGTCTCCGACATTCCCGGCGACAATCCGGCACTCGTCGCTTCCGGGCCGACCGTGCCGGACGTTGGCAGCCGAGAAGATGCGCTGGCATCGATATCGGCCTATGGCATGAAGGTGCCCGCTGCGGTGATGGCGCACATCAATTCGCCGGCTGCCGATGCGCCAGATCCCGATGACCAGCGCTTTTCGCGCAACGAGGTGCATCTCATCGCCTCGGCCGGCGTCTCTCTGGAAGCGGCAGCCGCGGAAGCCAGTCGACAGGGCATCGAGGCGGTCATCCTGTCGGATGCCATCGAGGGCGAAGCGCGTGAGGTCGGTGGCGTCCATGCGGCGATTGCGCGTGAGGTCGCGACGCGCAACCGGCCATTCCAAAAGCCAGCGCTGATCCTGTCTGGTGGCGAGACAACCGTGACTTTGCGCGCCAAGGGCAAGGGTGGCCGCAACTCGGAATTCCTGCTTGCCTTCGCCATCGGCATCAACGGCGTTGAGGGTATCCACGCCTTGGCCGCCGACACGGACGGCATCGACGGGTCGGAAGACAATGCCGGCGCCTTCGCCGATGGTTCGACCGTTTCGCGCATGCGGGCGGCGGGTGTGGATGCCAAGGCCATGCTGGCGGGCAACAACGCCTGGACGGCGTTCAATGCGGTCGGCGACCTGTTCGTGCCAGGGCCCACGGGCACGAACGTCAACGATCTCAGGGCGATCCTTATACGTTAGGGCAACAACTCAAGCAGCCATCAACCGCTTCACCTCTCTCATATCCTTCAGGAAGCGCTCGCGCTCGGCTTCCTTGTCCGCAGGCTCGCGGATGCGTAGGATGAAGGAAGGGTGGATGGTGATGAACACACGCAGGCCGTCCTCGCGCTCGATCACCTGGCCGCGCATCTTCATCACCGGTGTCGCCTTGCCAAGCAGCGACAACGCCGCCGTTGCGCCGAGCGCCACGGCAAGGTTCGGCTTGATCAGGTCGAACTCCTGGTCGAGCCACCAGCGGCAGGCCTGAACCTCGCCGGCATTGGGTTTGGAGTGGATGCGACGCTTGCCGCGTGGCTCGAATTTGAAGTGCTTGACCGCGTTGGTGACATAGACTTTTTGGCGGTCAACGTCCGCGTCAACGAGGATAGCATCGAACACCCTGCCCGCCGGGCCGACAAATGGTTTGCCGGCGAGATCTTCCTGGTCACCCGGCTGTTCGCCGACGAAAATCACCTTGGCGTTGTCAGGACCCTCACCGAAGACGGTCTGTGTCGCATTGCGCCACAGCGGACAGCGACGGCAACCTTCTGCCGCGTCGCGCAGTTCCGGGATCGAGTTGGCATCAGTCTCGTCCGATATCAACTCGGCGCGCGGCACGGAAACGCGCCGGGCTGGCATCTTCGCATTGCGCGGAAGGCCTGTGGTCGCCATCATCCTGCCTCGTCCATTCCAATATTGAAATGGCCGAAGCGGGCGATAGTTCCCTGCTCAGACCTCGTGCAGGTAGAGATGATAATCCAGCTCGCTCACCGTGCGCGCGACACGCAAATATTCGGACTGCTTGATCGCCACGAAGGTGCGGTGCAAATCCTCGCCGAGCGCACCCTTCAGGAAGCTGGATGTCCTCGCGGCCTCGATGGCGGCGCGCCAGTCGGCCGGCATCGTCGTGCGGGTGACGGCAGCCTCATAGCCATTGCCCGTCGTTTCGGGGCCGGGATCGAGCCCCTCGTCGAGGCCCTTGATGATACCGGCGAGCACTGTCGCGGCGATCAGGTAGGGGTTGGCGTCGACACCGGACGGCCGGTGCTCGATGCGCCGGTTCTTGGCGTCGCCCGCCGGCACGCGCAACGCCACGGAACGGTTGTTGACGCCCCAGGTCGGTGCCACCGGGGCGTAGGATTGCGAGACGAAACGCCGCCAGGAATTGGCGTGCGGCGCAAACACCAGCATCGATTCCGCCATCGTCTGGATCAAGCCGCCGAGACCGCGCAGCAGCGGCAGCGACCAGTTTTCGCCGCCGGCTTCCGAAAATACGTTTCGGCCCACCTTGTCCTGCAGCGAGACGTGGAAATGCATGCCCGAACCGGCGTATTTCTCGATCGGCTTGGCCATGAAACAGGCGGTGACGCCGTGACGGCGCGCCTGTGCCCGCACCAGCCGCTTCAGCATGACGAGGTCGTCGGCCGCCCGCATCACGTCCTTGCGGTAGTTCAGCGTCAATTCGTACTGGCCCGGCGCATATTCGGAAATCACCGTCTCGGCCGGAATTCCCTGCACCTTGGCGGCCGCATAGATGTCGGAGAACAGCGGCTCCATGCCGTGCAGATGGTCGACGGAATAGACTTCCGTCTTGCCCGAGACACGGCCGTCAAGCACCGCGCGCGCCGGCTGCACCTTGCCGTCGGCATCGCGTTCGTTGGCCAGCAGGAAAAATTCGAGTTCGAAGGCACCGGCCGGATAGAGCCCCTTGGCCGCCAGTATGTCGACTTGCCGGGCCAGTGCCAGCCTCGGGTCCGAAGACATTGGCTGGCCTTCGAGATGGTACATCGCCATCAGCACCTGGCCGCGCGGCGGGTTGGTGCCATGGAGCGGCACAAGCGTGCCGGGGATCGGCCATGCCCGGAGATCGCCGTCGCCGGTCGTCCAGATCAGTCCGGTTTCATGCACATCCTCGCCGGTGATGTCGAGGCCGAGAATCGAGATCGGCATGTGGCGGCCGCCCTCGAAGATGCTTTTCAGCTCATGCCGGCGCACGATCTTGCCGCGGCCGACGCCATTGGCGTCTGTCAGCACGATATCGAAGGCTTCGATCTCGGGATGGGCGTCGAGAAAGGCTTGCGCCTCGGTGGGCGAGGAGCCCGAAGGTGAGGTCACGATGGCATTGTCCATGGCCGCTTGTCTCATGCCGCAAGCTTTGCCGCAACCGCGCCGAAGGCGGCGATCAGCCGGTTGACCTGGGCGCCTGAGGTCGCTGGCGAGATCAGCATCATGTTGTGGAAGGGCGCGATCAACACGCCGCGATTGACCAGCGCGACATGGATGGCGGCTTCCAACTCCGGCGCATGCGCGCCTTCCGCCTCGGCGCCATTGCGCAGCGGGCCGGGCGCGCAGATGAACTCGACGCGGGCGCCGACACGGGCGACATGCCAGGGCAGATTGTAGCGGTCGATCACGCCGGTCAGGCCGGCATCGAGCCGCCGCGCCAGATGGTCCATGCGGTCGTAATTGTCCTCGGTCATCACCTCTTCGAGCGTCGCGCGCATGGTGGCGAATTGCAGCGGATTGGCCGAGAGCGTCGTGCCCATGCCGGAATAGCCGGGCTCCTTGGTCCTGTTGTAGTCGGCATAGCGCGAGGCGACCTCGTCGCTCATGCCCCACACGCTCGCCGGCACACCGCCGGCGATCGGCTTGCCCAGCACGAACAAGTCCGGATCGAGTCCATATTTCCTTGTGTAGCCGCCCGGACCGGTCGAGATCGTATGCGTCTCGTCGATCAGAAGCAGCGTGCCAGTCGCGCGGGTGAGACGCCGCAACGCATCGTGGAAGCCGGGATCGGCCAGAACCATGCAGGAATTGGTCAGCACCGGTTCCGCGATGACGCAGGCGACATCCTTGTCCTTGAGCGCTGCCTCAAGCGCTGGAATGTCGTTGAACTCGATGACCTTGGCCGTACGGGTCAGGTCGCGGAACTCGCCAGCCAGTCCCGGCCGGTTGATTGGCTTGCCGTCGATCAGCCGCACCATCGTCTCGTCCACCGAGCCGTGATAGCAGCCGTTGAAGACCAGGATCTTTTCCCTGCCGGTGACGGCGCGGGCGACACGCAGCGCAAAGCGGTTGGCGTCGGTCGCCGTCGTCGCGATCTGCCAGAACGGCAGGCCGAAACGCTGCTGCAGCAGCGGCCCGATGGCGAGCGCGTCTTCCGAAGGCAGCATATAGGTCAGCCCGCGGCCGGCCTGGCGGCGGATGGCGCGCGCCACCGCTGGCGGCGAATGGCCGAACATCGAGCCGGTGTCGCCGAGGCAGAAATCGTCGAGCCTGTTGCCGTCTATATCGGTGATCGTGGCGCCCCTGGCGCTGTCGACCAGGATCGGAAATGGCGTTGGCCAGTCATTCATCCAGTGCATCGGCACGCCGCCGAAGAAGCCGGGCAGGCCGTTGCCGACCTTCGCTTGCGATTTCGGCCGTGCCTTGCGGAACACTTCTCCTTCGGTCTCGCGCAGATTGGCGATGCGGTCGCGGCTGATGCCACCGATGGCCGTCTTTGACATGTCGCTGTGCATGGAAACCCCTTTGACAGGTTCCTCTTAGCCAATTCGGGTCGGCGACCGCAATTGGCCGCGCGTCTGTCCTGCATTGGCTCAGCCGTCAATGGCGGTGCTTGACCGTGCCCGAGAACTCAGCGTCAATGCTGCCGGCAATGGCAACACGGGGGGCAAAAATGCGGACGATCATCTGCGTGACGGCGCTGTTGCTGTCGGTCGGCACGGCGTTCGCCACCGGCGGCATCTGGTGCTCGGTCGATGACACGGCGGTGAAATTCCAGGTCGATGCCGGCGTCACCACCGGTATGGGCGGCCCGATCTTCAACTTTCGCGGTGATCTTGAAATCAAGGCAAGGCCTGTCGGCGACCAATCGCGAAAGACCACGTTCGAGGATTCCAACCTCACCCAGTACTGGCTCGACAACAAGGAACTGCGGCTCAACATCTACCACGAGCAGGAGATGGCCAAGACCTTCAGTTCCGTCGAGCTGACGATCCTGACCAGGGCCAGCGACGAAGGCGTCTATGATGGGGACTACAAGCTTGCCGTCTATGACAGCACGGCCGACAAGGACAGCGACGGCAAGCCGGTCGATCTGACAGGCAAGGTTTCCTGCAGCGCCGAATGATCCGCTATTTCGAAGCTACGCCGTGATGTCGATGACGCCGCAGTCGCCGGCGGCACTGCCGAAGGCGATGCGGCGTTCTTCCTTGTCCCACATCATCGAGGTGATCGCGCCCTTGCCGGGCCGCCGCAACAGCACTTCCTTGGCATCCGAGAAGCGCACCGCCATCACCATGCCGTCATCATAACCGACGGCGACGACATCCTGGCTCGGGTGGCAGGCAACAGCCGTCACCATGGCGTTGCCGCGCGTGCCGAGTTCCAGAGGCGCCTTGCCCATCGGGCCGTCCTTGCCTGAAAACGGCCAGACGATCGCCGCCGGCGCGCCGGAACTCGCCAGCCATTTGCCTTTGACGCTCCATGACAGGCTTTTGACCTTGCCGGGATAGCCGGTCATGCGCATGTGCTTGCCGTCCGCCAGCTTCCAGCCGTGCAAGGCGTTTTCCTGCATGGTGGTGACGAGGAAGGCGCCGTCGGGCGAAAAGGTGATGCCGGTGTGGGCGCCAGCCCATTCGAGTTCCACCGGCTTGCCCTCGGCAGCCGGGAAATGCAGCGTCGCGCCATTGTAGCGGGCAACGCCGAAGCGCATGCCCTTGGGCGAAAACGCCAGCCCCTCGACCGAGCGCGGATGGACGAATTCCCGGGTCTTGCCGTCGGCGAAACGCACGAAGGCGGTTTTCCCCGTCGCATAGGCAATGGCGCCCTGCGGTCCGGCCGCGACGCTGGTGATCCATTTCTTGCCGGCGCTTGCCAATTCCTGTGCCTCGCCGCCCGCCTTCACGGCAAACACCTTGCCGTCCTCACCGCCGGTGATCAGCCGGTCGTTGGCTGCGTCGTGGAAGGCCGCGAGCAGCCCGTCATTGGCCTGAACCGTCTTGTGGCCATTGTCGAGCCGGTGGACGGCGCCATCGGCCAGCACGAAATGCGGCACATCGCCGAGGAAGACGGCGGCAAGGCAGTGGCCTTCGAGATCAAGCGGGGCGACGGTGGGCATGGCTATCTTTGTTCAACCGGACGAAATTGGAGAGGCGTGTTCGGGCGGCTTACTCGACGTTTGCAGTTCCGGCAACCGGGAGGACAGGCAAAGTGGCGCGAGGCTTGTCAAAGCAACCCCTTAAGTCGTAGATCGGTTGCGAATGTCGCCAGGGGCATCGCCAGGGTCAAATCCGATCCTTGAAGGCGCTCGGCACCGTAGCTGGCGTACCATTTCGCAGCGCGCTCGCTCTTGGCGTCGATAATGAGCAGGATGCCCCCACCCTCGCTGGCAAGCCGCAGGCAGCGCAATGCCGCCGCGGCGAGCAATTGGCCTCCAAGTCCTTGTCCTGCGGCGGTGCGGTCGGTTGCGAGGCGGGCGAGCTTGAAGCCGGAAACCTCGTGCCGTGCCAAGCCCTTCGTCATGGCTGCCGGCACGTTTCCATGAACGACGGCAGAGGGCGCGATTGTGTAGAAGCCGAGAATTCGTTCCGGCGCCGCGTCATCAATCGCACAGAAGGTCTTGGCGGCATTCTGCTCGTGACTTTGCCGTGCGAAACGCCGCATAAAATCATTCATTTGCGCATCGCCGCAATCGAAGGAAGTTCGATTGTGCCGTTTCGCAATCGCCTCTTCGTGCCAGGACGGAAGCGTCACAGCGTATCTGGCAAGGCCGCAATCGCTGCCCGCAGCTTGGCGTTGGGTTTCGGCGGGTGCTCCAAAAGGTCGAGTATGCGCGTGAAATCGCGGTCGGATACTTTCGTGACCTCGGCCGCTTCGATCACGGCCTGAGCTTCGGGCACCACCTTGTTGAGGATGAAGTCAGCCACGTCCTGATGCGACAGGGCAGCCGCCCGCGCGATCATCGCCTTTTGCGCCGGCGCAATGCGGATTTGATAACGCTCGGTCTTATTGTCGGCGGTCCGCGGCATGGGTGCCTCCTTGATTTCACGTACACATAATATGTGTACGCGAAATCAAGGTCAATCCTTTATGCCTGGCAGGCGTCAAAGCTCTTCTTCAGCCGCTCGGCGTCGAGTTCGCGGCCGATGAACACCAGCCGGCTCTCGTGTTTCTCGCCGTCTTTCCAGGCGCGCTGGTGGTCGCCCTCGATGATCATGTGCACACCCTGAATGACGTAGCGCTCGTCGTCGCTCTTGAGCGCGATGATGCCCTTCAGCCGCAGGATGTTTGGGCCTTCCATCTGGGTGATCTTCTCGATCCACGGGAAGAATTTCTTCGGGTCCATCTCGCCGCCGCGCAGCGACACCGACTGCACCGTCACGTCATGGATGTCGGAAGGATGCGCGTGATGGTGATGGTCATGCCGATCATGGTCATGGTGATCGTGACCATCATGGTCGTGATGATGGTGATCGTGGTCGTCATGCGCCTCGAGGAAATGCGGATCGTTTTCCAGCGCCTTGGAGAGGTCAAAGGCGCCACGGTCGAGCACCTCCGACAGGGCGACGCCGGCGCGGGTGGTGCGATGGATCCTTGCCGCCGGATTGATGGCGCGGATCGTCGCCTCGACCTTGGCAAGCTCTTCGGGGGTGACGAGGTCGGTCTTGTTGAGCACGACGACGTCGGCGAAGGCGATCTGGTCCTCGGCTTCCCTGGAATCCTTGAGCCGGAGCGGCAGATGCTTGGCATCGACCAGCGCTACCACCGCATCGAGCTTGGTCTTGGAGCGCACGTCGTCGTCCATGAAGAAGGTCTGCGCCACAGGCACCGGATCGGCGAGACCGGTGGTCTCGACCACGATGGCGTCGAAGCGGCCGGGGCGGCGCATCAGGCCTTCGACGACGCGGATCAGGTCGCCGCGCACCGTGCAGCAGACGCAGCCATTGTTCATCTCGTAGATTTCCTCGTCGGATTCCACGATCAGGTCGTTGTCGATGCCGATTTCGCCGAATTCATTGACGATGACGGCGTAACGCTTGCCGTGGCTCTCCGACAGGATGCGGTTGAGCAGCGTCGTCTTGCCGGCACCGAGATAGCCGGTGAGAACGGTTACGGGGATCTGCGTCTGTGCGTCGCTCATGGCTTGCCTCGAACTGACTGGGCCAAAATCTGGGGCCGCGAAAGGGATTGTCGGCTCCATATAGGATGTGTGCCGGGCTTTTGCACGGGGCAAACCAATGGGCCAAGGCGGCCGGCCGGATTGTCCCATGATCCTGGCTGCGAAAAGCTTCGCTGCCTCCGCGACGTGACGACAAACAGGGCGTCCGGTCCAGGTCTGCGGACCGTCACACCGGGCCCGCGTCGCGGTGGCTGTGAATCCACCGTTGCCGAAACTCGTTTGTCATCTAACTGAAATAAACATCTGGCATTAGCCACGGCGGACACCGCAATGCTTGCCGGCAAAGCTGTTTGGAGCGCCGGAATCTTTTTCGATCGTCGATTGCCAACCGGCCGGCTGCGTCTATGCTGCACGCACCGGTACGGCCGAAGAGGGATGACCATGGCCAAGGCGGACAAGACTGCAACGATGAGCCGGCTGCATTCCGCGGCAAGGCTGGCAAGGACCGCACTGGCGGCTCGGCTTCTGGCGCACGGCTTCTATGCCGGCCAGGACCAGATCATGCTGGCGCTCGACCGCGAGGACGGCCAGACGCCGGGCAATCTTGCCGGTCGCCTCGGCGTGCGCCCGCCCACCATCACCAAGACCATCAACAGGCTGCAGGCGCAGGGTTTCCTGGAAAAGCGCGCCTCCGAGGCCGATGCCCGCCAGGCGCACATCTTCTTGACCGACACCGGCCGCGAAACCATCCGCGCCATCGAAAAGTCGGTGAAGAAGACCGAGAAGCAGGCGCTGAAAGGCCTCGACAAGAAGGACCAGAAGGCGCTGTTCAGGCTGCTTGCCCGCATCGAGGCCAACCTCTCCAACGAGGAGCTGGTGTTGATGGACGACGACGCCGAGTCGGACGACTGATAGTCCGGTACGACGATCAGGCCGCCGCCATCGCGGCCGGTCCACGGATCAGCGAAGACCAGCGTCCAGGTGTCATGCCGAACGCCTTCTTGAATTGCCTGTTGAAATGGCTCTGGTCGCTGAAGCCGGCCTCGACGGCAATCTGCGCCAATGGTTCGCCGGCGATGATCATCCGCCGCGCGTGCTGAAGCCGGCGCATCACCAGGAAACGATGTGGGCTGGTTGAGAAGGCGGCGCGGAAATGCCGTGACAATGCATAGCGGTCGAGCCCGGTGATCGCCTCCAATTCGCCCGACCCCACCGGACGGTTCAGGTTTTCCGTGAGATAGTCACGCGCCGCCGCGGCCGCTTGCCACGCCGTCCTGGCTATCGGCTTGCCCGGCTGGCCGGCATGCCGCGAGAGCCTCTGCATCAGCTGCGCCAGGAAGTCGTCGACGAACAGCTCGTCGAGTTCCTGCTCCAGCGGCCCCAGTGCCGAAAGCAGCGTTGCGCAAAAGGCATCGTCAGTCACCACGGCGTCCCTGACGAAGGGCAACGATGCGCCGCCAAGGCAGTCGAGCATCAGCGACGGTTCGAGATAGAGCATCCTGTAGCGCAACCCGTCCTCGGTGCCGGCGCCGCCGTCATGCAACTCGTCGGGATGCAGCACGATGATCTGGCCGGGCAGGCTTACCCGGGTCTCGCCGCGATAGCGAAAGGTCTGCACGCCCTGCAGCGTCACCCCGATCGCATAGGTGTCATGGCGGTGCAGGTCGAAGGCGCTGCCATGGAATCGCGCCTCGATCCGCTCCATGCCCGCAGGGTCGGGAGCCGAGATGATGCAGTTCTCAGCCGCATCGGCGCACAAACGTCCAAGACCCTCGAAGGCCTGGCTGCCTAGATCGTGCGACATCGTCTCCTTCAGCCTCGAATGGGGACAGTTCGAATGGGTAATGTCTCATGTTCGATACGAAATTTGCAATCGTGCTCAGGGAGGACCTGCCGGTCTGGCAGAAACTCAACGTCACGGCCTTCCTGACCAGCGGCATCGTCGCCCAGTTTCCTGGCATCATCGGCGAACCCTACCGTGACCGGTCAGGCAATCTATACAATCCGCTGTCGATCCAGCCGGTCATCGTGCTGTCGGCCGATCAGGCGACGCTCGCCGCGATCCACCGGCGCACGCTCGAGCGTGGCGTGACGACCTCGCTCTATGTCGAGGAGATGTTTTCGACCGGCTTCGACGCCGCCAATCGCGCCGTCTTCGCCGAGTTTGCGCCCGAAGACGCCAAGGTGGTCGGCATCGCGCTGCGCGCCGACAAGAAGGTGGTCGACAAGATCACCAAGGGCGACCGCATGCACGCCTAGCGACATAGGCATGGACTAAGCCTGGCGGCACCTGTTGTTAGGCCAGCACGCCCAGGCGCGGCAGCGGGCGACAATTGGCTTGCCGGCAAGCCACAATTCCCGCAAAGGAGGGCTTCAGCCCAGCTTTTCCCCGGCCTGCAAGTGAATGCTCCCCAAAGACACCCAGAAAGCGCGACGCCGCCGGTGGCGATCCTGTGCATGCTTTCCACCTATGTCTTCTTCACCTTCCTCGACACCTCAAGCAAATATCTCGTCCTGGCCGGGGTCTCGGTGCTGATCGTCGCCTGGGTGCGCTTTGCAGTGCATGTCGTGCTGGTCGGCGCTCTCCTGCGCGGCTGGCGCCAGCCGGTGCGGTTTCGCCCAGTCAACCTGCCGGCGCATGTGCTGCGCGGGCTGTTCCTGTTCGGCTCCACCATCTTCAACGTCCTGGCGCTGCGGTCCCTGCAATTGGCCGAGACGACATCGATCTATTTCTTTGGACCGATGGTGATCACCGCACTTGCCGGCCCGCTGCTCGGCGAATGGGCCGGCTGGCGGCGTTGGCTGGCTATCGTGGCTGCCTTCGCCGGGGTTCTGATCATCACCAGGCCGGGTGTCGGCGTTTTTGGCATCGGGCATCTCTTCGCACTCGGCTCGATGCTGTCGAACTGCTTCTACGTCATCATGACCCGCCGCATGTCGGCGACCGAAACCTCGGAAAGCCTCATACTGTTTTCGGCGCTCGCGCCGGCGGTGCTGCTGTTGCCCCTGCTGCCGTTCTCGTTCTCGCTGCCGCATGATGGCTGGCACTGGTTCATCCTGCTCATGCTTGGCGTGTTCGGCGGCGTCGGGCACTGGCTGCTGGTCCAGGCCTACCGGCTGGCGACGACAACGGCGCTCGCTCCCTATCCCTATTCGCAGATGGTGTGGATGATCATTTCCGGCTGGATCGTCTTCAAGCAGTTCCCCGACCGCTGGACGCTGCTCGGCGCGGCCATCATCGTCGCCAGCGGCCTCTACATCGTCCACCGCGAGCATCGGCTTCGGCTGCAGAGCCGCGCGGCTTCCGATGTCGAGGCGGAAGCGCTGGCAAAAAAACTTTGATTTGCCCCCGATCGGTGGCATAACGCCGCCTTTAAACAGTTTAGGTCAGAATTCAGGTCGTTCGGGGAGCGCAAGGCGCTGGCACAAAAAATCAAGCTTTCGACGATCGCGGATGCGCTCGGCGTGTCCACGGCCACGGTTTCGCTGGCGCTGCGCGACAGTCCCCTGGTCGCCGGCTCGACACGCGACCGCATCAAGGAACATGCCCGCGCCATCGGCTATATCTACAACCGTCGCGCCGCCAGCCTGCGCACCTCGCGCTCGGGCATTGTCGGCGTCGTCGTGCACGACATCATGAACCCCTTCTTCGCCGAGATCCTGCGCTCGATCGAAAGCGAGCTCGACCGCAGCCGGCAAACCTTCATCCTGTCCAACCACTACGACCAGCTCGAGAAACAGCGCACCTTCATCGACACGCTGCTGCAGCTCGGCGCCGATGGCGTCATCATGTCGCCGGCAATCGGCACCCCGGCTTCCGACATCCTGATGGCCGAGGAGAACGGCCTGCCGGCGGTGCTGATCGCGCGCACTGTCGAGGGCGCCGACGTGCCGGTGTTTCGCGGCGACGATGCCTATGGAACGGGGCTCGCCACCAATCACCTGATCTCGCTCGGCCACAAGCGCATCGCCATGATCGGCGGCACCGACCAGACCTCGACCGGACGCGACCGCTATCAGGGCTATGTCAACGCCATGGAAGCGGCGGGACTGGAAGTCAGGCCGTCCTGGCGCATTGCCGGCCCGCGCACCAAGCAGGCCGGCTTCGAGGCCGCCGGGCAGTTCCTGGCACTGAAGGACAGGCCGACCGCGGCCTGCTGCTGGAACGACCTTGTCGCCATCGGATTGATGAATGGTATCGCGCGCGCCGGCCTGGTGCCCGGCGTCGACATCTCCGTCACCGGCTATGACGATCTCGAAGAGGCGGCGATCGCCACGCCGGCGCTGACCACCGTCTGGAACGGCCAGCGCGAGGTTGGCCGCCGCGCCGCCAGCGCGCTGCTCGACAAGCTCAACGGGCAGACGGTACGGCCCTCGCAGGAATTGATCAAGCCGGAACTGCATGTGCGCCAGTCGACCGGCAAACCGGTGGAGCGTGCATGACGAAGGCCGAAGAGTTGCAAGCCGTCGCCATTCTGGTGCCGGCGGGTTTCAGCGACCACGCGGTGGGGCGCATCGAGCGGACATTCAGGCGCATCGGCATCGAGCGCGCCGATGCGGCGCTGGTCACCGACGAGATGCGCAGCACGGTGCGGGGCATTGCTTCATTTGCCGGCATCAACGCGGCCATGATGGATGCGCTTCCCAATCTCGAACTGATCGCCTCCTTCGGCGTCGGCTATGATTCGGTCGATGTCGGCCATGCGGCGGCGAACAACATCATGGTCACCAACACGCCCGACGTCTTGACCGAGGAGGTCGCCGACACCGCGATCGGACTGCTCATCAACACCATCCGCGACCTGCCGCGCGCCGAAACCTGGCTGCGCGACGGTAGCTGGGCGAAGAAGGGCGACTATCCGCTGAGCCGGCTGACCTTGCGTGCACGCCGCGTCGGCATTTTCGGCATGGGCCGCATCGGACGAGCCATCGCCCGGCGGCTGGAAGCGTTCGGGCTGCCGGTCGCCTACCACAACCGGCGTCGCGTCGAAGGTCTTGCCTACCAGTATCACCCGACGCTGAAGGGTCTGGCCGAAGCGGTCGACACGCTGATTTCGGTGGCGCCCGGCGGCGCTTCGACACAGAAGGCGGTCAACGCCGAGATCCTGTCGGCGCTCGGCGTCAACGGCGTCTTCGTCAATATCGGCCGTGGCAGCACAGTTGATGAGGCCGCCCTTGCGGCAGCCCTGGCCAACGGCACCATCGCCGCCGCCGGGCTCGATGTCTTCGCCGCCGAGCCGAATGTGCCCAAGGCGTTGCTCGACGCACCCAACGCCTCCTTGTTGCCGCATGTCGGTTCGGCCTCGCAGCACACGCGCCGCGCCATGGCGGATTTGTGCGTCGACAATCTTGTGTCCTGGTTCGGCGAGCGCCGCCCGCTGACGCCGGTGCCGGAGACTGCGAATGTGAGGGCTCGCGGCTGAGTGGCAGTTCGCCACATTCATTAACGTCGGCTTAACCCTTGGAAATCATTGTTTATCCTGTCCGTGTACAGGGATGAAGACAAGGATGAAGACGCTCTCCGCATTGATCGCCGCCGCTGTGCTTCTTGGCGGTATCCAGCTGTTCCATGGCGGCACTGGGGACAGCGCGGCCAACGAGCCCGCCCCGTCCAACACCTACAGGCTTGTCGCCAATGGCGACGAGGCGGCTTGCGCGGTCAGCCGCGGCGCCGAAGTTTCCGATGGCTTGTCGCTGCTTTCTGTCGCGCCGGCCTGCCGCCGGCTCCTACCAGGTATCGAGCAAGCAAAATTCTGGCGTGAACAAACCGACGGCTCGGTCGCCTTCAGCGCCAACGGCATCGATCCGATCGTCACTTTCAGCATTGCCGACGGCAACGGTTACGAATCCTATGCCCCAGCCACGCCCTTGCTGTCGCTGGCGGCCACCGGTGGTTTAAAGTCGGAAGATTGATTATTCCGCAGCGGCCCGCGCACCGGCTTTCGCAGCCGCATGCAGGCGTACCGCGTCGCCGAAGGCGCGGAAAATCTTGACCGAGTTGCTGTCCGATTTGACCCAGTATTCCGGATGCCACTGGACCCCGACGGCAAAGGCGCGGGCCCCCCTGACCGAAACCGCTTCGACCGTGCCGTCGGTGGCGACAGCCTCGACCTCGAGCTTCGATCCCAGCCGGTCGATCGCCTGGCGGTGCAACGAATTGACCTTCATGTCGCCGGCACCGAACACGCCGGCTAGGCAGCTGCCTGGCTTGATCGAAATGGTCTGGTGGATGGCGAAGCGTTCGTCCTGCTTGTCGCTCACCGGCGCGCGGTGGTCGAGCGAACCCTCGCGTTCCTGGATCTCGGTGCCCAGCGTGCCGCCGAGCGCGACGTTCAGCTCCTGGATGCCGCGGCAGATGGCAAGCAGTGGCACGCCACGCTCGATCGCCTTGCGGATCAGCGGCAGCGTGGTGGCGTCACGCGCCGGATCATAAGGGCCGTTGGCCTCGCTGGCGTCGCCGCCGTAAAGCGAGGGATGCACGTTGGACTTCGAGCCGGTGACCATGACGCCGTCGACCGACGACAGGAGTTCGTCGAAGTCGAGCCTGTCGCCGAATGACGGCACCAGCAGCGGGAACACGCCGGCGCCGGTGATCGCGGCTTCCAGGTACTGCTGTGGGGCGGCATGCCAGGTGTAGTTGTCGAACTGACGGACGTCGGTCGATATGGCGACGAGCGGCTGCTGCATTTTGGCTCTGTTTTCCATCTGGGCAAGGAATGTCCTGCCTTCAAAATAGGCGATCTCCGGGCATTTTTCCATGCCAAGTTTCAGCGTGTCGCATGTGCCACGAAATCCCTGTTAGACTATAGTTGCAGGGCTGCACGGCTTGGTCACCAAATCCGGCCGCCGTGCTGGACTAGGCTTCTCGCCTGTGTATTGTTTCGGCCAACCGATGCGGGAGCCGAGGATTCCCGAACGTCGGTCTGTTGATCCAATAGGGAGGAACTTCATGGATCGTCGTTCATTCATCCGCAAGGCCGGCGTGACCGGCGTCGGTGCCGCCGCCGCGGCCGCCACGCTTGCGGCACCCGCAATTGCCCAGTCAAATCCCAAGGTGACATGGCGGCTTGCGTCGTCCTTCCCGAAGTCGCTCGACACCATCTATGGCGGCGCCGAGGTGTTCTCCAAGATGCTGTCGGAAGCCACCGACGGCAATTTCCAGATCCAGGTCTTTGCCGCCGGTGAACTCGTGCCCGGCCTGCAGGCCGCTGACGCCACCACGGCCGGCACGGTCGAAGCCTGCCACACGGTGGCATATTATTACTGGGGCAAGGATCCGACATGGGCGCTGGGTGCGGCCGTTCCCTTCTCGCTCAACGCGCGCGGCATGAACGCCTGGCACTATCATGGCGGCGGCATCGACCTGTTCAACGAGTTTCTCGCCACGCAAGGGTTGTTCGGCCTGCCCGGCGGCAACACCGGCGTGCAGATGGGCGGCTGGTTCCGCAAGGAGATCAACACGGTCGCCGACCTCTCCGGCCTCAAGATGCGCATCGGCGGCTTCGCCGGCAAGGTGGTGCAGAAGCTCGGCGTCGTGCCGCAGCAGATCGCCGGCGGCGACATCTATCCGGCGCTGGAAAAAGGCACCATCGACGCCGCCGAATGGGTCGGCCCCTATGACGACGAGAAGCTCGGCTTCTACAAGGTCGCGCCCTACTACTACTATCCCGGCTGGTGGGAGGGCGGCCCGACGGTCCACCTGATGTTCAACAAGGCGAAATACGAAGAGCTTTCGCCGACTTACAAATCGCTGTTGCGCACATGCGCCCAGGCCGCCGATGCCAACATGCTGCAGAAATACGACTATTTGAACCCTCCGGCGGTGAAGCGGCTGGTGGCCGGGGGCGCCAAGCTGCGTCCGTTCAGCCAGGACATCATGGCCGCCTGCTTCGAGAAGGCCAACGAAGTCTATGCCGAAATGGAAGCCTCCAACGCGCAGTTCAAGAAGATCTGGGATTCGATCAAGGGCTTCCGCAAGGAGCACTATCTCTGGGCGCAGGTGGCCGAATACAATTACGACACCTTCATGATGGTCCAGCAGCGCAACGGCAAACTGTAGGACTGTCGAAGTCTGCGCCGCCCCTTATCCGCCCGGCAGGGCGATTAGGGGCGGCGCCAACTCCCGAAAGCTCGCCCTTCAGCCCAAACCCGGCACCACCAGCACCTTGACCTCGCCTGGAGCCGGCGGGCTGGCGATGACGTCAGCCGCCTCTTCGAGCGGCACTTGCCTGGAGATCAGCCGGTCGATCTCGATCGCGCCCGACGCGATCAGCTCGGCGGCGCGGCGATGCGTGTAGGGATTGAGGAAAGAGCCCAGCACCTTGAGTTCCCGGAACAACAGGTCGAAGGGTTCGAATTCCACCTTCATGCCTTGCGGCGTCACGCCGACGATGACGACCGTGCCGCCGGCCCGTGCCAGCCGCATCGACTGCTCGACGGTCTCGCGCACCCCGGCGCATTCGAACACCACGTCAACGCCGCCGGGCACAAGACCGGTTGGCGCAGCGATGGCATCGATCACGTCGCCGGCGGTCGGGTCCACCGTCGCTGTCGCGCCCAACTCCTCGGCGAGTGCGCGCCGTGAAGCCTGCCTTGTCGACAGGATGATGGTCGTGGCGCCGGCCAGCCGCGCCAGTTGCACGGTAAGCAGGCCGATCACGCCGCCGCCGAGCACGACCACCGAACTGCCGGGCTTGATCTCGGCCAGGTCCACGCCATGCAGGCAGCAGCCGAGCGGCTCGCAGAACGCGCCATGTGTCGGCTTCAAACCGGCGGGCAGGATGAAAGCCTGTTTCTGCGGCAGCACGACATAATCGGCAAAGCCGCCGTCGCGGTGGATGCCGATGGCATTGAGATTGCGGCAGAGATTGACCCGGCCGGCATGGCAATGCGGGCACCGCCCGCAGGCGATGTTGGGGTCGCCGGTGACGCGGTCTGCGACGGCAAAGCCGGAGACTTCGGCCCCAACAGCCTCGATGATGCCCGAGAATTCGTGGCCGGGCGTCACCGGCGGCCTGCAAGGAAACTCGCCGTGGAAAAGATGCCGGTCGGTGCCGCAGACGCCACAGGCTTCGACCCGCACCAGAAGATCGTCCAGTCCGGGGACGGGTTTATCGACCTCGCGCAGCGAAATGCTGCCCACCGCTTCCAGCCGCACCGCTCTCATGGCGTCGTTCCCATCAGTTGAAGCTCGGCGGCTGCGAAAGGTCCGGCGTCGGTGTCGCCGGCTTGGCCGGCGGCGAATCGCCGAAACTCGGCGGTTGCGACAGGTCCGGTGTGCCGGGCGCAGCCGGTCCATTGCCGCCATTGGCGGGCGCGCTGCCGCCCTGCGGGGCGCTGAGCGGCGATAGAGAGGGCATTTCCGGCACCTTGTAGTCGATCGTGCCCGCATCGGTCGCCGTGCCCTTGTAGCGCATCACCATTTGCGGGAAGGAGATGGTCAGCCCGATCATGATCACCTGGATCAGGACGAACGGCACCGCGCCCCAATAGATCTGGCCTGTCGTCACCGGCGCGACCTGCTTGCCGGTGAGGCGGTCGAGATAGGGTACCCGCGCGGCGACCGAGCGCAGGTAGAACAGCGCGAAGCCGAAGGGCGGGTGCATGAAGCTGGTTTGCATGTTGACGCCGAGCAGCACGCCGAACCAGATCAGGTCGATGCCGAGCTTGTCGGCCGCCGGCGCCAGCAGCGGCACGATGATGAAGGCCAACTCGAAGAAATCGAGGAAGAAGGCCAGGAAGAAGACGAGGATATTGACGCCGATCAGGAAGCCGACTTCGCCGCCCGGCAGCGAAGTCAAAAGGTGCTCGACCCATATCTGGCCGTTGACGCCGTAGAAGGTCAGTGAGAACACGCGCGCGCCGATCAGGATGAACAGCACGAAGGACGAAAGCCGCGTCGTCGAGGCGAGCGCTTGCTTGATCACATCCAGCGACAGCCGGCCCTTTGCCGCGGCCATCGCCAACGCGCCGACCGCGCCCATGGCGCCGCCTTCCGTCGGCGTGGCGATGCCGAGGAAGATGGTGCCCAGCACCAGGAAGATCAGCGCCAGCGGCGGGATCAGCACGATGACCACCTGCTGCGCCAGCCTGGACATCATGTGGATGTTCAGCCGCCGGTCGGCAATGGCGACGATATAGATCACGATCACGCCGGCCGTGGCGCCCAGAATATCGGCATTGTCGCCATGCGCCGGCGCCAGATAGCGGTACGCCGCGTAGGATATGGCCACCGTTGCCACCAGCGCCACCAGCAGCGACATCACGCCATGACCAAGCGTGCGTGCTTCGAGCGGCAGCGCCGGCATCATCTTCGGCCGGAAGATCGACACGATGAGAATGTAAAACGCGTAGAGCCCCGTCAGCACCAGGCCGGGGATCAGCGCGCCGGCATACATGTCGCCGACCGAGCGGCCGAGCTGGTCGGCAAGCACGATCAGCACCAGCGACGGCGGGATGATCTGCGCGAGCGTACCGGAGGCGGCGATGACGCCGGACGCCAGCCGGCGGTCATAGCCATAGCGCAGCATGATCGGCAGCGAGATCAGTCCCATGGCAATGACCGATGCCGCCACCACACCGGTGGTCGCCGCCAGCAGCGCGCCGACGAAGATCACCGCGTAGGCTAGACCGCCGCGGATCGGTCCGAACAGCTGGCCGATCGTGTCGAGCAGGTCCTCGGCCATGCCCGATCGCTCGAGCACGATGCCCATGAAGGTGAAGAACGGGATCGCCAGCAGCGTGTCGTTCGACATCACCCGGCTGCCGTAGAAATTGTCCGGAAGCGCATAGAGCAGCGGCCAGGCGAGGTTGATCGCACCGCCCGAATAGGGCGTCAGGAGCACGCCGATGAAGAAGAACATCAATCCGTTAGCGGCGAGCGAAAAGGCCACGGGATAGCCGATCAGCATGAACAGGATCAGCGAGGCGAACATGATCGGCGCCATGTTCTGGGCAATGAACTCCATCACGAGCGCACCTCGTCGGCGAGCGCCTTGGCTTCGAGCTCAGCCTGTTCGTGCACGGAAATGAAGGGGGTGGGATCGTCCATGTCGCCGCGTATGATGGCGATCTTCTTGATGATCTCGGAAATGCCCTGCAGCGCCAGCAGGAAAAAGCCGACCAGCAGGATGGCCTTGGCTGGCCAAACGATCAGGCCTCCGGAATTGTTGGACATTTCGCCGCTGTGAAACGACAGCCGCACGTAGGGCACGAAATAGAACACCATCAGCGTCACGAACGGCATCAGGAACAGGAGATGGCCGAGAAGGTCGATCCAGTGCTGCACGCGGCGTGAGAACAGGCCGTAGACGATGTCGATGCGGATATGCTCGTTCTGCTTCAGCGTATAGGCGGCAGCCAGCATGAAGGCGGCGCCGAACAGATACCATTGCAGCTCCAGCCACGCATTCGACGAAATGTCGAAGACCTTGCGGATGACGGCGTTGACCGCGCTCACGAGGATCGCCAGCAGGATCAGCCACGACACCGACTTGCCGATGAATTCGTTGAGGCGGTCGATCGCCCTGGAGAGAGCGAGAAGCCCTGCCATGCATTCCTCCCTTTTATCGGAGGCGTGCCGGCTCCCCTTGTTCCGTCACGCCGCGTGGCCCAACGGTATGCCGCGCGTGGCCGGACGGGTCAACAAGGATGGAGGCAACAAAACAGCATCGATTAAAGCGAAGGCCAAAGACTGGCGGCCTGCCCCCGCGTCATGCAACCAAAGTCTGATCGGTTCAGACGACTTTGCTGGTGTCGCGGCCGGCGCCGATCAGCACCAGCATGGTCACCAGGAACAGATACATCCACGCATCGCGCCATTCGATCGGGAAATAGCCGGCCCACAGCGATTCGGCCATGCCGAAAGCTGCCGCGCCCAGCGCTGCCCGTGGCGGCGAGAGATAGCCGCCGACCGCCGTCACGAACAGGATCTTCAACCCGTAGACGAGGCCGGAACCGAAGCTGACATTGCCATAGTAGAGGCTGGCCATGACGCCGGCCAGCGCCGCGCACAAGCCGCCGTACAACACGGCGCGCCGGAACACAGTGCGCACGTCGACGCCGCACAGGGCAGCGGCCCCGGGGTCGTCGGAGACCGCGCGCCAGGACCGGCCGAAGCTTGAGCGGGCAAACACCCAGGTGGCGAGTAGAACCGCTGCCAGGACAGCCGCGCAGTCGAGCACCTGGATCAGCGTCAGCGTCGCCTTGAAGCCGGCGCCCTCGGCAAAAACGATCGGCTGGGCCAGCATTGGCGGCAGCCACAGATCATGCGTGTCGGCCGCGATGCGGCTCGCTTCCGACAGCACCAGCAGGATGCCGAGCGTCGTCACCACGATGGCATTGGGCGTGCGGTCGGCCAGCGGCTCGAAGACGCTGCGCGACAGGACATGGCTGATGAGCGCGGCATAGAGCAAGGCCGCCACGACGCCGAGCAGCACCGAAGCCAGCAGCGTCAGCCACAGCACCTGGTAGCCGAAGGCGACGGTCAGGATCATTGCCTGGCCGCAGAAGGCGAACAGCGCGCCATAGGCAAGGTTGGTGCGGTGCAGGATGCCGTTGGTCAGCACGTAGCCGAAGGCAAGCAGCGCATAGAGCGCACCCGAATGCAGCCCGTTCAGCACCTGCTGGAAGAAATAGAGCATGCAAAACCTGCAAAGCATGTCGCCCAAAGCGCACAGCGGTTGGACAGACGGAATGCTCAAGACAAAGGCGACGATAGCTTACCCATAAGAGGTTTGCATCGGCGAATCTAACTTGTCAAATGCGATTTATCGGTTAGATTTTGGGCATGACAGTTGCCTGGACCCCGCATCGCTTCACCGGCGGCCTGCTCGCGCTCGATACGGCGAACACCGTCGTGCTGCGCGGCGATCCCCAGCGCACCTTCGACCGCTTCGACGATCCCGCCGAAATCGCCCGCTTTGCCGAGGCGGCCAGCGGTTTTCGCGCCGACGAGCTTGGCGACAGGCGGCTTGCGGTTTCCTCGCCGGCGGCGATCGCCCCCGTCGTGCTGTCGATCCGCGAGGCGACCGACCGGCTGTTTCGCGGTGCGGTGTCGAAAGGGGTGCTCGCGACCGCGGATATGCCCGGGTTCCTGACGGCCTGTGCCGAGGGCCTGGCTGGCAGCCGGACCGAGATCGGCGCGCCGGGAAGGCCGTTCGGCGACCCTGTGACGCCGATCGCCTTCGAGGCGGCGTTGGCGGTTTCGGCGCTGTCGCTGCTGCGGGACGATACGGTCGCGAGATTGAGGATCTGTCCCAACTGCACCTGGCTGTTCGTCGACAGGAGCCGCAATTCCAGTCGCCTTTGGTGCGACATGGCGGTGTGCGGCAACCGGCAGAAGGCAAGCCGTCACTATCGCCGCCGCCGCATGGCGGCCCATGAGGTCAAGGATGCTTAGAAAGATTTCCCGCTCGGTCGTTGTCGGCGCCATGCTGATCGCCGCCGTTGCGCTCGGCGCCTGCCGGGATACGGGCAAGGATGGCGAAGGCAAGCTGTTCGAGGTTTCGGGCAAGATATTTGTCTTCAACTACCGTCTCGCCCGGGCGACCTATGTCGTCACGCTGCGGCCCTTGCAGCCGATGGGCGAGGGCCAGGTGGCGGTTGCCAGTTTCCAGAATCCGGCCGGCGGTGCGCCTATCGTGGTCGAGCAGAAGGTCTGGCCGAAGCTCGGCAAGGTGAGTCTTGAGAGCCCGGCGCTGACCTGCATCGTCAAGAACAAGCCCTATGCCATCGCCATCAGCATCAAGGGCGCCGACGGTGCGGTCCTGCAGAAGATCGACACCACGCTGATGTCGACGGAAGACCAGTCGATCCTGCCCGACCGGCCGCTGGTCATCGACCAGCTCTATACGGCCAATCCCGACCTCGCCGGCCATCCCGACGGCAAGCTGCCGGGCGAGCCGAAGCCGGATTGTTCGAAAGCCGGCTGACACTTTCCGACCGGCATCGATTTGGCTGGAATTTTCGTGCGTCGTCGCACGATCGGCGCGCTGGTTCGTGCGCGATCCGGCACCTGCCGGACTGTTTGTTGCGCGGCACCCGGTCCCTTCGATTTTGTTTGACCTGACTTGCAAGGGGAGAAAGGATGCGTCATCCGATCCCGACGTTGGCTGCTGCCCCACGCGGCCTTCGCAGAGGAAATGCCTGATGACGCTGCATGATGTCGCGCTCGACGACAAGTTCGATCTCGGGAAGGAGCGCATCTTCCTGTCCGGCGCGCAGGCGGTCATCCGCATGCTTCTGATGCAGCGCGAGCGCGACCGTCGCGCGGGCTTGAACACGGCCGGCTTCGTCTCCGGCTATCGCGGTTCGCCGCTAGGCGGCCTCGACATGCAGCTGTGGAAGGCCAAGAAGCAGCTCGCCGGGGCCGACATCGTCTTCCAGCCGGGCCTCAACGAGGAGCTTGCCGCGACCGCCTGCTGGGGATCGCAGCAGACGGAACTGCTGGGCGAGGGCACCCACGATGGCGTGTTTTCCGTCTGGTACGGCAAGGGGCCTGGCGTCGACCGTTCCGGCGACGTGTTCCGCCACGCCAATCTCGCCGGCTCGTCGAAGCATGGCGGGGTGCTCGCGCTGATGGGCGACGACCACATGGCCGAATCCTCGACCAATGCGCATGCCACCGAATTCCTGTTCGTCGACACCATGGTGCCGATCCTCAACCCGGCGGGTGTCCAGGAGATCATCGACTACGGCCTCTACGGCTTTGCCATGTCGCGCTTTGCCGGCACCTGGGCGGCGATCAAATGCGTCAAGGACAATATCGAATCGACGGCCTCGGTCGATGCATCGCTTGAGCGGCTGAACATCGTCGTGCCGGAGTTCGACATGCCGCCCGGCGGCCTCAACATCCGCCACGAGATCGACATGCTGGGCCAGGAGGAGCGCCTGCATGAACACAAGCGCGCCGCGGCTTCCGCCTTCATCCATGCCAACGGATTGAACCGCATCGTCTATTCGGGCGGCCGCAGCCCGAAGATCGGCATCATCACCCTGGGCAAGAGCTATCTGGATGTGCGCCAGGCGCTGGAGGACATCGGCATCGACGAGGCGGCCGCCAACCGCATCGGCGTGCGGCTGTTCAAGGTCGGCTGCCCCTGGCCGCTCGATCTGCATCACATCGCTGACTTTGCCCGCGGCCTCGATACCATCGTCGTGGTCGAGGAAAAACGCTCGCTGATCGAGGTGCAACTGCGCGAAAGCCTCTACGGCACAGCCTCGCAGCCGGTCATCGTCGGCAAGAAGGACGAGCGCGGTGACTGGCTGTTTCCCGCCAAGGGTGCGCTCGATCCCAACGAGATCGCGATTGCGCTCGGCGAGCGGATCGTGAAGACCATTGGTCCGTCGGAACAGATTTCGGCGCGGGTGGGCAAGCTGCGCCAGTTCCAGGCGATGCTTGCGGACGCCACCGACATCGGCTCGCGCACGCCTTTCTTCTGTTCGGGTTGTCCGCACAATTCCTCGACCAAGGTGCCGGACGGCTCGATCGCCGCCGCCGGCATCGGCTGCCATTTCATGGCGCTGTGGATGGACCGCAACACGCTCGGCTTCACGGCCATGGGCGGCGAGGGCGCGCAATGGGTCGGCCAGGCGCCGTTCTCCAAGCGCGACCACATCTTCCAGAATCTCGGCGACGGCACCTACAACCATTCCGGCACGCTGGCGATCCGCTTCGCCCTGTCGAGCGAAGCCAACATCACCTACAAGATCCTCTACAACGACGCCGTCGCCATGACCGGCGGCCAGCCGCATGAGGGTGGCCTGACCGTCGACATGATCGCCAGGCAGGTGCGGGCAGAGGGTGTCGACCGCATCGCCATCGTCACCGACGAGCCCGACAAATATGCGGGCAAGGTCGAATTCCCCGCCGGCGCATCCATCCATCACCGCGACGACCTCGATCTCGTCCAGCGCGAGCTGCGCGACGTCAAGGGTGTCTCGATCCTGATCTACGACCAGACCTGCGCGGCCGAAAAGCGCCGACGCCGCAAGCGCGGCACCTTTCCCGATCCCGACAAGCGCGTCTTCATCAACGAGCTGGTCTGCGAGGGCTGCGGCGACTGCGGCGTGCAGTCGAACTGCGTCTCGATCCAGCCGGTCGAAACCGAATTCGGCCGCAAGCGCAAGATCGACCAGTCGAGCTGCAACAAGGACTTCTCCTGCGTCAACGGCTTCTGCCCCTCCTTCGTCACCGTGCACGGCGCCAAGATCAGGAAGGCCGAGGGCCTGGCCGGCAAAGCCGATCCGCTCGACGGCGTGCCGACCCCGGCCGAATTCCCGCTGGGCTCCGAAGGCTGGGCCGCGATCATCGACGGCGTCGGCGGCACCGGCGTGGTCACCGTCGGTGCGGTGCTCGGCATGGCCGCCCATCTCGAGGACAAGGGCTGCGGCATGATCGACATGGCCGGCCTCGCCCAGAAGGGCGGTTCGGTGTTTACCCATGTGCGCATCGCCCGCACGCCGGACGACATCCATGCCATCCGCGTTTCGGCGGGCAAGGCCGACCTGGTGCTTGGCTGCGACCTCGTCGTGTCGGGCGTCAAGAAGGTGCTGACGGCGGTGCGCGAGGGCCATACGATCTTTCTCGCCAACACCGCCGAGATCATGCCCGGCGAGTTTGCCCGCTCGGCCGATTTCTCGCTGCCTATCGAGCGGCTGAAGAAGGCGATCCGGAGCGCGGCCGGCGACGACAAGGCGCATTTCTTCGACGCCACCCGCACCGCCACCGCTTTGTTCGGCAATTCGCTCGGCGCCAACATGTTCATGCTCGGCTTCGCCTTCCAGCATGGCGGCCTGCCGCTGTCGGCCGAGGCGGTCGAAAGGGCGATCGAACTCAACGGCGAAGCCGTGGCGATGAACATCGCCGCCTTCCGCTGGGGCCGCCGCGCGGCGCACCAGCCGGATTTCGTGCGTGGCCTCGTCGCCCAGCCGGGCAAGGCCGGACAGGCCGCCCCGGTCGCGCAGACGCTGGACGAGATCATTGGCCGCCGTGTCGCCTTCCTGACCGCCTACCAGAACGCCGCCTACGGCAAGCGTTATGCCGACAGCCTGGCCCGCCTGCGTGCTGCCGAAACGAAGGCTGTGCCGGATTCGACCGCCGTGACCGAGGCCGCGGCCAGGAACCTGTTCAAGCTGATGGCGATCAAGGATGAGTACGAGGTGGCGCGGCTTTACACCGACGGTTCCTTCGCCGCCGAGCTTGGCAAGCAGTTCCAGAGCTACGAGAAGCTCGAATTCCATCTCGCGCCGCCGATCATGGGCCGGCGCGGCAATGACGGCAAACCGAGGAAATCGAGCTTCGGCCCCTGGATGATGAAGGGGTTTCGCCTGCTGGCGGCGCTCAAGGGCCTGCGCGGCACCGCTTTCGACTTGTTCGGCTACACTGCCGAACGACGCATGGAGCGACAGCTTTTGACACAGTATGAGGGCGATCTTGAGCTTGTCGCCAAGTCGCTGGCGCCGGGCAAGGTCGAGGCAGCGACCGCCCTCATGTCGGTTCCTGCACTCATCCGTGGTTATGGCCATGTCCGGCAGGCCAGCGCCGAAAAGGCCGCTGGAGAGCGCCAAAGGCTCCTCGAACGCCTGTCAGCCGCCTCGAAGCGGCCGGAACTCCAGGCCGCCGAATGACGGATACGGCTTGTTTACCTGAACCGCATTTTCTCCGCTTTCCCTAGCGTCAACTCCCTTGACCGTGAGCGGGCGGCCGCTCCTCTAAATGTTTCTTAAGGCGAATATGGCACTGCTTGGCTCCCAAGGGTTGGGATTCAGGCGTGAATCTGAGAAAAAAGAACGAGATCCCGGTCGACGTCTACATTCCGTTCGTGGAAACCCTGTTTCGCGACGGATTGACGCTTTCGATCGGATTCTTTGCCCAGACCCTGCTGGTGGTGCTCGTCTATTGGAAGACCAGGGACCCGGCCTACCTTGCGGTGACGTTTGGTTTCCTGGCCGTCGCCTTCCTGCGCTTGCGCAACATTCGCAAGTACCGGCATGCGCCGACGCCCAAGAGCTGGGAGGAGGCCCGCCGGCGCGAGAACGACTATATTTTCTACGGCTCCATGCATGGTTTCATGCTGGGAACCTTCTGTTTCGTCGGCATCTATCTCGCCTATGACGGGTTTGCCGAGATCGCCGCGGTCTGCGTGACGCTGGCGTCGGCCACGTCCATCGCCGGCCGAAACTATGGTTCGCCCAGGATGGTGATGATCTTCATCATGACCATGACCTGGCCGATCTCTCTCGGCTTCATCCTGCGCGGCGATCCCTACCATTTCATCCTTGGCCTGCTTTCGGCGCCCTTCCTGTTCGCCATCAAGCGCTTCGCCGATCTGGTCCGCGAGGTGCTTTTCGCGGCGCTGTCGGAGGAAAAGAAGGCAAACCGCCTCGCCCAGCGTTTCAACCGGGCGCTCAACACCATGTCGCACGGCCTTGTCATGCTCGGCCCGGACGGCCGGGTGGCGGTCGCCAATGCCGAGGCCGCGCATTTGATGTCGCTCAAATCGGCCGACGCGCTCCTCGGACGATCGATCCACGGTCTCCTGATGCGCGGCGTCGCCGGCGGCATGCTGGCGCCGAAAGACTGCCGCTACATCGAGGCCCAGCTGACCCGCGCGCTGCGCGAGGGCCGCGACCGCAAGGTTCTGGTTTCCCTCGCCAATGGCCAGCATTATGAATTCTCGGCCCGCGAGGGCAGCCAGGAACTGGGGGTCATCACCTTCGAGGACGTGACGGCGCGTGTCGAGGCGGAAGACAAGATCCGCTTCATGGCGCGCTACGACAATCTCACCGGCCTGCCCAATCGCGCCTATTTCCATGAACTGATCGGCGAGGCGATGGCTTCGGGCGACCGCGATCGTCTCTGCGGCCTCGCCGTGCTCGACCTTGACGATTTCAAGAGCGTCAACGACACGCTTGGGCATCCGATCGGCGATGGGTTGATCTATGCGGTCGCCGAACGTCTTGCCGCCGTCGCCGGGCAAGGCATCACCGTCAGCCGTTTCGGCGGCGACGAGTTCATGGTTTTCTTCGACCGCATCGAGGATGAGAGCCACCTGACCATCCAGATCGATGAGATCTTTGCCGCGTTGCAGGGCGAAGTGGACGTCGCCGGCCACGGGCTGCGCATCCAGGCCAGTGGCGGCGCGGTGCTGTCGCGGGTCAGGGACAGCGATGTCGACGCGATGATCGTCAAGGCGGACCTGGCGCTCTACAAGGCCAAGGAACTCGGCAAGAACGGCTGGCGCCTGTTCGAGGCGGCGATGGATGCCGCGTTCCGCAATCGCCAGCTGATGAAGGCTGACCTGCGCAGCGCCGTGGAAAGCAAGAGCCTGCGGGTGGTCTACCAGCCGATCGTGGCGATGAGCACCATGCGCATCGCCAGCTGTGAGGCGCTGTGCCGCTGGGACCATCCCGATCTCGGACCGGTCTCACCCGGCATCTTCATTCCGCTGGCCGAGGAAATGGGCATCATTTCGGAAATCAGCACCTTCGTGCTGCATGCGGCCTGCACCGAATGTGCCAAATGGCCTGACCAGACCAGCGTCTCGGTCAACCTCTCCGCCAAGGATTTCCGCAGCCGCGACGTCATCCAGAAGGTTCGCGATGCCTTGGCGAGCTCCGGTCTCGCTGCCGGCCGGCTGGAGATCGAGGTCACCGAAACGGCGCTGCTCGACGACAAGTCGCTGACGCGCCAGTACATCGAGGAGCTGAAGCAGATTGGCGTGCGCATCGCGCTCGACGACTTCGGCACCGGCTATTCGAGCCTGAGCTATCTTCACAAGCTGCCGCTCGACAAGATCAAGATCGATCGCTCCTTCCTCATGGACGTCACCCAGAACTCCCGTTCCCTGGAGCTGCTCAAGGGCATCGTCAATCTTTCGCGGCCGCTGGGGCTTTCGGTAACGGTCGAAGGCGTCGAAACCTTCGAACAGCTCAAGATCCTGGCGCTCGAGGTCAAGCCGGATCTCGTGCAGGGCTTCCTGTTCGGCTCCGCGCTCAGCGCGTCCGGCATCGAGACCATGTCGACCACGGTCTGGCCCTTTGCCAAGGAGATCAAAAGCGCCAAGAGGGCATCCCGCGGCTAGTTTGCGGGACAGATGCTTTTGATTTTAGTAAAATTTTACCGATTGTTAACCTTAACGTTCGGTAAACAGTGCCCGGATCATTTTCATCTTTACATCCCGTGGTCTCGTCGTAGGGTTGAAACGCGGCGGCATTTACGGGGAAAGTCCATGGACGCGCATTTGACAGCGCTTCGCCAGGTGGCGGGCGTGAGCGAAGAAAATTCGCCCGACAACATGTCGAGCTTTGCCCGAAACATCTCCGCGATGTTGGAGCGCACTGAATATCGCCGCTGCGACAAAGGCGAAGACCTCGAAGACATCTACAGGTTGCGCTACAAATCCTACCGGTTGAGCGACATGGTGCCGGAGAATCCGGACCATATTATCCACGACGAGCTGGATGAAGCCGAGAACTGTTCGAAGTTCGGCATCTACATTGACGGCGACCTGGTCAGCACGTTGCGCATCCACCATGCCTGCCACGAGACGCCGCAGTCGCCTTCCACCACGGTTTACGGTGATATCCTGCGGCCAATGCTTGCCGCCGGCGCGCATTTTGCCGATCCGAGCCGCTTTGCCGCCGACCCGGACTGGTCGAGGGTTTATCCGCAGATCCCTTATCTCACGCTGCGCCTTGCCGGCATGGCCTGCTTCTACTTCGATGCGCCCTACTGCCTTTCCACCATCCGGCCTGAACATGCTGGCTTCTATCGCCGCATCTATTGCTCCGAGCAGATCGGCGAATTGCGCGACTATCCGGGCCTGAACTACAAGGTCGTGCTCTACCGCGCCAACGTCAACGCGATCCGCGAGCGCTCCTTCTCCCGGTTCCCCTTCTTCCGCTCGACGCCGCTGGAGCAGCGCATGCTGTTCGAGACGCCTGGTGCGGGCGAACTGGCACCGCTGACCATCCTGCCGACGGCAAAGTATTTTCGCGAAGCCGCCTGAGGTCTCGCGACCGACGCCGTGCGATTTTTCCCGACATCCGTGGAGCTTCCAGGCGGTGTCCGCGTTCTGGGTGACGGCGGGCGCGCCGGGAATGTGCGCCAGCGGCTGTCGCGTCGTTATCGCGTGGGCCATATAATCGTCGACCAGACAGGGTCGAAAGGAGTTCCCCATATGACCGTTTCAACGCTCGCGCTCACGCCGCTGATCTCCTTGATAGCCGGCGTGCTGATCCTCGTGATGCCACGATTGTTGAACTACATTGTCGCGATCTACCTGATCATCGCCGGCCTGCTTGGATTGTTCCCGCACCTCGCCGGCTGAAGCCGGCGCAATTTCAGGAAAATGTAAGGCGGGTTTCCCGGTAAAAGCGCATAGCGCTTGCCCTTGGGAATTGCGTCAGCATTGACTCTCAGCCAGCGAAGAAGCGTAGCGCTGCGGCGACGATGGCCTCCGGCCTGTCCTCCTGCATGAGATGGCCGGAACCGGGGACGAGGGTCAAGGCGCAATCCGGCAACATGGCCGCGAGCTTCTGGCCGCTTTGCGGCGATATCCAGCGGTCATCCTCTCCCCACAGCAAAGCGACGGGGCAGCGGAGTTCGCCGTAGAGCGGTTCGACCTCGTCGGTGAAACGCGGATCCATCTGGGCGATCTGCCGATAGAAAGCCGGCTGACCAATAGACCCGGTCCAAGGCGCGATGTAGGGTTCCAGTTCGCTGTCCGACAGAGGCCTGGCCGCAGCGCCCGAAACATACGCCTTCAGGATCGCCACCTGTATGTAGTCAGGCACGCCGGCGAAGGCGGCCTCATGTCGTCGGACATGCTGAACGAAGGGCGAGCCCCATGGCCGCACCGCCACCGGGTCGATCAAAAGCAACCTGTCATAGTCACGGCCGTCGATCAGGTGCGCGCGTAGCGCCGTGGCGCCGCCGAAATCATGGGCGATGATCTTGGGTCGATCGAGCTTCCAAAAGGCCAGCATCGCCGCCAGCGCCCCGTTCTGGATGCCCAGCGAAACATCCTGGCGTTCCCGTTTGGTGGATCGCCCGTATCCGGGAAGATCGTAGAAATACAGCGTATGCTCGCGCGCCAGTTCCGGTGCGACGCGATGCCAGACATGCGAGGAGAACGGCGTGCCATGCACGAGCACGATCGGAGGGCCTGAGCCGGCGGTCCCCCACGCAATGGCAGTGTCGTTCCAGTCAAATGTCTGTATGGGCGTGGTCATGGCGCTTCACCACCGGCTGTTCATCCGGCGACGATACTCCCCCGCGACAACGTCCAGAACCGCCAAATTCTCACAGCAGCTTCAACGGAGCTGACACATGATGCCGGCAGTTTCAATTTTCCCTTGAGGCAGTTGTCGGCTGCGATGCGGCAATAGCGCCATTGCTCTTGGCCCGGCTTTTCGCTATGTGCCTCAAAGATGTCTTCGAAGGGGTATTCCTATGGCTGATCACACGCCGAGCGGTCCTGTAGAACTGGGCGCGAAGATGGACTACGCCGAGCATGACCGCACCTATGCGGGCTTTCTCATGCTGGCCAAATACGGATCGCTTTTCTGCGGCGCCATACTCCTGGCGATGGCTTTCGGCTTCTTCGCTGGCGGCTTCTTCTCGGCGACCATCCTGTTCATCCTGATCATGGCCGTTGGCGCTTTCATTCTGCGGTAGACTTTCCAAAACCCTCTTGCCTTGACGTCGCCGGACGCCCCGGCCGACACTTTGCGCAGACAGGTTCCAGCCGAAAGGATCATGCGGTGGGACAGACGGTTTTCATCCCTCGTGAGCTTGACGCGAACGAACCGCGTGTCGCGGCGTCGCCCGATACGGTGAAGCGGCTGGCCGGACTTGGCTTCGATGTCGTCGTCGAGACCGGTGCCGGCACCAGGTCGCGCATCCCCGACGAAGAGTTCGCCAAGGCGGGAGCTACCATCGGCAAGGCCGCGGATGTTGGCAAGGCCGATATCGTGCTCAAGGTGCGCAGGCCGTCGGAAGCCGAGCTGAAGGGCTACAAATCCGGCGCCGCCGTCATCGCCATCATGGACCCCTATGGCAACGATGCCGCCGTCGCGGCGCTGGCCAAGGCCGGTGTCACCGCCTTCTCGATGGAATTCATGCCGCGCATCACCCGCGCGCAATCGATGGACGTCCTGTCCAGCCAAGCCAACCTCGCCGGCTATCAGGCGGTGATCGACGGCGCCTCGGAATATGACCGTGCGCTGCCGATGATGATGACGGCGGCCGGCACTGTTCCTGCCGCCAAGGTGTTCATCATGGGCGTCGGCGTTGCCGGCCTGCAGGCGATCGCCACGGCGCGCCGGCTCGGCGCGGTCGTCACCGCCACCGACGTGCGCCCCGCCGCCAAGGAACAGGTCGCCTCGCTCGGTGCAAAATTCCTGGCCGTCGAGGACGACGAGTTCAAGGCCGCCGAGACGGCAGGCGGCTACGCCAAGGAAATGTCCAGGGAATACCAGGCCAAGCAGGCGGCGCTCACCGCCGAGCACATCGCCAAGCAGGACATCGTCATCACCACGGCACTGATCCCCGGCCGGCCGGCGCCCAAGCTGGTGTCGGCGGCGATGGTCGCGTCGATGAAGCCGGGCTCGGTGCTCGTCGACCTCGCGGTCGAGCGCGGCGGCAATGTCGACGGCGCGGTTCCAGGTCAGGTGGTGAACACGGCCAATGGCGTAAAAATCGTCGGCCACCTCAACGTGCCCGGCCGCGTCGCCGCATCCGCCTCGCTGCTCTACGCCAGGAACCTGTTCGCCTTCCTCGAGACGCTGGTCGACAAGACGACCAAGACGCTCGCCATCAACCGCGATGACGATCTGGTCAAGGCAACGATGCTGACCGACGGCGGCAAGGTCGTTCATCCGGCCTTCGCCAAGGCCGATCAGCAGCCTCCAAAGGGCCAATATGTCGAGCCGGCCGCGATCCCTGCCAAGACCATGGTCGCCGACGCTTCGCCCAAGAAGTCCGCGCCCAGGAAGACCGCCGCACCCAAGTCGCCCTCTTCCAAGTCGAAAGGCACAGCGTGATGGATCAGACCCTGCAGAAAGCCCTCGACCAGCTCGACCAGGCCAGTGCCGCCGTCCGGCTTGCGGTGCAGAACCTGGCCAACGCTCCTGGTGGCACCGAGGCGGCGGGTGACGCCGCGCACGCGCTGTCGGGCGGCGCCATCGATCCCTTCGTCTTCCGTTTCGCCATCTTCGTGCTGGCGATCTTCGTCGGCTACTACGTCGTCTGGTCGGTGACCCCCGCACTGCACACGCCGCTGATGGCCGTCACCAACGCCATCTCCTCGGTCATCGTCGTCGGCGCGCTGTTGGCCGTCGGCATCGCCGCTTCCGGTGTTGCCGCCGGCTTCGGCTTCGTCGCGCTGATGCTGGTTTCGGTCAACATCTTCGGCGGCTTTCTCGTCACCCAGCGCATGCTGGCCATGTACAAGAAGAAGGACAAGTAGAGCGCCATGAACGCCAACTTCGCGTCCTTCCTCTACCTCGTTTCCGGCGTCCTGTTCATCATGGCGCTGCGCGGCCTGTCGCATCCGACCACCAGCCGCCAGGGCAATCTCTACGGCATGATCGGCATGGCCATCGCCATCGCCACCACGCTGGCGCTGGCAACCCCGTCCGCCCCGCGCTTTGGCCTGATCGTGCTTGGCCTCGCCATTGGCGGCGGCGTCGGCGCCGTCACCGCGCGCCGCATCGCCATGACCTCGATGCCACAGCTGGTCGCGGCCTTTCACTCGCTGGTCGGCCTCGCCGCCGTCATGGTGGCGGCAGCCGCCATCTACGCGCCGGAAAGCTTCGGCATCGGCACGGCTGGCGACATCCATGCCCAGGCGCTGATCGAGATGAGCCTTGGTGTCGCCATCGGCGCCATCACCTTCACCGGCTCGGTGATCGCCTTCCTCAAGCTCGACGGTCGCATGTCGGGCAAGCCGATCATGATCGGCGGCCGCCACTTCATCAACGCGGCGCTCGGCGTGGCGCTGATCGTGCTGATCATCCTGCTCGTCACCACCGAGTCAAAACTGGTCTTCTGGCTGATCGTCGCCGCCTCGCTGGTGCTCGGCATCCTGCTGATCATCCCGATCGGCGGCGCCGACATGCCGGTGGTCGTCTCGATGCTGAATTCCTATTCGGGCTGGGCGGCGGCCGCACTCGGCTTCACGCTCGGCAACCTAGCGCTGATCATCACCGGCGCGCTGGTTGGCTCGTCCGGTGCGATCCTGTCCTACATCATGTGTAAGGGCATGAACCGCAGCTTCATCTCGGTCATTCTCGGCGGCTTCGGCGGCGAGACGACTGCTGCCGCCGATGACGGCATAGAGCGCACGGTCAAGCAGGGCTCGGCCGACGACGCCGCTTACCTGATGATGAACGCCCAAAAAGTCATCATCGTGCCGGGCTACGGAATGGCGGTCGCGCAGGCGCAGCACGCGCTGCGCGAAATGGCCGACAAGCTCAAGGCCAACGGCGTCGACGTCAAATACGCCATCCATCCGGTGGCCGGCCGCATGCCCGGCCACATGAATGTGCTGCTCGCCGAAGCCAACGTGCCCTATGACGAAGTGTTCGAACTCGAGGACATCAACTCCGAATTCGCGCAGGCCGACGTCGCCTATGTCATCGGCGCCAACGACGTCACCAACCCGTCCGCGCGCGACGACAAGTCGAGCCCGATCTACGGCATGCCGATCCTCGACGTCGACAAGGCCCGCACCTGCCTGTTCGTCAAGCGCTCGCTCGGCTCGGGCTACGCCGGCATCGACAACACGCTGTTCTACAAGGACGGCACCATGATGTTGCTCGGCGACGCCAAGAAGATGACCGAGGAAATCGTCAAGGCCATGGATCACTGATCCGGGCCGGCAGAAATCTCGACATACAAACGCAAAGAGCCCGGTTTCAAAGCCGGGCTCTTCTCGTTTCTATTTTCTATGGACGATTGCGTTCAGGGGTTCGCGAGAAATACCGCTTCCTCGTCGTCGCGCTGCCTGCCGCCAAGCGCCGCGGCGGCACTGGCGATGAAGGCGCCGATGACGAGTGACAGGGCGCCGAGCAGGGCGAAAGTCGCGCTTGCTTTTCGGGCTGTGTCGGCCGCCTGCTGTGCCTTGACCTTGGCATCTTGCGCCTTGGCCAGGACAGCATCGACACGCGTTTTGGCATCCGCCTCGGAGAGGCCGGTGCGCGCGGCCACCAGTTGCGACAGGTATGTCTTGTCCTCCGCGGATACCTCGCCCGCGACGGTGCCGGCGATCAGGATGCGCGAGGCCTGCCCCGCCGCGGCGGCCTGATCGCCGGGGTTGCCGGTGGCGAGCTTGGCCGGATCGGCCGGCCGGAACAGCGAATCCACCAGATAGGAGGTCGCATTGTCGGCCGATGCCGATGCGTTGCTGGCATTGGCGGAGGCGCCCGCCGACGCTCCCGTGGCGGCGCCTGAAGCCACGTTGGATGCTGCCTGCACGCCCGTTCCAATCGCCGCCGAAAGTGTCGAGCCAAGCACGCCGACGACGAGCAAGGTGGCCAATGCCCAAGCGAGGAAGCCGTGAGCGGTGTCACGGAAATAGACTTCGTCGGTGTGGATGCCGACCCATTTGGTGCGCAGCCGGCCCGCCAGATAGCCGCCGACACCCGACGACAACCACTGCACGACGACAAGCCAGATCGCAGTCGATACGGCGAAACTGGTCGCCGAGAGGCCAGAGCCCGACCAGGGTGAAACCATCGTTAGCCCAAGCCCGGAGCCGAGCAGCATGAGGATGAAGGTCAGCGTCGAGGCCGCGAAGGCACCGGCGATGATCGGTCCCCAGCTGACAGCCGTGGAGGATGATTCCGTTGCAGTCGATACGCCGACAGCCGATAGGGTGGAGGACTGCATGGAGGCCTCCTATCGCATGAAAAGCATGAGAAGAATGATGATCGGAATCGGAACTCCGAGCAGCCACAATAGAATGCCGCGTCCCATGAAAGCCTCCTGTAAGAAATTGTGATCGACACTGTCACAATGTCTTTGAAGGCCTTCTGTTCCGGCAACTTCTCAATGATTTTGATTGTGCAAGCCGACATTGGCGGGCCCTGGGGCACGCCAATGTCTCAAAAAAGCTTGCACAGACCTCAGATATCGAGATTAGCGACCGACAGCGCATTGTCCTGGATGAACTCGCGCCGCGGCTCGACCTCGTCGCCCATCAGCCGCGAGAACAGCGAGTCCGCGTCGGTGGCGTCATTGACCTTGACCTGCAGCAGCGAGCGCACATTCGGATCGAGCGTGGTTTCCCAGAGCTGCTCGGCGTTCATCTCGCCGAGACCCTTGTAGCGCTGCATGGTCAGCCCTTTGCGGCCGGTCGCAAAGACCGCATTGAGCAGCGCCAGAGGCCCCGAGACGGTTTCGGAGACATCCTTGCGGCGCAGCACGGGCGGCGTCCCATAGACCTCGCTGAGGCGCTGTGCGTAGCGGTCGAGCTGGCGGGCGTCGGCCGAATTGATCAGTGCCATGTCGAGATGGGCGTATTCCTTGACGCTGCGCACGGTGCGCTCGAACACATAGCCGCCGATCCCTTCGTTCGACGTCGACATCCGCCCTGTCCAGCCGCGCTCGGTATCCTCGGCGATGATGTCGAGACGTTGTGCGACCCGCTCCGCCATCGCGTTGGCGCGGCCGAGGTCGGCAAAGACGTCGGGGTTGAGCCCGCCGGCGATCGCGGCCTGTTCGACCACGCCCCTATTGTAGCGCGTGTGCAGGCCGTTGATGAGCTGGCGCACGGCCAGCGCATCGTCGATGGCGCTGCGCAGGTCCTGCCCGGCCCGAACCTCGCCGGAGCCCAGCGCAAGCGAGGCTTCCTCGAGCCCGGAGCCGATCAGGAATTCCTCGAAGGCGCTCTCGTTCTTGATGTATTGCGAGCTCTTGCCACGCGTCACCTTGTAGAGCGGCGGCTGGGCTATGTAGAGGTGGCCGCGCTCGATCAGTTCCGGCATCTGCCGGAAGAAGAAGGTCAACAGCAAGGTCCTGATATGGGCACCGTCGACGTCGGCGTCGGTCATCAGGATGATCTTGTGGTAGCGCAATTTGTCGGCATTGAACTCGTCCTTGCCGATCGAGGTGCCGAGCGCGGTGATCAGCGTGCCGATCATGTCGGAGCCGAGCATGCGGTCGAAGCGTGCCCGCTCGACATTGAGGATCTTGCCGCGCAAGGGAAGGATCGCCTGGTTCTGCCGCGAACGGCCACCCTTGGCCGAGCCGCCGGCGGAATCACCCTCGACGATGAAGATTTCGGATTTCGCCGGGTCGCGTTCCTGACAGTCGGCCAGCTTGCCGGGCAGGGACGTGACGCCGAGCGAGCTCTTGCGGGTGATGTCGCGCGCCTTGCGCGCGGCTTCGCGCGCCGCCGCGGCCTGGATCACCTTGTCGATGACCACCTTGCCCTCGGTCGGGTGCTCTTCCAGCCAGGTGCCGAGCGCCTCGTTGACCAGCCCCTCGACCACCGGACGGACTTCCGACGAGACCAGCTTGTCCTTGGTCTGCGAGGAGAATTTCGGGTCGGGAACCTTGACCGACAGCACCGCCGTCAGGCCTTCGCGGCAATCGTCGCCTATCAGCGAGACCTTTTCCTTTTTGGTCAGGCCCGAGGAGTCGCCGTAGCCGGTGATCTGGCGCGTCAGCGCACCGCGGAAACCGGCCAGATGGGTGCCGCCATCGCGCTGCGGGATGTTGTTGGTGAAGGCCAGCACGTTCTCGTGGTAGCTGTCGTTCCACCACATCGCCACCTCGACGGTAATGCCGTCGCGCTCGGCCTTGATGGCGATCGGTTTGTCGATCAGCGGTTTCTTGACCCGGTCGAGATATTTGACGAACTCTTCGAGGCCGCCATCGTAATGCAGCTCATGCCGCAACACGTCGGCATGGCGGGCATCGGTCAAGACGATGCGCACGCCGGAATTGAGGAAGGCGAGTTCGCGAAGCCGGTGTTCCAGCGTGCCGAAGTCGAATTCGACCATGGTGAAAGTCTCGGCCGACGGAAAAAAGGTGATTTCCGAGCCGCTGCGCCCCTCATAGGTGCCCGGCTGCTTGTCCTGTTCATAGGCGCCGGTGACTTTCAGCGGCGCGTCCGCATTGCCATGCGTGAAGCTCATCTCGAAGATCTGGCCATTGCGGCGGATTTTGAGCTTCAGCCACGCCGAAAGGGCGTTCACTACCGACACGCCGACACCATGCAGGCCGCCCGACACCTTGTAGGAATTCTGGTCGAACTTGCCGCCCGCATGCAGCTGGGTCATGATCACTTCGGCCGCCGAAATGCCTTCGCCGGTGTGGATATCGGTCGGAATGCCGCGGCCATTGTCGATAACCGTCACCGAACCATCGGGGTTGAGCGTCACCGTGACCAGGTCGGCGTGACCGGCCAAGGCCTCGTCGATGGCGTTGTCGACCACCTCATAGACCATGTGATGCAGGCCTGAACCGTCGTCGGTGTCGCCGATATACATGCCGGGGCGTTTGCGGACGGCGTCCAACCCCTTCAAAACCTTGATGGAATCGGCGCCGTATTCGGCTTCAGCGCCGTTGGTGTTCTCGATCTGGTCGCTCATGAAAACCTGTTGTCTAGATGCCGCTTGTACAGCGCGAAAAATCGGCCCCGAATCGCGCCTCTGCTATGCACAAGATATAGGCGCTAAAGGCGGTTTTTCCAAGGTTTGCAGGCATTTCCGGCCCAAATGCCGAGCCGGCAGCCGGCTATTTTTTTCGGGCGCCGAATTTAGCGAGAAGGCCGCGCAGATATTTGATCGTGGGTTTGTCCCTGGGCGCCAGCCGGCCCGTGCGGTCGAGCTCCAGCGTCAGGTTCAGCGCCTCGGTCAGCACCGCCTTCGGATCCTTGGCCACGTACGCGTAGTTGATGTAGGCCTGCACCAGGTCAAATTGCCAGATCGCGTTGTTCGGATCGGACCGGGCCAGTTGCTGACGGATGCCAAGGCTGGCTTCGAAGGCTTTCTTGGAGCCCTCGAAGTGGCGCTGCTTGGTCTCCAGCATGCCGATTTCCGACAGGGTGATCGACAGATCGCGTTGCCAGTCGGAATTGCCTGGGTCGAGCTTGGCCAGCCGGTCGGCAATGGCAAGGCTGTCCTGGTAGTTCTGCAGCGCGTCGCTGGTATTGCCCTGGGCGTCAAGCACGCCGGCGACCTTTTCCAGGCAGACCGACAGGTCGCGCTGCCACTCGGTGTTGGCGGGGTCATCAGCGGCAAGGTTACGCGCCACGGCCAGTGCCTGCCGGTAGGAAGCCAGTGCCGCCGGCCAGTTCTCCTGGTCGTTGAGCGCGTTGCCGATCTTGGCGTAACTGATCGACAGGTCGCGCTTCAAGTCGGTATCGTTAGGGTCGCGGCGCACCAGGTCTTCGGCGATTGCTTGGCTCCTGCTGTAGGCCACGAGCGCACCGGCGGCGTCGCCGCGCTGGCGCAGCACGTCACCGATCCGCTCCTGGCTGACCGCGACAGCGCGCTGGCGCTCTGGGTCATCGGGTTTGTTCCCCGTCAGCACCAGCCGAATTCTCAGGCTCTCCTCAAAGGCCGTCTGGGCATCGTCCAACTGGCCGGCGGTACGGGAAAGGTCGCCGATCTCGTCATAGCTTATGGTCAGGTCGCGCAGCCGATAGGCGCTGTCCGGCTCGGCATCGGCCAATTTCTGCTTGATCGACAGGCTCTCTCGATAGGCCTGAGCCGCCGCGCCCACGTCGCCCTGCGTCGCCAGCACGTTGCCGATCTTGTCATTGGCCATGGCAAGATCACCGAGCCAGTCCTTCTTGTCCGGCATGCTTGCGGTCAGCGCCTCCAGCATGCCCCTGGCCGCCTCATAGTTTTCGAGCGAGGTCGGCAGGTCGCCTTGCGCCATTTTTATGTTGGCGAGCTTGATGTGGCTGATGGCGAGATCCCGCTTAACGCTGGGATCGGCTTCCTGACGCGACCGCTGCTCGAGATTGGCCAACAGGGCGTTGAAGGCGCGGCCGGCCGCCTCGACATTGCCGACCGTCGTGTAGAGCTGACCGAGTTCCTCCAGCGTGCGGCTCTGACGGTCGGCCTGTTCCAGGTTGAGAGCGGTCTGCCCAGCTTCGCCATACAGCGACAGCACCGTTTCATAGCCCTTGATGGCCGCCGCATAGCTGAGGTCGGCGCGTGCCGCGCCCGCCGACAGGAACAGTGTTGCGGCCTGTGACAGCGTGCGGTCGACGAAATTCACCTTCAGCGCCTTGCGCGACACCTCGTCGACAGCGACCGCTTCGGCGAGCTTCGCCTGGGCCGCGCCGAAGGCGCCCAGGGCCAGTTGCGCCTCGGCCTGGCGGCGCAGTTCAGTCACCCGCGGATCGTCGGCAGCCAGCATCTTCATCTCGGCGCGCACCTTGACGAAGGCGTCGGCCGCCTCGCGCAGCCGGGCATTCAGCCTGTCCGCCGACAGATGGCTGGTGTCGGCGCTGATCAGCGCGCCATAGAGCGGCGCCAGCGGCATGTCGGCATCGCTGGCGATCTGCTCGACCTGGCCGCGCATTTCCGGCGTCACGTCGGCCATGGCCAGCAGCAGGCGTTCGCGCTCCGGCAACTGTTCCCTAGCGGTGGCGGCGAAGAACAGCTTCGGCAGGCCGCTCTCGACATAGGGCAGCTGTTTGCCGCGCGACAGGTCATAGACCTCCTGCTGCACCAGCGTCAGCACGGAGCGGATTTCGAGCCCGTCGGTGCCGAGATATTTGGTCAGCGCCGTCGTGAAGGGCGAGTTCTGGCCGGTTCCGTCGGCGGCCGTCTCGCCCGGCGCGGCCGAAAAAGCAAACAGGATGTTTTCCGCCCGGCCAACGCGCCCGAGGCCCGGCTTGACCTTGTCCGCGACATCCTTTGCCAGGGCGGTGGCGCCGCGTCCTTCGCCACTGCTCCCCGAGAACGGATCGCCGCGGCAGGCATCGAGCACGATCAACCCGACCTTGGCGGTGGCGACGACCGCGTCGCGCACCTCTTCCAGCGGCAGGCTGGTCTTGTCCAGCGCGTCGAGCGAGGACGCGTCGGCATCGACCGGCAGCAGCCGGTTGTCGCCTGAGATCTCGACGCCATGGCCGGAGAAATAGACCAGCGCCACGTCGGCACCCTTGGCGTCTTCGCGAAAATCGTCGAGTGCGCGCCGCATGCGCCGCAGATCCCGGTTGGTTTCGAGCACGACCTCGAAACCGAGCTTCTTCAGCGACGCTTCCATCGCCTCGCCGTCGTGAACGGGATTGGCGAGCGCCCGGACCAGCCGGTAATCGTCGTCGGCCATGACCAGCGCCACGCGCCGCTCGGCCACCGCGGTGGCGGTGGTTGCGAGCATCAGCAGCAAGGCAAACAGCAAACGCAAGTGGAACCGCCCCCCGGCTCGGTCGTTTGCCGACCATTCCACCTCTTTATCGCGCGGGCAAGCCGGCTCGAACCGGCTCGTTCAGGCCGCGCGCATCGGCTTCAGTGCCTCGCTCCAGCGCGACAGCTCGTCCAGCATGATCTTGGCTCCGCCGGCCACCTGCTCGCTGGCGTTGAAAGCGCGGTTTTCGTCGAGCAGCTTCTGATACATCGGCAGCGCGACGCCCTCCGGGATCGGCATGATTCCGACCGATGTCAGCAACGGCTTCAGCGCCTGCGCCGCGCGCAGGCCACCGGAAACGCCGCCATAGCTGAAAATGGCGGCGGGTTTGTATTTCCATTCCCGCGCGAGGTAGTCGACCGCGTTGACGATCGCCGGCGCGACGAAATAATTGTACTCCGGCGCCACGAACACAAACGCGTCGGCGGCGTCGGTCGCCTTCGATCAGGCCTTGGTGTGGTCGTTCTGGTAGTTGCCAAGTCTCGGATGATGCGGCTCGTCCAGCACCGGCAGGTCGAACGCGGCGATATCGGTCAGCACCGGCTCGAATTTTCCATGCTCGCGCGCGAACGCCTCCAGCCACTCGGCAAAAACCGGGCCGGCGCGGCCGGGCCGCGTGCTGCCGATGATGATGTTCAACTGGTGCTTCAAGGCGGGCTCCTTCGATTGGCGGTATCCGTTGCTGACGGTCCCTACGGCAGAGCGCAACGACGGACAAGGCGGGAGCCTGCGCATGGCGGTCACGATCGGATGAACGAACCCGTCTGCTTTCGCGTCTCGCGCTGGCCTGGTTCGTCCTGCCGTTCGGCCACATGGACGCCCGCATCGCCAGTCACTACATTGAGGGCGAACAGCGGAGCACTTCATGGACACGCAGCCCGCCCCATTCGTTCCGCCCGCGCCGAAGCCGCGCACATCGCCGCCTTCGACGCTGGAGATGATCCGCATCGTCTACCGTAACCCGCTCGAACTGTGGGGTGAGCCGACCTACAACGAACCCTGGATTTCGGCCAACGGCGCGGGCGGGCCGCTGGTCATCGCCAACGACCCCGGCCTTATCCGCCATGTGCTGGTCGACAATGCCAAGAACTACAAAATGGCGACGGTGCGCCAGAAGATCCTGCGACCGATCCTGCGCGACGGCCTGCTGACCGCCGAGGGCGAGGTCTGGAAGCGGTCGCGCAAGGCGATGGCGCCGGTGTTCACCCCGCGCCACATTTTTGGCTTCGCCCAGCCCATGCTGAAGCGCACGCGCGAGTTCGCCGCCCGCTACGAGGCGGGCGGCACGTCCGATATCGCCCATGACATGACGCTGCTCACCTACGACATCCTGGCCGAGACGCTGTTTTCCGGCGAGATCGCTGGCGAGCAGGGCAGTTTCGCCAATGAGATCGATCGCCTGTTCGAGACCATGGGCCGTGTCGATCCGCTCGACCTGTTGCGCGCGCCCGACTGGCTGCCGCGGCTCACCCGCATCCGCGGCCGCAAGACCATGGCCTATTTCCGCAAGATCGTCACCGACACGGTCAAGATGCGCGAAGAGAAGGTCAGGCGCGATCCCGATGCCGTGCCGCAGGATTTCCTGACGCTCCTGCTCAAGGCCGAAGGCCCGGAGGGGCTGACACGGGCCGAGGTCGAGGACAACATCATCACCTTCATCGGCGCCGGCCATGAGACCACGGCGCGCGCACTCGGCTGGACGCTTTATTGCCTGGCCGAATCGCCATGGGAGCGCAACAGGCTCGAACAGGAGATCGACCAGGTGCTGGCGCGCGAAGCCGATCCGACGAAGTGGCTGGACGCCATGCCGTTGACGCGCGCCGCCTTCGAGGAGGCGCTCAGGCTCTACCCGCCGGCGCCGTCGATCAACCGCGAGCCGATCGTGCCGGAGATGTGGAAGGATCTCTATATCCCCAAGCATGCAGCCGTGCTGGTCATGCCATGGGTCGTTCATCGCCACCGGAAGCTTTGGGACAGGCCCGATGCCTTCCTGCCGGAGCGCTTTCACCCGGGAAACCGCGAAAAGATCGACCGCTTCCAGTATCTGCCGTTCGGCGCGGGGCCGCGCGTCTGCATCGGCGCCAGCTTCGCCATGCAGGAGGCGATCATCGCGCTCGCCATCCTGCTATCGCGCTTCCGCTTCGATGTGACCGCTGAAACGAAGCCCTGGCCGGTGCAGAAACTGACCACGCAGCCGCATGGTGGTTTACCCATGCAGGTCACACCTCGCTAGAGCAATTCCAGGAAAAGTGTGACACGGTTTTCCGTCCGGAATTGCGTAAAAACAAAGAGATAGAGCGGTTCGCCGTTTCCGTGAAACGGTGAAATGCTCTAGGCGGGCCGATAGTCAGGTGATGCCGGCCTGACCTTTGGACGGTTGCGGCAGTTTATGCCGCGGGCTTGCGCTGCTGGAATTGACCGGCGGCGCGAAAGCGCCAGAGGTAGCTGGGCAGGACCGTCGCGATCGATTGCGGCTGGATGCCCAGCCCGGTGAGTGTCCGGTTGGCCTTGGTTGCCGCGTCGGAAACGATGTTGTGCTCACGCAGCTGCATCACCTGGTCCTTGGTCAGCAGCGGATTGGGCAACAGTCCGAGGATAGAGGCCTGGATGTTGGCCACCCACCACGGCACCGGCACCAGCAGGCGCTTGCGCTCGATCACCTCGAGCAGCTCTTCCATGCATTCCCTGAAGGTGAGCACCTTGGGGCCGCCAAGCTCGTAGATCTGGCCGCCATCGACCTTGCCCTCGACCGAGCGCGCCACCGCCTCGGCGACATCGCCGACATAGACCGGCTGGAGCTTGTTGTGACCGCCGCCGATCAGCGGCAGCACCGGTGAATAGCGCGCCATGTTGGCGAAGCGGTTGAAGAAGGAATCCTCAGGCCCGAAATTGATCGACGGCCGGAAGATCACGGCATCCTTGATCGTCTCCAGGACGGCCTGTTCGCCAAGCGCCTTGGTGCGTGCGTAGTCCGAGCCAGAGCCCAGATCGGCGCCGAGCGCTGAAATATGGGTGAGGCCGGCGCCGACAGAGCGCGCCGCCTCGGCGACCGCGCGGGCGCCGAACTCGTGCACGGCGGAGAATTTCTGCCGGCCGCTCTCATGCAGGACGGCGACTAGGTTGATGACATGATCGGCACCTTGGACGGCGCGGTCGACCGACCAGCGCACCCGCACATTGGCCTGTACCGGCTGGATCTGGCCGACATTGCCGAGCGGCTGCAAATGGCCTGCAAGGTCAGGCCGCCGGCAGGCGACCCGGATGCGATAGCCGCGCTTGGCCAGCGCGCGCACGACATGGCGGCCGACAAAGCCGGACCCGCCAAACACGACGACGAGCTTCGGGGTCTGCAAGATTTCGGTCATGGCGGGCTCCGGCGCACGTTCCAGATGGCTTGGCTGAAGCCGTTTCATAGTCCGTTTTGCGCCAAAGGCAAAGGGTGACGCGACGTCGCTGTCCCCCTTGTCTCCGCGCAATTCCAGGAAAAGTGCAAGGCGGTTCTTCCTTGGGAATTGCGTCAGGACAAAAACACCTCAGAACGCCTTGCCGATGCGTGCGTCGACGCAGAAAACCCCGCCGAAGCGGGGTTTTCCGGATGACATCCATGCGAAGCCAGGGGCCGACGGAGCGGCCTGACCTGAGACGGTATCAGGAGGGCGTGAAGCAAGTACGCCCACCCCAGCCCTGAACATCCGACATGGTGCCACCGACCTTCTTGCAGGCCGCGACGAAATCGGCGCTGCAATTGGCGAATTTGGCGTGGCCGTTCTTGCAGTAATGGTCCTCGGTGGCGCCGCCGCTCGGGGCGGTGATGACGCCGGGCGTGGACGGTTTCACCGGAGCGGCCTTCAACGTGGCTGCCTGGGTGGCGCCCATGAACGAGCCGAGAAGAAGGACCGCGGTGAGCATGGTGATCTTGGTGTTGGTCATGGCAATTTTCCTTTTGATTCCGGTTGGGTTTTCCGAGGCGCAAAGGGACATCCTCCGCGTGAAGCAGGCTTTCGCTTTCGGTTTGCTGTTTCCCCCGGCGTGGATCGGGCAAGCTCGCCTTGCCCTGGACAAAGCTGGGTGTTTGCAAAGCGCAAAAAGGTTCAGCGGCGCGCAGAAAAAAACGCACCGCGCCGCGCCCTGCGCCGGCAGTCTTCAGGTAACTGTCTGAAATAATGGACTATTCAGGCTGAATAGCGCTCGGCGAATTCGGAAATGCGCTGCACGACCGCCTTCGGCGCGGTGATGCCGCGTGCCTGCGCCTTCTCGGCTGCCTCTGCCCGGGCGCGCCCCGGCACATGGACGCCGTAGCGGCGGCGCAGCCGGTCGAGCTGGTCCTTCATGCGCTGCTCGAAATCCGGATCGAGCAGCTTGGGTTCGACGGCAAGCACGAACAGGCCGGTTCCGGGGCTGTCCGGGCCGCCGCTGAACCATGGCGCGTCGAGCGACCAGTTGGCGCCCGACAGGCCGGCTGCCAGCACTTCGACCATCAGCGCGATGTTGGCGCCGCGCTGGCCGCCGAAGGCAAGCATGGCGCCCTTCATGGCGGCCGCCGGATCGGTGGTCGGGTTGCCGCTCTCGTCCAGCGCCCAGCCTTCGGGAATTTTCTTGCCGTCCTCGGCCGCCTTGCGGATGTTGACGAAAGCGGTGGCGCTCGACGACTGGTCGATGACCAGCGGCGCGCCGTCGGCGGCAGGGGCGGCGAACGACATCGGGTTGGTGCAATAGACCGGCTTGACCGAGCCGGAACCAGCCAGAACGGCCGGGCCATTGGTGGCGGCGAACGACACCAGCCCTTGCGCCGCCAGCCGGCCGGTGAAGTAGCCGAGCGCGCCGCATGTATAGGCATTCTTCTGCGAGAAGATGGCGACGCCGAACAGCCTTGCCGCCTTGGCGAGGTCGTCGATGGTGCGGTCGAAGCCGGTATGCGCCAGCCCGCCGCGCGCGTCGGAGAGATAGACCGCCAGCGCCGGCCTCGTGATCACCGGATCGGCGTTGCCGTCGATGCGGCCGGCCTCGAGCGCTTCGAGATAATCGATGAAATGCGTGAGCCCCACGCTCGAAAGCCCTTCTGCCTCGGCCGATATGATCGAGGCGGTGAGCGATTGCGCCGCTTCTTCATTGGCGCCGGCGCCGAGTGCCGCCATCCGGCACAGTCCTCTTGCCTGGTCGAGACTGAGTTGCATCGTAGCTGCCTTCAAGTGGGTAGGGAGTGGTGGGTAGTGAATAGAGGATGCGGCGAGCCGCTTCCACTCACTATTCGCTACTCACTCCTCACGAGAGCAATTCCAGGAAAAGTGTAACACGGTTTTCCGTCCGGAATTGCGTAAAAACAAAGAGATAGAGCGGTTCGCCGTTTCCGTGAAACGGTGAAATGCTCTAGCCGATCTTGTTCGGGATGCGCGCCTCTATCCTGCCGAAGGCGAACACCAGGATGCCGGTGATCGTCATGTAGATCAGCGCCAGCAGCAGCAAGGGTTCGTAGGTGAGATAGGTGTCCTGCCGCACCTTGGACGAAACCGCGAAGATATCGATGACGCTGATCGTCGCCACCAGCGGCGTCGATTTCAATTGCAGCACGGTCTCGCCGGTCAGTGTCGGCAGCGCCCTGTAGAAGGCCTGCGGCAGCCAGATGCGCCGAAAGATTTTCCAGCGGCTCATGCCAAAGGCGCGAGCCGCCTCCAATTGTCCCTTGGGTACGCCGGCAAAGGCACCGCGCATCACCTCGCCCTCGTAACCGGCGAACGACAGGGTCAGTGCCAGCACGCCATAAGGCCAGGCTTGCCGCAGATACGGCCACATCCAGGATTCGCGAATCCACGGATATTGCGGAAACAGCGAACCGAGGCCGTAATAGAGCAGCCACAGCTGGATCAGCAGCGGCGTTCCCCGGATCACCGTACAGAAGGCCTTGGCGGGTGCCGCGAACCAGAACGAGCCGGTGGCCTGCGCCAGCCCGAGCGGCACGGCGAGCAGGAAGCCGAGCACGCAGGTAACGGCCAGGATCCATAGTGAACGCCAGATGCCGAGCAGGCCCATCTCGTAATACTGCGGCAGCCAGTCCCAGCGCATGAAGAATATGGCACCCAGAACCAGCCCCAGCGCGACCAGGATCAGCACGATGCGGTGCGGCTGCAGCCATAGCGACGTTCGCGCGACAACGTTGATGACGGCCGCTTCGTTCGCCATCAGCGTGCTTCCTTGAGCGAAGGCATGCCGCGCCGCGACCATGCCTCGACGCGGCCGATAAGGAAATTGGAAATCAGCGACAGCAGCAGGTAGAGAACGGCTGCGGCGAAAAAGAAGGTGAAATAGGCTTTGGTGACGCCTGCGGCCTGCCGCGTTGCCAGCGCCAGTTCGTAGAACCCGACGACCGCCAGCAGGGCGGTGTCCTTGGTGGCGATCAGCCAGAGGTTGGCGAGGCCCGGTATGGCAAACGGCAGCATGGCCGGCAGGGTTATGCGCCGCAGCATCAGGCCGGGAGACATTCCGTAGGCACGGGCGGCTTCGATCTGGCCCTGCGGAATAGCCAGGATCGCTCCGCGTATCACCTCCGTCGAATAGGCGCCCTGGACGAAGCCGAGCACGGCGATGCCGGCGGCAAGGCCACTGATGTCGACGCGCTGGTAGCCCATTGCCGTCAGCGCCTGGTTGATCAGGTCGGTTCCGGCATAATAAAGCAGTAGGATCAGCACCAGTTCGGGCACCGCGCGCACGACGGTGGTGTAAACCGCCAGCAGATCACGCACCACCGGCCCGCCATAAAGCTTGCCGAAGGCGCCGCCAGTGCCGATCAAAAGGCCGAGGCAGGTGGCCCCGAGCGCGATCTCGATCGAATGCAGAAGTCCGAGCAGAAGCGTTCCGCCCCAGCCTGGTGGGTTGGGCGAGAGAAGCTCGATGATGCCGGCCGCCGAGGCCGAAAGAAATGCGTCGATCAGCTTTGCCCCCGGATTGCTGGCGTCAGCCGCTGGCCATTTTCGTCAGCGAAAGCGTGCGTGGACAGGTTCAGGCAAAAACCGCACGGCGCACGATGCGCCGCGCGGCCACAAGCCAGGCTTGCCAATCAGTTCGACTGAGCGCCGCCGCCGCCGTAAATGTCGAAATCGAAGTATTTCTTCGAGATCTCGTCATACTTGCCGTTGGCGCGGATCGCCTTGATACCGGCGTTGATCTTTTCCTTCAGGTCGGTGTCTTCCTTGCGCACGCCGGCGCCGACGCCCGGTCCGAGCACTTCGTCGTCCGGAGCCACCATGCCCTTCAGGTCGCAGCAGGCCTTGCCCTGGTCCGATTTCAGGAATTCGCCGAGCGCGATGGAATCGGCCTGCACCGCGTCCAGCCGGCCGGCGGCGAGATCGTTGTTGGCTTCGTCCTGGGTCTGGTACTCCTTGATCTCGGAAGCCGTGGCGCCGAAGTGCTTCTTGGCGTAGACGGCATGTACGGTCGACACCTGGACGCCGACGACCTTGCCCTTGAGGTCTTCAGGCGTGGAGCCGAATTTCTGGTCCTTCGGTCCGATGATCGCCGTCGGCGTGTTGTAATACTTGTCCGAGAAATCGATCGTCTTCTCGCGCTCCGCGGTGATCGACATCGAAGAGACGATGAGGTCGATCTTCTTGGTGGTCAGCGCCGGGATGATGCCGTCCCAGGCAACAGGCGTGATGACGCAGTCGAGCTTCTCCTCGGCGCATACGGCGTCGATGAACTCGATCTCCCAGCCGACCCATTTGCCCGAGGCGTCCGGCGAGGTGAAGGGCGGATAGGGCTCGGCGGCGACGCCGATCTTGACCGGATCGGCCTTGGCGACGCCCATGGCGGCGACGCCGAGCAGCAGCGCCGCGGCGAATGTCTTCAGAACAGTCTTCATTTCAAACTCCCAGTTTGTTGTTGGTTCCCGGTTTTCTTCCGTCCCGGCCTGTCCCTAGCCGATGTTGCGGATGAACTGCTTGAGCCTTTCGGATTTCGGTGCGCCGAAGATCTGCTCCGGCGGCCCTTCCTCCTCGACCAGCCCGTTGTAGAGATAGACGACGTGGGTCGCGACCTCGCGGGCGAACTTCATCTCGTGGGTGACCAGCACCATGGTGCGGCCTTCGCGCGCCAGGTCGCCGATCACCTTCAGCACTTCGCCGACCAGTTCTGGGTCGAGCGCCGAGGTCGGCTCGTCGAACAGCATGACGCGCGGATTGATGGCAAGCGCGCGAGCGATCGCGGCGCGCTGCTGCTGGCCGCCTGAAAGATAGGCCGGATAGACATCGCGCTTTTCGGCAAGCCCGACGCGCGCCAGCAATTTCTCGGCCTGGGCGATAGCCTCGTCGCGCTTGACGCCGAGCACATGCACCGGAACCTCGATGACGTTCTCGATCAGCGTCATGTGGCTCCACAGGTTGAAATTCTGGAACACCATGCCGAGCTTGGAGCGGATGCGCTCGATCTGCTTGCGGTCCGCCGGAACGGTGTGGCCATAGCTGTCGGCCCTGAGCTTGATCTCCTCGCCGTTGACGCGGATGATGCCGCTGGTCGGGTTTTCCAGGCAGTTGATGCAGCGCAGCAGTGTCGATTTGCCCGAGCCCGAGCCGCCGATAATGGCGATCACCTCGCCGTCGCGCGCCGACAGCGACACGCCCTTCAGCACGTGCAGTTCGCCGAATTTCTTGTGCAGGTTCTCGACGTGGATGGCTTCGGCGGCGCCGTCCTGCACCTTGCCGGATTGGACTGTGGCAGCTTCCACCACGGTCACTGGGCGACCTCTGTAGGGTCGGCGGTTCGTCGAACGTCCATCCGGCTAATCAACATATACGCTGTACTGCCCACTCCAGACTTCAGCATGGACCCAACGGCGAGAGCCCGTCAATCCTGCTCATTACGGCACTTGCGAGCTTGTTGTGCAAGTGTATAAATAGCCTTCCATGAAATTTTTTCGATTTTTTTCAGCAGAAAAAGGGCCTCTATGAGCGCTTTCGGATCACAGTCCATGGCGGCGCCGCTGCGACGCGTGCTGATGCGGTCGGCGGCCAACGCCATGCGCAATGCCGACAGGGATGCCTGGCACTATGGCCCGGGTTTCAATCCGGCGAAAGCGGCATCGCAGCACGCGCTCCTTGCTGAACTGGTGACGGCTTCCGGTGCCGAGATCGAATGGATCGAGGACACCGCGGATGGACTTTCGGACTCGGTGTTCACGCACGACCCGTCGCTGATGACCGACCGCGGCGCGTTGATCCTGTCCATGGGCAAGCCCTTGCGCGCCAGGGAACCTTCGCTGCATGAGGAAACCTACCGAAGGCTGGGCATTCCAATCCTCGGCCGGGTCGAGGCTCCCGGCCAGGTCGAAGGCGGTGATTGTGTATGGCTTGATGCCCGCACGCTGGTGATCGGGCGCGGTGTCCGCTCCAACCAGGAAGGCATCCAGCAGGTTTCCAACCTGCTGACGCCGCTCGGCGTTTCCGTCTACGGCTTTGACCTGCCGCTGTGGCAGGGCGAGGAGGCGTGCCTGCATCTGATGTCGGTGATCAGCCCGCTGGCCGACGACCTCGCACTGGTCTATTCACCGCTTTTGCCGGCCCCGTTCTATCAGATGCTGAAGGCGCGCAACATCCGGCTGGTCGAAGGCGACGCCGAAGAGTTCGCGGCTTCCAATGGCCTTAGCCTGAACGTGTTGCCGACCAGCCCACTCAAGGTCATTGCCGTTGCCGGCTTCCCAAGGACCAAAGCCGCGATGGAAGCTGCCGGCTGCACGGTCGAAATCTTCGAAGCGGATGCGCTCTGCGTTGCCTGCGAGGGCGGGCCGACATGCCTGACGCGGCCGATCCTGCGCCAATGAATACGCCGTCCCGCCGCAGCTTCCGTCGCGAGGGCGAGGAGCGGCGGCGGCAGGATCTGATCGAAGCCACCCTGGACAGCGTGGCGGAACATGGCCTGCAGGGCGCCACCTTGCGCACCATCGCATTGCGTGCCGGCGTCACCGCCGGGCTGATCCGGCACTATTTTCCCAGCAAGGAAGAATTGCTGCAGGAAGCCTACGCGGCGCTGATGGGCCGCATGACCGAGCAGGCGAAAGCGGCGTTGGTCATGGAAGACGCCTCGCCTCGTCAGCGTCTTGCGGCTTTCATCACCGCCAACCTCGATGCGCCGATCATCGACGCGCGGGTGTTTTCGCTCTGGGCAACCTTCATCGGCCGCGCCAGCGCGGATCCGACCCTGGCCCATGCCCACCGCGAAGGCTACCTTGGTTTTCGCAATGAGGTGGAAGCGGTCGTGGCCGAGGTGCTCGCCGCCGAGCGGCGCAATCCGGACACAAGCCAATTGCGCCACCATGCCATCGCGATCAATGCGATCATCGACGGACTCTGGATCGAAGGCTGCCTGGCCGGCGAGATGTTCTCGCCCGGCGAACTGGCGGCGATTGGCATCAAGACCGTCGAGGCCGAACTAGGCCTCGCGCCGGAAGGGAAGAAAAACCAATGACGACACTCGGCGAGGCCCTCATCACGCTGCTTGAAGCGCATGGCGTCGATACCGTCTTCGGCATTCCAGGCGTCCACACGGTCGAGCTTTACCGTGGCCTGGCGCGCTCGAAGATCCGTCACGTCACGCCGCGCCATGAGCAGGGTGCCGGCTTCATGGCCGACGGTTATGCCCGCGCCAGCGGCAGGCCGGGCGTCGCTTTCGTCATCACCGGACCGGGGCTGACCAACACCATCACCGCCATGGGCCAGGCGCGCGCCGATTCGGTGCCGATGCTGGTCATCTCGGGCGTCAACGCCATGCCGACCCTGGGCAAGGGGCTGGGCTTCCTGCATGAGCTGCCGGATCAGCGCGGCATGATGGAAACGGTGGCCCTGTTTTCGCAACGCATTACCGAAGCCGATGAATTGCCCGGCGCGCTGGCACGGGCCTTCGCACTGTTTTCGTCTTCCCGCCCCGGTCCGGTGCATATCGAGATCCCGACCGATGTCATGGTCAAGCCGGCCGACGGCATCGCTGCCTTGTTGAGCAACGTCGCACCGCCGGCGCCCGACGGCGCGGCAATTGCGGACGCGGCCAAACTCATCGCCGCCGCGCGCCGTCCGTTGATCCTTGCCGGCGGCGGCGCCAAGCGTGCCGACATGGCGCTGCGTCGCCTGGCCGAGACAATGGGCGCACCGGTCGTCGAAACCACCAATGCGCGCGGCCTGCTGCACCGCCATCCGCTCTGCGTTCCGGCAAGTCCGAGCCTGAAGGCGGTTCGCGCCCTGATGGCGGACGCCGATCTGGTGATTGCCGCCGGCACGGAATTCGGGCCGACCGACTATGACGGCTATGGCGACGGCGGCTTCGTCCTGCCTTCCAATCTGATCCGCATCGACATCGGCGCCGACCAGCTTGCGCGACGTCCGATGACAGTCGCCATCCAGGCCGATTGCACCGAGGCGATCGAGGCCCTGCTTGCCGCGATCGGCGCCGCTCACCCGGCCGCGCCGGACGGCCAGGTACGCGCCGCCGCTGCACGCAAGGCCGGCTTTGCCGAGCTGAGCCCGGCCTATGTGGCACAGGTGCATGCGGTGGAAATGATACGCGACACCTTGCCGGGCGCGATTATCGTTGGTGATTCGACACAGCCGATCTACGCCGCCAACCTCTACTATGATCACGACCGGCCAGGCGGCTGGTTCAACGCCTCCACCGGCTTCGGCGCGCTCGGCTACGGCCCGCCGGCGGCGATCGGCGCAGCACTTGCCATGCCCGGCGCCCCGGTCGTCTGCCTGACCGGCGACGGCGGGTTCCAGTTCACGTTGCCGGAGCTCGGCGCGGCGCTCGATGCCGCGGCTCCCGTCATCTTCGTCGTCTGGAACAATCGCGGCTATCGCGAGATCGAAACCTCGATGCTCGATGTCGGCGTGGAACCTGTCGGCGTATCGCCGGCGCCGCCGGATTTCTGCAAGCTGGCCGAGGCCTATGGCATCGGCGCCGAACGGCTGGCCGATATCGGCGCCTTGCCGCGGGCCCTGAAACGCGCCCGGGCGACGGGACTGCCGTGCGTCATCGAAATCACGATCGATTGAGGCCTTCAGGACAGCGTTGATTTTCCATCCAGCATCGTATCCTTCGCCGGCTTGGCTTTTGCGCGGGCATGAGCAGCGCGCCCGCGGCTCTGCCTGTCGCACGGCTGCCTGACGCATGCAAAGACGTGACGGCTGCCATGTCGAGATATCAATTGAGTGATCGCCCGAAAGGCGCGACGCTTCGCGTCGGGCGGCAACAAGCGACAAAATCATAAAAAACGACAGGAGCGGTCCAGGATGACGGAAACACTCAAGGGCAGGCATATCGTTGTGACCGGCGGAACCGGAGCGCTCGGTGGCGCGGTGGTCGGCAGGCTGCTGGAGCAGGGCGCGATCTGCCACGTCCCGAACGCGCACGCCGCCGCACCCCAGCATTTTCCTTTCGCCGCGCACGAGAACGTCAAGCTGGCGCACAATGTCGACCTGTCGGACTCCGCCAAGGTCGAGGCCTTCTATGCTCAGGTTCCCGCCTTGTGGGGGTCCGTCCATCTGGCCGGCGGCTTTGCCGCGGCGCCGGTGGAAAAGATCGAATCGGCATCCTTTGCCGAGATGATGGACACCAATGCCCGCACCACCTTCCTGTGCAGCCGCGCGGCCATCCGCTCGATGCTGGAGTCAGGCACTGCCGGCCGCATCGTCAATGTCACCGCGCGCGCCGGGCTCGACCTCAGGCGCGGTGCCGGCATGGTTGCCTACGCGGCCAGCAAGGCAGCCGTCGCGGCGATGACGGTGGCGATGGCGGAGGAACTCAAGGCCGAGGGTATCCTGGTCAATGCCGTGGCGCCGTCGACGCTCGACACGCCGGCGAACCGTGCCGATATGCCGGACGCCGATTTCACCAGATGGGTCAGCCTCGAAGCCGCGGCCGAGGCCATCGCCTACCTGGCCTCACCCGCCAATCAGGCGATGAGCGGAACTCTGGTGCCGCTCTACGGCCGGGCCTGAATCGCGAGCGTCGAAGCCGGGCACACGGCATCCGTTCCATCGGCATTGCGATAGCTGTAGATCCGCAGCGGCGATGAAGCGGCCGTGGGGCACTCGCGCAACCATGCCGGCGGCCGGCCTTCAATCAGCCCCGCCGCGAATGGATAGGCGGCTTCCAGCGCCGGCAAAGGCGGGCCTCGCCAGGCGCAAATCGCGACATGCGTTGCCCTGGTGGCATCGAGTATCGCGCGTGGGTCGGCGGTCGCCGGATCAAGAAAACGGTAGCTTCGTTCGATTCCCTTGGCCGACGGGTGATTGGCGATCGTCACCACCTTGGGACCGTCGGCAAGGGCAACGAAACGCGAGCCGACCAGCGGTGGGGAAAGGACAATGGCGCCTGCCGGCCAACCCTGTTCAGGCTCAAAAGGGCTGGAATAGCAGTTATCGGCGAGCTCGCCCGCAGGAACCGCCGCTTCGGACGGTTTTACCGACAGGTTGTACAGCGCCATTGCGACGGACAAAACGAGACCCGGCAGGATCAACGTATATTTGCGCGATGCCGTCGGCACCGGAGATTTCAAATAGCGTCCCAACCTCGCATCCGGCGACAGCAGGCTCGCCAGGACGAAAACGAGGCCTATGCCGGCAAAGATCGGAAGGTAGCGGTAGTAGCGGACATAACCGACCGCCAGCACCAGCGCGAGCAGCGAGAACAGGGCCAATATCACGAGAGGCCGGCTTCGACCGTGCCGCCCGGCGCAGATGACGGCTGGCGCAAGCGCGCCGATAAACAGCAGCGCCATGCTGGGAAAGCCTGTCGACAGGACGACATCAGGGCGCCGGAACAGGCTCATTTCCTGAAGAATTCTGTTGATCATGTTGTCGCGAACATAGGCGTCGAGCGAAGCATAGGGACTGGCCAGGCATTGCGGAAACAACACGGCCAGCGCCGCGGCACTTGCCGCCGCGAAAACCAGCAGGATTGCCGTGCGCATGGGCCATCCTCCACGCCGGCCGGCAAGCCAGGGCACGACGGCAAATGAAAGCCCGGCCGCGACCAGCGCCGTCACGTGCGGCGTTGAATAGCTGTCGCATCTGACCGCGGTATAGGCGGAGGGCGGCACGATCGCCGCGAACAGGCCGATCGCCCCGGCAGCCAAGGCGAGGCCGAAACCGACGATCCGGCTTTCACCGCCCTCGCGGTCAAAAATCCAGTCGAAGGCGTAGACCGCGATCACCAGCGCATAGAACGGCGCGAACTCGGCGCTGACGGCGATTGACAAGGCCGTCAGCAGCCCGTTGACGAAGGCGGAAAAGCGATTTCGCGATATCATCAACACCAGCGCTGCCAGAAGCAGCAGGATTTGCAGATTGTGATAGTCGATCCGTCCCGGGGCGAATTCGAAAAAGGTGCGCGCGGCAAAGATCAACGCCAACGGGAATGCAATGGCCGGATAAGCAAAGCCGGTGGCGATCACCAGCCGGTTGTAGAAATAGAGCGCCGGCGCGAGCAGCAGCAGCGGGACGGCGAAGCTTGCCAGCATCAGAGCCGGCTCGAAGCCGGCGAAAGGGGCGAACAGCCGCGCGAAGGCGGCATAGGGCAGGTCAACGATCCATGGCCAGTGCGAGACATAGGGCTCGGGCTGGACGATACCGGGCAGCGTCCGGTCGAAGATATTGCCCGTCTCAAGCAAGGTACGGATTTCGTGGAGCTTGAGCAGATCGTCCGCGTCATTGTTGAGCCTGAAGCCCAGGCACCAAAGGGCGGTCATCAGGACCGCCATTGCGCAAAAGCAGAACAGGACAGGCGCGTTGGTGTAAAGACGCAGCAACCAGGAAGGTGGCGCGGCGGCATTGTTGGCGCCATTGCTCATGGAAGGTATTCCCTTGGACCACTGGCAAATACGCGACGAAGTTTATGTTCCCGTAAAGAAAAGACCCGCCGGATCGCTCCGGCGGGTCTTTTTGTAAGGTCGCACGCGAGGCGTGCCGTCGATAGCTGACGCCTTAGTTGCCCTGCTTCTTCAGCGCGGCACCCAGGATGTCGCCCAGCGAAGCGCCGGAGTCGGTCGAGCCGTACTGAGCGACGGCTTCCTTCTCTTCGGCGATTTCCAGCGCCTTGATCGAGACCTGCAGCTTGCGGGTCTTCTTGTCGAAGGCGATGACGCGGGCATCGACCTTCTGGCCGACGGTGAAGCGCTCGGGGCGCTGCTCGTCGCGGTCGCGGCTGAGGTCGGAACGCTTGATGAAGGTCTCGATGCCGCTTTCGACAAGCCGCACTTCCAGACCGCCATCCTTGACGCCGATGACTTCGCAGGTGACGACCGCATTCTTGCGCAGTTCGCCGCTGTTGGCCGCTTCGCCGACCGTATCCTTGGCCAGCTGCTTGATGCCGAGCGAGATGCGCTCCTTGTCGATGTCGACGTCGAGCACCTGCGCCTTGACCATGTCGCCGCGATTGTACTCTTCGATGACCTGCTCGCCCGGACGAGTCCAGTCGAGATCGGACAGGTGCACCATGCCGTCCACGTCGCCTTCGAGGCCGATGAACAGGCCGAATTCGGTCTTGTTCTTGACCTCGCCCTCGACCTGGCTGCCGACCGGATGGCTGGAGGCGAACGCCTGCCACGGATTCTCAAGCGTCTGCTTGAGGCCGAGCGAGATGCGGCGCTTGGCCGGATCGACCTCGAGCACCACGACGTCGACTTCCTGCGTCGTCGACAGGATCTTGCCGGGGTGCACGTTCTTCTTGGTCCACGACATTTCCGAAACGTGGATGAGGCCTTCGATGCCCGGCTCCAGCTCGACGAACGCGCCGTAGTCGGTGATGTTGGTGACGGTACCCTTGATCTTCTTGCCGATCGGGAACTTGGTGCCGATCTCGGACCACGGATCGCTCTCGAGCTGCTTCATGCCGAGCGAGATGCGGTGGGTTTCCTGGTTGATGCGGATGATCTGCACCTTGACCGTCTGACCGATGTTGAGGATTTCGGTCGGATGGTTGACGCGGCGCCATGCCATGTCGGTGACATGCAGCAGGCCATCGATGCCGCCGAGGTCGACGAACGCACCGTAATCGGTGATGTTCTTGACGACGCCTTCGACAACCTGGCCTTCTTCGAGGTTCTGCACGATTTCCGAACGCTGTTCGGCGCGGCTTTCCTCGAGCACGGTGCGGCGCGAGACCACGATGTTGCCGCGGCGGCGATCCATCTTGAGGATCTCGAAGGGCTGCGGGTTGTGCATCAGCGGGGAGACGTCGCGGATCGGGCGGATATCGACCTGGCTGCGCGGCAGGAAGGCCACGGCGCCGTCGAGGTCGACGGTGAAGCCGCCCTTGACCTGGTTGAAGATGACGCCTTCGACGCGCTCACCCTTGGTGAACTTCTCTTCGAGACGGACCCAGCTCTCTTCGCGGCGGGCCTTCTCACGCGAAAGCATCGCTTCGCCAAGCGCGTTTTCGATGCGCTCGACATAGACTTCGACGGTGTCACCGACCTTGAGGGTGGTGTCCTTGCCCTTGACGCCGAATTCCTTCAGCGGCACGCGGCCTTCGACCTTGAGGCCGACGTCGATGATGGCCATGTCCTTTTCGATCGCGGTGATCGTGCCCTTGACGACTTGGCCTTCGCCGGAATGGCCGGCGGTAAATGATTCTTCGAGCAGGCTCGCGAAATCATCGCGAGTGGGATTTGCAGCTGACATATTTTCTCCTGGAGTGCCCCGCATCTGAAGCGGGACGGGCGCCGTGGGTTAGCGTTGCGTTGGCCTGCCGGCGTTCCGGGTTGAAAAACCCTGGGCCGCTTTTCAAGCGGCAATTCCGGCGCATGAAGAATGCTGGCAGGCTGGTTCGTGCCCGATATGGGTATTTTCTGCGCTTCCGGCAACGGAAAACGAGGGAAAACCCGGATCAGGCTTTATTTCGCTTGGCCAGCACGTCGTCGATGACAGTCATGGCCGCGAGAAACGCGGCTTCTATAGCCATTTCGCTGGTATCAAGCAAGTGCGCGTCGGCGGCCGGCTTCAAGGGCGAGTCGGCGCGGCCCATGTCGCGCTGGTCGCGGCGCTCGATGTCGGCGAGGATTTCGGCGAAATCGGCGGTGCCGCCGATGCTCTCGATCTCCGCCAGCCGGCGCCTCGCGCGCACTTCGGCGCTCGCCGTGACATAGAGTTTGATGTCGGCGTCGGGACACACGACAGTGCCGATGTCACGCCCGTCGAGCACCGCGCCCGGCGGCGTCTTGGCGAACTCGCGCTGCTTTTCCACCAGAATGCGCCGCACGGTCGGGTAAACCGCGACTTTCGAGGCAGCCTCGCCGACCGCATGCGCCGACAAGACCGCGCGGTCGAGCGTCGCCAGATCGACCTGGCGCGCGGCGGTTTCGGCCGCCGATACGTTGTCGAGCGGCAGGCCGAGCCGCAGTAGCGCATGGGCCACCGCACGGTAGGTGAGGCCGGTGTCGAGCAGGTTCAGCCGGTAATGGTCGGCGAGACGCCGGGCGAGGGTGCCTTTGCCTGCACCGGCTGGACCGTCGATGGCGATGGTGAAGACGTGTGTCATCGGCGGGCCAACGCGATCGGAAGATGCGGTGGATAAAACAAGCGTCGCGATCCTTCACACCCCCCTCTGTCCTGCCG
>NZ_JAIUIU010000028.1:0-58274 GCF_020165775.1 Mesorhizobium sp. B263B2A
CCCGTATCGCCGGTCGCACCTGTGGCTCCCGTTGCACCAGTAGAGCCGGTTGCTCCGGTCGAGCCAGTCGCACCGGTTGCACCAGTCGAGCCCGTGGCTCCGGTGGAGCCTGTCGCTCCAGTATCGCCAGTTGCACCTGTGGCTCCGGTGGAGCCTGTCGCTCCAGTATCGCCAGTTGCACCTGTGGCTCCGGTTGCGCCTGTCGCTCCGGTACCACCGGTCGCACCGGTAGAGCCGGTTGCACCAGTCGAGCCAGTCGTACCAGTAGAGCCGGTCGCCCCGGTCGAACCTGTGGCACCTGTATCACCAGTTGCACCTGTGGCTCCGGTTGCGCCGGTCGAGCCAGTCGCACCGGTAGAGCCGGTTGCACCAGTCGAGCCCGTCGCTCCGGTCGAACCTGTGGCGCCAGACGAACCTGTGGCACCTGTATCGCCGGTCGCACCTGTGGCTCCGGTCGCGCCGGTTGCACCTGTCGAACCCGTGGCGCCGGTCGAGCCAGTTGCACCCGACGAGCCGCTTGCGCCAGTAGAGCCGGTCGCGCCTGTAGAGCCCGTGGCTCCGGTCGAGCCGGTTGCGCCAGTCGCGCCCGTTGCTCCGGTTGCGCCTGTGGGACCAGTGGGGCCTGGAGTGCCGGCACTGGCGACGCTTAAATTGCCTCCATCAAAATGATCGCCATTGTTGCTCGATCCGCCAACGGAATTGATGGGCGTGGTCAGAAAACTGAAATGATAAGTCGGCGGAACAGTGGGCGGTAGATCTTCAACAGAAGTTAGCGTACCGTACAAATGAAATCCTGAATCATAGACAAGATAATTATGAGTTATATCAGGAACAGTAACAGTTATAGAAAAGAGTGATCCGGCGGTCGGATCACCCGGAAGAACGAAACTTCCGACTATGACGTCGTCAGAAGTGGCAAGAGTGTTCTTGGTATCTGCTAAGTAAAATGTGTTAATGCTCTTTCCGGAGCCATCTATCGATCCAGTCAGCGTCAAATCACCTGCGGTAAGGACTCCCCCGTAATGCACCACCCCATTCTGGGTCAGGGGCGGCAGGGTTCTGGTCGCGTGTTCGGCCATCTCCCAAGAGCCACCTAGCTTGGCTGCGCCAACCAGCGATCTCGATGCGCGGACGTCCGCGCCGATGGCCTCTTCCAGCGCAGCCACGAAGGTCTCGCCAGCATTGCCCAACGCCGTCTCGCAGCTCCACAGACGCAGTTCGCCGTCCGCGGCAAGTGCCTTGCCGATCGCGGCAAAATCCTCGGCCTCTTCCTTCAGTGTGGCGGCCGACCATGCTCCCGCGGTGAAGCTAACCCGGCCAGGCGCGCCATGCGCCAAGACGTGCACCGCGTCGAGCCCGTCGTGCTGCGAGAGCGCGGCGGCAATCTGCCGTGCCGCCGGTCGGCGGCCATCCAGCACTATTGCCTGGACCTCGGGTCGCAAATTGCCAAGAACGGTCTGGAGGTCGGAGATCGAAGGATCGACAAAAAGAATTTCAGAGGCGCGGGCCATGACTGGCTCCTGTTGGCTTCGAATTCAGTTCAAGGGAAAACCGCCCATCGGCTTGGCCGGCGAGCGGTTGGGAGAAGGAGCTTGGGCGCAGTCATCGTCCAGACGGCCCGACGGCGCCGTCGGGACGTGCAACAGTGGGGCTCTCTACGCGGAGGAAGCTGCAGGTCTGGAAAGTCCCGGCATCGTCAAACGTGCCAATCGCCAATGAACCGGCCGCGGCCGGAACCTTGACGGTGACAGCGACGGCGAGGCTTCGCTTGACGGCCTTGGGAAGAATGACCTGACCGACGATGGCGCTCTTGGCCGTGTCCAGGATAAAATAAGGCACATTTTCTGTCGTGTCGCCGCTGGGCAAGACGCCTCTAACGGCAACTTCCATGACCGCAAACCCTGTTATGTAGCTCATCTGATCCTCCTTGGTCAGCGGCGACTGTGCCGCGCCGTCAATTTCTATTTGCCGCCGAGCGCCCGCCGCCCGACTAGGTCAACACATCTGGTGTTCGAAGTGCGTGCGACAGTGCATCGATGAAATTCGTTCCGGCGTCCGGCCGCGCGGCCGGCCGCTCGGCGCCGAGCATGATCGCCTCGGACTCCGGCCTTCCGTTTCGGAAATTCGTGCCGAGATCGGACATAGAGAGATCGATGAAAGAGAGTTCGTAAGCGCGGGGCCGAGGCGCGCCGGTCGACCATTCGGCCGATCGGTCCTCACGTCGCCTCGCCGCGATATTCCGTGGAGACCACTCAGAACGGGGCCTGCACGATCCTTGCGATAAGCACGCGATACTACTCGATTCACAACCCCACTCCCGTTACCTGACGCTGACGTCCCGGCGACAACTCTCGAGGGGATGGGAGACCGTCTGCCTCCATAAGGCGAGGGCATAGACACAACACATCGTTAGCGCGCCCCATGGACGCACTTCCAATCTGCGAAACGGCCCTGATAACCCAGACCCTCTGACTCAACTCCCTGAGAGAGACCTTCGCAGAAATTCGGGCATGCGGCCGTCCAATCTGCGGGCGCCCCTCAACACCGTATTTTAGTAAATTATAAAATTAGCAAGTTGTAAACTATTAATTAAGTATCTTCTAAATTAGCTGCTGGAATAATAACGGCGGTCGAGCAATACCGGCTGGCCGGATAGGAAAATCGTTCTGAAAATCAGATGCTTAACAGTCTCGCCTCGAAACCTGCCGGCTTCAGACCGCAGTTGAAGGTCTCCATCATCCAGGCAAATGCACAGGCGATCGCGATGCGGACAGGTTGGCACCGTGTCAGCGGACGTGGATGTCTCAACCTTGACGGCAGCCTGCAAATGGCGGCGAAATACACAACCTAAACCGGTCGGACCGAACGGAGCGGTAAATGCCGGCGGTTGCAGTTCGAACACGATCCTTTCACGATAGTGGTTGCCGCGCATGCTGCCGCGACGGCTGGCTGCTAACCACGATGGATAAGGTTAAGCGCGGTTTCCAGAGGACGACCTGCAAGATCCGTGAGAAGGAATGATCGGACTTTAGGAATATAGGCTGTTCCGGCGGCCGGACCGGCAAAAGGGTGGCGACAGCGGGGGGAAATGTATGAGCGATCGAAGCCTGGCAAATCCGCATCGAAGCGGATCCCGCAAGGCGCGGCGGCACGCCAACCGTCCCCATCACCAACAGTCATGTTGAGGGGCGATGGAGCGCGAATGACAAACGGCAAGCGGCTCTGCCTCAACATGATCGTCAAAAACGAGATGGCGAACCTGCAACGCTGTCTCGGGGCGGTTGTCGACCACATCGACTGCTGGGTCATCGGCGATACCGGCTCGACCGACGGGACCCAGGATTTCATCAAATCGTTCTTCGCTGCCCGCAACCTGCCGGGCGAGTTGCACGAATTCCCATTCCACGATTTCGAGCAGGCGCGCAACGCGGCACTTGATCACGCCTATGCTTCGCCACTCGCCTACGACTATCTGCTGTTTGACGACGCCGACATGGAGCTGATGGTCGAGGACGCGGGCTTCCGAGAGCAGCTCGACAGTTCGGGCTACCGGCTGCTGCAGCGGTCGGATTCGGGCCTCGCCTATTGGAATACGCGCCTGGTCAGGCGCGACGCCGGCGCGCGCTACCACGGCGTGACCCATGAATATCTCGACGTGCCCGAGGGTGTGAAGGAACTGCGCGGCGCCTGGTACAAGGACCACGCCAGCGGATCGAACCGCGTCGACAAATTCGAACGTGATGCCAGGCTTTTGCTGGCGGCCCTCGAAAAGGATCCGGAAAATCAGCGCTACTGGTTCTACCTGGCGCAATCCTATCGCGACGCCGGACGGACGGCGGAGGCCGCGGTGGCCTATGCCAAACGCGCCGCCATGGGCGGCTGGGACGAGGAGGCATGGAACGCTCGTCTGCAAGGGGCTCGCTGCCTGCGCAAACTCGGCGATGAGCCTGGCTTCATCGAGCAGGCGCTTGCCGCTTTCAATCAACGACCGCAGCGTGCCGAGCCGCTCTATGACCTGGCCCGGTTCTACCGCGACAAAGGTATGAACCACACCAGCGTACTGTTTTCGGAAGCGGGGCTGGCGATCAAGCGACCGGAGCAGGACATCCTGTTTATCGAGGATTACGTCTACACGACGGGCCTGCCGGAGGAGTTTGCGATCGCGGCAAACTATGCGCGCGACCCCGTACGCAAGGACCGTGGTTTCGCGGCATGCAACTGGCTGGCGCTGAACCGGACAATCGACGACGGACCGAGGGAACTGGCGTGGTCCAACCTGTTCTTCTATGTGCAGCCCGCCAAGACAATGATGCCGTCCTTCAGCGCGCGTCCGGTCGGCTTCACGGCGCCCGATGGCTATCGGCCATCAAACCCGTCGGTGGCTCGATTGGGCGACCAGATCGTGTTCTTGCAGCGGACGGTTAATTACACCCTGGCCGAAGACAACCTCCAATACGACACGCCGGGCGGCGCTCCGGTTCACACGCGCAATTTCCTGCTCCGATTGAGCGATGAACTTGCCATCCAGTCCGCAAGCGAGATTTTGCCGCCAGTTGACATGCCGGACCCCGCTAATGGCAGGGTTCTCGGATTCGAGGACATGCGCCTGTTCGCTTGGCGTGATGCGCTGTGGGGCGTCTCATGCGTACGCGAGCTGACAGAGGAGGGCTGGTGCGAGCAGGTCGTCGCGCGCATCGACGAGAGTGGCGCCTGCCGGCTGACGGACTGGCGCGTGCTCCATCCGACAGGGCCGCGTGTGCACGAGAAGAACTGGATGCCGCAAGTCAAGCCAGGCAGGACAGGGGCAGGGGCAGAGACGCTGCAGTTCATCTACCTCTGCAACCCCACCCGGATTGTGGACGAGCAGGGCTCGACTCTCAGCGAGACTTCTCCCGCGATTGCCGCCCAAAGTTTCAGGGGTGGAACCCAGCTGATCGCATTCGCCGGCGGATGGCTGGCGTTGATCCATGAAGTCCAGTGGCGGGCAGCGGAGAAGCGGCGTTACTATCTGCACCGGTTCGTCTGGTTCGATGAGGCCAATGCCTTGCGAAAAGTAAGTCGTCCATTCTTCTTCGACAAAAAGGGCGTCGAGTTCGCTGCCGGGCTGGCATGGCACCCCGACGAAAGGCGTTTGCTGATATCCTACAGCGTCACCGACAGCGAGTCCTGGATCGCCACCGTCGACGAGGCGGAGGTGAGGTCGCTGCTGGAGGACGTGAATGGCCTGCCATCGGGTGTGGCTGATACAGCGTCGAGGCTGACGCCGGCCGGTGGGCACAGCAGCCCGCCAACGAAATCAGAGATCAAGCCTGGCCGTGCCGAAGACGATGGGGCCATGGGTGATGCCAGCCAGACGGCGTCGCAAGGCAAGGACCTCGGCGCCAGCGGCATCAAGTCGACAGACGAAATCTTTCATGAGCTAGCGCCGTTTCTGCGCGACGTCGATTCTCCGCTGCAACGACGGGAAGGATCGCGCCAGTTCGACGCACGGATTTCCCGCTTCCTTGGCAGCGACGATACCGCACTTCCGCAGATCAACTGCTTCTACCAGGTGATGTCCGACAAGGCCGAGCATCGTACCTTGATTGCCGCCACCATGTCGATGCGGGCAGCGGGCCATCCGGTGCGGGTGTGGAGCTACGCACCGGAGAAGCTCGAATTCCTCGTCCCGTACGGGATCGAAGTCCGCAATGCCGACGACCTCATGCCGCGGGCCCTGTTCGAGCGGATCGTCGCCGGCTCCGAGATCAGGTATTTCAGCGATATCTTCCGCTACGCCCTGCTCTACGAGCATGGCGGGCTATGGATGGATTCAGACGTCATCCTGCTGCGGCCGTTCCCGTTTCGTGGCGATCATTTCTTCAATCTGCAATGGCGCGGATCGCACAAAGGTCATTTTGTCTGCGGCAACGTCATCTATGCCAGGCCCTACAGCAGTCATCTCAGGGCGCTGTACGAGTTGTCTATCGACCGCTTTCACGCAGCACACGGCAAGGAATTCGGAGACATCGGCCCCAAGCTGCTGTCCGACTACATTGCCTCCGACGCGGGAGCCGAACTGCGGGAATGGGTGTTCAGCCCGATGTTCTTCAACACGATCGATTGGAATGAGATCGACCGGTTCGAGAAGCCGATAACGGAACTGGCCGACTACCTGAGCGATGACCGTGTGTTCGGCATCCATCTGTGGACGGCACGCAACGAGGCCCGGCCGAGCGTCGAAGGGGCGCCACTGATCTCGTCGCTGATCAGCCCGCTCGACAGCTTTCCCACATTCACGAGCCTCGCCGATCGCTTCAACACCGACAAGAACAGGCACACCGGCAACCGTCACTGCTATGCGAGGATCTACGATCGCCTGCTGTCGCCCCGGCGCTTGTCCATGCAGCGGCTGATGGAGATCGGCCTGTGCCGTGGTTTGGCCGAGGGCAACCAGACCGAGACCCCATCAGTCTCGCTGTGGCAGAGCTATTTTCCGTTCTGCCAGGTGATCGGTGTCGACCTGACGGATTTTTCGCAGCTCAACAATAAACGGTTCAAGTCGTTTGTCGGCGACCAATCCAAGCTCGACGATCTGCGCGGCGTTGCCGCGAAGCTCGAGCCTGGATCGCTCGACGTGATCATCGACGACGGTAGCCACGCCTCGTTCGACGAGCAGTTGACGCTGCGCGAGTTCTTCCCACTGCTCGCCGAGGGTGGCTGGTATTTCCTCGAAGACCTCGACTGGCAGCCGCCGGGCGAGGACCTTGGCAAGATCACGCTGACCAAGACCCTGCTGCGCGAAATCAAGGAGCACGGCACGGCCGGCTCGGTCGATCCGCTGGGGGTGAGCGCGCTTGCCGATCAGTTCGCCGAGATCCTGTTCTTCGACAGCCACTATGAGTTGAACCGGGCGAAGCTGATGGGCGGCCTCGTGGCCATCCGCAAAGCGGGAGAGACGGAATCTGATGGCTGAGCCGAGGGGATTGAATGACGGTGGAGCTTTGACGGCCAGCGTCGCGGCTCGGGACTCGCTCGTGAACCTCCTCCGCATTCGTCGACCCAATAGAGAGCATGTTCCTAACGAGGACCTGGTCGGCCGTGCCTTATCATGTCCAATTCAGACAGGAGACCTGGAATGAACTCCGACGAACTCGGCCAGACACTAAACAAAACGTTTACCGGGGCCATAGACGCAATTTGGCAGCGAAAGGCACTGAATCGTCGGCTTGATATGCAGCTCGAGCATTATTGGATGGCAAAGAGAGCAAATAGCGCCAATCCGCTCGTGCGCAGTGGAGCAAAATACTTTTCGCAAAATGATGAAGACGGTATTCTAATAGAAATACTCCGGCGAATTGGCTTAGAGGAAGGCGTCGCTTTGGAGCTTGGTGTCGGAAATGGACTGGAGAACAACAGCCTTATTTTGTTGATGCTTGGATGGAAAGTGGCGTGGATCGGGAACGATGAGTTAAGTTTTACGCTGCCAGACAAATGCACAAATCTTCGTTTCTCAAAGAAATGGATAACGAAAGAGAATTGCGTTGAGGTGGTGTCTGGTAGCTTAGCATCTATAGATGCTCAGGGTGCGGACGTCATTAGCGTTGATCTTGATGGCAATGATATTTACATCTTGGAGACTCTTCTTGAGGCGGGCCACCGACCGGAAGTTTACGTTGTTGAATATAATGGAAAGTTTCCACCGCCGGTAAAATGGAGAATAAAATACGATTCGTCGTATTCTTGGGATGCCAGCGACTATCAAGGCGCGTCACTTCAGGAATTTATAGATGTGATGCGTTCAGCCGGATACGTATTAGTCTGCTGCAATGTCACTGGAGCTAACGCATTTTTTGTCAAATCGGATCGTCTCAACAAGTTCTCCGACGTTCCGACTGACATACAGGAATTATTTTTCCCTTCGGACTATAATTGGTTTTACCAACGGGGGCATTGGACTTCCCCAAAGACGATAGAGCAGTTTCTTAAAATATCTGATTGAAAATGGAAATAATTCGTGAATGGAGACATTTCTTAAATGGAGGGTTGGAGGCCGTGAACTTCTTCCTCGACCTCTAGTCCTCTAGGGAGTTGCGACTTCGTGAAGATCGCCGTCTACACCATCGCCTTGAACGAAGCCGAAAACGCTGAACGCTGGGCCAATTCGGTCGTCGACGCCGACCATCGCATTGTCGCCGACACCGGCAGTACCGACGACACGGTGGAACGGCTGACCGCTGCCGGCGTCACCGTGCACAGGATAGCGGTTCGCCCATGGCGTTTCGACGACGCCCGCAACGCCGCCATGGCGCTGATCCCTTCCGATGTCGATGTCTGCTGTACGATGGATATGGACCGGTTTCTTGAGCCCGGCTGGCGGCCAAAGCTCGAGGCTGTCTGGACGGCTGAGACGACAGCCCTTTATTGTCAGACGGTCTACAGAGCGAGCGTCAACGACCCGACGCCACTTCGCAACTGGCCAGCGAAAAACTTTCATCATCGCTGGGGGTATCGCTTCAGGCGGCCGGTCCACGAAGCTCTGGTCTTTACCGGAGAAATGGAAGTCGCCGCGAACAGCAGCGAAATCGTCATGTTCGAGGTACAGGATCTCGCCAAGCCAACGAGGAGTGGCTACCTGCCGCTGATGGAGGTGGCACATAAGGAAGACCCCGACGACGCGCAGATCTGTTTCTGGCTCGGGCGGGACTTGATGTGGGCCAACCAACCAGAGCGAGCCGTTCCGCTGCTCGAGCGCTATCTTGCGTTGCCGACAAGCAAGTGGGCGGAAGAACGCTCCGAGGCGATGCGCCACATCGCGCGCATGCGGCCGGAGCAAAAATTGTCCTGGCTGGACAGGGCCCGGATGGAAGCGCCGCACCGGCGCGAGATCTGGCTCGACCTGGCAGAGGAATTCCATGGCAAGGCCGACTGGCTGAACCTGTTTTGGGCCTGCATCAATGGGATCGAGAAGACACACCGCACCGGGAGTTATCTGGACGATCCGAACTGCTGGGGCTTTCGGCTGTTCGATCTGGCTGCGATCGCTGCTTGGCATCTCGGTGTGACGAATCGCGCGGTGGAGTGGGGCCAACAGGCGCTCGACCTCGATCCGAGCAATCAGCGGCTGAAGAACAATCTTGAATTTTTCACCCGGCTGCGAGAGGAGCGAAGGGCAGGAGCATGAGCGTTTCCATTCGTCGACCGGCGCGGCTTCTGACCGCATTCAACTCTGTCTTATACGTCGACCCGGCATCAGGCGAGTTGCGTCACGGGGCGATTGAGACCAGCCCGGCAAACCTGCATTTCGAAGCGAGCGACAAAGTGCCGGGCGGGTCATGGCGCGGGCAACTGGTTTATGTGAGCAACGGGTCTCCGGAGCCCTTGGTGTGCGGGCCGGAGCGATGCCTGTCCCCATCTCACCGGCTCAAGTCGGAACCGCCGACCGAGCCGACCGTTTTCGACCTTGTCTCGCTGGAGCGCGGGTTGCTGGCCCTCAAGTCCGAGGGCTTGTTCCTGTCATCCATACCGGATGGACAAGTCCGGCTATCCGCTCGAGTCTGCAGCACATGGGAGCTTTTTGTTGCATCTGAGGACTGGTGCACCGACGGCAGCATAAAGTCCTCAGGCAAAACTCAAGAATTCGATGTCAGGGGGATACAAGACTACATTGTTCATCCAACAATAAGAGCGGCCGCGAATACAACATCTGCACGATTTAAGTTGCTTATTTATGGGTACACAAAGTGGTCTCACGGGAGAGTTTACTACGACCTGTGCAAGCAGCTACATAATAAAGGGTTTATTGTTGATATAATGGATTGGCAAACAAACAACGACCATCATATTGAGGCGATATCAAAGTACTATGATCTGTATTTGACGTCCCTTGATGGAGTGTCTTCTCTTGTAGATAAATATGGGATACCGTATGATCAGATCATAGCTATCTCGCATCACGAGCTAGACATCCGAATGCTTGTCGAGCAGAAGGGGATTGAGGTTTTCGACAAGTTAGCTAACTACGGGGTTGTTAGTGAATACGTGTATGCAGCGTCGGTGATGCGCGGCGTACCGAGGATGCCGAAGGTGGCATCTCTCGGAATCGACTATCAGAGTTTCTTCGCTCCGTTGCCGGACCGTTTGACGACAGTTGGCTATGGCTCGTCGATGTCTGTCAAAACCTACGGGGTAGAATGGAAGCGGGGTGAATTAGCCGAGGCGGCGGCACGCGAGGCGGGGCTCGCGTTCAAGATAGCAGGCTCGACTGGAAGCCAAACTTCGTTTCACGACATGCCGCAATTTTACAGAACGGTTGACGCGCTTTTGACGAGTTCAGTCAGCGAAGCTGCGCAGCTGCCGGTGATGGAAGCAGCAGCAGCTGGCAGGCTGGTGATGGGCACGCCGGTTGGACATTTTCCCCTCAGGGCTTATCAGGGAGGTGGCATTCTCGCTCCTATAGAGGCCGACAAATTCAAGGCATTCGCCGTCAAGACCCTTAGTCACTACAGGGACCATCCAGGCGCGTTCGTCGAAAAGTGCGGATCCATCCAGGAAGCAGCACGGGCGTTTGATTGGGCGTATGCAATCAACGATTGGGTCGAACTGATAGAAAGCGCAGGGCAAAGCGCCCAGTTTGTTCGCCACACAAAATCCGCAACGTCTCTAGAAAATGCCAGGTTGCTCCGAAAAGCTGTGGTGTGCGACGTGGATTGGCTTAGTGCGTATATTACTAATGAGCATCACCATCTTATTGACCTTCTTAAAACCAGGCACGGCTTTGACATACTTGATTCGTCGAAATTGAACTTCGACGACGAGGAAATAATCTCGATGCTAAATTCCTATGATGCAGTGCTAGTCGCTTACCAGCGGGGGGCTCACATTCCTCTTCGTCGTGTTACTTCCTACAAATTGTTCAAAATGGACGACTTAGTAAGCCACAGTGATACTTATGACAAGCTTATCGCTTCTTACATAGCGGGAAGCGATACCATCATCAGTCCTTATGCTGACGAATTCAACAAATATTATTCTCACTCTGACGCGGTTTGGGTTCCATACTCATCATCGCTCGAAGGATGCCGGGGATATGTTGACTTAGATTTCAATGAAAATCCCATTGCGAAGATTTTAGTGTCTGGAAATGTCGCGTGGGATCGCCCATTTAGGCAGTACGCGGCGGGCCTTGGCAGTGAAAATATTGTGGTTTTGGATCATCCTGGTTACGGCCAGCGTTATGATGATGACAGTGCAGCTATTGTTAGAATATCCTATTTTAAAGAACTTTCAAAATATATTGGGTGTTTTTGTGACGGGCACACGATGGATGGTGGTGTAGTTCGTAGGTACGTTCTGCTCAAGAATTTCGAGATTGCATCTGTGGGATCACTACTACTCGCCGATCGCTTTATCGAAGCGGAGATGAAGGAGCTTGGCTTTGTGGATTATGAAAACTGCATTTTTTGCAGGAGCGACGATCTCTTGGAAAAAACGGCATGGATTGTGGATGAAGCGAACCGGCAGGAAGTCGACAGGATAAGGCGGGCCGGGATGCAGCTAGTCAGAGGGCAACACTTGACTCGGCATCGCGCGCAGCAAATCGACGATCTTGTAACAACCCGACTGCAGGAAAGATATACGAGCAGGTCGAAACAGTCAAACAAGTTTAATGATGTAAAGGCGACTGTGCGAAGTTTCGATCTATTCGATACGTTGGTGGCACGTAGGTGCGTTGAGCCCAGCGAGGTCTTTCAGATTGTTGAGATGCGCGCCAACCACGTTGGGTTTGCGGAAGCACGAATGAGAGCTGAAGCCGAGGTATGCGCCTCGCCTTATGTGCTACAGGACGTTTATCGGCGCCTATCAACGAGCCACGGCATCACCACAGAGACTGCCGACCGACTGATGAAGCTGGAACTGGCTGTTGAGGAGGAAATGCTGTTTCCAATCGCGGAGACTTGCTCCTCTTTCGCTCGGAACGACGTGATCGTATCGGATATGTACTTGCCGGAAGACTTTCTGATGCGAATCATTTCGGAGAAGTGCCTTCTGAAACCGAGTAAACTGTTTCTGTCCTCGCACGGAAAGCGGTCCGGCAGCATCTGGTCGGCGATCAAAGAAAAGGTGCATGTCGCGGAGCACATTGGTGACAACGAAGTTAGCGACGTAGCGTCTGCCCAAGCGTCGGGAATTTCGGCCCGCCTGTTCACAAGTGCGAAACAAACACCGGGCGAAATTGAGCTAAGTGCCTCCGGGTACGAATGGTTGGCCAACCTTGTTAGAGAAGCGAGGCTTAGATCATGGAATCCAGATAGAGAGTTGCGTCTATTGGAGTTGTGCCAAATCGAACTTAACTTCCCGGTTATCTTGCTGGCAACCCTAAGGCTTCTGCATCTGTCAAGGGAGCGGGGCTGGCGGCGGATTCTTTTTAGTGGTCGCGACTGCTACCTCTGGTACCAGTTATATCAGGCGCTTTTGCCTGGACTTAGTAATCCGCCAAGCGCTGCGTATTTTTATACGAGCCGAATTGCTCGGGTGCTGCCATCGGAGGGTTATTTGAAATACTTTCGGGAGATGTGTGGCGACGACCCGGCAGTGGTTGTCGACGTTTGCGGCACTGGCTGGTCATTGGATCGCCTGCTTCATCATACTGGTTCTTTGGCGGTCGATGCTTTCCTTATCCATCACATAGATACCGTTTCGTGGAGAGAGGAGTACGAAAGCTTTGCGCCGGTCACACGGAGGTCAGATGTGTTGTCGATGGTTCGGCGCGCGGTGCACAGCGACGAGGCGGAGGTGATGGAGGAGCTCAATCGCGCACCGCACCCTCAGGTTGAGGACGTGACTGAGGTAGACGGTCGATTTGAGCCCGTCTTCACCACGAGCGAAGGGGAAGGAGGAACGATCCGGGATGATATCCTTTCTGTGCATCATGGAGCCTTCCACTCGGCTGTCTCATTGCTCAGTTCCGCTCGCGTCGGTGAGATGCACGTTGGTGACCACCGCCTGATGGTGGAAAAAATCTATCGAAGATTTGAAGGGCAGCTGACTACGGTGGGGCACTTTCTGACGCAGAAGAGGCGTGAACAGGCTCGGTTTTGGAGCGTCCTGAAGCGTGTTAATTGAAAAACTGCCGGCTTTGGTTGTCTGAATGAAGCGCCGAGACCTCGCTAAGGTAATGCTCGGCCTAGCCGCCTCAACTGCAACCTTTGCGGGCCTTGCGCGTTGGTCGGCTTTGGCCACCGAGCGTATCCCCATGCTGAAGCGCATCTCGTCGCCCGCCCCCTCAGCCGACCTCCTCTCCGCTCCCATCGAACTCACCGGCGACTGGGGCCACATGCTGCCACGCGCGGCCGATCAAGTCGTCGAGCGCATGCGGCACGCCTGCCTGGATGGCGTTCGGCTCGTCTCCGACCGCCAGCCGACGCGGCTGCGTGTCGACGAGCACACTTCCGGCACGCCGGCCATCTGGCTGCATCCGGACGGCAGCAGCATGGCGTGGATCATCGTCGACATCGGCGAGCATGACTGGTCGAAGCTCGCCTATCAGTTCGGCCACGAACTCGGCCATATCACGGCAAACAGCTGGCAGGCCGACGCAAAGCCGGCGCCGCCGTGCCAGTGGCTCGAGGAGGCGATGGTGGAGGCGTTCTCGCTGCGCGGCCTGGGGCGCCTAGCGAAGGACTGGAAGGAGAGCCCGCCCTTTGCCGGCGACAACGCCTTCGGCGATGCCATTGCCGAATATCGACAGAACATTATCCAAGGCTATACCGCGCTCGCCGACAGCCAGGGGCTCACCAGCGACCCTGCGGCATGGTTCGCGGACCATCGCAGCGAAATCGAAATACCCGCCCTCAATCCATTCGCCCAGGCTATGTCGGTTACCATTCTCGCCGAGTACGACCGCGCGCCTGACTGCGTCGAGGCGCTGGGCGCACTCGACCGCTGGCCTGGACGGACCGGGATCCCGATCGCGGAGTATCTGAAACGATGGGAGGAAAGTTGTGCCGAGCTGCAAGCCTCGCCGCGACTGCCAGTCCGCCTGCGCGAGCTGTTGCGTGTCGCGTGACTAGTCATGAGGTGAGGGAACAAACCCACAACCTCTAGCTATTGCAAAGCAACTGCTCCTCTGCCTTCGAATGCTCTGCAACTTCCTCCATCATGCGCTATTCAAGCGTGGAATTGAGCGTTTGCAACGTGGCAGCGCAGGGAAGTGGGTAGCAGGACGCCGAGGTGTCGATATTGTGCGAGGATGGTGCCCTGGCTTCGACACTCGCCTGCGGTCTTAGTTCGCCGAGAATGTGCTACATATTGTGATACCTATTGTGATACAAATTTGATTTTTGAAAGAAAAAAGATAATAAAAACAATATCTTGGTGATGGTATCGATCCCAGCCAGCGGTACCATCGGCATAATCGCCAAGAGATGGAATCAAAACCTTGGTGCACCTGCCGGGCGGGCCGCCTCAACCGAGTAGGTCGGCGGCGACTTCGAGCGTGTTGCGGAACGACGTCTCGAGATGGTGTTCCATCGCTTGCGCTGCCCCCTCGGCGTCGTGGCGCTTGAGCGCGTGGAGGATGGCCTCGTGCTGCTCGATCGTCTGTTCGCCATAGCCGGGCTTGGGAATGGCGAGGTAACGGCCGCGATCCATCTGCGCCTTGGAGATGTCGACGGCGCGCCAGATCATCGGCAGGCCGCAGATCTCGGCGATGGTGCGGTGGAAGACATCGTCGAGTTGTATCGCGGTGGCATATCGGCCGCGCGATATGGCAAGCCGATGCGCCGCCATATTGTCTTCAAGCAGTTCGGCCGATGCCGGTGTCAGCTTGACGGCCGCGCGCCGCGCGCTCTCCATCTCCAGCGCCCGACGGATGACATAGGCTTCTTCCAGGTCGGCGCGGCTGATCGGCGCGACATAGGTGCCGGTCTGCGCCAGGATCTTGACGAGACCCTCGTCGCTGATGCGCTTGACGGCTTCCCGCACCGGAGTGCGTGAGACGCCGAGGGCTTCGGCGATCGCCACCTCGTTGATCACTTCCCCCGGCTTCATCTGCCCGACGACGATCAGGTTGCGGATCTTCTGATAGATCTGATCGCGGAGCGGGAGAGCCCGATTGAGGGTCGAAGGATCCAGGTCCATGGCAAATCCGTGGCTTCGTTCACCAGAAATGATCAGATTATACTAGAATGTAAATCGCGCTGCATCCAATGCGAGCCGTGGTTCGTCGACGATGGAAGGGGTTGCGCAGTCGCAATAGTCGCTATCCGCAGTGAGGAATTCGACCCGCAAGGGAAGGCTTGCACCGAGCCGCATGCCGATAGGCGAGCACTCCGGCCGAAGGCGGAGCGCGCTCAGCCGGGCCGCCTGCTCCGTCTTCCGCGGCGACTTGCGTGATTTGGCTGCTTAGCCGGGTGTGGCGGATCCAGGATGCAGCCGACGAGGGTCGCATCTGCAAAGGTTCGCGCTGCGGACATTCAATCGAAGAAGCCGGCGTCCTCTTCCTTGAGGTATTTCTTCGCGCCCGCGGCATCGATGTCGAGGCCCAATCCGGGGGCCTCGAGCAGGTCGATCATCGAGTCCTTCACGATCTGCGTCGGCAGGCCAACAACGATATCCTCCCACCAGGGATCGGAGGCGCTGGGATATTCGAAGGCGATATAGTTGGCGGGCAGTGTGGCGCAGACGTTGATCAGCGCGCCGAGGCCCAGCAGACCGTTTGCCGTGCCATGCGGCGCCATCATGATCGAATGCATGTAGGCATGCTCGGCCACCCATTTGAGCTCGGCGATGCCGCCGATATCGGCGGGGTCCGGGCCGATGACGCGGACCGCCTGTGTTTCGATCAGTTCCTTGAAATTATGGCGCAGGTAGATCTGCTCTCCCGTGTGGATGGGGGTGGAAGTGGATGTCGTGAGTTCGCGATAGGCCTGCGGATTGACCCATGGCACGTAGTCGCCCGTCAGCATGTCCTCGAGCCACATCAGATTGTATTTCTCCACCGCCTGCGCGAAGCGGATTGCGTCCGGCAGGAACCAGCCGGGGCCGCAATCCAGGGCAAGGGAGACCTTGTCGCCGAGCACCTCCTTCATGGCGATGACGCATTCGACCATGTGCGCCATGCCGCGCTCGCTGATCTGGCCCTGGTCCATCGCGCCGTGATAGGTCGGCGGCTGGCGCACGCCATAGTGGAAGTCGGGCACGCTGGTCTTCATGTTGGAGTGGAAGGAGATGCCTTGCTTGACCATGAAGAAGTTTTCCGGCCGCTCCATCATCCATTTGACGTCGGCCGCGTAGTCTTCGGGCTGGTCGCCGGTGCGCTTCTTGCGGATCGAGCCGTTATAGACCCGCACCTTGTCACGCACCTTGCCGCCGAGCAGCTTGTAGACCGGAACGCCTGCCGCCTTGCCGGCAATGTCCCAGAGCGCGTGCTCGATGGCACTGACGGCGGCACCGTAGGGCTTGAACGAACCGCGCTGGCGGATCTTCAGCATGCAGCGTTCGACATCGGTCGGGTCTTCACCGATCAGCGCCTCGCGAAAATGCAGGACCCAGGGTTTGAGATAGGGCTTGGTGTACTCGGCCTCGCCCAGGCCATAGAGGCCTTCATCGGTCACGATGCGGACGATGGGGTGTTTGCCGATGACGGCGCACCGGAGATCGGTGATCTTCATGACGTCCTCTATTTCACCGACGAGAAGTCGGTTGGCGCGAGAAACTGGCTGGAAATATTGGCCAGGATCGGGCCGTCGCGCTCGGACTCGTCGCGGACCTCGAGCCATGCCGGATCGGTGGTGAAGGCCTTCCATTTCACTTCGCGCTCGGCAAGGGATTCCCAGGCGACGAAATAGGTCAGTCGATTGCTGCTTTCGCCGACCACCGTGGTGAAGAAGCCGGCCTGGCGGATGCCGTGCTTATCCCACAGCGCCAAGGTATGGTCGTTGAAACGCTTGAGCAGCGCCGGCAGCTGGCCCGGCAGGCAGTCGTAAATGCGAAGTTCGTAGATCATAGTCGATCCTTGTGTTCACCTCTCCCTCCTGGAAGAGGTGTAGAGTCAGCTCCAGGTCCGATCCCAGGAATATTCGTCATCCCAGTGATCGGTCGGCTGCCAGATGCCTTTGACGCCTTCCTGCAGGTGCTGGCTGATGACTTCGTCGACCACGTCGTCGATGCCCAGCCCCGGTTTGTCCGGCACGGCGATGAACCCGTCCTTGACCAGCGGCTTGGGTAGGCCCGTGACGATATCGTCCCACCAGTCCACTTCGACGCTGTGATATTCGAGCGCCATGAAGTTTTCCGTCGCCACCGCGACATGCGCGGCGGCCATCGCGGCGATCGGGCTTTCCGCCATGTGGATGGCCATCGCGACGCCATGGTCCTGCGCCGCGTCGCCGATCTTCTTGGTCTCGAGGATGCCGCCCGAGGTCAGCAGGTCCGGATGGATGACCGAGATGCCCGCCTTGAGCAGCGGCTCGAAGTCTTCCTTGAGGTAGATGTCCTCGCCCGTGCAGATCGGCACCGAAGTCGCCTGCTGCAGCTGCCGATACTGCTCGGTGTACTGCCAGGGGATCACGTCCTCGAGCCATGCTGGGGCATATTTCTCGATCCGTCGGGCGAGGCGGATGCCGTCCTGCAGCGAGATGTGGCCGACATGGTCGATGGCGAGCGGGATTTCGTAGCCGATCACCTCGCGGACCTCGTGGATATATCGGTCGAGCAGGTCGATGCCCTTTTCGGTGAAATGGAGGCCGGTGAAGGGATGCGGCACGTTCTGCGCGTCATAGGCTGCGTTGCGCGCCCGGCGCTCGTCCAGCGTGCGTGCCCGGCCGCGAGCGGCATGCCCGCGGAAACCCTCGAGCACGCCGGCCGGCGCGACCACCGCGCCTGGGATGTGGGAGATCTGCGTCAGCCCGAGGTCCATCTTAAGGAAGGTGAAACCGAGATCCATCCGCGCCTTGAGCCGCTTGCCGGTCTCGGTGCCACTGGGCTTCTCCGCGTCGGTATCGCAATAGACACGCACCTTGTCGCGGAACCGTCCCCCAAGCATCTGGTAGATCGGCACGCCATAGGCCTTGCCGGCAAGGTCCCAGAGCGCGATCTCGACCGCCGAGACACCGCCACCCTGCCGCCCGTGGCCGCCAAATTGCTTGATGCGGCGGAACAGACGGTCGACGTCGCAGGGGTTCTCGCCCAGCAACCTGCTCTTGAGCATCAGCGCATAGGTCGCGCTGGCGCCGTCGCGCACTTCGCCCAGGCCGACAATGCCCTGATTGGTGTAGATCTTGATGAGCGCCGAAGTGAACGGCGCGCCGACGATCTCGGCGACGCGCAGGTCGGTGATGCGCAGGTCGGAAGGTTTGGAGTTCGTGTTGATCCGATTGAGAGCCTCGCCGGCTCCGTCCGTCTTTGGCATGACTTGTCCTCGTTCTGGTCGGGGCTTGTCGCCCCAAACGCTGGCAGGCATGGAGCCTTGCTAGCTCAGCTCAATCTCATGGGCCTGCAGGTAGTCGCGGTTCATCTCGACACCGAGACCAGGCTTCGCCGTCAGCTTGAGGCTGCCGTTCGAAACGTCGAGCGGTCTGTCGATGAGATGATCGTATTTGCCCAGGTTCCACTCCGACGTTTCGAGCTTGTAGAAATTGGGAACAGTCATCATCACCTGCGCTCCCGCGACCACGTTGATCGGGCCCGCGGCGTCATGTGGCGAGACCGGGATGTAGTAGGCCTCGCAGAGGGTTGAAATCTTCTTGAGCTCGGTAATACCGCCGGTCCAGGTGACGTCCGGCATGATGTAGTCGGCGAGCCTGTTCTCGAGAACCGGCACGAAATCCCATTTCGTGTGGCCGCGCTCGCCCCACGAGATAGCGGCACTGACCTTCTCACGCACCTGCTTGAGGGCATTCAGGCTCTCGGGCGGACAAGGCTCCTCGAACCAGTCGATCTGGCCGGCTTCCTCGAGGCTCCGGCAGAGGCGAATGGCGGTGGGGACATCGAAGCGGCCATGCGCATCGATGAGGATGTCGACGTCAGGGCCTGCCGTTTCGCGGATCAGCGCCGTAAGTTCGGCCGCTTCGCGCTCGTCCTTGCGGGTCATGCTGCCGTCGAGATAGCCGTCCCGCTGTTCACGCGCCAAGCCATCGGCGGTGCGACCTTGGTGGGGGAAAGGATCGAACTTTAGCCCGGTATGTCCGGATTCGACGATGTCCAAGATTTCGCGGACCACCGCGTCCTTGCTGGTGAACTGCGCCTGGTTGGGATGAGTGTAGAGGGCGATTTCATCACGCACCGGCCCGCCCAGCAACTCATAGATCGGTTTGCCCAAGACTTTGCCCCGGATGTCCCATAGCGCTATGTCGATGGCGCTCACGCATTCGACGGCGGCGCCGCGGCTTCCCATGTAGGTGAAGCTGCGGAAAATCTTGTGCCAGAGATGCTCGATACGCGCTGGATCCTCACCTGTCATGGCGACACCGATCTGCCGCAGGATCGTGCAAAGAGCGCGGTTGGCGAGCCTTGTCGTGGTGGTGATTTCTCCCCAGCCGCTTACCCCTTCGTCGGTCGTCACCTCGACGAACAGGTACTCTCCCCAATAGGAAGCATCGGACTTGATCAGCCACGGCCGAACGCTGGTGATTTTCATCTCAACTCCCTTGTCTGAAATGTCGGGGCACGACGTTCTGGACTTGACCTCTCGTCCTATCCGGCCCGAGCGGCGTTGCGCGCACGCATCTGTTCGAGAACATGCCGGCCGGAGCCCTCGACATGGCGGGAAACGAGTTCGGCCGCCTTGTCGGCTTCTCCCGCTTTTACCAGCGCAATGAGTTCGCGGTGCTCGCGCATGATTGCGGCCCGCCGCGCGAGCGTGAAATTGAAACGCCTGCTCACGGCTCGCAGCACTTCGCGATGCTTCCACCAAAGCTCGGCGGCATGGCGGTTGTAATGCCGCTGGTACATCACGGTGTGGAAGGCGGTATCCAGCTCGCTGTGCCTGAACGTGTCGGCGAAGTTGTTCTCTTCGATCAAGCCCTGGAGACGTTCGAGTTCGGTGATGTCCTCACCGGTGGCCATATTCACGAACCATCGCGTCAGGGCAGGCTCGATCAAGACACCGATCTCGTAGATATCGCGGACGAAATCCTGATCTATGGGTCGCACACGCGCCCCGCGGTTGGCGACAAAGGTGACAAAGCCCTCCCCACGCAACAGCTGCAGCGCCTCGCGCACGGGATTGGTCGAGGTCCCGTGGCGCCGGGCGAGATCGGTCACCACTAGCCGCTCGTTGGCGGCGAGCCGTCCCTCGATGATGTCTTCCCTGATCCGCTCGTAAAGCGAGGCGCCCTCGCTGGAAGCCCCGATGGGATCGATCCCATCGGGTGGCATGGCTTTGAAATCATCTATTTCGGCCAAGGCCGGCTCCTCAGGTCAATACACACTTTGCCCGATATCACACACGGCTTTCACAAACAATGTACGATCCTGTGCGTTGACAGACAATCAACGATCTGAAAACGTACTAAATGGTCGAGAGGGTACACCCGTGCCGAAAAAGGGCATCCTCGCGATCGCAGGGCGGAGAACCAGGGAGGATACCTATGACGAGGATTACGCTCGGCAGTGCGGTCCTGCGCGGCACTGTCGTCGGTGTTTTGACGGCATCGCTGATGTCCACATCGGCGCTTGGTGCGCCGCCGGTCGACCTGAGCAAGTGGTCGCCGGAGTATGTGCGCTCGATTGCAGGCACACAGGAGTTCGACACCGCCGCCGATTGCGGCAAGGTCACCCCGCTCGATTACAAGGGGCGACTGACGTTCTGGTATCAGGGCGTCTTCGAGGGCGACCCCGACCTTCTGCGCCAGTACTACAAGGATTTCTTCGCCACCTTCCGCAAGACCTACCCGAACATCCAGCTTGAGGATCAGGCGCTCACCTATAATGATCTCCTGGACAAGTTCCGCACGGCGCTGCTTGGCAATGCAGCGCCAATGGCGGTTCGCTTGCAGATCCTGGGTGGCACCGAGTTCGCCTCGAAGGGCTATCTGCAGCCGCTCAAGCCCGAGGATGTCGGATATTCGACCGAGGATTTCTGGCCCGGCGCCATGAAAGCCGTGACCTGGGACGGTGTGACCTACGGCATCCCAACCAACAATGAAACCATGGCGTTTATCTGGAATGCCGACATTTTCAAGCGCGCAGGTCTCGATCCGGACAAGGCTCCGGCAACCTGGGACGACGTCGTGAAGTACTCCAAGCAAATCCACGACAAGCTCGGCATCGCCGGTTACGGCCTCGTGGCGCGCAAGAATGCCGGCAATACCCCATATCGCTTCATGCCTCAGTTGTGGGCCTATGGCGGCGGCGTCTTCGACGAAACCGCGGCGAACCCGACCTATAAGCAGATCGAGCTCGACAGCCCGCAGAGCAAGGCCGCGCTGCAAGCCTCTTACGACATGTATGTCCGCGACAAGTCGGTTCCGGTTTCGGCGCTCACCAACCAGCAGGCCGACAACCAGCCGCTGTTCCTCGCCGGCCAGCTTGGCATGATGATCTCGCACCCGTCCGATTACAATGTCATGCTCGATCTGCAGGCGAAGGCGACAGGCGCCGACAAGGACAAGGCGCAGACCGTCATCGACAATATGCGCTACGGGCTGATCCCGACCGGCCCCGACGGCAAGCGCGCCGTCGTGTTCGGCGGCTCGAACATCCACATCCTGAAGCCCGAATATGTCGAGGGCGGCAAGGTCGACGAGCCGGCCGCGAAGGCCATCATCTGCATGTGGACCAGTCCCGAATGGTCACTGAAAATGGCCTATGCGGGTTCGAACCCGGGCAACCTTAACGGCTTCAAGACCAAATGGATGAAGGAGCGTCTGGACAGCATCAAGTTCCTCGACGTCACGACCTCCATGCTGCCATACGGCATCCCGTTCCCGGCGCTGCCGCAATCTCCCGAGATCATGAACATCATCGTCCCGGACATGCTCCAAAATGCCCTCACCGGAGCAATGACCGTCGACCAGGCAGCGGACGACGCGGCCAAGAAGGTGAAAGACCTGATGGGCGGCGGACTCTAGCCGAAGCCTGACCTGCGATCTTGCCGGTTGCGCTTAGAGCGCAACCGGTTCTTTCCGAAAACAAGGGCCCGCCAAAGTGACGATCGTGACCGGCAAGACCGGGGCTCGCGGGAGATTGCGACCCCTGCTGCGCAAGATTTGGGAGCATCGCGCCGACTACGCGTACGTGCTTCCCGCGATTGCCGTCATGCTGATCGTCATAGCCTATCCGATCTACTACACGATCGAGCTGTCGTTCTTCAACACGCCGCCTGGCCTGCAGCTCCGCGACAAGATCTTCATCGGCGTCGACAACTACACCGCCATCCTCACCAGCCCGGTGTTCTGGAAGGTCACCTCGAACACCCTTATCTGGACACTGGCATCCACCTTCCTCTCCTTTGTCCTGGGATTTGGCTGCGCGCTGGCCCTCCATCGCGACTTCATCGGTCGGGGTGTGCTGCGCGCCATCCTGATCATTCCCTGGGTTATCAGCGCCGTCGCCGCATCCTACATCTGGAAGTGGATCTACCATTCGGACTTCGGGATCATCGGCGCGGTGCTGGTCGGCCTCGGATGGGCCGACCGGCCGCCGAATTTCATCGACAGCGTCAGCACGGTGCTGCCCTCCCTGATCGTCGTCAATATCTGGCGGGAGTTCCCGTTCGCCATGATCATGATGATGGCCGGTCTGCAGACCGTCCCGGACCAGTTGCTGCGCGCTGCAAAGGTCGACGGAGCCAGCGCATGGCAGCGCTTCTGGCACGTCACCTTCCCGCACCTTAGAAACGTCTCGACGGTGACGATCCTTCTGCTGGCAGTAGCCAACTTCAATTCCTTCATCATCCCCTGGATCATGACCGGCGGCGGGCCGTCGAACGCGTCGCACATCTGGATCACGCACATTTATGAGCTTGCCTTCGGCCGGCAGCGCTGGGGCGTCGCATCGGCCTACTCGGTGCTTCTGTTCTTCATTCTGATGACGCTCGGCTACTTTTACGTTCGCGCGCTAAGCGGAAACGACCGGAAGGATGAGAGCGCATGAGCACGATTGCCGAGACAGCCGCTCGAGGCCATACCCGTCGCCGCATACGCGTTGACGGATGGCGGTGGAGCGGGCGCATCTTCCTCGTGTTCATGCTGCTCTACACCGCATTGCCGATGATCTGGATGCTGATCACCTCGATCAAATCCGGCTTTGCCGCGATGCAATTCCCGCCGCAATGGTGGCCGGACGAGCCTACTCTCGCCAGCTACCAGAAGCTGCTCGATCCGCAGAACAGTGTCGGCCAGGACTTCCTCCGCTTCTTCTGGAACAGCCTTTACGTCTCCACTGCCACGACCGTCCTTTCGGTGATCGTGGCGGTTCCCGCGGCCTACGCCTTTTCGCGCTTCACCTTCCCGGGCCGGAACTTCCTGTTCTTCGCCGTCTTGCTTCGCAACATGTTCCCCGCGGTGATCTTTCTGGTGCCGCTCTTCATCCTGATGCGCGCGATCGGGCTGGTGAACACGCATGGCTCGCTCATCCTCACCTACCTCACATTCGGACTGCCGCTGGCGATCTGGCTGCTCAAGGGCTTCTACGACAACATCCCGGTGCAGCTCGAGCAGGCGGCGCGTATTGACGGAGCGACGCGGTTCCAGGCCTTCATCCTGATCGTGATGCCACTCTCGGCACCAGGGATCATCGCCACCGCGATCTATTCCTTCATCGGCGCGTGGAACGAGTACATCTACGCCTACACCTTCCTCTCCAAGAACGAGCAGTTGACCCTGCCGGTCGGCATCCAGCGCTTCTTCTCGGAGAACACGACGGACTTTCCGGGTCTGATGGCGGCCAGCTTCATGATGAGTGTGCCCGTCGTGGTGCTGTTCCTCGTCCTGCAACGATACTTCGTACGCGCCCTCACAGAAGGCGCCGTCAAGCACTAGGGAGTTGCCGATGGCCCATGTGGTCCTCAAAGATCTCGTCAAGACTTATGGCAGCTTCAAAGCCGTCAACGATGTTTCGTTGACGGTCAATGACGGCGAGTTCGTTGCGCTCGTCGGCCCTTCGGGCTGCGGCAAGACGACCACGCTCAATCTCGTCGCCGGGCTGATCCCGATCACATCCGGCGACATCGTCATCGGGGACCGGGTGGTCAACGACCTCGACCCCAAGGACCGGGACATCGCGATGGTGTTTCAGAACTACGCGCTCTACCCGCAGAAATCGGTCTACAAGAACCTGGCGTTCCCGCTGCAGATGCGCAGATTGCCCAAGGACGAGATCGACAGGAAGGTCAGGGAAGCCGCGCGCGTGCTCGACATGACGCAGTTGCTCGAGCGCAAGCCGCGCGAACTTTCAGGCGGACAACAGCAGCGCGTGGCCCTGGGCCGCGCTCTCGTTCGAGATCCGGCGGTGTTCCTGATGGACGAACCGCTCTCCAACCTCGACGCCAAGCTGCGCGTGCAGATGCGGTCGGAGATCAAGCGCTTCCACCAGGATCTCAAGGCGACGATCGTCTATGTGACGCACGACCAGCTCGAGGCCGTGACCATGGCAGACAGGATGGCCGTGATGAACGGCGGATACCTGCAACAATACGATTCACCGGCGCAAGTTTTCGCGCATCCAGCCAACATATTCGTGGCGAGCTTCGTCGGCAGCCCTGCGATGAGCCTTATTCCACTACAGGCATCGACGGCCAATGGCGACACCGTCCTTTCGAGCCCTGAGGGCTGGAGCCTTGAACTGTCGCAACCCAACGCGCGCAAGGTCCAGGGAGCGACTAGCAGGAAGGTCGTTCTCGGTGCGCGACACTCGACCATCAAGCTGCACAAGAGCGCGGTCCACGGCGCCATTCCGGCCAAGGCCTATACGGTGGAACCAACCGGAGACATCACCTTCGTGCAGGCGTTTCTCTCCGGTGCCATCGTCAACATCAGCGTGTCGCCCAACATCGCCGTCACACCCGACGAGCAGATCTGGCTCGAGTTCGATCAGGAGCGCATTCACCTGTTCGATGGCGAAACGGAGATGGCCCTCGAGGGCAACTGAGAGAGGGCGGGTTCATTGGGTGGGCTGCATTGGGGGTGGGCTGGATGACCGAGAAGTTTAAGATCACCGCGATCAAGCCCTATCCAGTGTGGGTGGGGACCCGCAACCAGATGCTGGTCAAGGTCGAGACCGACCAAGGCATCTTCGGCTGGGGTGAGAGCGGCTTGAGCGGTCGCGAGAAGGCAGTGGCCGGCGCGATCGAGCATTATCGCGAGTTTCTTGTCGGCCGCGACCCGATGCAGGTCGGGCGGATCTGGCAGGAGGTTTATCGCAGCCAGTACTTCGAAGGCGGCCGCGTTCTGCAGGCAGCGATTTCCGCTATCGACATCGCCCTTCACGACATCAAGGGCAAGGCGCTGGGGGTGCCGGTCTACGAGCTGCTGGGCGGCAAGCAGCGCGACCGCGTCCCCACCTTCGCCTCGACCGGCGACGAGGCCGAGGGCGATGCTGCCATCGAGCGAGCCCGCGAACTCTGCGCACAGGGTTGGCAGGCGATCCGCTTCTTCCCCGTAGGGCAAAGCAGCAAGGATATCTTCGAGCCGCGCGCGTCGATCGGGGCTACCGCGCATATGCTGAACAGAGCGCGCGAGGCGCTGGGCGGCGATGTCGTCCTCGGCATCGACTATCACCATCGGCTGTCGGTGGCCGAGGCGGCTAGCTTCTGCAACAAGCTCGGCCGCGGCGTGCTTGATTTTCTCGAGGAGCCGATACGGGCCGAGACGCCGGAGGCCTACGAATCCCTGCGCACCATGACCGACATCCCCTTTGCCATCGGCGAGGAATTTGCCAGCAAATGGGATTTCCTGCCCTACATCGAGCGCGGCATCCACCAGTTCAACCGGATCGATGTCTGCAATGTCGGCGGGCTCACAGAGGCGATGAAAGTAGCTGGCTGGAGCGAGGCGCATTATGTGGACCTGATGCCGCACAATCCGCTTGGTCCGGTGTGCACCGCCGCGACCGTGCATCTCGCCGCCGCGGTACCGAACTTCGCGTGGCTCGAGACCAGGGCACCCGAAAGAAAGCTGGGTTTCGACAATTCCGACTTCTTCCCCGTGCAACCGCGGCTCGACGGCCCGGATTATCCGGTCGGCGATCTGCCGGGGCTCGGCATCGAAGTCAACGAAGCGGTCGTCCAGGCGCAGAGCCTGCGCTTCTGGGAAGCGCCTCACCTCAAGCGCCGCGACGGTTCTGTTACGAACTGGTAATTCCCTGCAAACGGAGTCCGACAATGACGCATATCCCCGATATCACGCGGCCGCGCAAGGATCTGATCGACGCGCTAAGGGAGATCGGCGCCGCGACGGTTGCCGGCACGCTTGGCCACATGGGCTTCCGCAATCCGCACATGGTCGGTCCGGTGGCGCAGAACCACGGAAAATCGATCGTAGGGCCGGCGCTGACGCTGCAATTCCTGCCGCAGCGGCCGGACCTTTTCAACGAGGGAGAATATGCCGATCCGGAGACGCAATTGCACCGGCACGTGCTTTACCACGCGCAGGAAGGCGACGTGGTGGTGGTCGATGCGCGCGGCGACATGAGCTCGGGCGTCTTCGGCGATATGATGTCGACCTATTTCAAGGGCAGGGGCGGCGCGGGTATCGTCATCGACGGATGCATGCGCGACAGGCCCAATGTCGAGAAGCTCGATCTGCCTCTGTGGCTGCGCGGCTGGACGCCCAACTATCATGTGCAGACCAGCATCTATCCCAACGCGGTCAACGTTCCGATTGCCTGCGGCGGCGTCACGGTGCTCCCCGGCGACATCATCATCGCCGACGATGACGGAGCGGTGGTGCTTCCTGTCGCAATGGCCGCAAAAGTGATCGAAGAATCACAGAAGCATCACGACTGGGAGGAGTTCTCACGAATGAAGCTGATGCAGGGTGCTCCGCTGCAGCGCTACTACCCACTGCATGACGATGCCCGAGGCGAATATGAGGAGTGGCGCAAAACCAATCGCCCGGCGGATTGACCTTGGAAATACCCGACATGGGCGGCAGCTATCGGTCGTGCCACTCCGATCCCGACGAGAACGACGAGGCCCGGTCCGTGCCACTGGATCGACATGTGATCGCAGGCGGGTGATCGCAAGTTGAAGCAATCGGACAATTGACGACACTCATATCGCGCCTAGCTTTTCCTGCGTCGGCTGCAATAGCAACGCGGGCATAGTCGCGTCTCGCTGGCTGGCTGGCCTGCCAAAAAGGAGGCGCAGTCTTGAAACGCTTCTGGATAGGCGTTTTCGTCGTTGTCATTGCTGGCGCCGCCGGACTGTTCGCTTACGCCTGGAAGCCGGCGATCGATCCGGTCGAACCACCGCAACGATCCGCCTTCGACCAGGCACTGATCGAGAAGGGCGCGGTGCTGGCCTCCGTCGGCAATTGCACATCCTGCCACACCAAGCCGGGCGATAAGTCCTTTGCCGGCGGGCTTGCCGTGCCGACGCCGTTCGGCACGATCTATTCCACCAACATCACGCCCGACCCCGAGACAGGCATCGGCCGCTGGTCACAGGCCGCCTTCACACGCGCCATGCGCGAAGGGGTCGACCGTGCCGGCAACCACCTGTATCCGGCTTTCCCCTACGACCATTTCACGCTGGTCTCGGACGAGGACAACAGCGCGCTCTATGCCTATCTGATGACACGCCGGCCGGTGAACAAGCGCCCGCCCGCCAATGAATTGCCGTTCCCGCTCAATGTGCGCCTGGTGCTGGCCGGCTGGAAGCTGCTGTTCTTCGACAAGGGGTCCTATCAAACTGTCGCCTCGCAAAGTGCGGAGTGGAATCGTGGCGCCTATCTCGTCAACGGGCTTGGGCATTGCGGTGCCTGCCACACGCCGCGCAACATGCTCGGCGCCGAGAAGGCGGGATCGCATCTCGCCGGTGGCGAGGCCGAGGGCTGGACTGCCTTTGCGCTCGATGCCAGCACGACGGCGCCGGTGCCGTGGACACATGACAGCCTGTTCGCTTACCTGCGCCGGGGCTGGCATGCCGAGCATGGCGTCGCCAACGGCCCGATGGGCGAGGTGACCGGCAATCTCGGCCGGCTTCCGGACGCCGACATCAGCGCCATGGCCACCTATATCGCGTCGCAGATGGGCGAACCGTCGCCGCGGCGCGTCACGAAAGCACAGGAGATCCGCAAAAAGCTCTCCACGGATGCCGGCGCGATACCGATCCCGGTGTCGGCAACGGCGGCGACGCCCTCCGGACGCGGCGCGGTGGTCTACCAGGCGGCCTGCGCTACCTGCCATGACGGCAGCCGCCCGCAGCCGTTCGGCGGCATGGATTTCCATCTGTCGAGCGCGGTCAACGCGCCCGGCCCGCAGAACGTCATCAACACCGTGCTGTTCGGCCTGCCGGCGGCAAGCGGGCGTCAGAGCGCCATCATGCCGGGTTTCGCGGCCACGCTGAGCGACGACCAGGTGACGGACCTGCTCGCCTATCTGCGCGAGGCCTTCGCCGGCCAGCCGGCATGGCCCGATGCCACTGAGCGACTGGCCGCCACCAGGAACGGCAAATACCAGGTCAGCGTGCGCCCCTCCGACGGCATCGAGCGCGGCCCGGACAATGTAGGAGCCCAAGACAGATGAAGCTCAATGTTAACGGCGTCCCGCACGACGTCGAAGCCGACCCCGCGACGCCACTGCTCTACGTGCTGCGCAACGAGCTCAAGCTCAATGGCGCCAAGTTCGGCTGCGGGCTCGGCCAGTGCGGTGCCTGCACCGTGATGGTCGACGGCAAGGCGGTCTTTTCGTGCCTGACGCCAGCGATGCTGGTGGAGGGGCGCCAGGTCAAGACGGTGGAGGGGCTGGGCACGATAGACGAGCCGGGGCCGATGCAGGCCGCCTTCATCGAGGAGCAGGCGGCGCAGTGCGGCTACTGCATTGCGGGCATGATGATGCGGGCACAAGCCCTGCTCGAGGCCAAGCCGGATGCCGGCGATGCCGAGATAAGGCAGGCGCTGGAGCCGAACCTTTGCCGTTGCGGCACTCACATGCGCATCCTGCGCGCCGTCGCCCGCGCCCGCGAAAAGATGAAGCCAGGATCGGCAGCCTCGGCGGCTACTACGGGGAGGGCATCATGAACGCTCCGCATTTTCCCGATCTGACGCGGCGAGGCTTCCTGACAGGCGCCGGCGCGCTGGTCGTATCCTTTGCCATTCCGGTCCATGCACAGGAGGCCGCGACGCCGGCGCCCGCGCCCGCGCCCGCAAAGCCGTCGACCCTGCCGGGCAGCCTTGCCGACACGCCGTCGCTGGATGCCTGGATCCGCATCGATGCCGACGGTTCGATCACCGTCTTCACCGGCAAGGCCGAGCTTGGCCAGGGCACCAAGACCTCGCTGCGCCAGATCGCGGCAGAGGAGCTGGAGGTCGAGCCGGCGGCGATCAGGCTGATCACCGCCGACACCGCGCTGACGCCCGATGAGGGCTACACCGCCGGCAGCCAGACGATCCAGAACAGCGGCACGGCGATCCGTCATGCTTCGGCGCAAGTGCGACAGATACTTGTGGCCAAGGCCGGTGAGAAGCTCGGCGTGCCCGCCGACCAGTTGAAGGCGCAAGCCGGCAAGGTGGTCGGGCCGGATGGCGCCGCACTCGGTTATGGCGAACTTGTCGTGACCGATTTCCTGCATGTCGATGCCGCCGCCGACACCAGGCTGAAGGCGCCGGAGACCTATCATGCGATCGGCAAGCCCTTCGCCCGGGTCGATATTCCGGCCAAGGTGACCGGCGGCGAAGCTTTCGTCCAGGACATGCGGCTGCCCGGCATGGTGCATGCCCGTGTCGTGCGGCCGCCGAGCTATTCGGCAAAGCTCACCGGTTTCAAGGAGGCGGCCGTCAAGGCGATGCCGGGCGTGGTCGCGGTGGTGCATGACGGCGATTTCCTGGCGGTGGTCGCCAAGGAAGAGTTCCAGGCGGTGAAGGCCATGCGCGCCATGGCGGCCACGGCGACCTGGCAGGAAGGGGCCGCGCTGCCGGACCAGGACCAGCTTGCGGCTTTCCTTGAGAAATCGGTTGCCGAAGTCGGCACCGTAACCTCGGTCGGCGCTGAGGCGGCGCCGGGTGCAAGGACTGTTGAAGCGCAGTTTACCCGTGCCTATCAGATGCACGGTTCGATCGGCCCCTCCAGTGCCGTCGCCATGGTCGACAACGGTCTGACGACGGTGTGGACGCATACGCAAGGCGTCTATCCCGATCGCAAGGCGATTGCGCAGATGCTTGGAGTGCCGCCGGAAAAGGTACGCTGCATCCACACCGAGGGCTCAGGCTGCTACGGCCACAATGGCGCCGACGACGCGGCCGCCGATGCCGCGCTGATCGCACAGGCGCTGCCCCGCACGCCGGTGCGCGTGCAATGGATGCGCGACCAGGAACATCTGTGGGAGCCCTATGGTCCGGCCATGCTGACCAAGGCCAGCGCCACGCTCGACGAGAAGGGCAGCATCGTCAGCTGGCACTATGACCTGTGGAGCAACAACCACGGCACAAGGCCGGGTTCGGCCGGTTCGCTGATTGCCGGGCGGCTGATGGCAAAGCATTTTCCGCCCGATCCCGCCAAGCTGCAGATATCGCCGCTCGGCAATGGCGACCGCAACGCCATCCCGCTCTACGATGTGCCGAACCAGCGCGTGAACTGGCATTTCGTCGCCGACATGCCGGTGCGCGTCTCGGCGTTGCGCGGCCTCGGCGCCTATTGCAACGTCTTCTCCATCGAAAGCTTCATGGACGAACTGGCGCTGGTAGCCAAGGCGGACCGGGTCGAGTACCGGCTGCGGCACCTGAAGGATCCGCGCGCCAGGAAGGTGATCGAGGTGGCGGCCGAGAAATTCGGCTGGAGCGACGACCCGATGCCGGAAGGCCGGGGCAGGGGATTTGCCTTCGCCAAGTACAAGAACCATGCCGCCTATCTCGCCATCGCGCTGGAAGCGGACGTGGACCGCGACAGTGGCGCCATCGCCATCTCGCATGTCGTGTGCGCGGTCGATTGCGGCGAGGCGGTGGCCCCGGATTCCATCGTCAACCAGACCGAAGGCGGCATCTTGCAATCGTTGAGCTGGACGCTTTACGAGGCCGTCCATTTCAACGACACCCGCATCCTCAGCGCCGACTGGTCGGCCTATCCGATCCTGCGCTTCAGCGCCGTGCCCGACAGCGTCGAGGTGCACGTCGTCGACAATCCGGGCTCGCCCTATCTCGGCGTCGCGGAAGCAGCGCAGGGGCCAACGGCAGGCGCAATCGCCAATGCGTTCCGGCACGCCACGGGAAAGCGCATCCACGACCTTCCCTATACGCGTGAACGGGTGAAGGCTGTGTTGGGGGTTTAGGAGGCCGAACGAAGGCAACCGATGGGCTCGTGCGCTGAGGCAGGACGCTTCAATGTCAAGAAGGACTGGGTCAAGAAGGACTGGGTCAAGAAGGACTGGGTCAAGAAGGACTGGGTCAGGAAGGACTGGATCGATGACGGATCTCGAACCGAAGGCGTTTTCGCTCGCAGGCGTCGTCATGAAGCGGCTGGTTGGCGGCGAACAGACGGAAGGCGTGCTTTGTCTCCTCGAAAACAGAAGTGACGGGCAGACGAAGACGCCGATCCATGTCCATGCAAACGACGACGAGACGGTCTATGTCATCGAGGGGCAATTGACTGCGATTGTGGATGGCGAGGTCCAAACGCTCTCGCCGGGCGAGGGCATGTTTCTAAAACGAGGCATCCCGCACCAGCTCATGAATCCTGGCAGTCAGCCCGTCCGTTACATCCTGATAGGCACGCCCAGTGGATTCGACCGGTTTCTCGCCGAAGGCGGCCGTGAGCTTCGGAAGGGAGAGGCGGCCAGGCCGCCGACTCCCGCCGATATCGAGCGGCTCAAAGCGGCCGCGCCGAGGTTTGGGATCACGCTTCTGCGCGACTGGCCGGCGAGAAATTAGCGGCCTCGGATTGGCTGTCGACAAGCCAGTCATGAAGGCTGCGGGCGAAGCTTCGCGGCACGATGAGTTCACATGCGGTCTCGCCGGTGCGCAGCAAGAGCACCGGCACATGATGGAAGGACGTCTGCACAGCGCGACCCGGAGCGGTCGTCGGCGCGTGCCAGTCGACGGCGATGCAGGTCGAGAGCACGCTCGCGATGTCGACCCCGGCCAGGCTGAAACGCACGCGGCCTTCGCCAAGGGCAACCGAACAGCCGAGATCCGGATCGATCGCAAGGGACGGCTCCGGCGCGCTGTCGTCGAGAGCAAGCCAGAGACGGCGGGGTGCGATGCGGATGATGAGAAGCCCGTTGTGACGCACCGTCTCGCCGACCGAGGCGGGAAGGTCCACGCCGAGTGACGCGGACAGCCTCGTTTCGAATTGCCCGAGCGTCCCGTCCCAGCCCTCGATCTGGATGAGTCGGCAGTCGGCAACGGACAGGCTGAAATCCGGGCTAGCCATGCAGCCGTTCTCCCTGCGGATCGAGGAACACTGGCGAGACGATGCGGGCACGCACCGTTTCAGCCTTCATCGGATAGACGGCCAAGACCTCGCTCCCTTCCGCCGCGACATCGCCGGCAAGCAGGGCCAGCCCGACATAGTGGCCGCGTTCGGGACTGTAGGTGACGGAGGTGACACGCCCGCGACCATGGCCGTGAGCCTTCTCGCCCGGCAGGAACAGGATGGCGCCGCCGCGCAGCCGCTTTCCATCCTCGATGCATTCAAGGCCGACCAGGCGTTGCCGGTCAGGCGCCGTGAAGGCGGGGCGTCGCCGCAGCACATCGCCGACGAAGCCGTTGCGCTTGCCGACCATGCGGCCGAGGCCGAGATCGTCGGGTGTGGTGCGCCCGTCGATTTCAGGTCCGGCGACATGGCCTTTCTCGACGCGCAACGCACCGAGGGCCTCGACGCCGTAAGGCTTCAGGTCGAACGCCCGGCCCGTTTCGAGCAAATGGCTCCAGAGTTGCGCACCGGCAGTCGCGCCAACATAGATTTCATAGGCGCGCTCGCCGGAGTAGCTGAGGCGCAGGATGCGCAGCGCGCGGCCTTCCCATTCGCTTTCGAGCAACCCCATATGCGGCAGCGCTGCGTTGGAAACGTCGAGCGCCGGAAACGCAGCCGCCAGGATGGCACGGCTGTTCGGTCCAGCGGCCGACATCGCCGCCCATTCGTCGCTCACCGAGGTAACGGCGACGCGCAGGTCCGGCCAGGCCGCATCGAGCAGGAATTCGAGCCGCGACAGAACATCGGCGGCCTTGGCCGTCGAGGTGGTCATGAAGAACCGGTTTTCGGCCAGCCGCGTCGTCGTGCCGTCATCGAGGACGATGCCGTCATCGCGCAGCATGACGCCATAGCGGGCGCGTCCGACCGGCAGTTTGGCAAAGCCGTTGGCATAGACGCGGTCGAGAAAAATCGCCGCATCGGGACCCTGGACGTCGATCTTGCCCAGGGTGGAGATATCCATCAGGCCTGCCGCCTGGCGCACCTGCCGCATTTCGGCGACATAGGCTTCGTTCACATCGGCCCCGGATTGCCGGTAGAACCAGGGCCGCATCCACAGACCGACCTCCAGCATGTCGGCGCCGTTGGCCTGATGCCAATCGTGCATCGGCGTGCGGCGAAACGGCTTGAAATGATGGCCGGTGGCGCGTCCGGCAAGCGCACCGATGGCGATCGGCGTGAAGGGCGGACGAAAGGTCGTGGTGCCGGTCTCGGGAACCGTTGCGACGCGCAGCGCGGCCATCGCGGACAGTGCGGCGAAATTGCTGGTCTTGCCCTGGTCGGTGCCCATGCCGAGCGTCGTATAGCGCTTCAGGTGCTCGACCGCTTCATAGCCTTCGCGATGGGCGAGCTCAATGTCCTTCGTGGTGACGTCCATCTGGAAATCGACGAAGGCTTTTCCGCGGTGGGCCGGAGAGACGTCGCGAGGCACGGCCGTGATGGTCTCGCCCAGATCGAGCCTCCTGGGACCCGGCACCGGCGTCGACTTGCCGCAGAAGGATGCCGATTCGATGCCGGCGCGATGGCCGTCCTCGATGGCATCGGGGGTTGCGTAGATTCCCATCATAGCGCCGGCGCCGAACCGGTCGGCTGGAAAGCAGCCCGGCACGAAGCCGTCGATGTCATCGCGATATCGGGGCTTGATGCCGAGATGCGAGGTGAGATGCACGGTCGGCGACCAGCCGCCGGACATGCAGACCAGATCACAAGCGGTCTCGAACCGGCCATCCGGTCCGCTGAGCGTTGCACGCTTGACAGCATGGCCGCCATGCAAACCGGCAATGCGGCTCCCGGTCCGCACGACGACACCGAGGCGGGTCGCCTCCGAGGCAAGCGCCGCGGACACAGTGGCGCGCATGTCCACCACCGTCACCTCGGCACCGGCACCTGCAAGGTCGAAGGCGGTGCGCCAGACGCCGTCATTGGTGGCGGCGACGATGATCTTCCTGCCCGGCAGAACGGCGAAGCGGTTGAGATAGGCCCGGGCGGCCGAGGCAAGCATGACGCCGGGCCGGTCGTTGTTCGGAAACACCATTGGGCGCTCGATGGCACCGGTGGCGAAAACGATCGAACGAGCGCGCAGCATTGTGACGGTCTGCCGGGCTCCGCCGGCCGGGCTGGCCTGGTCGCGTTGCTCGACCAGGCCAATGACATTGCCGTCATAGAGGCCGAAAGCGCTGGTCCGCTTCATCAAGGTGACGGTCTCGAAGCTCTCCAGTTCGGCCTGGACCTGGCTCAGCCATGCGGCCGCCTTGCCGTCGGTCCGTTCCGCCAGCAGTTGGCCGCCGAGCAGGAAATCCTGCTCGATGAGTGCGACCCGCGCGCCGGCCGCGGCCGCGGCGCGCGCCGCCGACAAGCCGGCCGGACCGCCGCCGATGACCGCGACATCGGCAAAGGCATGGCGAACCTCGTAGCGGTCCGGGTCCGGCTCGGTGCCGGCCCGGCCGAGGCCGGCGGCTCTGCGGATGAAATGCTCGTAGACCATCCAGGCGCGCCGTGTCGGACCCATGAAGGTCTTGTAATAGAAGCCAGCCGAAAGGAATGGCGCGAACAGGCCATTGATGCTTTGCACGTCGAAGGCGAGTGACGGCCAGCGGTTCTGGCTTTCCGCGGCCATGCCGTCGCCAAGCTCCAGCATCGTGGCCGGCAGGTTCGGCTCGCGCCTCCCGCCAGTCCCGAGCGTGACCAGTGCGTTCGGCTCCTCCGGCCCGGCGGAGAGGATGCCGCGCGGCCGATGGTATTTGAAGCTGCGCCCAACCAGCGGGACGTTGTTGGCGAGCAGCGCGGATGCAAGCGTGTCGCCGCGATATCCGGCCAGTTTTCGGCCGTCGAAGCTGAATTCGATGGGGCGGGAGCGGTCGATGCGGCCGCCGGCAGGCAGGCGCTTGTTGTGGGCGTTCATGCTTGTGATGTCCTGGCGAAGGCGACCGAGGAAATGACGTGGTTGCGCGTGTCGCGCTCGACCACCAGCCACTGCCGGCAGCCGATCACATGCTGCCAAAACTCACGGTGGAGCCCCGCCGGGTTTTTCCGGACATAGACATAGGCGTACCACGCCTCCGGATCTGGATCGTCATGGGCCGGGCGCCTGACGGAGGCGTCGCCGCCATAGCGGAACTCGTCATGGTCGCGCGGACCGCAGCAGGGGCATTCGATGCGCAGCATTTTCCTCATCGCCTCCTATTGCAGCCAGGCGGAAGGGCCGGCGCCGGCCTCATCCAGGGTGCGGCCGGTCCGGAAACGGTCGAGCCCGTAGGCGGCGATCAACGGATGCGGTTTGCCGGTGGCGATTGTGTGGGCAAAGCACCAGCCGGAAGCCGGCGTTGCCTTGAAGCCGCCATAGCACCAGCCGCCATTGAGATAGAGACCGTCGATCGGCGTCGGGCAGATGATCGGGCTGGCATCCGGGGTCATGTCCATGACGCCGCCCCAATGCCGCAGCAGACGAATGCGCGAGATGCACGGCATCAAGGCGATCGCCGCCTCGGCCACCTCGCGCACGACGCCGAGATTGCCGCGCTGGGCATACGAATTGTAGCCATCGAGATTGCCGCCGAAGACCAGCCCGCCCTTGTCCGACTGGCTGACATAGAAATGATCGGCCCCATAGGCGACGACATGGTCCACCAGCGGCTTCAGCGGTTCGGTGACGAAGGCCTGCAGGACATGGCTTTCGATCGGCAGTTCAAGGCCGGCCTTGGCGCCGAGGATGGATGTGTGGCCGGCGACCGCGAGGCCGATCTTGCCGGCGCCGATCCGGCCTTTCGTTGTCTCGACGCCGACGATCCGCTCGCCGTCGCGGACAAAGCCCGTCACCTCGCAGTTCTGGACGATGTCGATGCCATGGCCATCGGCCGCGCGCGCATAGCCCCAGGCGACGGCATCATGCCGCGCCGTACCTGCGCGGCCTTGGAAGATGGCGCCATGGATCGGAAAGCGTGCGGTGTCGGAGAAGTCTAGATAGGGCACCAGCCGGCGCACCTCGTCACGGTCGAGGATATCGGCGTCGATGCCGTTCAGCCGCATGACGTTGGCGCGGTGGCTGAAGCCGTCGAGCTGGTCGGCTGAATGGGCAGTGACGAGCTGGCCGCGCTGCGAGAACATGACGTTGAAGTTCAGCGCCCGCGACATGCCCTCCCAGAGCTTCATCGAGAATTCGTAGAACTGGGTGTTGCCGTCGAGCAGGTAGTTGGAGCGGATGACGGTGGTGTTGCGGCCGACATTGCCGCCGCCGATATAGCCTTTTTCGAGCACGGCGACATTGCGGATGCCATGGTTCTCGGCGAGGTAGAAAGCGGTGGCGAGACCGTGTCCGCCACCGCCGATGACGATCACGTCGTAGGACGGTTTGGGCTCCGCCGGCCGCCAGGCGCGCTGCCAGTTCTTCTGGCCCGACAGCGCATTGCGGAAAATCGAGAATGCCGAATAGCGCGCCATGACGTGCAGGCCTATCGAACGATCGGGCCGGCCGGCGTGCGGGTCAGCACTTCGGCGCCCGCATCGGTCAAAAGCACGGTGTTGGAGACGAAGTCGTCGCCACGGCCGGTGCCCATCAGCCAGGACAGGATGTGGAAGCTCATCCCCGTCTCGATCTCGAGATCGGAATCGTGCCGCAGCCCGGTCACCGAATTGCCGCCGGTCCACGATGGCGGCTGGCCGGCGCCGACAAGATAGCCGCAGTGATGGCGGCGATAGTGGGAAAGCCCCGCCTCGTCAGCGACGGCCTGCCAGGCGGCGTAGACATCGCGCGCCTTGGCCCCCGGACGCAGGGCCTTGACGACCGCGTCGAACGCCCTGGCGGTCACTTCTGCCATCGCGGCGTCCTCGTTGCCGATGTGGCCGATGCGAACGAGCCGGCCGAGCGGCGCGTGGTAGCGCGAGATGCAGCCGGACAGTTCGACGAAAACCGGCTCGCCCTTGCGATAGATGCCGTCGCCCCACGTCGTATGCTCCTCGCCAAGCCGCGCGGCCGGGCGGATGAACGGGCCGAAGCCCGGCGCATGGCCGCCGGCACGGATCATCGCCGAGACACATAGGGCGGCGACTTCCTGTTCGGCGGCGCCGTCCGCGATCGCCGCGATAGCGGCTTGGGCGGCTGCGTCGGTCACCGCGGCGGCCCGCCGCATCAAGGCCTGTTCCTCGGTGCTCTTTACCCGCCGCATCCTGTCGACCAGGCCGGAGACGTCGCTCCATCTGGCATCGACCTGCGCCTGCAACGATACGGCAAGCCCATGGCTCAGGCCCGCCGTCCAGGATTCGAGACCGATCCGCTTGCCGGAGAGACCGAGTTCCGCCAGCACCCGCGCGGCAAGATCCGCTGCCGTTTCGCTATCGGAATGGCCGCGGAATTCCGCCGCCGTCACCTGTTTCTCGATGGTTACCCTTTCCATCGAACGGGTGACCAGTACGGGCTTGCCTTGGAGCGGGACGATCAGCAGGTGAGGGGCAAAATACCCCCAGTGATCGAGCCCGGTGAGATAGAAGACGTTCTCCGGCGAAGCGAAGACCGCGCCATCGAGTTCGCGCTCGGCCAGAGCCTTGCGGATCCTGGCGAGACGGCCGGCGATTTCGGCTTCGGAAAAGGGATTGCGATCCATCAGGTGTCCTCGTGCTTGCTGTTGCCGGCTTCGTCGCCGGCATGGTCCCTCGACAGGCCAATCGACAATGATGAGTTCGCGCGCCACGTCGCCGAGGCGTTCGTGAGTGCCCCCGGATGGTTCGCGCCCGTCACCTACGCTGTCCACCCCTTCGCAGCGGCCAAATTGCCTAGATTGTGCACAACTTGGCGGTAAATCATCGCGTCGATGCCGAATTTTCAAAGGTTTCTGCGACTTGGCTTGCACAATCTCTAGGGCAGTTGTATACGTCTGGTCAAGCGCGTTTGAGCCTCGAAGAAGGTCGTTGCGCTGGGAACCATCATCGGTTGTTCAACGGGAGAAAAGCATGCTGAAATCATCGATCTCGCGCCGCATCGTCGTGAAGGCGGCCGCCTGTCTTGCGCTTGCCGCCACGTCGCTTGCGTCGCTGCCCGCTCATGCGGAGACCACACTCGAACGGGCCAAGAAGGACGGCTACATCCGCGTCGGCTTCGCCAATGAGGCACCGTTCGGCTTCGCCACGCCCGACGGCAAGCTGACCGGCGAGGCGCCGGAAGTCGCCAAGGCGGTGCTCGCCAAGATGGGCATTCCGCAGGTCGACGGCGTGCTGACCGAATTCGGCTCGCTCATCCCGGGTCTCAAGGCCGGCCGCTTCGACATCATCGCAGCCGGCATGTTCATCAATCCGAAGCGTTGCGCCGAGATCAATTTCTCCGAACCGTCCTACGGCATCGGCCAGGCCATGCTGGTGGTCAAGGGCAATCCCAAGGGCGTGAAGGACTACTCCAGCATCAAGGACAATCCGGACCTCAAGCTCGCTGTCATGGCCGGCGCTGTCGAAGGCGGCTACGCCAAGGACGCGGGTGTTGCCGCGGGGCAGATCGTCTCGTTGCCCGACCAGTCCAGTCTGGTCGCGGCTGTCCAGGCCGGCCGCGCCGACGCCGCCGCACTGACCGCGCTTTCGATCGCCGACATGGCCAAGAAGGCCGACGGCGTGGAATCGACGAAACCATTTGGCGAGGTTAACGGCAAGTCGGTGAAGGGCCATGGCGGCTTCGGCTTCCGCAAGGAAGACACCGATCTGCAAGAGGCCTTCAACGCCGAGCTGAAGAAATTCCTCGGCTCGCCTGAGCATATCGCCCTGGTCGAGCCGCTTGGCTTCGGCAAGGACTACCTGCCGAACAAGACCACCGCCGAGCTCTGCGCCGGCAAATAGGGTCCCAACTGCTGGGGGGCGCCAAGGCGCCGCCCCTTTTTCGGAGACGCAGATGGGAATCCGCACGCTTGTAGCGATGCTGGCGGTTGCACTCGCCGTCATCGGTGTCCTGGCGACACAGCAGGCCTACAGCCTGTTTCTGCCTGGTCTGCTGCAGGGCGCGGTCTTGACGATCGAGATCGCCATCCTTGGCAGCCTGCTCGCCGTCGTCATGGGCGTGCTTGCCGCGCTCGCCCGGCTTTACGGCCCGGCGCCGCTCAGATGGCTGGCAACAGTCTATGTCGAGATCTTTCGCGGCACCTCGGCGCTGGTGCAACTGTTCTGGCTGTTTTTCGTGCTGCCGCAATTCGGCGTCACGCTGAACGCATTCCTGGTCGCCGTCATGGCGCTTGGCCTGAACGTCGGCGCTTACGGATCGGAGGTCGTACGCGGCGCGATCCTGTCGGTAGCCCGCGGCCAGTGGGAGGCATGCACGGCATTGAACCTCTCCCGCCCGCAAATGCTGCGCCGGATCATCCTCCCGCAGGCTTTCGTCGCCATGATCCCGCCTTGGGGCAACCTGTTCATCGAGCTTCTCAAATCGACTTCGTTGGTCTCGCTGATCACGCTCTCCGACCTTGCCTTCAAGGCGCAGCAGATGAACCAGAACACGTTCAAGACCATTCCGATCTTCACGCTCGTCCTGCTGATGTATCTCGCCATGTCGCTGGTCCTCACCATCGGCATGCGGCTGCTCGAACGGCGTGCATCGGCCGGTCTGGCGCGGGGGAAGGCAGCATGATCTGGGACTGGAGCTTCACCCTCGAAATCCTGCCGGTGCTGGCGCAGGCAGCCATCGTTTCGGTGGAGGCGACGCTGATCGGCTTCGTGCTCGCCGCCACCCTCGGCCTGGTGCTGGCCGTCGTGCGCATTGCGGTGCCATGGACCGGCTGGACGATTTCGGTGCTGGTCGAGCTGATCCGTTCGACACCGCTGCTCATCCAGATATTCTTCATCTACTTCGTTTTCCCGAAATTCGGCCTGGTGCTCGATGCCTTCACCGCCGGGGTGCTTGCCATCGGCATCCATTACGCCGCCTATTGCTCCGAGGTCTATCGCGCCGGTTTCGACAACATCCATCGCGGCCAGTGGGAAGCCTCGATCGCACTTAATCTGTCGGCCTGGACGACGTTCCGCGACGTCATCATCCCGCAGGCGATCCCGCCAATCGTTCCGGCGCTCGGCAACTACCTCGTCGCCCTGTTCAAGGAGACGCCGCTGCTTTCCGCGATCGCCGTGATGGAGCTGATGCAGACCGCCAAGATCATCGGTTCCGACACTTTCCGCTACACCGAGCCGATCACGCTGGTCGGCCTGTTCTTCCTTGCCATGAGCCTGGTGTCGGCCGCGCTCATCCGCGCTCTCGAACGCCTGCTCAACCGGAGGTCCACGCGATGACGGAACAACCGATGGTCCGTTTCGAGAATGTTTCGAAACGCTACGGCTCGGTCACCGTTCTCGACGGGCTCAATCTTGAAATCGCGCGTGGCGAAAAAGTCTCGGTCATCGGCCCGTCCGGCTCCGGCAAGACGACGGTGCTGCGCATGCTGATGACGCTGGAGACGATCAATGACGGCGTCATCTGGGTCGAGGGCGAACCGCTGACCCACATGAAGAAGAACGGCAAGCTCGTGCCTGCCGACCTTGCCCATATTCGCCGTATCAGGGCGAAGATCGGCATGGTGTTCCAGTCCTTCAATCTGTTCCCGCATATGACGGCGATGGCCAACTGCATCGAGGCGCCGATGACGGTGCTTGGCATGAAGCGGTCGGATGCCGAGGCGCGCGCGGCCGAGCTGCTGGAACTGGTGGGGCTGGCCCAGAAGAAGGATCACTACCCGTCCCAGTTGTCCGGTGGCCAGCAGCAGCGCGTCGCCATCGCCAGGGCGCTGGCCATGCGGCCCAAGATCATGCTGTTCGACGAGGTCACGTCGGCCCTCGACCCGGAGCTTGTCGGCGAAGTGCTGCAGGTGATAAGGCAGATCGGTCGCGAGCACGATCTGACGATGCTGATGGTCACCCACCAGATGGGTTTCGCCAAGGAGTTTTCCGATCGCGTCTGCTTCTTCTACCAAGGCAAGATTTGCGAACAGGGGCCGCCTAGCGAACTGTTCGGGGCACCCAAGAACGAGCGGACACGGCAATTCCTGCATGCTGTCCTGGAGGCTGGATGACGCTTGAGACAGATGCCACGCCCCTAGCCGTGCCCCTGCGCCCGCTCTCGGCGCGCGAGCGGTTCGAGCGCATCTACCGGATCTTGCGCGACCGCATCTGCCTGCTGGACTATGCTCCGGGAAGCCATCTCTCCGAGGAAGAACTGGCCCAGGAATTCGAGATCAGCCGGACACCGGTTCGACGTGTGCTGGCGCGGCTGGAATCCGAGGGTCTCGTTCAATCCGTCCATGGCGTCGGCACGATCGTCACCGATGTCGATATCGAGGAATTGCAGCAGGTCTACCATCTGAGGCTGGAATTGGCGCTGCTCGTCGGCAAGCTTTCGCCGATCCCGCGCACAGCGGAGGATCTCGATCGGATTAGGGCGCTTATCGCGCGCTGCGACTCCGATATCCTCAACCCCGATCAGCGCGCCTTTCTTCGCCTCAATATGGATTTCTTCTACGAACTCACCGCGATGACCGGCAACCAGCCGCTGCGCGAGATCAGCGAGCGCCTGTATTTTCAGGTCGCGCGGGTCGTCCTGAAGATGATGCCGCAGCTCGGCCTTGTCGAAGAATTCACTGCCTTTCGCCGGGAAATGGAGGAGGTCCTGGCCGCTGCGGAAATCGGAGATTGGGAGTCGATCGGCCATATAAGGCGCGCCCATATCTCGATGAGCTTTCGCCGCATGATGCGCCACGCGGGCGAGATCACCGATTTCGACAAAAATGCGTGATCGGCGGTTCGTGATCGGCGCACCGGTCAGCGATCGATCTCCCCAAACACGATATCGAGCGATCCGATGATCGCTGCAACATCGGCGATCATGTGCCCGCGGGACAGGAAATCCATCGCCTGCAGATGCGCAAAGGACGGCGCGCGGATCTTGCACCGATAGGGAACATTGCTGCCGTTCGAAACCAGATAGACGCCGAACTCGCCTTTCGGAGCCTCGACCGCGGCGTAGACCTCTCCGGCCGGCACGCGATGCCCTTCGGTATAAAGTTTGAAATGCTGGATGGTCGCTTCCATCGATCGTTTCATCCGGGCGCGCGGCGGCGGCGTGATCTTCTGGTTCGGGATGGCCACGGGCCCCTGGCCTTCCGGCAACCGCAGCTTGTCCAGGCATTGCTTCATGATCCGGACCGATTGGCGCATTTCCTCCATGCGAACGAGGTAGCGATCATAGCAGTCTCCATTCTTGCCGACCGGAATGTCGAAATCCATTTCGGGGTAACATTCGTACGGCTGTGCCTTGCGCAGGTCCCATGACGCCCCCGATCCACGCACCATGACGCCGGAAAAACCCCAGGCCCAGGCATCATCCAGCGAGATGGCGCCGACATCGACATTTCGTTGCTTGAAAATACGACTGCCGGTGAGCAGATCGTCGAGATTTTCGCAGACCTTGAGGAACGGGTCGCAGAAGGCCCAGATGTCGTCGAGAAGCTTCGGAGGCAGGTCCTGATGCACGCCGCCGATCCTGAAATAGTTCGCATGCATGCGGGCGCCGGAGGCACGCTCGTAGAAGACCATCAGCTTCTCGCGCTCCGCAAATCCCCAGAGCGGCGGTGTCAGCGCGCCAATATCCATGGCCTGTGTCGTGACATTGAGGAGATGCGACAGAAGCCGGCCGATTTCGCAAAACAGGACGCGGATGAGCTGTCCGCGCCTGGGCACCGATATTTCGAGCAATTTCTCGGCGGCAAGGCAGAAGGCATGCTCCTGGTTCATCGGCGCGACATAGTCGAGCCGGTCGAAATAGGGCAGGGCCTGCAGATAGTTCTTATACTCGATCAGTTTCTCGGTGCCGCGGTGAAGCAGCCCGATATGCGGATCGGCGCGGTCGACGATCTCGCCATCCAGTTCGAGCACCAGCCGAAGAACGCCGTGCGCGGAAGGATGCTGCGGTCCGAAATTGATGGTGAAGTTGCGAACGGCGGCTTCGGCCATGACGGCTCTCTGCAAGTGCGTTTATTGGCAAGTGCGTTTATTGGTTTCGCAGCGTGATTCGGCCGGCGCCGCTCAAGTCGTCGTCTGGATGATCAGCGTCAAAGTGCCATCACCATCGATGTTCGCCGCGACGACCTGCGAGGAGTTGAGCCCGTTTGCCCTCAATACCGAGCTTGCCTGAGGCGAAGCATCGATGGAGTTTTGCAGCCGAAGCAAGTCCTTCGCGCTGGTCTGATTGATCACGGCATCCGCCTGTGCCTTGATTTCTGCAGGCAAATCCTCGACCGCGACAACGGCGACGCCGGTGAAATTCAAATCAGGAGAGCCTTGATCGGGCAGCGTCTGCTCCGGTTGGACTTCCCCCTGCGGTGACGTCATCTGGGGGAGCTGCGGCGCGATGGTTTGCCCATGGATGGGCTGAGTGATGACCGCCCCGGAAAGTGCGATGGCTATCGTCAAAATCCGCATGGTCGCTCCTTCATCCTCTCGAGAGACATCGAAAGAAACCCCTATGCCGGGGGGATGGTTCCGCAACTCTGACCACATCGGGACGTTTTTGCCCGGCAAACGTCTGATGGGATTTGGGAGGAATGCGGCTAGCGCTTTCCGGCCTTCGGTGTTGGAGACCGCAGCAGCAGAGCGAGCGGCACGAGGATCGCCGTTGCTACCGCGCAATACCGAAAGACATCGACATAGGCGAGCAGTGAGGCCTGGCGCGCTATCAGCTGCCCGATCCAGCCGATCGCCTGCTGTTTTGCCTCGACCATAGGCGAGCCTTGAGCCACGAAGTGCTCGGTCGCCTGACGCAGCACCTGCTGGTAGGCCGGCGACGACTGTGCCGTGTGGCCGACGAGGTGTGCCTGGTGGAGTTGCGCGTTTTGGGCGATCACCGTGTTGGACAAGGATACGCCGATGCTGCCGCCGATATTGCGGGCGACATTGATCAGCGCCGATGCCTGGTTGGTCTGCTGCGGCGCCAGCCCGACATAGGCCGCGGTCGAAATGGGGATGAACAGGAACGGCAGGCCGATCATCAGGAAAACGCGCGCAAAGGCAAAAAAGCGGAAGCTGGCGTCCGGGGTCAGCGCCGTCATATGCCACAGGGCGATGGCGACAGCGGACATCCCCGCCATGATCAGGTATTTGGGTTGGACGATGCTGCCGGCAAATCCGGAAATCGGCATGAGTATCAGCATGGCGATGCCGCCCGGCATCATCGAGAGGCCCGACAGGGTCGCCGTATAGTCAAAGGCGGTCTGCTGCAGCTGCGGCATCAGCTGCGTGGTGCTGAACAGCACCGCGCCCACGGCCATCATCACCAGGAACGACGTGCCGAACTGGCGGCTGAACAGCAAGCGGATGTCGACGACCGGATCGCGGTGGTTGAACTCCCAGGGGATCAGCAGCAGGAACGAGATCGCCGAAATCACCGCGAAGGTCGTGATGAAGGCCGACGCGAACCAATCGTTGCGTTGGCCCTCGTCGAGAAAGATTTCCAGACAGCCAAGCGCGGTGGCCACCAGAACGAACCCGACCCAATCTATTCTGAGGCCGCCTTTCAATCGCTCCAGGCGTTCGCGTTCAAGCACATCAGGTTCGACGACCAGCCACTGCACCAGGGCCAGTGACATGATGCCGAACGGGACGTTGATGAAGAAGATCCAATGCCAGGAGAAATGATCGGTCAGCCAGCCGCCGATGGTCGGCCCCACCGTCGGCGCGACGATGACGGCGATGCCGTAGAGCGCGAACGCCTGAGAGCGTTTTTCGGGCGGGAAGGTGTCGGCGAGAATCGACTGTTCGCTGGGTGCCATGCCACCGCCGCCGAGGCCCTGCAGGATCCTGAAGACGATCAGCAGTTCCAGGTTGGGCGCCAGCCCGCACAGCAGCGATGCGATGGTGAAGGTCGCCACGCAAAGCATGTAGTAACGCTTGCGGCCGATGACGCTGGCCAGCCAGCCGCTGACCGGGATGATCACCGAATTCGCCACCAGATAGGTGGTGATCACCCAGGTGCTTTCATCCATACCGGCCGCCAGGCTGCCGGCGATGTTGCGCAGCGCGACGTTGGCGATGGAGGTGTCGAGCACCAGCATGAAGGTGGCGATCGAGACGACGATTGCAATCAGCCAGGGATTGCGCCCACCGGCGGCGGATCTGCTTTCGCTTTGCGCGCCGGCCATCTCGCCACTCACCGCACCTTGACGGTCGGCACCACCGACAGGCCCGGTCCCAGCAGCACGCCCGGCGGTTTGTCGAAGACGATCTTGACCGGCACGCGCTGCACGACCTTGACGAAGTTGCCGGTGGCATTCTCGGCCGGCAGCAGGCTGAAGGCGGTGCCGCTGCCCGCCTGGATACTGTCGACGCGGCCATGGAAGGATTTTTCAGGATAGGCGTCGATGTCGATGTCGACCGGCTGTCCAGGCCGCATCAGATCGAGCTGCGTTTCCTTGAAATTGGCCTTCACCCAGACCTCGTCGGGAACGAACATCATCAGCACCTGGCCGGGCTGGGCATAGGTGCCCTGGCCAACCGAGATGCTGGTTGCATGCCCGGCAACCGGCGCGGTGATTGCGGTGCGCGACAACGTGGTGTGCGCCTGGTCCTGGCTCGCCTTGGCTTGGTTGAGCTTGGCTTCGGCGCTCTTGTCCCGTGCCTGCAGGACCACGATCTGGCTCTTGGCGGCAGCCGCGTTGGCTTGGGCGCTGTCGAGAGCAGCCTGATCCTGGCGCAGCGTTGAAGCGGCCTGCTGGGCCTGCTGCTGCGTGGCCGTGCCCTTGGCCAGGAGCTCGCGGTTGCGCCGATCCTCGGCCTTGGCGAAATCGAGCGCCGCCTGGGCCTGGACCACCTGTTTCTGCGCGGCGTCGATCTTTGCGTTCTGAGCTTCGATCTGGGCTTGGACGTCGGCAATCTCGGCCTGTGCCGCGGCCACGCCTGCGTCGGCCTGCTTGAGGTTAGCCTGATAGTCGGCGTCGTCGATGCGCAACAGGATATCGCCCGCCTTGACCGGCTGGTTGTCCGTTACGGCGACGTCGGTGATACGGCCTGATATCTCGGCGCCGATGGTCACCGTGCGGGCGTCGATGAAGGCGTCATCGGTCGATTCATACTGGCGGGCGTTCAGCCACCACATGACGAGCCCCGCCGCGACCAGCAGCAGGACAATCAGGATAGCGATTGACAGGTAGGGACGCCGCCGCGGGAGGCTCAGCAGGCCAGGCTTCGCCTGCCCTGCGTTCTTGTCGCCCGCCTCATTCTCCGGGGGGTCGGTTTGCGCCGCAGCCCCTTTGCGTTTGGGCGAAGGGCGTGGCTTCGCCCGGCTCGAAGCTTCGCGCTTTTTGTACGTTTCATCCGGTTCTTTTGTCTGGGTTTTCGCGTCCACGGGAAAACTCTCGAGCAAAGGGTGCCGCCCGCTTTGTGGAGCCGAGTCAACGGCAGCTGGCCATAAAAGTTCCTGACGAAGGGTGCGACGGGCGCATTGCAGGTCTATTCTTCAGGTGCGGTGGCGGGGGCGGTGTAGCGGCGGCGCACGGCATCGAGCACCTGCTTGCGACTCTCCTCGGCCGACAGCGTTTTGTCCTTCTCCGCTTCGGCGGTTTCGCGCGCCAGGTCCTTGTCCCTGATCTGGTTGCGGAACCATTTGGAATAGTCGCCGGCACGCAAGTGAAACTCCCAGGTCTTGTCGTCTATGCCTTCGGCGATCTGGGCGAAAATCATCAGATTGTGAGCCCTGAGGTTCATTGCGTCGTCTGGGCCGTGGAAATAGAAGCTGCCTGCCTCATCGAGCTGGCCTTCGGCATATTTGCGGCTGTGCCGCTTCAGCGATTGGCGTGGCTCGACGACCTTGACCGTGGCGATTTTCTTGCGTTTCTGGGGCCGCCAGAACAACACGCGCTCGCCCTTGGGCGAGGACATGTCCTTTGGCGGGTCGATGCCGATTTCGCGGCAGAAGACCTTCACGACGTTCTTCGCCTTGGGGCCAAGGGCAACAATGGCTGTTACCAGTCGCAGCGCATCGGTCGAGATCGCTTCGGGATGGACCGTGATCAGGACCGTGCCCGGCAATTCCAGTGACAGGACCGCACGCGTATCTTCGCGCCGCTTGGGAAGAAGATGGTGCGCTTCATCGATGACCAGCCAGTGCGGTCTGGCCGTCCGGCGGCGGAAACTGCCGAGGTCGGGCAAAAGGTCGACAAAGAAGTCCGGCCGCTCGTTGACGCGCAGCGCCAGCCCGTTGACGACGACATTGCTGTCGGCCTTGGCGATCAAGTCCAGCACTTGCGCTTTTGTCGGTGCGCTTGATCCGTCGCCCATCCGGACGGCGCCCTCGAGGCCGTCATAGTCGCCCTCGGGATCGAACACGCAGAACTGAAATCCGCTCTCGACGAAGCGTTCCGTCAGCGCCGTGGCCAAGGTGGATTTGCCGATGCCCGAACTGCCGGCGATCAGCACCGTATCGGTCGGCGACAAATAGACATCGTCGCCGGCGGCCGATCCCAGAACAATGCCGTCATGCCGTCTCGAAACGATCTCGTGATCGTGTTTGATCAGTTTGTCGACCAGTTGCTCGACGCCTTTGCCGCGTGCGCCTGGCATGACCAGATCGGCGGTGTTCTTGACGGCGGGAATCGCGTTGTCCACGGCGACGCTGCAGCCGCACGCTTGCAAGAAGGCATGGTCGTTTTCGGCGTCGCCGACGCCGACGACATTGTGTGGCGAGAGCCGAAGATCCTGAAGCGCGACGATCAGTCCGGTGGCCTTGTTGATGCCGCTCGGCAGAACCATCACCGCGCCCTTGTTGAAGATGATTTCGAGCTCCAGGCCGGTCTCCTTGATGACGTCGAGCACTGTCGCCTGATGCGGCTCCCATGTCGCCACGATCGAGCGCCCCACCGAAAGCGGCTTGACGCCGAGCTTCTTCAGCCGGGCGACGAATTTGGGATCCGGCGCGGGCGAGATCGCCCGCTCTTCCTCGCTTGCCGGCGTGTAGATCAAGGCGCCATTTTCAGCGACCACCTTGTCGAACAGGCTGACTTCGGGAAAGACGCGTTTGAGATCGGGCAGTTCGCGCCCGGTGACCAGAACCAGCTTGCGGCCGCTTTTCTTGAACCGCTCCAGGGCAGCGAGCGTTTTCTTGGAGACGATCCCGTCATGAGCCAGCGTGCCGTCATAGTCAGTCGCCAAGGCGATGAAGTACATTCCGCCCGCCTTTCATCGTTGCCAGGTTGCGTTGAACTCAGGCTAGAACGAATGATCGGGATAAAGGCTCCCATTCGCAGGAGCGCCGGGAATCATTGGTTTCCCAAAAGAGTGGTGGTGTCCTTGCCTCTGAGATCCGGGCGGTCTCCGAATTGGTCGTCCATGGCGCGTTTCAGATGCTCGACCTGTCGCCATTCAGTTACGAGCGCATACCGCGCAATGAATCCTTTCTGGAAGAAGCGGTGATCTGAGCATCGTCCCAGCGGAGCGCGGTCAGTCTACCTGTCACGTGGATTGCCGAATTTTGCGTCGCGCTTCCTTGAATAACGATCGATGCGCGGCAGCTTGTCGTCAAATGCGACCCAGGGCAGCCTGAGCTCCCAATAGGCGTGAGCTTGTGGGCGCAACCCTTCAGGTCTGTCGAAGAAGCCGATCGTCAGATAGAGTTCGTCCGGCAGGCCTTCGTCGCTGTAGCCGATGGAACTCCCGCAGTCGGGGCAGAAGGTACGGACCACGCCGGGTGTCCTCGAAAAGCTTGTCGGAGTTCCCTTCAAAAGCCGGAATTGGTCGGGCCGATACCCGACCCAGACCGTGAGCGGACCGCCAATGGCCCTACGGCAATCGTCGTCGTGGTCGTAGCAAATCCAGAAAGGCTCGCCGTCCATGGCGGCGGCTATCGCACCGCAGAAGCAAGTCCCTGTCTCGCGCCGCGTCATCCGTCACTCCCTGGTGCCGAAGCATCCGTCGCGTTCCGATCTCCCGGATTGGCCATGCGGCCGCTCCCGGGAAAGGGCAAATCCCTGATATCAGGCGTCGTGATGCTCGGGCATGTTTTTGAGCTGATCCTTGGTCCAGTTGGTCACCGCGTGGACATCGCCATCTTCATCGCGCATGAAATCCAACTGGCTCGCGGGGACGGCCACCGGCTTGGCGCCGATGCCGAGAAATCCGCCGACATCGATCACCACCTGACTGCCGGCTCCGGAACCATGAACATGGGAAACGGTGCCGACCTTGTTGTCGTCAGTGTCGTATATCGTGGCGTCTTGCAAAATGGCAGGCGTCAATTCTGCGCTCGTGAGGCGGACGTGATTGGTGTGGTCCATCGTTCAAGTCTCCTGTTGGGACGGGATAGTTGAACCACCCAGCGAGGCAATCGTTCCGAACGATTTTGGTGGTCTCGGATGGATGGACTGCAGAGCCGCCCGAATTGAGCCATGGCCCGATTTGACTCGCCAAGGTCTGTACGAAATCGTACAAAGAGAAAATGGTTCGCGCGACGCTTGGGAGAGGCGATCGCGCTTTGGCCGGCACGAGGATGTCATGGCGAAAGAACCTGAGCGCCCGGGGCTGACGGCAGAGACGGTGCGCGCTCTTGCGCGGGATTCGGGCGCTACGGAACAGCAGATACGTGAAATAATATCGCTGGTCGGCTTCGATCGCGCCTCCATCCTGCGCGAGGCTCGTCTTGTGGCCAAGGATGGATAGCCCGCGAAGCCGCGATTTTTCCACAGCAGTAAATGTCGGTTTTATACCAACGCGCTAGCCCTCCTAGTGCTGTGTGAAGCGCAGTCTATGGTTCGTCACCGTCCGCTCGTTCGACGGGCGCGGCCGGCTAAGAGATGCGAGTGCTCTTGCCCAAGGGAGAGAGTCTCGTGGATCACCAGATCCTGCAAGCCAAGAGCGAATTGTTGCGCCGGATGAGCGTGGACGATTTCGCGCGGCTGAAGCCGCATCTCCAGAGCGTCTTCCTGGAGCTGCGCGCGCCGCTGGAAACCGCGGGTCAAAAGATTGAAGCTGTCTACTTTCTTGAAAGCGGGCTGGCATCGGTGGTGGCGAAGACATCGGCGAAGACCGAAGCAGAAGTGGGCATAATTGGCTTCGAAGGAATGACCGGCTCGGCGCTGGTGATGGGGGACGAACAGGCGAACTTCGACTGTTACGTGCAGTCGACGAGTGAAGCGATCCGCATACCGGCTGCCCCATTCGTCGAAGCCCTGGAGGATAGCCCGACGCTGCGGCCGTTTCTGTTGCGCTATGTCCAATATCTTCACGTCCAGACCAGCTACACGGCAGCGATCAACGCGCGGCAAAGCCTGGAAGTTCGCCTGGCCAGGTGGCTTTTGATGTGCGGCGACCGCACTGTCGGCGACAGGCTCGTGATAACCCATGAATTTCTGTCCATCATGCTCGGCGTCAGGCGCCCTGGAGTGACTGTCGGGCTGCAGATGATCGAGAGCTACGGGTATATTCGTGCGCGTCGCGGAGAAATCACGATCCGTAGTCGTGATGGCCTGCTGACGTTGGCGCGAGAGGCTTATGGACCACCCGAAGCCCAATATCGCCGGCTGGTCGGGGACCTGGGCTCAAAGAACCCCGCAAGACAGGAACGGCCTCCCACGTAAGCGTTGAGGGAAGGGGACGAACGCGTCTCCGGCTGGGATCGGATCAGGTCGCTTTGCGAGTGGCCGACGCGATGATGCCGGTGAGACACCATTGCCTAAGCCCGCGTCGGCCACTGCGGCATGAATTGGGGATGCCGCGTGGCCAATCTAGCGTTCCGCAAAAAGCCTGCAACGAACGATCGAGGTTTGGTAAGAACTGTACATAGCCGGGCAACGCATTGCATGCCGGGCAAATGGGTCACACGGCCTGTTCGATGCCGTGGAGATCGCGGCCTCTCCCGCGATCGCGCTCAGAAACTCGCCACAGGTTCTGCACCTGACAGCTGTTCTTCCGCCGAGCGGAACATGTCCTCGAATGCCAGCTCGGTTTCAAACACGGTGCTTCCGACACTGATCGCCAGGACGTCCTCGCTGCCCTTGGGCGCGAAATAGACCCGCGCGACGCCTGCCCGGATCCGCTCACCAATGTCCTTGGCCTCGGCTTCGGTCGCTCCGGGGAGGAAGACGCCGAACATCGATGTTCCTATGCGCCCCACCATATCCTCCTTGCGGACAGCGGACTGTATGGCCGAGGCAACGAGCCGCAAGGCCTCATCGCCCCAGCCGGGGCCGAAGCGAAGATTGATGGATCGAAGATGTTCGGCGTGGATCGCCAGGAAGGCGCCCGAGCGTGGCCCCGACGCCGATGGCCTGGCTGTGCGCCGCTCGATCATCGAGGTGAAAACCGGACCATTCAGGCAGCCTGTCACCCTGTCATAGGTTCCAGACCTGTTGAGTTCCCGCCGGTAGCCGCGGATCTGGGTCTGCTTCCAGCCGATCAGCACGAAAAGCGGCAGCCCAATGATCAGCGGCAACAGCACCGCGGTGACCATGCTGCGCCCGAACGGCGTCAGGGCCTCGCTGAACAACAGCAGGTAGTTGAGGCCGACGGAGAGGCCAAGGCTCCCGGCTGTCCCCAGAAGGGTGAGCCAGGCGACGCTCTTCCACGCTGGGACGGTGGCGGTCGCTGCGGTTTGTGCCATTGGCAATCTCCTGTCAGATCAGCCAATATAGCCGGGCACCGCGCAATTTCAGTTTCGGCAAACCATACAATTTGATCGATGTGGAAGCCTCCTCGATCCTGGCAGCCTATTGCGGAGGGCCGAAGATCCCCATCTGCGTCTCCTCGGCGACCGCCTGCGCCTTGCCATAGATGCCGGTCGGCAGCGCCATCGCCCAGCCGTTGGACACAAGCCAGGCGCCGGCGTCCTGCTTGCCCAGACTGCACGGCGCGGCGATGGCGAAACGCTCGATGTCCGGCGGTACGAAACATTTCAGCGCGCGTCCCCGCAGCCAGGAGTTGAAGGCGGCACGTGCGCGCTGGCCGCAAGGCCAGGCGACATCGTGAAACGAGCAGGTCCTCTCCGGCTCGATGCTCGCGACGCCACCGATGATCACTTTGCGTCCCATGGATTCGAAAGTCGCCGACGACGTGGCGACCGGACGGAAGAGCAGGGTTTCGCGCCAGTCACGGGGCCTCGGCCTTTTGGGGGGCACGGCGAGACCCAGATCGCCGAGCGGCGGCCGGGCTTCGGCCCGCTCGATTTCGGACAAGTCGATCGGCGGCGGCGCGACGAGGCTCTCGGCAACCCTGCGCGCGTCTCGCCATGGACCGTCGGGAACGGCCGCGACCACAGGGGTTGGATGGTTGCCGGCACGCTCCATTTGGGGCGCGGGGGCAGGCCGGTCGATCGCAAGCAAGGCTCCGGCCTGCATGATCAGGACAATCCCGAGCACGAGCTCGAAGCCTCCGACCGCGATAACCCAGCGTATGCGCCCGGGCATGCCCATCACGCCGGCGCAGCGTTCGAGCAAGGCCCCGTCACCGGCCGTTCAGAAACCAGAGGTCGATTTGGCAACCAGTTTGAGCGCACCTTTCTGAACCTGATAGAACGGCATCGATCTTTGGCTGGATCCGTCGGCCCGAAAGCGGAACAGGCCGGTCGATCCGCGAAATCCGTTCGGGTTTTCGAGAACCTGTTTGCTGAAACCGTCGGGTCCGACCGCGCTGGCAATTCCCGCTGTCAGGGCAACCATATCATAAGCGTAGGCTACATTGACGTCGGCGGGATAATTGTACGTCGTCCTGAAGCGGTCGGCGATCGGCCCGGTTTCGCTCGAATCGAGCGTGGCGATATACGCGCCTTCAAACAAGGGATCGATGGGGTGCTCCAGCCAGCGGTTCGTTCCCACGACAGAGATCGCTTTTCCCGGAATGCCCTTCGATTTGAGGGCGGCAAGCACGGGGGAGGGGCTGCTGTCACCGCTGGCAACGATGACCGCGTCGGGGGTGTCCACGAGCGAGCCCATCTCGTCGACCGCCTTCGCGGCACCGTCGCCCGAATAGGGGACAGTGACCGCCAGCGTGGCGCCATAGATGCTGAGGCCGTTGGCGACCCGTTTCTCGACGGCGGCGGCGTTTTGGCCACCCGCGACAAGCAATACGAACTTCTTGCTGCCTTTGGCGGCAAGCCCCGCCGCACCTGCCGCCGCGCTGTCCGCTTCGCTGAGCGGCACGGCATAAACCCCGGCACTGCCGGCGAAATTGTCGGCAAGTGCCAGAACCGGTGGCCGTTTCGATCCCGACAGCGTGGCGATGTGCTGAGCCGCCGGCAGCTCGGTTGGGCCGATGACGACTTTCACCCCGGTGGTGATGGCATGTACCGCCAGTTTGCCGGCCTGTGTGCTGTCGCCCTTCGTGTCTTCTATCGTCAGAGTGAGCAATCCATTGCCGATATCCGCCATCGCCAGCTTGGCCGCATCGCGCATCTTGCGGCCGTTTTCGCCTGCCGTTCCGGGTGCCGACAACGGCAGCAGCATCGTGACTTTTGCCGAACCGGTGCCTAGCGATTGGGTCGCCTGGGCTGGACCGGCACCGCCATTCTGCCCCGCCGGCGTGGCCTGCTCGGCGGGCGCGGCAATTGCCGCCGGATCGAGCACCTCGGTGACGTTGCCTTTCGACTGGCAGCCCGACAATGTCAGGGCGAGCGCGAAGGCGATTGCCGACGTCCGCGCACAGTAGACCTTTCGGCCAGCTTCCATGATTGTCCCGCCCTGTCTGCCGCCGGCTTGTTCTTCCCGGTCTGGTCTGCCACGCATGTTACGGCGGACTTGTCGCGCCGTCCTGTTGTTCTTTAGCCGCCGAAGAGCCGAGCCCTCAGGGCCCGCCAACTCGTTCGTCAGGCTCGGCGGTCGCGCGGGCCTGTCCGTCGAAGCTGACGAGGGACATCGTTCCATGGGAGGTCGTTCCAGCCCGTTGGTGCGAGCGGTCGCGACAATTTGGGCAAGAGCGGCCAACGCGATCGTTGCGGCGATCGCCCTCAACAAGGATCCGTCGGCTGGCATGATGGCCAACAGGCGCAAATTTGCCTATCCGGTCAGTGCATGTACTCGACCATGCGATCGTGAAAACACTCGCATTTGTTGAGCGTGTCCTCGTCCTTGTAGTTCGTCTTCAGATAGCCATAGGCCATGCCGCAGGCGACCTTGGCTTCCGACGCCCAGACGAAGACCGGCCGCGACGAGTTGATCCACTCCGAGCTGTTGGCCGCGGCGACGGATTCGTCCATCAGCTTCACCACCTGGGCCTTGAGATCGACGATGTTGTCGTTCAGCACCAGGTTGGAAGTGCCGACGGTCCGGCAATAGTCGCCCGTCGGGCCTTCGATGATGTCGGCGGCATTGAGCCCCGTCGACAAGATCGACAGTAGACCAGCCCCGAAAGCCACCCGCAAAATTCTATTCATGTTGCTCACCCCGTCCCTTTCGCCTTTAGGCCACGTCCTGCTTGGTACCATGGCTGTCATCATAAAGTATTTTCACCGCCTCGGCGGCACTGTGGAATGTATAATTCTCCAGCACGGCGACCGTGTGGTAGTTGTCGCCGCCGCCATTGGTATCGACCTTGACTTCCGCATTCGCCGCATTGGTTGACGACTGCGCGATCTCGAGATAGCCGCCGGCTTCGAGGTCGGTGACGCCGGCCAGGCCCTTGAGCAATGCAGAAAGATCGATCTTGTCGCCCTGAGCGCCGTCGTGGAAATCGGCGATCAGGTCGGTAACCTCGAGCGAGCCGACGGCGAAGGTCTTCGTGCCATCGGAGGCAACGGACGTTTGCGCGGGGGCAACGAGCGACGTGTCGAGTTCGACCTCGACGTAGTTGCCGGTCGTGCCGTCGGCCATGTGGAAGGTTCCTGTTCCAGTCACGGTCTGCCCATCGATTTCGCTGATCGTGGTATTCGCCGCTGTGCTGATGGACACGACACCATTGTCGGTGAGGTGCGACAATTCTCCGGTGTCGCTGATGCCGTTGGCATTGGCGTCCTTCCAGATCAGCAGGCTGCTGAACGCGGTGTCGTTGTGGTCGATGACGCCGTCATGGTTGCTGTCGAGCGAGGCCAGCGCGGCCGCGCCGTCGGCAAAATGACCGCCGCCGAAGTTCGGTGTGAAGAGCTCCGTGCCATCGTCGATCTTGCCGTCATGGTTGAGATCCATCGCCAGCATGCCGTCGTTCGAGGTGTTCCAGGCAATCTGGTCCTTCGCACCGTCGCCGTTGATGTCGAACTGGACGCCGTGGCCAATATCGGAGAAGGCGAAGCCGTCATGGTTCAGGTCGAGGATGATGGGATCGGTAGCGCTGTTGTGAACGACAAAATCTGTGCTCGTGAGCGCGGTAAGCTGCCCTTGCGTGGTGATGTTGTCGAGGGTTGCGACCTGGATGCGACCAGTGGCGTCATTCCAATTTGTGTCGAACCAGAGTTCGCCATGCCCGGTGGTCGCGTTGAAGACAAGCACATAGGTGTTGGCCGCCAACGCGGCTGTCGTGGTCGTGATTTGCGTCGACGTCTGCGCAGTGTCGATTCTCACGACATGCGCCGAGTCCCCGGCTGTGAGAGCCGAGATCGAGGCCCGTATCGAAAAGTCGCCTGCATTGAGCGTCGTGCCGGCAGAGGTTCCGATCGTATTGATGAAATTGACGCTGCCGCTTCCGGTCGAGCCGGTATCCAGCAAGCCAATCTTGTCGGTGCCAGCCACAAAGTCCTTGATGGTATCCGTTCCGGTATTGGTTGCCAGCCGGAACTGATCGGCACCGGTGCCGCCAATGAGAACATCGTTCCCTGCGCCGCCGCAGATCGTATCGTCGCCGGCGCCGCCGACTAGAGTATCGGCACCGGAAGTGCCGACCAAATGGTCATTTTGGGAAGTCCCGGCAATAGCTTCAACCGTCAGCTGACTGCCTGCTGCACCATCGATGTGAACATTGAAGGTTTGCGTGGCGGTATCGCCGTCGTGATCCGTAGTAGTTACTTTGATGTTGTTAAAGTCGATACTTGGCGGCGCAATTACAGTCTGGGAACCGACCTCAACACCATTCAAACGATACCCACCGCCGCCATTGGAGCTGTCGCTAATGACTTTCACGCCGTAGATGGCATTGCCGGCTACATAGTTGCCGGTGCCCGCGGCAGCCGACCAGTCAAGATTGCTGACCTGTATGACGCTGCCGGATGTCGTACTGAGCGACACCTGATCGTAAGTCGTCATGGTGGCATCGAGGTAAACGATGACCGTGATGTTGGCCGCCTGCATATTACCCGTGTAGCCCTGGGTTGTGAACTTGAAATCATCAATGCCATTGGGCGTGGTATTGTTGCTGTCATCGACGAATGTGAATTTTATGGATTCGCCAGCATCGTTTGCCTGGCCGGCACCTCCTTTGACAGCCCAGCCCTGTGAACTGGCATTCACCTGATCCGAACTTTGGCCCGGGGTGGCATTGCCGTCATCGCCGGTCACAACAATGTTGAAGTTGGTCGCCGCGCCCAAATTCACGAGCAGCGAACCTGCCGGCCCTCCGGCGGATGCCGCACTCCCGGCGACCGTATTGAAGACGACGTTGCCTGGCCGGTGCAGCACTTCCAGCGAGTCGGTACCGTCGGCATTCAGCGTCAGCTTGCCGACGACATTGTTCCCCTCCATCAGGTTCAATACGATCTGGGATGCCGAGCTGGAGGCAACTTGCACATTCTGCCCTGTCGCCGAAATGCTGCCAAACCCGTCCGCCCCGTACTGCCATTCGGCAAACTGGCCGGTGTAGGTGGTAGCCGCAGCCGGGTTGAGCGCTGATAGGCTGACAATGCCATCGCCGTTGCCGTCATTGACTAGGGTGAAGGCCGGCACGTCATCAACGACGTCGATCTTGACCGTGCCGTGAACCGTGTTGCCGTTCGTATCCTGCGCCGTGTAGTTGAAGCTTTCTGCACTCGCCAGCGTGTTGGCGCCCTGCACCGCGCCGCTATCGAACGGCGACGTCAGCGTATAGGTCCAGGCGCCGCTGGCCTGCAGTTGGAACACGCCATGCGCCGTGGTGGTGCTGATCGGCGTGTAAGTGATGCCGGTGCCTGTAACTGCCAGCTGGCCCGTCACCGTCTCGGCCGTGCTCGAAGGATTGGAGCCTGTCACAGTGCCACCGGCAAGGTCGGAGCCGTCCTTCGCCAAATCGAGCGCGGCTTCGTTGACCTGGCCGGTCTGGTTGACCGGGGCCAGCGTCACGTTGTTGACGGTGATGTCTAGCATCGTCGTCGAGGTGTCGCCGTCCGCATCCTTGATGGTGTAGACGAAGTGATCGACCGCATTCGTAGTTACCGTGTCGGGATCTGCCTTGTAAATATATGAGCCGTTCGCCTGCAGCGTCAGCGTGCCATAGGCACCGTGGATGCCCAAGCCCAAGCCCCCACTCACCGGGTTCGCCGTGTTGCTGCCGGCGGCCACGCCAACCACCGCGCCGCCGGCGGCATAGCCGTCCGCGCCGGGCACGTCGTTCGACAGCACGCCTTGGGGCGCAAGCACCTGAAGCGTCGCACCTTCCGTCACATTGCCGATATCGGCGGTGGCGACAGGCACGTCGTCGACGATGGTGACGACGATGTTGCCGGCACCGTGGGTGCCGCCGATGCCGTCGACGGCGACCGCGACGGTGTCGGTGATCGTGGTGTCGTGACCCGTCGCCTTGTCGTGGGTCTGGGCGGCATTGAGCGTGTAGCTGTAGGTGAAGTCGGCCGACTTGCCGTCCGCCGCAGGCGTCACGCCGGTGATCTTGAGCGTGCCGTCGGGCGTGTTGAT
>NZ_JAIUIU010000029.1:0-55747 GCF_020165775.1 Mesorhizobium sp. B263B2A
GGCGACGGATGAGGGGTGTTCCAGGGAACGCCAGCGTCTCATTCCGCTGGAACACCCCTCAACCGTCTCGGCGCTAACGCGCCGATCCACCTTCTCCCACAAGGGGAGAAGGGAAATCGCGTCAGCTGCCAACCGCCGCATTCGCCTCCCAGCCGTTGACCCAGACCTGCCGCAAGCGGTCGCCTTCGCCCTTGAAGCGTAGCCCGGTCGGCTGGCAATCCGCGATGCGGTCGCTACGGAAATTGCGGATCGCCTGGCGCAGCTCGCACCAGGCGACGATGTTGGCGGTTTCGGCGTAATAGATGAGCGCGATCGGCCGGACGAGGCGCTCGGAGGCGCGGCCCATCTCGTCGCGGTAGGAAAGGTCGAGCTTCTCCTCGTCGCGGATGGCGCGACGCACCAGCGCCAGATTGATCGTGCCGGCCGAGGGCGCGGCGAACCCCCAGGCATGCAGCGCGTTGGCGTCGAGCGTCTGCCGCAAAGGCGGCGGCACCGCACCGGCGATCTTGGCGCCGACACGCTTGGCCGCCTGCTTGAGCTCGTCGTCTCCCGTGCGCTCCAGCAGCGCCAGCGACAGGACGATCGCCTCCATCTCCTCGATCGAAAACATCAGCGGCGGCAGGTCGAAGCCGGGACGCAATATATAACCGATGCCGCGTCCGCCCTCGATCGGCACGCGCATCGCCTGCAGCGCTGCAATGTCGCGGTAGATGGAACGCACAGTCACTTCCAGCTGCGCGGCGATCGTTGCCGCCGTCACCGGCTGCCTTGCCAGCCGCAGGATCTGGATGATCTCGAACAGCCGCGACGCCTTGCGCATTTTCTCACCCACTCCGATCGCAACTGACACACCATCGTCAGTTGGGTTGACCTATAGGACTGCCTATCGGCTTGAAAATCAACAAATTCTTCTGCGGCACGCTGGCAGGAGGCGACGGGCAACTGACATGAATTATGCGGAAAATCCATGAATTATGCGGAAAATCTTTGGCTCTTCTTTATCCTCCTGTTCGGCATCATCGCCGTTCCGGGCATGGACATGCTGTTCGTGCTGGCCAATGCGCTGACCGGCGGACGCGACCGAGGTCTTGCAGCAACCGGCGGCATCATGGTCGGCGGCATGGTGCACACGCTGAACGGCGCGATCGGCGTCGGCCTGCTCATGCATTTCGTGCCGATCCTGTTCACGCCGCTGCTGATTGCCGGCGCCGCCTACATGGCCTTCATCGGCATCACGCTGATGCGCAGTTCGATCACCGTCGGTGATGGCGGGCCCGCCGGCAGCCGCTCCGCATGGAAGGCGTTTCGCCAGGGTTTCGCAACCTGCCTGATCAACCCGAAGGCCTACCTCTTCGTGCTGGCCGTCTACCCGCAATTCCTGAAGCCGGATTATGGTCCGATCTGGATGCAGGCGACCATCATGGGCCTGATGACGGTCCTGACCCAGGCCGCGATCTATGGCGGGCTCGCAATATCAGCCGGCCGCAGCCGCAAGCTTCTGATCGCCAATCCGTGGGCGACCGTTCTCGCCGGCCGGGCGGCCGGCTTGCTGTTGTTTGCGGTCTCGGTGTTCACCGCGTGGGAAGGGCTGAGGACGGCGTGATCCCCAGCTAAATCGGGAACCGCCGCCCTGCCTTGTGCCCGGCCAGATTAAGCAGCGCCCGGCCGGCTCTCCATCATGGCGCGGCGTGCCGACCGGCGCCATTCGACGGCGCCTGCAAGGCCGTGCAGCACGGTCTCGGTGGTTGCCCAGTCGATGCAGCCATCGGTGATGCTCTGGCCGTAGACGAGCGGCTTGCCTGCCACCACGTCCTGCCGGCCGGCGACGAGATTGCTCTCGATCATGACGCCGACGATGCGCTCGTCGCCCGCCGCCACCTGCCCCGCCACATCCGCTGCCACCTTGGGCTGGTTCTCCGGCTTCTTCGAGCTGTTGGCGTGGCTGACATCGATCATCAGCTTGGGTGCGACGCCGATGCGGGCGAGTTCCACGCTAGCCGCCTCGACGCTCGCCGCGTCATAGTTGGGCTGAACGCCGCCACGCAGGATGACATGGCAGTCCTCATTGCCGGTGGTGGTCGCAATGCCGCTGCGGCCGCCCTTGGTCACCGCCATGAAATGATGCGGCTGGGCGGCGGATTTCACCGCCTCGGCGGCGATCCTGAGATTGCCGTCGGTGCCGTTCTTGAAACCGACCGGGCAGGAGAGGCCCGATGCCAGTTCGCGGTGGATCTGGCTCTCGGTCGTGCGCGCGCCGATCGCGCCCCAGGCGACGAGGTCGGCAATGTATTGCGGGGTGGTCATGTCGAGGAATTCGGTTGCCGCCGGCAGGCCGAGATTGTTGACGGCGGAAAGCACATTGCGCGCCATCCGCAGCCCCTTGTCGATGTTGAAGCTGCCGTCGAGGTCCGGATCGTTGATCAGGCCCTTCCAGCCGACCGTCGTGCGTGGCTTTTCGAAATAGACCCGCATCACGATCTCCAGCCGGTCGGACAGGGCCTCGCGCAGCGCCGCCAGACGGCTGGCATAGTCGACCGCAGCGACCGGATCGTGGATCGAACAGGGGCCGACGACGACGAGCAGCCGGTCGTCGGTCCCGTTCAGGATGGCATGGATGGCGTTTCGTGACGCGCTGACGGTGCGCGTCGCCGTCAGCGTGCGCGGGATCTCCCGCATCACCTGGTCGGGTGTGCTCAGTTCGCGGATTTCCTTGACCCGAAGGTCGTCTGTGGTGGTCAACACGGCTTTCTGCTCCTTTTCTGGGAACCTGCCGGCTGAAACAAAAAAGCCGCCAGGTCTGGCGGCTGTTCGGATATTGTTGCTGCAATCTTCAGATCGAGCGCAATCCTCCCGCCGCCAGCGAGCTGCTAAAGTACCAATAGGTGGCGGTCAGGTGGATCATGCGGCTCATATAGTCGAAGCCGGGACGTTTGTCACGTGCCGTAGATGAGTTGGCGAAATCGCTGGCGAGAGCGCCCCTCTCCCCGTCACTATACGGGGAGAGGATGCCGGCAGGCAGGTGAGGGGCGGCGCGTGCGTCAACGGATAGGACGGGGGCGAAAAGCACCGGCTTCAATCGAACCATGTAACTATCAAAGTCGGCGCTGCCCCTCATTGCCCTGCCGGGCATTTCTCCCCGTATAGTGACGGGGAGAAAGGGGGCCGGCCGCGGCGCTGGCTCGTTACTCCGGCGACGCCCCCGCGACGCTCTGGTCGTAATCGACCAGCGATCCGGTCATGACACCGGACTGCGGGCTGACCATGTAGCTGATCAGGCGGGCAAGCTGGTCGGGCTTCACCAGCTGGCCCATCGGCTGCGTAGCTTCGGCCTTCGCCAGCCAATCATCCGGCGCGTCGTGCCATTTCTTCTGCACGATGTCCTCGCCCTCGGTGTCCATCCAGCCGGGCAGCACGGCGTTGCAGCGGATACGGTTGAAGCGGTAGGCGTTGGCGACGTTCTTGGTCAGCGTCATCAGCGCGCCCTTGCTGGTCGAATAGGGCGTCAGGAACGATTGGCCGGTATGCGCCGACATCGACAGCACGTTGACGATCGAGCCAGGCGCCTTCTTCTCCAGGAGATGCGCCACCACGCCCTGCATCAGGAAAAACGGGCCGCGCACATTGGTGTCGAAGATCGTGTCGAACAGCTCTTCCGAGGTTTCGACCAGCGAGCCCCGTGCGGACGTGGCGGCGGCGTTGACCAGCGCGTTGATGGTGCCGAAATGCGAGAGCGCGGCGGCGACCGCGCGCTTGCAGTCGGCCACTTTCGAAACGTCGGCACTGATGAAGATCGCGTCGACGCCTGACTTCTTGAGCGCGGCGACCGCCTTGTCGCCCTTCTCCTGCGAGCGGCCGATAAGCGCCAGCGCCCGGCAGCCTTCGTCGGCCAGTGCCGTGGCGACGGCAAAGCCGATGCCTTGCGCCCCGCCGGTGACGATGGCGCGTGTGTTCGAATTGCGATCGGCTGATGCGCTCATCGCTTTGCTCCTGTGGCTTGGGTCCGGGTTCTTACTTGTCGAGGCGAACGGTCTTGCCTGATGTCGCCGACTTCAGCGCCGCATCGGCGAGCTTCAGCGCCACCAGCCCGTCCGCGCCGCTCGGCGACGCCTTCTTGCCCGAGGTCGCGGCGGCAATGAACGCGGCAATCTCGATGGCATAGGCGTCGAGATAGCGGGTCATGAAGAAGTCGTGCAGCGGCGGGCGCGTATAGCCCTTCTCATTGGCCAGTTCGATCGACACCGGCCGCTGGTTCTCGGCGGCCACCATGCCTTTCGAGCCATGCACCTCGATGCGCTGGTCGTAGCCATAGGTGGCGCGGCGCGAGTTGGAGATGACGGCCTGCTTGCCGGAAGCGGTTTCGAGGATGACGCTGACCGAGTCGAAGTCGCCGGCCTCGCCGATCTTCTTGTCCACAAGCACCGAGGCATGGGCGCTCACGGCAACTGGCTCCTCGTTGAGCAGGAAGCGCGCCATGTCGAAATCATGGATGGTCATGTCGCGAAAAATGCCACCCGAGCGCTTGATGTAATCGATCGGCGGCGAGCCCGGATCGCGGGAGGTGATGGTGACCATCTCGACGGTGCCGACGGCGCCATCATCGATCGCCTTGCGCACAGCCGCGAAATGCGGGTCGAAACGCCGGTTGAAACCGACCATCAGCGTCGCCTTGGCCTTGTCGACTACGGCCAGGCATTTCTCGACGCGCTTGACGTCGAGGTCGATCGGCTTCTCGCAGAAGATCGCCTTGCCGGCCTTGGCGAAGCGCTCGATCAGATCGGCATGGGTGTCGGTCGGCGTGCAGATGACGACGGCGTCGATATCACCGGCTTTCTCGATGGCATCGATGCTGCGCACCTCGGCGCCATAGGCGCTCGCCAGCTCGGTCGCCGCCTTCTCGAAGGCATCGGCGACGGCCACCAGTTTGGCCTGCGGGTTGGAGCCGACGGCGCGGGCATGGACCTTGCCGATGCGGCCGGCACCGAGGAGGGCGAAACGAACAGTCATGGATATTTCCTCTAGGGGGATGGGGTTCGAGAATTGTGTCTCCACCTTCCCGTCGGGAAAAGGTGGCAAGTTGTTTGCGAGCGCTGCGGATCGTCCCGAAACCGGGTGACCACCCTGTTTTAGGCCGCGAGTTCCGCCTCTCCGGTCTTGGCGCCGGTGATGTAGGAGACGATGTCCTGCCCGTCCGTGTTCTCCTTGCGCAGATTGGCGACGATGCGGCCGCGCCGGAAGACGACGATGCGGTCGCAGAGGTCGAACACCTGGCGCATGTTGTGGCTGATCAGGATCAGCGGCTCGCCATTGTCCTTCAGCGTGCGGATGATGTTTTCGACCTGTGCGGTCTCCTGCACGCCGAGAGCCGCCGTCGGCTCGTCCATGATGATCAGCTTGGAGGCGAAGGTCGCGGTCCGGGCGATCGCCACGCATTGCCGCTGGCCGCCCGACATATGGCGGATGGTGTTGGACAGATTGGGGATCTTCACCGCGGTGCGGATCAGCGCAGCTTCGGTCGCCTTGCGCATGTATTTGCGGTCGAGGATCGAGAACGGCCCGAGGTTGAACAGCACCTTTTCGCGGCCGAGGAACAGGTTCGACGGCACGTCGAGGTCGTCGGCCAGCGCCAGGTTCTGGAACACGGTCTCGATGCCCGCCGTGCGAGCCTCGATCGGCCCGGCAAAATTCACTTCCTTGCCATCGAACCAGACCTGGCCGCTGGTGCGCTGTTCGACGGCGGTTATCTGGCGCACGAAGGTCGACTTGCCGGCGCCGTTGTCTCCCATGATGGCGACATGCTCGCCTTTGCGCAGCTCGAAATTGGCGCCTTCCAGCGCATGCACGCCGCCATAGCGCTTGGTCAGGTTTTCGGTCTTCAGGACGATGTCTGTCGTGGAGATATCTGGCATGGTCAAGCCCTCAATGCCCGCATACGCTGGCGCCATTGGTCGAGAACGACGGCGCCGACGATGATCACGCCCTTGACCATCTCCTGGTAATAGGCGTCGAGGCGCAGGAAGGTGAAGCCGGAGATGATGACGCCGAAGATCAGCGAGCCGATCACCGTGCCGATGATCGAGCCGCGGCCGCCCGACAGCGAGACGCCGCCGATGACCGCCATGGCGATGGCGTCGAGCTCGTACATCACGCCCATGCCGGACTGCGCGGTGAGGTTCTTGGAAGAAAGCACCACGGCGGCGAGCGCGGCGAGAATGCCGGCGATGACGTAGACCAGGATCTTGTGGTTGGCGATCTTGATGCCGGACATGCGCGCAGCGTCCTCGTTGGAACCGATCGCGTAACAATGCTTGCCATACCTGGTGTAGGTCATGATCAGCTGGAACAGGATAGCCAGCGACAGGAAGATGATGACCGGCATCAAGCCCTTGCCGATCGCCGCGAAACTTTCGGTGGGAAACGAGATCGGCTGGCCCTTGGACCACCATTTGGCGATGCCGCGCGCGGTGACCATCATGCCGAGCGTGGCGATGAACGGCGGAATGCGCGTGTAGGCGATCAGCGCGCCGTTGACCAGGCCGGCGAACAGGCCGCAGCCGATCGCCACCAGCACCGGCACGATGACCGGGAGGTCGGTCCAGCCTTGCGCCAGGAACATCGCCTTGGGATTGGGGTTGCCGTTGACCGTCGCCACCTGGGCGAAGCTCATGGCGATCATGGCGGTCGCGCCGACGATCGAACCCGAGGACAGGTCGATGCCGCCGGTGATGATCACTTGCGTCACGCCGATGGCGATGATGCCGACGATCGACACCTGCAGGATAATGATCTGCAGGCGTGCCTCGTTGAAGAGACCGCCGACGTCGCTGCGGGTGTTGAACAGGAAACTGTCGCCGAGAAAGATACGGCCGATCAGTTCGAAGATGACGACCAGGATGACGAGCGCCAGGAAGACGTTGAATTCGGCCGGCCAGTTGCGCTTCTTCGCGTCATAGCTGACCCCGCCGACGCCGTGAGATGTCTGTGCCAATCTTCTATCCTCCATCAGCCACGGTCGTCCTCGGCACCCGAAGGCGCCCGGGGGAAGAGGAGCGGCGCTGTCTTTGCGCGAGAGCGCCGCTCCGTGGATCCGTTGCTCAGTTCTTCTTCAGGAACTTGTCGATGTTGGCCGGCGTCACCAGCTGGAAGGGCACGTAGACCTTGTGCTCGACCTTCTCGCCCTTGGCGAGCTTCAGTGCCGCATCCAGCGCACCGGCGCCTTGGCCGGCCGCGTCCTGGAACACGGTCGCGTCGAGGTCGCCGGCCTGCATGGCCGCCAGCGCATCCTGGGTGGCATCGACGCCTCCGACAACGACCGACTTCATGTCGATGTTGGCGGCCTTCATCGCCTGGATGGCGCCGATGGCGCTTTCGTCATTGTTGGCGATGACGCCGTCGAACGGCTTGCCGGTCGACAGCCAGTTGGTCATCAGGTTCTGCGCTTCGTCGCGGTTCCAGTTCGACGTCTGCTTGTCGATGATCTTGATGAAGCTGCAGTCCGGCGTGGCGATGACCTCTTCGATGTCTTTGGTGCGCTGCACGGCGGCCTGGTTGGAAAGCTCGCCCATGATGACATAGACATTGGCTTCCTTCTTGCCGGTTTCCTTGAACAGGCGGCAGACTTCCTTGGTTTCGAGCGTGCCGGAATCGGCCTCGTTCGAGGCGACGAAGGCCTGGTTGTCCGGCAGCGTGTTCACATTGACCGGCTCGCGGTTGACGTAAACCAGCGGGATCTTGGCCGCCGCGGCGGCGTCCGACATGGCCTGCGTGGCCGAGGTGTCGACCGGGTTGACGATGATGGCGTCGACGCCCGAAGCGGCGAAGTTCTTGATCTGGTCGAGCTGCTTGGCAACGTCGTTCTGCGCGTCTTCGACCTGCAGTTCGACGCCGCTCATGCCCTTGGCCTGCTCGATCATGCCGTTGCGCAGCACGGTCAGGAAATTGTCGTCGAACTTGGCCATCGACACGCCGATCTTGGCGGCAAAAGCCGATGAACTCATCAGCGCCGCGAAGGCGACGCCCAAAAGCAGTTTCTTCATTGTAATCTCTCCTCCACTCTTGGTGTCCGGTTGCACCGATCTATCCGGAATCCCCGATCTCCCCGGGGAATCTCTCCCTGATGTCATTCCGTTCCGTGAGGCTCCCGCATCGGCTGGAATGCCAAACCGTCTGTTTGAAACAGATATTCCGGAACGAAAGAACCAAAATACACAGCTAGTGAAATATTTATTCCATTTCACATCAGGGCGTCAAGGGCCATTCCAAAACCGGATGCGCGATTTTGAGGTCGAGGCGCACAGGCCGCGATGAGCCGGCGGAGAGCGAACGCCGATTACGCCGGCGATGCGGATTAGCCGGACGCTCGGCTGCGGCCAGCGAGTAGGCCAGTGAGTAGGCCAGCGAGTAGGCATGAGCGTTTTGAGGGAAGCTTGCCGTTGGGCCAGCGTTCAGAAATGCCAGATGCCTCTTTGCAGCAAGAGGTCCAGCGGCCCCCGCCAGACTCTGTATGCGGCCGCCTGCTTGCGCAGTTGTGCGGCGTCGAGATTGCCATTGGCCTCGAAGAAAGCGTCGATCCGCCTTCGGGCGAACAGCTTTCTTCCCCGGGTGTTGTAATTGCGGATAGGCAGCCGGTGTCGGCGGATTTTCCGCCCGTCGTTTGACAGCGCCACGCCGATACAGAACTGTTCCGTGGTATGGGCTCTCACGACGCCGATCATTTGTTCCATGGCATGGTAGGCCTCGGTCAGCGCCGGTATGTTGGCGTTGTGAACGCCCAGGACGCCGCTGTTCCACATAGGCTCGCGCCCGGTCAGCCTGTGGTTTCCGAGCAGAAATCCCTTGTCTTCGATTTCGCGGTAGGCAGGCTTGGGCGTTCCTTCGCATTTTCTCATGGTTGAAAGCGATGAGGAAATGCCATCGAAGCAATGCGAGATATCGCCGGTCGGATACATGTCCGTATCCATGAAGAACAGGCGTTCGCATCGCCTCAACATCTCGATAATGCCGGCTGCCTTGATGCCAAATAGATACCGGTTGCCAAAAGACATCTCGGCTTTTGTGTCGGGGGTGAGTTCGATGGTTTCGATGGAGTAGCCGTCGAAAACGGACGGCCTGTCGGTCAGGACGGTAATCTTGGCGCCCGGGCAATAGTGCTGCAGTCGAAGAGCGCTGAAGAGCGCCCCCCGAGCATAAAGCTCATCCTTGCCGAACGCGATGTACCCAAACCTGTCCTCGCCCATCAGCGGTCTATATTGACGGCCGGATTCGGCGTCAACTCAACCGGCGATGCCTGCAAAGGCAGCGCTAGATATTTTCGGGCAGGTAGATCTCGAACGGCAGGAAGGTCTGGCCCGGCGCGTTCGCCGCGCCGGCCTCGATGGCATGCGCCATGAGATCGACCAGTTCGCGGCAAAGGGCGGCCAGCGGCGTCGAGATCACCATCGTCAGCACACCGTCGGCCAGGGCCGAGCGCGAGACCGCCGTGATCTCGTTGCAGACGACAGCCGGCATCTCGGCCGGCCTGGCTTGCCGCAGCGCCGCGACCGCGCCTTCCATGCCGCCGCCGGCGACGTAGCAGCCGACGAGATCGGGGTGGCGGTGGAGAAGCTCGAGCAGCGTGTCCTGCGTGATCTGGTTGGCTTCGAGATTGACCAGCGTTTCAAGCAGCGTGAATTCCTGCGCCTGTTCGCGGAAGAAGGAGCGAAAGCCGATCTCGCGCAGCTCGTGCCCGTGGAAGCGATGGCTGCCGACGAACAGCGCGACCTTGCCCGGCCGTTTCGCCGCCTTCGAGATCATCCAGGCCGCGGTGCGGCCGACCTTGCGGTTGTCGAGGCCGACATAGCCCTCGCGAATGCCGGCCGCGAAGTCGGATAGCAGCGAGAAGACCGGCAATCCCCTGGCCTTCATCTCCTCGACCGCGACTGTCAGCGTCGGGTGGTCCGGCCCGACGAGGGCGATAGCGCTGCATCTGGCCGCCAGCCTGTGCGTGCGCTCGACGATCTCGTCCGGCGTCAGTGAACTGGTGAAGTCGATGATCGCGACGCCGCGGAAGCGCTGCGATTGCGATACGGCGAGTTCGAGCTGCCGCGCGAACTCCGAGTAGAAAACGTCATTGCCTCGCAAAAGCAGGAAGCCGAGCCGGTATTCGGGCAGTTCATGGCGCATGCGCTGCTTGATCAGGCCGGCCGCGTGATAGCCGATCTCGGTCGCGGTCTCATAGACGCGGCGCGCGGTTTCCTCGCGCACCGGCAGGCGGTTGTTGAGCACGCGGTCCACCGTGGCGACGCTGACGCCGGAAATGCGCGCCAGATCGGTGATGGTCGGCCGTTTCGCCATGATCGCCTCGTTCGATTGCCGAATAATGATACATCACTCTGATAGGAAATGATAGAAACTATCTTTGTGACATTGAGTCTATCATGACTCGGCGGTATTTTCAGGCTCGAAGATTGGAATGTTCGGCATTCGCCTGGCCAATGCCTTGCCGAGGAGGCAACCATGACCACAGCGCCGTCCCGGCGTGACTACAGCCTGATCGGCCGCGACGCCAAGCTCGCCGTGGAGAACGGCCTGTCGGCGGCCGAGTGGTATCACACCGACATTCCGCGCAAGCAGATGAAGGAGCTGATGCAGCGCTCCGACGGTCCGGCGATCCGCGATACCGCGATCTGGATTGCAGCGCTCGTCGTCAGCGGCGCCGGCGGCGCCTGGTTCTGGGGCAGCTGGTGGTGCGTGCCGTTCTTCTTCGTCTATGGCGTGCTCTACGGCTCCTCGACCGATTCACGCTGGCACGAATGCGGCCACGGCACGGCCTTCCGCACGCAGTGGATGAACGACGTCGTCTACCAGATCGCCTGCTTCATGATCATGCGCAATCCGGTGACCTGGCGCTGGAGCCACACGCGCCACCACACCGACACCATCATCGTCGGCCGCGACCCGGAAATCTCCGTCATGCGGCCACCGGACCTGGTGCGCGCCATCCTCGGCTTTGTCGGCGTGCTCGATGCCTGGCATGCGATGTCAGACATGCTGCGCAACGCCGCCGGCAACATCAGCGCCGCCGAAAAGACCTTCATTCCTGAGCAGGAACAGGGCAAGGCGATCCGCATTGCCCGCGTCTGGACCGCCATCTATGCCGCGACCATCGCGCTGGCGCTCTATTCCGGCTCGTTCCTGCCCTTGATGCTGGTCGGCCTGCCCAGGCTCTATGGCGCCTGGCACCATGTCATGGTCGGCCTGCTGCAGCATGGCGGCCTGGCCGACAACGTCACCGACCATAGGCTGAACAGCCGCACCGTGTACATGAACCCGATCAGCCGCTTCATCTACTGGAACATGAACTATCATGTGGAGCATCACATGTTCCCGATGGTGCCCTACCATGCGCTGCCGAAGCTGCATGCGCTGATCAAGCACGATTTGCCGGCGCCGACGCCGTCGATCCTGGCCGGCTACCGCGAGATGATACCGGTCTTCCTGCGCCAGCTGCGCAACGAGGATTATTTCCTCAAGCGCGAACTGCCGCCGACCGCCAGGCCGTATCGCGAGGAATTCCACAGCGATGCCGTCGCCGCCGCGGCGGAATGACAATGCGATTTTTGGGGAGGAACAAATGAGCGACTGGGTCGAGGCCTGCGCCGCCGGCGATATCGACGAAGAGGATGTAGTGCGCTTCGACCATGGCGGCCGCACCTTCGCCATCTACCGCTCGCCGGATGACGAGTACTTCGCCACCGACGGGCTCTGCTCGCATGAGAAGGTGCATCTCGCCGACGGGCTGGTGATGGACGACATCATCGAATGCCCCAAGCACAATGGCCGCTTCAACTACAAGACGGGTGCGGCCAGGGGCGCGCCGGTCTGCGTCAACTTGAAAACCTATCCGGTCAAGGTCGACGCCGGCAAAGTCCTGGTTCAGGTCGGGTGATGGATATGGCGCGCGGAATGGTCATCATCGGCGCCGGCGAATGCGGCGGGCGGGCAGCGCTCGCGCTGCGCGATCTCGGCTATGACGGGCCGGTGACGCTGGTCGGCGACGAACCGCATCTGCCCTATGAAAGGCCGCCTTTGTCCAAGGACGCGATGGCCAGCGACGCGCCGGAAATCAAGGCGATCGCCAGCGACGAGATGCTGGCTGAAAAGTCGATCCGGCATATCCATTCCGTCCAGGCCGTGGCGATCGATCGCGCGGCACATGCGGTGCGCCTGTCGGATGGCTCGGTGCTGCCCTACGACAAGCTTCTGCTGGCCACCGGCTCGATCCCGCGCAAGCTGCCGATGCCCGGCCTTGGCGCGCGCTGCGTCTATCTCAGAACCTTCGCCGATGCGCTGGCCATCCGCGCCCATCTCAGCGCCGGCAACCGCATCGCCGTCATCGGCGGCGGCTTCATCGGCCTGGAACTCGCCGCCGCGGCTCGCAAGCTCGGCGCCTCGGTCACCGTCATCGAGGCGCAGCCGCGCATCCTGATGCGCGGCGTGCCGGCCGAGATCGCCGAAATCATCCATCAGGCGCACAGTGCCGAAGGCGTCGACATACTCTGCGGCGACGGCATTGCGTCGATTGCGGACGACGGCAGGCAAGTTCGCATCGCCCTTGCCGGCGGACATCAGGTATCGGCCGATCTCGCCATCATCGGCATCGGTGCCATGCCGGTGACCGCGCTGGCCGCCGAAGCCGGCCTGGCGATCGAAAACGGCATTGCAGTGGACGAGCAACTGCGCAGCAGCGATGCCGACATCTTTGCCGCCGGCGACTGCTGTTCGTTCCCGCTCGCCGTCTATGGCGGCCGTCGCGTGCGGCTGGAAGCCTGGCGCAACGCCCAGGAACAGGGCGCGCTGGCGGCCAGAAACATGCTGGGCGCCAGCGAGGCGCATGCGGCGGTGCCATGGTTCTGGTCGGATCAGTATGGCCTGTCGCTGCAGATCGCCGGGCTCTCGGACGAAGGCCGGAGCACGGTGCGCCGCGATCTCGGCGAAGGCGCCTTCATCCTGTTCCATTTGGCTGAGGACGGCAGGCTGGTGGCGGCGAGCGGCATCGGCCCCGGCAATGCGGTCGCCCGCGACATCAGGCTGGCCGAAATGCTGATCGGCAAACGGGCAAAGCCCGCGCCGGAAGCGCTGGGATCGCAGGACGTCAAGCTGAAGTCGTTGCTGGCGGCGTAGCGAGACTGGCCACCCTCCCCCTTGTGGGGAGGGTCGCTGCGAAGCAGCGGGGTGAGGGGCGGCACCGACCCCCACCCGGACCTTCGGTCCGACCTCCCCACAAGGGGGGCGCGCCCTAAAACAGCGCCTTCAGCTCCGACAATTTGTCGTTGACCAGCCAGCCGTAATAATTCTCTTCCGGCAGTTTCGCCGGTTCACCGGCGGCGCGGCGCTTGTCGTTTTCGGCCTTCAGCGCATAGGCACGCTGCTCCGGATTGCCGACATTGTAGAGCGTGGCGGTCAGTCCCGGATTGCCCGAAATGTCGAAGCCGGCAATGCTCTTGTAGGCGTCGATCGATTTCCGGATCGTCGCCGCCACGTAAGGCAGTGTCAGGTCCGGATCCATGATGGTCTTGTAGACCCCATTGGGATCGCCGACGTCGAGCTCCGGCAGTCCGGACACCTTGTGCACGAGATCGCTCATCTGCAGGGCTGTCAGCGGGTTCAGCTGGCCGAGCCCGAAAGTCTGGCCGGCATAGTAGGGCTGGAAGAAGGTGGCGCCGAAACGATCGTTGGGGAAGCTTGTCCCGCCAACGGTCTTGCCGCGAAAGGAGCGGTTCCACACCTGCTCGCGGCATTCCCACAAATCGTAGCTGTCCGACATTCCGGCGCATTTCCTGAATTCCGGCCGCTGCACGAAATCGGTGATGTCCTCGCCGTCATAGGCGAAGGACAGCTTGCTGGAGAGGTAGGAGATCGCCTTGACATAGTAGGTCTGCAGCCGGTCGTAGGCGTCGACATTGTAGGTGTGCTCGCCGACGATGGCGCCGACGATGTGCATCGGATCGATGCCGTAGGCGGAAGCTGCCTTCTTGATCTTGGCGCGCAGGTCGGCGTCATTCTGCAGCAAAGCGTAGACCTTGCGGTATTTCGCCTGGAAGGTGGTGTTGGTCGCCTGCGTGCGCCGGCTCGAGGCGCCCGGAATGTCGGGCTGCTCGGCATTGCGGTTTCCCGGCGGCACCAATGTCGCCGCCTGCGCGGCGAACAGCGTCGCCGCCAGCGTCAGGCCGAGAAGGACCAGGATGAGTTTTTTCATGCGCCGCCGCTGCCCAGGCAATTCCAGGAAAGTGTGAAACGGTTTTCCGTCCGGAATTGCGTCAAACCAAGAGATCGAGAATTGCCCAAGAGATCGAGAATTGCCGCGCAAACTAGGTAAAGCTCTTGGTCGAGTCGAGAGCGCCCCTGCACACGGCAAGACGAAAGGTGGCCAGATGGTACCATCTGGCCACACATGATGCTTTTGCCGGGACGTGTTGCCTGAACCGGCGCCGGATGAACCGGCGCCGCCTTTTAAAGGATGAATCGCGACAAATCCGTGTTTCGCGAGAGATCGCCGACATGCTTTTCGACATAGGCGGCGTCGATGGTGACCGATGTGCCATTGCGGTCCGGCGCGTCGTAGGAAATCTCGTCCAGCACCCGCTCCATCACCGTCTGCAACCGCCGGGCGCCGATATTCTCGACGCTGGCATTGAGGTCGACGGCAATGCCGGCGAGCGAATCGATGGCATCGTCGGTGAAGGTCAGGTCGACGCCCTCGGTCTTCATCAGCGCGATATATTGCTTGATCAGGCTCGCTTCCGTCTCGGTCAGGATGCGGACGAAATCCTCCTTCTCCAGCGCGCGCAGCTCGACGCGGATCGGCAGGCGGCCCTGCAGCTCCGGCAAAAGGTCGGACGGCTTCGAGACGTGGAACGCGCCGGAAGCGATGAACAGGATGTGATCCGTCTTCAACGGCCCGTATTTGGTCGCCACCGTGGTGCCCTCGACCAGTGGCAGCAGGTCCCGCTGCACGCCTTCGCGCGAAGGTCCGCCGGAAATATCGGATCTCGCCGCGATCTTGTCGATCTCGTCGAGGAAGACGATGCCGTCATTTTCCGCGGCATCGAGCGCCCGGCGCACAACCTCGTCCTGGTCGAGCAGCTTGTCCGACTCGTCGTTGACCAGGAGGTCGTATGATTCCTTCACCGTCGTCTTGCGCAATTTGGTCTTCTTGCCGCCCATCGCCTTCGACAGCATGTCGTTGATGTTGAGCACGCCGATATTGGCGCCCGGCATGCCGGGGATCTCGAAGCCGGGCATGCCGCCAGTGCCGGTGTCGGCCACCTCTATCTCGATCTCCTTGTCGTCGAGTTCGCCGTCGCGCAGCTTCTTGCGGAAACTGTCGCGCGTGGCCGGGCTGGCCGTCTTGCCGACCAGCGCTTCCAGCACGCGTTCCTCGGCGTTGACGTGGGCGCGCGCCTTGACGTCCTCGCGCATCTTCTCGCGCACCAGGCCGATGGCGATCTCGACCAGGTCGCGGATGATCTGCTCGACATCGCGGCCGACATAGCCGACTTCGGTGAACTTGGTGGCTTCGACCTTGACGAAGGGCGCCCCGGCCAGCCGCGCCAGGCGGCGCGAGATCTCGGTCTTGCCGACGCCGGTCGGCCCGATCATCAGGATGTTCTTCGGCATCACCTCTTCGCGCATCTGGCCTTCCAGCTGCTGGCGGCGCCAGCGGTTGCGCAAGGCGATGGCCACGGCGCGCTTGGCATCCTTCTGGCCGATGATGAAGCGGTCGAGTTCCGAAACGATTTCGCGGGGTGAGAAGGTGCTCATATCACTAAATTCCACTTTGCCACTGCTTGATGGCCTCGAACGGATGCAGCAGCATGATCACGTTGAGTGTCAGATTGTCCCGGATGAGATAGCCGGTGCCCAGTTCGAAGAGGACGGCGAGGCTGACGATCACCCATATAGGTAGCTTTCGCGCCATCACAAATCCCAGCACCATGGCCAGTGTGTCGGACACCGAATTGATGATGCTGTCGCCATAATAGTCGAGCGAGATGGTGCCCGCGCGGTACCGCTCGATGATGAACGGGCTGTTCTCGAGCAGCTCCCAGCCGCCCTCGATGAAGACGGCGAAAGCCAGCCTCAGGCCGATCGGCGAACGCGGGAACAGGAACTGGGCCAGCGCATAGAACAGGAAGCCGTGGATGATGTGCGAGAAGGTGTACCAGTCCGAAATATGCTGGGAGTTCTCCGAACTGTTCACCACGCCATGCCAGAGCTTGACGTAGCCGCAGGTGCAGATCGGCGGATGGCCCATTCCGTAGAGGGCGCCGGCCTGGAAGATGAGCAGCCCAAGGACGAGCAGGAAACCGATGCGCCAGCTGTCTTCGTAGGCCGAGTAGCGCTCGTCAACGCCGGGTGTGCTCATTTGATTATTCCCCCTCTTGTTCATCGTCGGCATCGATCGCCATCAGCACGGCGTCGCCATAGACCGATTGCCTGCGATCAATGGCCCGGAATCCGGCTTTTTCATAGGCCCGGATGGCCCTGAGATTGGCCGGATCGGGGTCGATGATGACGCGTGGCACACCTTCCTCGAACAATTGCTCGACGAACTGGCGCACGATCGCCGAGCCATGGCCGATGCCTACCAGCTCCGGCCGGCCGATAGACACGTCGATGCCGAGCGTGCCGAACGGCTGGTCGGCATAGGGATGATCGTCTTCCAGATGCGGGTCGTAACTCTGCAGATAGGCGATCGGCAAACCGTCGAGTTCGACGATCAGCGGCTCGACGGAAATACTGTCGATGTGCTCGCGGATCTCGGCGATTTCGGTCTCCGGATCGTCCCACCATTGCGCGACATGCGGCTCGGCGAGCCAGCCGGCGATCATCGGCAGGTCTTTCTCCGTCACCGGCCGAAAATCATAGAGCACGCCTGGTTCAGGCGGCATCGAGCGTTTCGACGACGAAATTGTTGTTGGTGTAGACGCAGATGTCGGATGCGATCTGCATCGCCTTGCGGGCGATCTCCTCGGCATCCTTGTCGGTGTCCATCAGCGCGCGTGCGGCGGCCAGTGCATAATTGCCGCCCGAACCAATGGCCATGACGCCATGTTCGGGTTCGAGCACGTCGCCGGTGCCGGTCAGTGCCAGCGAGACCGACTTGTCGGCAACCAGCATCATGGCCTCCAGCCGGCGCAGATAGCGGTCGGTGCGCCAGTCCTTGGCAAGCTCGACGCAGGCGCGCGTCAGCTGGTCGGGATATTGTTCGAGCTTGGCTTCCAGCCGCTCCAGCAGGGTGAAGGCGTCGGCGGTGGCGCCGGCGAAACCGGCAATCACATTGCCGCCCTTGCCGATACGGCGGACTTTGCGGGCATTGCCCTTCATGATGGTCTGGCCAAGGCTGACCTGGCCGTCGCCGGCGATCACCACCTTGTTGCCCTTGCGCACCGTCACGATGGTCGTGGCGTGCATGGTCAGATTGTCAGACATTTTTAGCTCCCATTCGCGCGATCCCAAAAGGCGATTGGCACGGTACGAGTGATTTTATCGGCCATATGTATGCACGGGACCAATGATTGCAAACGGCTGGATAGCGGCGGGGATGGCAACTGGCAATCGCCGGATCATGCTGATAGAAGGCTTTCGTTTTCAAGCCCGCGAGCGCTTGAGGCCCGTGAACCGGTCACCATGTGAACCAATGGGACAAGGATACAGCAATGGCGCCCCGTTCCGCCGAAGCCAACCGCAAGACCAGGGAAACCGACATCTCGGTGTCGGTCCAAGTCGACGGTTCGGGAAAATCCGAGATCGCCACCGGCGTCGGCTTCTTCGACCATATGCTCGACCAGCTTGCCCGCCATTCCCTGATCGACATGACGGTCAAGGCCAAGGGCGACCTGCACATCGACGATCACCACACGGTCGAGGATACCGGCATCGCGCTTGGCCAAGCCTTGACCAAGGCGCTGGGCGAACGGCGCGGCATCATGCGCTATGCCTCGATCGACCTCGCCATGGACGAGACGCTGACGCGCGCGGCGATCGACGTCTCCGGCCGCCCCTTCCTGGTCTGGAACGTTTCGTTCTCGTCGCCGAAGATCGGCACCTTCGATACCGAACTGGTGCGTGAATTCTTCCAGGCGCTGGCGCAGAACGCCGGCATCACGCTGCATGTCACCAACCACTATGGCGCCAACAACCATCATATCGCCGAGACCTGCTTCAAGGCGGTGGCGCGCGCGCTGCGCGCCGCACTGGAACGCGATCCGCGCCAGCCGGACGCGGTTCCCTCCACCAAGGGATCTTTGAAGGGATAGCGTCATGGCCAGCTATGTCGTGATGGAACCACCCGGCCGCAGCGAGAGAGCCGGCGCAACGGTCTTTGTCCGTGACGGCTTCACCTGGCTTGGCCTGCTGGTGCCGCCACTATGGTTCGCCTGGCATCGGCTGTGGATCGAGGCGGCGCTGACCTTCGTCGTCATGGGCCTGCTTTCGATGCTTGGTGAGAAGCTCGGCCTTGGCCTTGCCGGCTCGCTGCTGTCGCTGCTGGTCTCGCTCTATGTCGGCCTGGAAGGGCAGGGGCTGCGCATCGCTGCGCTCCGCCGCCGCGGCTGGCACGAATGGGGCGTGGTCCAGGCCGGCTGGCTGGATGATGCCGACATCCGCTATACGCTGGAGGCCGAGGCGCATGCGGAAGAAGCCGCACCTGCGCCGCGCATGGTCCCGGATGCCGCCTTGGCGCGCCCGGCGCAGCCGGGCATGGCGCTGGGACTGACCCACATTCCGGGACGGCGCTGACATGCGGGTGGCAATCATCGATTATGGTTCGGGCAATCTGCGCTCAGCCACCAAGGCATTCGAGCGCGCCGCGCGCGAAGCCGGCATCGATGCGCAGATCGACCTGACGGCCGATGCCGAGCGGGTACGCACCGCCGACCGCATCGTCCTGCCCGGCGTCGGCGCCTATGCCGACTGCGCGGCCGGCTTGCGCGCCGTCGACGGCATGTGGGAAGCGGTCGAGGACGTCGCCATCGCCAAGGGCCGTCCTTTCCTCGGCATCTGCGTCGGCATGCAGCTGATGTCGCAGCGCGGTCTCGAAAAGACCATCACCAACGGCTTTGGCTGGATTGCCGGCGACGTCAAGGAGATCACGCCGGCCGATCCGGCGCTGAAGATCCCACAGATCGGCTGGAACACGATCGAACTGAGGCGACAGCACCCGCTGTTTTCAGGCATTCCCACCGGGCCAGAAGGGTTGCACGCCTATTTCGTCCATTCCTACCATCTCGATGCGCGCAAGGCGGACGAGGTCCTGGCGGTCGCCGACTATGGCGGCCCGGTGACGGCCGCCGTTGCCCGAGACAATCTCGCCGGCACGCAGTTCCATCCCGAGAAGAGCCAGGCGCTCGGCCTGGCGCTGATCACCAACTTCCTGCGCTGGAGGCCCTGACGAGCATGAGCAAACTTGCCGCCTCATCAGGTCATTTCGTCATCGTCGAGGCGCCTAGATGATCCTTTTTCCTGCCATCGACCTCAAGGACGGCAAATGCGTGCGCCTGAAGCACGGCGATATGGCCACCGCGACCATCTACAACGATGATCCGGCCGCACAGGCGCGAGCCTTCGAGGAACAAGGCTTCGAGTGGCTGCACGTCGTCGACCTCAACGGCGCCTTCAAGGGCCAGAGCGTCAACAGTGCCGCCGTCGGCGCCATTCTCAAGGCGACGAAGAACCCGGTACAGCTTGGCGGCGGCATCCGCACACTGGAGCAGATCGAGGATTGGCTCGCCCGCGGCCTCGCCCGCGTCATCCTTGGCACGGTGGCCGTGCGCGATCCCGATCTGGTCAGGCAGGCCTGCAAGGCTTTCCCGGGCAAGGTCGCCGTCGGCATCGACGCCAAGGGCGGCAAGGTCGCCGTCGAAGGCTGGGCCGAGGCGTCGAGCCTCGGCGTCATCGAGCTGGCCAGGAAATTCGAAGGCGCCGGCGTCGCCGCCATCATCTACACCGACATCGACCGCGACGGCGTGCTGACCGGCATCAACTGGGACGCCACCATCGACCTCGCCGAGGCGGTTTCGATCCCGGTCATCGCTTCGGGTGGCCTCGCCTCGATCGCCGACATCGTACGCATGACCATGCCGGACGCGCAAAAACTGGAAGGCGCCATTTCGGGCCGCGCGCTCTATGACGGCCGCATCGATCCGACCGAGGCGCTGGCGATCCTGCGGGGCAAGCCGGCAATGGAGGCGCGGTCGTGAAGCTCACCATCATCCTGGCCTCCTATGACAGCGGCCATTATCATGGCGGCATGGGCCAGGGCCCCGATGCGCTGATCGCAGGCGGCCTCGTCGACGCCCTGACCATGGCCGGCCACGACGTGACCGTGGAGGATATCGGCAGGGTCGGCGATGCCCAGGAACGCGAGATCGCCACCGGCTTTGCCGTCTGCAATGCCGTCTCAGGCGAGGTTCGCATTGCCATCGACAGGGGCCGGTTCCCCATTGTGCTGGCCGGAAATTGCCTGACATCAGCCGGTGCGGTCGCGGGCGAGGGCGCCGATGCGATCATCTGGGCAGACCAGCATGGCGATCTCAACACGCCCGAGACATCCACATACGGCTTTCTCGACGGCATGGCGCTGGCGACGGTGCTCGGCCTGTGCTGGCGTCCGATGGCGGGCGCCATTCCGGGCTTCAAGCCGATCGATCCCTCGCGCTGCGTGCTCGTCAACGCGCGCGATCTCGATCCGGACGAGGAAAAACTTGTCGAGACGCTGCCGATCATCCGCACGGAATGCCCCGGCGTGGCACAAGCGACGGCAAAGCTGAAGGCTGCCGGCGCCGAACGCGTGCACATGCATCTCGATCTCGACGTGCACGATCCCGAGGAACTGCAGGCCAACCGCTACGTTACCCCCGGCGGGCCGGACCCGGAACAATTGCGCGACGCGGCTTGCGCCATCGCGCTTGCCGTGCCGATCGTCGGCATCACCGTTTCCGCTTACGATCCGGCCTTCGACGCCCAGGCCGACGTGCCGCCGCTGGTCGGCCAGCTGCTCAACGACCTTATCGCCACGATAGAGGGCCGCTGATGCTGAAAGCCCGCGTCATCCCTTGCCTCGACGTCAAGAACGGCCGTGTCGTCAAGGGCGTCAACTTCGTCGATCTCATCGATGCCGGCGATCCGGTCGAGGCGGCCAAGGCCTATGACGCGGCCGGCGCCGACGAGCTTTGTTTTCTCGACATCACCGCTTCGTCGGACAATCGCGAGACCATCTTCGATGTCGTTGCGCGCACCGCCGAGCAATGCTTCATGCCGTTGACCGTCGGCGGCGGCGTGCGCCAGGTCGCCGACATCCGGAAATTGCTGCTGGCCGGCGCCGACAAGGTGTCGATCAACACGGCAGCGGTGACGAACCCGGATTTCGTCGCCGAAGCCGCCGACAAGTTCGGCAATCAATGCATTGTCGTCGCCATCGATGCCAAGAAAGTGTCGGGCACCGGCGAAGCCGACCGTTGGGAGATCTTCACCCATGGCGGACGCGAGCAGACCGGCATCGACGCGGTCGAATTCGCCCGAAAAATGGTCGATCGCGGCGCCGGCGAGATCCTTTTGACCTCGATGGACCGCGACGGCACCAAGGCCGGCTACGACATCGCGCTCACCCGCGCGGTCGCCGACGCGGTGCGCGCCCCGGTTGTCGCTTCGGGCGGCGTCGGCACGCTCGATCACATGGTCGAAGGCATCCGCGACGGCCATGCCGGCGCGGTGCTGGCGGCCTCGATCTTCCATTTCGGCACCTACACCATAGCCCAGGCCAAGGCACATATGGCCGCGGCCGGGCTGCCGATCCGGCTGGACTCCTCGGGCGATCGGTCCTAGAGCAATTCGGAATTGCGTAAAAACAAAGAGATAGAGCGGTTCGCCGTTTCCGTGAAACGGTGAAATGCTCTAGAGGCTTTCCGGCTAAGAAAAGGGGCCTCAGGCGCCATGGCTGAATTTTCGCTGTCCGACCTGGAAAAAATCCTCCACGAGCGCGCCCATTCCGGTGACCCCGACTCGTGGACGGCGAAACTGTTCGCCCGTGGCATCGACAAGGCGGCGCAGAAGCTCGGCGAAGAGGCGGTCGAGACGGTGATCGCCGCCGTCAAGGGCGACAAGCAGGGCCTCGTTTCCGAAAGTGCCGATCTTATATATCATTGGCTCGTCGTTCTCGGCCTCTCGGGTGTTCCGTTGAGCGACGTGCTCAAGGAGCTTGAAGGCCGCACCGGGCGTTCGGGCATCGCCGAGAAGGCGTCACGGCCCAAGGGCTGACCGCGAGGAAGGGCAGGTATCTCGATGGATCAGCTCGCGCCGACCGAGAAATATTCCCCGTTTCGTTTCTTCTCCGCCGAGCAATGGTCGCAATTCCGCGCCGACACGCCGCTGACGCTGAGCGAGGACGAGTTCCGGCGCCTGCGTTCGCTGAACGACCCGGTCGACCTCGCGGAGGTCTCGCGCATCTATCTGTCGCTGTCGCGGCTGCTGTCCGCCCATGTCGAGGCGAGCCAGCTCTTGTTCCGGCAGCGCCAGGCCTTTTTCAACGCTGTCGATGTCGTCAAGACGCCGTTCATCATCGGCATTGCCGGCTCCGTCGCGGTCGGCAAATCGACCACGGCGCGCGTGTTGAAGGAGCTTCTGGCCCGCTGGCCGTCGAGCCCCAAGGTCGACCTCATCACCACCGACGGTTTTCTGCTGCCCAACGAGGTGCTGCGCCGCGAAAACCTGATGGAACGCAAGGGCTTCCCCGACAGCTACGATGTCGGCGCGCTGCTGCGCTTCCTCTCCGGCATCAAGTCGGCGCTGCCCGATGTCCGCGCGCCTGTTTATTCGCACCTGACCTATGACGTCGTTCCCGGCGAGTTCGTCACCATCGACCGGCCGGATATCCTGATCTTCGAAGGCATCAACGTGCTGCAGCCGGGCAAGCTGCCGCAGGACGGCAAGATCGTGCCCTTCCTGTCGGACTTCTTCGACTTCGCCATCTACATCGACGCCGACGAGAAGCTGATCCGCGAGTGGTATATTTCCCGCTTCATGCGGCTGCGCGAGACCGCTTTCCGCAATCCGGACTCCTTCTTCCACCGCTATTCCCAGCTCTCGGAGGATTCGGCGCGGGCCATCGCCGAAGGCCTGTGGACCAACATCAACCTGAAGAATTTGCGCGAGAACATCCTGCCGACGCGTGCCCGCGCCGACCTCATCCTGCGCAAGGGCGCCGACCACCTGGTCGAGGAAGTGGCGTTGCGCAAACTGTAGCTGGCGGTGGCCGCAAGGCTGGAACGCATGGCGGCTCGTCGTCGACAAGCCGCCACGCCGTTATTCAGGCCAGCATCACGTCTCAGCCATTGGCGAACGGCACGGCGACATAGATCTGGCTGCCGCCGCGTTCGACCAGCAACAGCACCGACTTGCGCCCTGATTTGCCTGCCTGGGCAACCGCTTGGGTCACCTGTTTGGCGCTCTTCACCGGAACCTGGTTGACGGCGACGATGATGTCGCCCGGCTGGATGCCGGCAGCGGCCGCTGCCTTGTCGGGATTGACGCGCGCAACCACCGCGCCGCGCTCGTTGTCGGCGAGGTTCATCTGCTGGCGAATGTCGGGCGTGATGTCCATCAGGCCGAGGCCGAGCGCTGGCGCACCGGAGCCCTGCTCGGCGCCCGGCGCGCCGGAGCCGCCGGTCGATGCCGTCTTCGCATCGTCGCTGTTGCGTCCGACATCGACTGAGATCTTCATGGCCTTGCCCTTGCGCCAGACGTCGAGCGTTTCCCTGGTGCCAGGGGCGACGTCGGCGACGGCCCGCGACAGATCCTTGGGATCCTTCACATCCTGCCCGGCGAAGCCGGTGATAACGTCGCCGGTTTCGACGCCGGCAAGGGCCGCCGGGGAGCCGTCATTGACCTGGGAAACCAGCGCGCCGCCGGGATGATCGAGCCCCATGGCGCTGGCAACGTCCGGCGTCACCGGCTGGATATCGACGCCGAGATAGCCGTACTGGATGGAGCCGCCCTTCTCCAGCTTGGCGACCACCTTCTGGGCCTGGTCGGAGGGAATGGCGAAGCCGACGCCGACGCTGCCGCCATTGGGCGAATAGATCGCCGTGTTGATGCCGATGACATTGCCGTTCACATCCACCAGCGGACCGCCGGAATTGCCATGGTTGATCGGCGCGTCGATCTGGATGAAGTCGTCGAACGGCCCGCTGTGCAGGTCGCGGCCGCGCGCCGAGACGATGCCCGCGCTAACCGTGGTGCCGATGCCGAACGGATTGCCGATCGCCAGCACCTGGTCGCCGGTCATCAGCCTGTCGGAATCGCCCCATTTGACCGTCGGCAAGGGCTTGCTGGCCTTGATCTTGAGCACCGCGAGATCGTTCTTGGCGTCGCTGCCGACGACCTTGGCCGGCAGCTCCGTGCCGTCGTCGAGCGTCACCTTGATCGAAGAGGCGCCGTCGACGACGTGGTTGTTGGTGACGATGGTGCCGTCGGCACCGACGATGAAGCCGGAGCCCAGGGCCTCGGTTCGCGGCGCCTGCTGTTGTGGCGGGGTCCTGGGCATGGGCATGCCCTGGTCGCCGAAGAACTGCCGGAAATAGTCGTCGAACGGGGAATTGTCCTGGAAGGGCGACGCTTCGTTCATGGCTTCCGGTTGTGCCTTCATGACGGTCGTTACCGTCACGACGGCTGGTTTGGTCGCGGCCACGACCGGCGCGAACGAACCGTTCGGCGCCGATATTCCGGGTACTGGGGTCTGGGTGGTCGCGACGATCTTGGCGATGCCGTTCGTGTTCTGGGCGAATGAAACGACAACAGGGGAGATAATCAGCGCGGCGCCCAGCAGGGCGGCGACGCGATGTCTGCGAAGGATGCCTAGAGGTGACATGGTCGTTCTGTCCGGGCGAGAGTTGATCCGGCGCCGCGAGCGTGCCTGGGCAGCGCCCCTCGGCGCGTCGAGGACCGGGAGTGCCTGTCTCGCCGTACATGGCGTCCGGCCGGATCGACAACCAACTATCTAGGGCGCGGATCGGCCCGATTTAGGGTTTTTGACCGACCTTACGAAGATTTAATTCAGCGAGCGCTCACAGACCGGCATGCGAGCGCAGATAGGCCGTTGCAATCGCACGCATGCGCTCGCCGTCGAAGCTTGGGCCGTGGCCGCCATGGCCGATGCGGATCGGCAGGTCGAGCAGGCGCCGCATGGTGCCGATATAGGCGGCGCGGTCGGAATCCGGCAGGCTGTCGATCAGCGTGTCGTCGTAGATGGCGTCGCCGCTGAAGAAAAGGCCGTCGGCCTCGTCGAACAGCGCGATCGAATCCGGCGAATGCCCCGGCAGGTGCAGCACGCGGAATTGGCGGTCGCCGAGATCGATCACATCGCCTTCGTCGAGGGTCCGCGTCAGGGGCGCCGAAGGGATCTTGTAGTCGGCGGCTTTCCATCCCGGCTCGGGCAGTTTCGAAACGGCGCCTTCGAGATCGTGGAACATGTAAGCGTAGGTCGCCGCCTCATCCATGCTTTCGAATTGCGCCGCACTCATCCTGGGTCCCGCCCGCCATGGAAATTCGTGCAGCGAGCCGACATGGTCGAGATGGATATGGGTGGCGACGACCAGCAGCGGCTTTCCATCGGGCGTTTCGATCTCCGGCGCCAGCGGACGGATGCCCATGCCGGTGTCGACCAAAAGATCGGCGTCGCGGCCGCGAAGATGCCAGATATTGGCGCGCACATAGTCATGCACGAACGGCTCGGTCAGCATCGTCGTCTCGTCGTCGACGATGCTCTTGCTGAACCATTCCATCAGACGAATGGCTTCCCGACCTTGTACTTTTCCGGCACCAGCCGCTTGAGATAGGCCATGCCGGCCTCGGACAGCTGGTTGACCTCGGGCTGCATGAAATCGTCGGGCATGTGACGGGTCTTGCCGGCTACGTTCTTCAGCGGCACCTTCTTCAGCACCGTTTTAGCGCCGTCATACTGCAGCGCCACCGAGCCGCCGCCTTGTTCGGCGACGGAGACGGCGAAGGCGCCGGCATCGAAGGCCTCTTGCGCGTCGACGGCGCTGATGGCGCCGACATAGCCGCGCGGCATGTAGCCGAGTGCATCGACCCGGGCGCGCTTGCCCGGCAGGCCCTCGGCCAGCGCACGCTCGAGCGCCGCCGGCAGGTCGCTGCCCGACAGCTTGACGTTGCCATGCGCATCACGCTCAAGCTTGTCCGGCGGCACCAGGCTTTCGACCAGCGCCTTGCCGTCGGCGGTGCTGACACCTTCCGACACGGCGACGATGCAGCGTTTGTGGCGGTCGAGCGTGGCGCGCACGTCGTCGATGAAGCCGGCGGCCGAGAACGGCCGTTCCGGCACGTAGACCAGATGCGGGCCGCTATCGCGATCGAGCTGCCAGGCGGCGGCGGCCGCGGTCAGGAAGCCTGCATGCCGGCCCATGACGATGCCGACATAGATGCCGGGCAGGGCGCGGAAATCCAGATCGACGGACAGGAAGGCGCCGGCGACGAACTCGGCCGCCGAGATGAATCCCGGCGTGTGGTCGTTTTCCTCGAGGTCATTGTCGATGGTTTTCGGCGCATGGACGAAAGCGATGCTGCCACCGGCCGCATCGGTCAGGATCTGCTGCGTACCCGACGTGTCGTTGCCGCCAATATAGATGAAGGCGTCAGCGCCGGCCTTTTTGAGGCCGTTGAGGATGACGTCGCAATAGGCGGCATCCGGCTTGTCGCGCGTCGAGCCCAGTGCAGCGCTTGGCGTTCCGGCGATCAGCCGCAGGCGGTCTTCGGGAATGGCCGAGAGGTCGACATAATTGCCATCACGAATGCCGCGCACGCCGTGGATGGAGCCCAGCACCTTGGCGCCCGGATGCCGCTTGCGGATCTCCAGTGTCGCACCGACCACCGTCTGGTTGATGACGGCGGTCGGGCCGCCGCCCTGCGCGATGACAAAAGTTCCGGTCATTCCTGGCGTCTCCCGAAGCGATGATTTTCAAGGCACCTTGGCCTGTCTTGCTGCATCGCGCAACGGGAGAGTCCGGGGCAGGACCCCGAACCGAAGGACCGCGTAAGCGAAAAGCGGACCGGTTTCGGAGAAGGTCCCGCTCAAAAATAGGACGGCCGCAAGCGGCGGCCACGATCACATGACGACGACCGGGTTTTTCTTCGAAACGCGGCTGTAGAGGTCGATGATGTCCTGGTTGATCAGGCGCACGCAGCCAGACGACATCGCCTGGCCGATGCTCCACCATTCGGGCGAGCCGTGAATGCGATAGCCGGTGTCCTTGCCGTCCTGGTAGATGTAGAGCGCACGCGCCCCGAGCGGATTGGTCAGGCCGCCGGGCTGGCCGCCCTGCCATTTCACCAGTTCCGGCTTGCGCTGGATCATCTCGGGCGGCGGCGTCCAGGTCGGCCATTCCCTGCCATACTGGATGTTTGCGCGGCCGGACCAGCGGAAGCCGTCCTTGCCGATGCCGACGCCGTAGCGGATGGCATCGCCTCCCGGCTGGACGAGGTAGAGCATGCGCTCCTTGAGATGTACGACGATGGTGCCGGGCGCCTCGCCTGTGGTGTCGACGACGATCTGGCGGCGGAATTCCGGCTTGACCTTCAGGTACGGCACTTCAGGCACGTTGAAGCCGTTGTCGGTCAAGGCGGCGTACATGACATCGGCGCCGGTGATGTTCTTGTCGACGCTGATAGCGGGCCGCATCGGCGGCACCGAACCGGTGACCGTATTGTCGAGATCCAGCACCGGCATGCCGCCGTCCCCGGAAGTCGAGCAGCCGGCGGCGCTGAGCAGCGCCAGCGCGCCTGCCCCGGTCAGGATGGCGCGGCGGGAAAGATGAAGATCGATATCGACTGCGCCGCCGTTTCGTGGCGGCGTCGGACCTTGCGGCAACTCACGCATGTACCCAAACCCTACGCTGTCGGCGGGAAGCACGGTCCGGCCGGATAGCGGGCATTTTCGTCATTCATGGTTGATAAAGCGTGAATATCCGTGTCGCCTGCGTTCGAGCATGGCTTGGCGGTGTTCGTCCGCTTCCGACGACGTCAGCCGAGCGGCGGCTTTCAGTCGGGAATGGCGCAAAAACAAAAAACAGGCCCCCTTTACATTCTCCCAGGGCTCAGGATTTATCCTTCTCTTTAACCCTAGGGAGACAAGCATGTCGTTCGAAAACTGGGCAGCTTTCGCCGCCGCGTCGAGCATCCTCCTCATCATTCCGGGTCCGACGATCCTGCTGGTCGTGTCCTATGCGCTGGGCCAGGGCTGGCGCACCGCCTTGCCGATGGCGGTCGGCGTGGCGCTCGGCGATTTCACCGCCATGACACTGTCGATGCTGGGCATCGGCGCCCTGCTTGCGGCCTCGGCGACCATCTTCACCGTCCTGAAGCTGATCGGCGCCGGCTATCTGATCTATCTCGGCGTAAAGCTGTTCCGCGCCGGCGGCACGCTGAAGGCCGAGCCGCGCACCGATGCAGTGTCGGCGGCCAAGATGATGGCGCATGCCTGGCTGGTCACCGCTCTCAACCCGAAAAGCATCACCTTCTTCGTCGCCTTCCTGCCCCAGTTCCTCGACCGGCATGCCAATTTCTGGACGCAGATGCTGGTCTTCGAGACGACCTTCCTGGCGCTCGCCTTCGCCAATGCCTTCGGTTATGCGCTGGTCGCGGCGCGCGCCCGCAATGTCGTGCGCAATCCCAAGGCGATCCGCATCTTCAACCGCACCGGCGGCACGCTGCTGGTCGGCGCCGGCATCGCCACGGTGGCGATGCGCTCGGGCAATTGAGGCAAGGTAAGTTCAAGGAGTCGCGGCACCGCGAGCCCTGAAGGGACGCGCGGTGCTGCCGGGTCACAGGCGTTACCATTTGACGCTGAAGCCGAGATTGCCCTCGAGGATGCGGCGCTTGTCGCCGCCGAGATTGGTGGTGTAGTCGCCGGTGGCGAAGATGCTGACCTTGTCGTTCACCTTAGCCACAACGCCCCCGCCGAATTCGAACGAGGTCGATCGGCCCTCGGTCGTGATGTCGGTGGTGTCGAAGCTGACGGTGTCGGTGCCGCCGAAATCGTGCCAGAAATTGGCTTTGAGGTAGGGCTGCAAGGCCATGCCGTTGATCGTTGTCTCGCCTTGCAGCCTCGCGCCCAGCCGGCCGGTGGCGCTGCTGTCGGTGCCGAACGAAACCGACGAGAAGCGGTCCTCGGTATCGTCCAGCGACAAATGCTGCCAGACCAGTTGCGCTTGCGGCTCGAGCGTCCAGCCCTGTCCCAGCGCTATGGGATAGCCGCCTTCCAGCGATGCCGTGACACCGGTGCCGTCGACATCGATGCCGACGCCGCGCGACGATGTCGCGTCGCCACCGAAGAACGTGGCCATCAGGACGCCGTCCAGGTACCAGCCGCCTTGGCCGATGCGGGTCCAGTAACCACCGACACTGGTGCCGTTGACGTCGAGCTTGCCGACGGACAGATCGTTTTGTCCCAGCGCCTGGCCGTTCACGTCGCCGCGCATGCTGCCATAGGCGACGAAGAGGCCCGCGCGATCGATTCCACCTGAAGCGGTCTCGCGTCCGAACACGTCGAAGCCTGCCTGAAGCCCGAACAGCGTGCCGTCGAAGGAGGGCGACACCGTTCCCGACCAGCCCATCTTGGCGTCCTGGCCGAAAATGCGGCCCCATACCGGCCACATCTCGGTGTCCGACAGCAGACTCTGTTCGCCGCGCCGCTCGTGGAAGGTGCCGAGTGTCGTCATCGCCAGATGTTCGGCCACCGGCGGCAAGGCCGAATAGACCGGCACCTCGATGCGATAGAGCAGGATCTGCTCACCCGGTGCCGGGGTTGGCAGGTCAGGCACGACGGTAGGCACAACAGGTGGGGGCGGCGGTGGATCCGCGGGCGGTGACGGTGGTGGTGGCGGAGGCGGCGCGGGTTCCGGGTCAGCGGCCTGCACCGGCGGCGTCGGGTCGACCGGCGGGTTGTTGATGTCGCCCTCGGTCGGCACAGGCACCGGTGGCAGATTTGACGGCGGTGGCGGTGGAGGCTCGGCCGCGGGCGGTTCGGGTTGGAGATTTGGCGCGGGTTCCAGCGCAGACGGCGCCGCCGCCGGCGATGTCGGCGTTATCAGCGTCGAGCGCAGATACCAGTTTTCCCCGCTACCGGCGCTGACGCCGCCCTTGAACAGATAATATTCGAAAGCGCCTGCCGCGACCGGCGCGTCGAGGGCAAAGGCACTGGCGCTGGATGTGGCACCGTTGATCGCCTGGACGACCATGATGCCGTCCGCGGTGGTCTCGGCGCCTGCGCCGCCGACATTGATCACCCCGATGCCGGTCGAGCCGGACGCCGTTCCTCCCGACAGGATCAGCTTGTCGGAAGCGGACGTGTCATCGCCAAGTTCGGTCTGGATGAGCAGCAGCCCGCCGAGTCCTGTATAGTTGCCTGATATCGTCAGCTGGTCGGTGGCGCCGGTTGTGCCGTTGGTCAGGTCGATACGGCCGGCATTGACCACATTGGCCAACTGGCCGGACGTGAAGGCCTGGATCGCCGAGTTGAAGCCGCCGCCATAGAGCGTGCTTGCCTGATCGACATTGAGCGATCCGGTGCCCGTGCCGCTGTCGCCGAGCACGAGATTGCCGTCCAACATCAATTGGGTGTCGTTGGTGGCGTTGATCGTCTCCCAGTTCTGGACCCTGGCGATCCCCTCCAGCTTGACGTTGTCGAAGGTGAGCGTGTCGGTGCCTGCACCGCCCGTGATCGCCTTGGTGTCGCCGAGATTGCCATTGGTGAGGTTGCTGAGCTTGGCGGTGTCGTTGTCGCCGCCCAGATCGACGGAACCATAGATGATGCCGCCGCCGTTCCAGACGAAATTGTCGGAACCAACACTCATCAGCACATCGCCGCCGACCGTGCCGCCGGTAACCGTCACGCTGTCGGCGCCGCCGCTGACACTGATGTTGCCGCCGATTATGCCGCCCGACAGGATGATGGTGTCCTTGTCGAAACCGGTGACGAGGTTGCGGTCGATGGTGCCGCCGGACATGTTGAAATAGTTCTGGTCGAGCTTCATGTTGACACGGCCGATGCGCCCGCCGGTCATCACGGCACGATCGCCGTCGTCGAAGAAATCGACGATGCGCCCACCGGTCATGGTGAACGTGTCCAGCCCGTCGCCCTGGTTGAGTGAGCCGATCAGGCCGTCGCTCATGTTGAAGTCGTCAATGCCGGCGCCCTGCTGCACATTGCCGGCGACAGTGCCGGCGCCAATGGTGAAGAAATCCGTGCGCCCTGGTCGACCGTGCCGGTGATGGTGCCGGACTGCATGTTGATGCGGTCCGTACCGATGCCGAAGGTGACATTGCCCGATATCTGCCCGGTTCCACCGGCGGGAAAGTTCAGCGTGTTGTTGCCATCGGTATCGGTGAGGCTTCCGCCCGAATCGCCGCTATCGCAGGTGTAGACGGTATTCCCCGCGGTTGGGCCCAGCATGCATGCCGCGAAGGCCGCGGAATTGGGCAGCAACGTCAGTGCTGTAGTTGCAAGAAAGCTAATAAGCCGTGGGTTGGTTCGTTTCGGCCCTTGCTGCAACAAAGCAACCAATTCGCTGGGGCACTCCGAACGACAGTTCGGAAGCTGTATTTCACTATGCCGCATCGCGTCCCCTCTCAGATCGCGATTTCAAGCCCGCCGCCGCGCCGCAATGAAGACACAATTCGTTCGATTTTACAAAGCCTAATCTGCACCGCATGGTTGATGAACTGCAAAAACTACTGGAACGGACCTGCGCGACATGCGGTTGGCGCGCCCGTGGCCCATGCGTTAAGATCGCTTTGGACCGAGGGGCAGCGTCCCCATGACGGTCCGATCGAGGGATTTCGCATGGCGATCAGGGATGGATTTGGCCTGGCATTTTCGGGCGCTACGGAAGCCGGGCTCACGCCTTACAGCCAGGCGGTGCGCGAATTGCAGTGCTTCATCGGCGATCCCGTAGCCTCGGTCGACCGCGCTATCGCGGAAAATCCCGGTTTCGTCATGGCCCATGTCTTCAAGGGCTATCTGTTTGGCCTTGCCACCGAGCAGGAGGCGACGGCGGTGGCCAGGGCCTGCCACGAGGCGGCACTGCCGCTTGCCGCGACAACACGCGAGCAGGCGCATGTCCTGGCCCTCGGCCACCTCGCCAACGGGCGCTGGCATGATGCCGCCGGCATCCTCGAGAACATCGCCATCGACTTCCCGCTCGATGCCGTGGCATTGCAGGTCGGTCACCAGGTCGACTTCTTCACCGGCAATGCCCGCATGCTGCGCGACCGCATCGCCCGCGCCTTGCCATCGTGGCAAAGCGGCATGCCCGGCTACCATGCCATCCTCGGCATGCAGGCATTCGGGCTGGAAGAGATGGGCGACTATGGCAGGGCCGAGAGGCTTGGCCGCGCGGCGGTCGAGATCGAGCCGCGCGACGGCTGGGCGCAGCACGCGGTTGCCCATGTCATGGAAATGCAAAGCCGGCAAAGGGATGGCATTGCCTGGATGCGCGCCGATCCCGAAGCGTGGACGAAAGAAAGCTTCCTGCAGGTGCACAATTGGTGGCACCTGGCGCTGTTTCACTACGATCTCGGCGAGACCGACGAGGTGCTGGCGCTCTATGACGGGCCGATCTACGGCACGCCGTCGGCGATGGCGCTGAACATGGTCGATGCGTCGGCGATCCTGTGGCGGCTTTATCTCGGCGGCGTCGATGTCGGCGATCGCTGGGCTGCGCTCGCCGCCAACTGGCCCAAGGTCGGCGCCGGCAACTATGCCTTCAACGACGCACACGCGATGATGGCTTTTGTCGGAGCCGGTCTCGACGCGGCAGCCCTTGGCTTGCTCGATGCGCAGCGCGAGGCCATGCATGGCAGCGACGACAATGCGGCTTTCACCCGCGATGTCGGCCATCCGCTGACGCGGGCGATCAAGGCATTCGGCGAGAGCAACTACACCGAGGCCATACGTTTGATCAGGCCGATCCGGGCGATCGCCCATCGTTTCGGCGGCAGCCACGCACAGCGCGACGTCATCGACCTGACGCTGATCGAAGCCGCCTTGCGAGCTGGTGACGCCGCGCTTGCCAGGGCGCTCACGGCCGAGCGTTCGGCGGCACGCCCGGACAGTCCGCTGTCGGTGCTGTTTTCGCGACGCGCCGCCGATTTGTCGGAGAATTGACCCGAAGCGGATCTTGCCTTAAAAACTGGCTCGGCCAGATTTTTTCGAGATCCGAAAAAAATAATGGCATGGGAGGATAACATGTATCTCGGCCTCGACCTGGGCACGTCGGGCGTCAAGGCGCTGCTGATCGATGCCGGACAATCCGTCATCGGCTCCGGCCATGGTTCGCTTGACGTCTCGCGGCCGCATCCCGGCTGGTCCGAACAGGATCCGTCGCACTGGATACGCGCCTGCGAAGAGGCGATCGCCGAACTGAAAGCTTCCCATCCCCGCCAGTTCGCGGCGGTGAAAGGCATCGGCCTGTCGGGCCAGATGCATGGCGCGACCTTGCTCGATGCGGCTGACGGGGTGCTACGCCCCTGCATCCTGTGGAACGACACGCGCAGCCATGTCGAGGCGGCAGCGCTCGATGCCGATCCGCGTTTCCGCGCGCTCACCGGCAACATCGTCTTTCCCGGCTTCACCGCACCGAAGCTCGCCTGGGTGAAGAACAACGAGCCCGCGGTCTTCGCGGAGGTGGCCAAGGTGCTGCTGCCGAAGGATTTTCTGCGGCTTTGGCTGACCGGCGAACACATTTCGGAAATGTCCGACGCGGCCGGCACGGCCTGGCTTGATGTCGGCAAGCGCCGCTGGTCTGCGGACCTGCTCGCCGCCACGTCGCTCGACGAGACGCAGATGCCGTCCCTGGTCGAGGGCACCGAGAAGGCTGGCGGATTGCGCGCCGAATTGGCGTCGAAATGGGGCATCGAGGCGGGCATCCCGGTTGCCGGCGGCGCCGGCGACAATGCGGCTTCGGCCTGCGGCATGGGCACGGTCGGTGCCGGCCATGCGTTTGTTTCGCTGGGCACGTCGGGCGTGCTGTTTGCCGCCAACGCGTCCTATCTGCCCAACCCGGCGAGCGCGGTCCATACCTTCTGCCATGCGCTGCCCAACACCTGGCACCAGATGGGCGTCATCCTGTCGGCGACCGATTCGCTCAACTGGCTGTCGGAGATCACGGGCAAGGGCGCGGGCGAGCTGACAACGGAACTCGGCGATGCGTTGAAAGCGCCGAGCGGCGTGTCGTTCCTGCCCTACCTTTCGGGCGAGCGCACACCGCATAATGATTCCGCCATTCGCGGCTCCTTCACCGGGCTGGCGCATGAATCGAGCCGTGCGGTGCTGACCCAGGCGGTGCTCGAAGGCGTCGCCTTTGCCTTCCGCGACAGTCTCGAAGCCCTGAAGACAGCCGGTACCGTGCTGACGCGCGTGACGGCGATCGGCGGCGGTTCGCGCTCGCGCTACTGGCTGAAGGCGATCGCCACCGCGCTGCAGCTGCCGGTGGATATTCCCGCCGACGGCGATTTCGGCGCCGCCTTTGGCGCCGCCAGGCTCGGCCTGATCGCGGCGACCGGCGCGGATCCGCTGGCAGTGTGCACGGCGCCGAAGACGGACGCCACGGTCGAACCGGATGCCGTGCTTAGTGGAGCATATGCGGATGCTTACCAGCGCTACCGTGCGCTGTATCCGGCGATCAGGGCTGTAACCGCGTGAGTCAGTGCGAGGCGCCCTCCTCTGCCCTGCCGGGCATCTCCCCCTCAAGGGGGGAGATCGGCAGCTTTGGCGGCTTTGCTCGTCTTGCAAGGTTGATAATTAGCGAAGGCGGGAAAGGCAGCCAATCTCCCCCCTTGAGGGGGAGATGGCCGGCAGGCCAGAGGGGGGCGCCTCGCACCTGCCTTACCCAGAAACCCTCACTGCGCCGGCACCTTGTCGAGAAAACCGGTGACGCTCTTCAGGCGTCCGTTCTCGATAATGCCGATATCCGTGCCTTCGATGACCGAAGGGACACCCTCCGGGCCAAGATTCCAGGAGAAGCGGATCTTGTCGGCAAACCCGTCCGGCGTGCCCTTCAACGAGAACCGGAAGCCGGCAAAGCGCTGCTGCACGCCGTCGATCAGGGCCGCGACGCCTTCGTGTCCGTCGCCCTGCATGATCGGATCGCGATAGCTGACGTCTTCGGTGAAGGTGGCCTTCAGCAATTCGGCGCGGCGGCTGGCATCGCTTTCGTTCCAGGCGGTGATGTAGCCCTCGGCGATTGTGTTGAGGTCGGTCATGGTCTGTCTCCTTTGCTTGACGGCTTTGACATGAGCCTTTTCGACCACCGCGGACCCGAAACCAATTACGCCTGAGGTAATCAAGGCGAATTACCCGAGACCTATTCGAGAGAGGACAGAAATCATGAGCAGCGGATTTTTCGGCGACATCCAGAAGATCAAATACGAGGGACCGGATTCGACCAATCCGCTGGCCTATCGGTTCTACAACCCTGATGAGGTGGTGGCGGGCAAGCGGCTGGAAGACCATTTGCGCTTCGCCGTCGCCTACTGGCATTCCTTCGCCTGGCCGGGCGGCGATCCGTTCGGCGGCCAGACTTTCGACCGCCCGTGGTTCCCCAAGGCCGGTGGCGTCGACACGATGGAACTGGCCAAGCTGAAGGCGGACGTCGCCTTCGAGATGTTCTCGCTGCTCGGTGCGCCCTATTTCTGCTTCCACGACGCCGATGTGCGGCCCGAGGGCAAGGATTTCTCCGAGAGCGCCGCCCGGCTGGACGAAATCGCCGATTATTTCGCGGGCAAGATGAAGCAGACCGGCGTCAAGCTTTTGTGGGGCACGGCGAACCTGTTTTCCAACCGCCGCTTCATGTCGGGCGCCGCCACCAATCCCGATCCGGATGTGTTCGCCTACGCGGCGGCGACGGTGAAAAGCTGCATCGACGTCACCAAGCGGCTGAAGGGCGAGAACTACGTGCTGTGGGGCGGCCGCGAAGGCTATGAGACGCTGCTCAACACCGACCTTGGCCGCGAGCAGGAACAGGCCGGCCGTTTCCTCAGCCTCGTCGTCGACTATAAGCACAAGATCGGCTTCAAGGGCACCATCCTGATCGAGCCGAAGCCGCAGGAGCCGACCAAGCATCAGTACGATTACGACGTCGCCACCGTTTACGGCTTCCTCAAGCGCTTCGGCCTGGAGAAGGAAGTAAAACTCAACATCGAGCAGGGCCATGCCATCCTGGCTGGCCATTCCTTCGAGCACGAGCTGGCGCTGGCCAATGCGCTCGGCGTGTTCGGTTCGATCGACATGAACCGCAACGACTACCAGTCGGGCTGGGACACCGACCAGTTCCCCAACAACGTGCCGGAAATGGCGCTGGCTTATTATCAGGTCCTGCAGGCTGGCGGCTTCAAGACCGGCGGCACCAACTTCGACGCCAAGCTGCGCCGCCAGTCGCTCGATCCGCAGGATCTGCTGATCGGCCATATCGGCGGCATGGACGCCTGCGCACGCGGCCTGAAGGCCGCCGCCCGCATGGTCGAGGATAAGGCACTGTCCGCGCCCCTTGCCGAGCGCTATGCCGGCTGGAACGGCGCCGAGGCCAAGGCAATGCTGTCGGGCAAGCGCACGCTGGAGGATATCGCAGAGCGCGTGGTGAAGAAGAAGATCGAACCGCAGCCGCGCTCCGGCCGCCAGGAACTGCTGGAAAATATCGTCAACCGCTACGTCTGAGATCGTTAGGCCGATTCGTATTGCTCGAGGGCGGCTGGATAACATTCCCGCCGCCCTGGAACGGGCTTGCGCCAACGCCCGTCCGTCGACAAGCTTTTGCCCCCAGACGCCGCTCAATGGCCTCGCTCTTGCCTTCAAACTGCCGTCACGTATCTCGTATAAGAATGACCTGTGGCGGGTGAAAAGGAAGGAGGCGAACCGATATGCAGAACGAACGTGAAATCGACGCCCTGCTCTCACCTGGCGAGGCCGGATCGATCATCGACCGGCTGATGGCGCTGCCGAGGCCGACCGACGACGTGAAAAACCAATGGGATCGCGCCGTCAGCAACCGTTTTGAAGTCCGGCTGGCGAGACAGATGCGCTCGCAGATCGACGCTGGCGGCGATCGTCAGAACGCCGCATAATCTCCCCGAACTAAAACTATCCTCGGCGCAGCCTGACCGGTGCTTCGCCGAAAGCTCTTGAAAACGCTCTGGAAAATGCCGCGGCGGACGAGAACCCTGTTCGCCCGGCAATATCCGCCATGGCCACGCGCGTGTCGACAACCAGCCGGCGTGCCGCAGCCAGCCGCAGCCTGAGATAATAGGCGCCCGGCGTCTCTCCGATCGATCTGCGAAAAATGCTTTCCAGCGTTCGTGCCGTCACCCCGGCGCGCTTGGCCACTGCTTCGATGGTCAGCGGCTGGTCGACATGTGATTCCATCAGCCGGATGGCCTGCGCCAGGCGCGGATCGTAGCCGTCGAGCCGGCCGAGCGAGACCAATGGCTGGGCATCGGTCGCGGCACGGGCCTGGTCGTAGATGAAGACGCTGGCGACATCGAGCGCCACCGCCATGCCGAGCCGCGTGCGAATCAAATGCAGCATCAGGTCGAAGGTCGGCGAGGCGCCGCCCGAGGTGAACACCGGCCCGTCGATGACATAGCGGTCCGGGCGGACATCGACGCCGGGAAAGGCCGACGAGAAATCCTCCATGTCTTCCCAGTGGGTGGTGGCGCTGCGCCCCTCCAAAAGGCCGGCGCGGGCCACCAGCCAGGTGCCGGCCTCGACGCCGCCGCATGCGCGGGTCGCGCGGGCCGCTCGCCGCAGCCCTGACAGCAGCGCTGTCGTGGCATAATTCTGGGTGCCGAAACCGGCGACGACGACGAGAACGTCGGTTGGCTCGGCCGCGTCGAAGCGCCCGCTGACCGCCACCGGCAGCCCGCATGTGGTGACCGGAGCCTCGCCGGTCACCGAGACCAGCTTGAAATCGAACAGGGTCTCGCCGGAGATGCGATTGGCGGCGCGCAGCGGATCGACGGCCGAGGCCACGCACATGATCGACGAGCCGGAAAACACCAGCAGCGTCACCTTGAGCGGCGAGCGCTCGGCGCGAAAGATCGTCGGTTTTTCGCTTTTGGTCATGGAAGCTTCGTAAAACGCAAAACAGTTTCCGGCAAGTCGGGCATTGTTGGGGTCTGTATCTATGGGAGGAGAGTTCCATGCCGCTCGCGATGAACCGTGAGGTCTTCATTACCTGTGCCGTGACCGGATCCGGCGGCTCGCAGGATCGCAGCCCGCATGTGCCGCGCTCGCCAAAGCAGATCGCCGATTCGGCCATCGATGCCGCCAAGGCGGGGGCTGCCATCGTCCACTGCCATGTGCGCGATCCCGAGACCGGCAAGCCTAGGCGCGACGTGCATCTCTACCGCGAAGTCACCGAGCGCATCCGCGAAGCCAATGTCGATGTCGTGCTCAATCTCACAGCCGGCATGGGAGGCGACATGGTGTTCGGCTCGCCGGAGGCACCATTGCCGCTCAACGAAAAGGGCACCGACATGGGCGGCGCCACCAACCGCATGGAACATGTGCGTCAGTGCCTGCCGGAGATCTGCACGCTGGATTGCGGCACCATGAACTTCGCCGAAGCGGACTACGTCATGACCAACACGCCCGGCATGCTGCGCGCCATGGGCGGCATCATGACGGCGCTCGGCGTCAAGCCTGAGATCGAGGCCTTCGACACTGGCCATCTCTGGTTCGCCAAGCAGTTGGTCGAGGAAAAGGTGCTCAATCCCGATGCGCTGGTGCAGCTCTGCATGGGGGTGCCGTGGGGCGCGCCTGACGACCTCAACACCTTCATGGCCATGGTCAACAACGTGCCGTCGACCTGGAACTGGTCGGCCTTCGCCATCGGCCGCAACCAGATGGCCTATGCCGCCGCGGCGGTGCTGGCCGGCGGCAATGTCCGCGTCGGGCTCGAAGACAATCTCTGGCTCGACAAAGGCGTGCTGGCCACCAACGCGCAACTGGTCGAGCGCGCCGCCAGCATCGTCACCAATCTCGGCGCCAGGATCCTTGGCCCGGAAGAAGTGCGCAAGAAGCTGAACCTGACCAAGCGGGCACCGATCGCGGCATAGTTTGGAGGGCGTCGAACATGACAACCGTCAAATTCACCGCGATGGAGGATGGCGACAGGGACGATTACGAGTTCCTGACCGCCCATGAGATCGACTACGCCGCCAAAACCGGCGAGCGGCTGCTCGACGCGCTGGTTCAGCTCGACGAGGGCCTGTCCGGCTACAAGATCACCCGGCTCGGCCATTCGCTGCAGGCGGCGACGCGCGCCTGGCGCGACGGCGCCGACACCGACTGGATCGCTTGCGCGCTGCTGCACGACATCGGCGACATCTACGCGCCCTATAATCACGATGAATACGCCGCTTCGATCCTGAAGCCCTTCGTGCGTGAGCAATGCACCTGGGTGGTGGAAAAGCACGGCGATTTCCAGCGCCTCTACTACGCCCATCATCTGGGCGGCAATCGCCATGCCCGCGACCGCTTCGCCGGCCACGCCTATTTCGACGATTGCGACCAGTTTTGCGAACGCTGGGACCAGTCGAGCTTCGACCCCGACTACGAGACGCTGCCGATCGAGTTTTTCCGGCCCTTCGTGCTCGAGGTCTTTGCCCGCAAGGCCTACGACCCCTCGGTCATTCGCGCCGGCGAGCGCGTGCCCCTCGTCGATCCCACAACAGCTAAGACAAGAACCGGAGCATCCGCATGAGCATCGTCAACAAGGCAGCCGCCATCGGCGGCGGTGTCATCGGCGCCGGCTGGGTGGCGCGCCTGCTCTTGAACGGCATCGACGTGTCGATCTTCGACCCCGATCCCGAGGCTTCGCGCAAGGTTTCGGAAGTGATGAAGGGCGCGCGGCGCGCCTACAAGCAGATGGTTCCCGGCGGCCTACCGAAAGAGGGCAAGCTGACTTTCGCCAAGACCATCGCCGAAGCGGTCGCCGATGCCGATTTCATCCAGGAGAGCGTGCCGGAACGGCTCGACCTCAAGCACCGCGTGCTGGCCGAGATCGACACCCATGCGCCGGCCAACGCCATCGTCGGATCGTCCACCTCTGGCATCAAGCCGACCGACATGCAGGTTGCGATGAAGAAGCATCCGGAGCGGTTGGTCGTCGGCCACCCGTTCAATCCGGTCTATCTCCTGCCGCTGGTCGAGATCGTCGGCGGCGAGCAGACCTTTCCCGAGGCGATCGAGGTCGCCAGGGAGATCTATGCCTCGATCGGCATGAAGCCTGTCGTCATCCGTAAGGAGATCGAAGCCTTCGTCGGCGACCGCCTGCTCGAAGCGGCATGGCGCGAGGCTCTGTGGCTGATCAAGGATGGCATCTGCACCGTCGAGGAGCTCGACGATATCATGCGCTATGGCTTCGGCCTGCGCTGGGCGCAGATGGGCATGTTTCAGGTGTATCGCGTTGCCGGCGGCGAGGCCGGCATGCGCCATTTCATGGCGCAGTTCGGGCCTTGCCTGAAATGGCCGTGGACCAAGCTGATGGACGTGCCGGAGTTCAACGACGAACTGGTCGACCTGATCGCCACGCAATCGGACGACCAGGCCCACGGCCTGTCGATCCGCGAGCTGGAAAAGATCCGCGACGACAATCTGGTCGCGATCATGGATGCGTTGTCGAAGCAGAACAAGGGCAAGGGCTGGGGCGCAGGCGCGCTGCACAAGGACTATACCAGGCAACTGGCCAAGCTGGCGGCGAAGAAGCCGGCGGCCTCCAAGGCGGCCGAGAAGGCGAAGGCATCGAAGCCGGTGAAGAAGGCGGAAAAGCCGAAGAAAAAGAAGAAGGGCTGAGGTTATGGATTTCGGTCTGTCGGAGGAACAGAAGCTCATCGTCGAGACGACGCGCGCTTTCGTCGAGAACGAGCTTTACCCGCATGAGCGCGAGGTCGAACGCACCGGCGTGCTGCGCCGCGAGCTGATCGAGGAGATCAAGGCCAAGGCGATCGAAGCCGGTCTTTATGCCGCCAACATGCCCGCCGATGTCGGTGGCGCGGGCCTCGATACGGTGACCTGGCTGCTCTACGAGAAGGAGCTCGGCCGCGCCAACTATGCGTTGCACTGGACCTGCGTGGCGCGCCCCTCCAACATCCTGCTCGCCGGCACGCCCGAACAACGCGAAAAATACCTGTTCCCTTGCATCCGTGGCGAGAAATGGGACTGCCTGGCGATGACCGAGCCGGGCGCCGGCTCGGACCTGCGCGGCATGAAGGCGACCGCCGTGCAGGATGGTGACGACTGGGTGCTGAACGGCACCAAGCATTTCATCTCCCACGCCGACCTTGCCGATTTCGCGATTTGTTTCATGGCCTCGGGAGAGGAAGAAACGGCGCGCGGCAAACGCAAGAAGATCACCGCCTTCTTCGTCGACAAGGGCACCAAGGGTTTCACGGTGCGCGATGGCTACCGCAACGTCTCGCATCGCGGCTACACCAACGCCATTCTCGAATTCGACGATTGCCGTCTGCCCGCAAGCCAGGTCCTCGGCGAAGTCCACAAGGGCTTTGACGTCGCCAATTCCTGGCTCGGCGCCACCCGCCTGCAGGTCGGCGCCACCTGTCTCGGCCGCGCCGAGCGGGCGCTCGGCCATGCCATCGAATATTCCGCGCAGCGCCAGCAGTTCGGCCAGCAGATCGGCAAGTTCCAGGGCGTGTCGTTCAAGCTCGCCGACATGGCGACTGAACTCAAGGCTGCCGACCTGATGGTGTTCGAAGCCGGCTGGAAGTACGATCAAGGCACAGTCACCGACCAGGACATGGCCATGGCCAAGCTGAAGGCCACCGAAATGCTCGCTTTCGTCGCTGACGAGGCCATCCAGATCCATGGCGGCATGGGGTTGATGGACGACCTGCCGCTGGAACGCATCTGGCGTGACGCCCGCGTCGAACGCATCTGGGAAGGCACGTCGGAAATCCAGCGTCACATCATTTCGCGGGCGCTGCTGCGCCCGTTCGGGGCATGACATATGCATAAGCTTGAGCGCCTTTTACGCCCGAAATCGATCGCCGTGTTCGGCGGCGTGCAGGCCGCCGCCGTCGTGGCGCAATCGATCAAGATGGGCTTTGCCGGCGAAATCTGGCCGGTGCATCCCACTAAGGACGAGGTTGCCGGACGCAAGGCCTATCGGTCCGTGGCGGATCTGCCCGGCGCGCCGGATGCCGCCTTTGTCGGCGTCAACCGGCATTTGACCATCGAGGTCGTCAAGGCGCTGGCCGAGCGGGGTGCCGGCGGCGCCGTCTGCTTTGCCGCCGGCTTCCTCGAGACCGAGGCCTATGACGACGATGGCGAGCGGCTGCAGGCAGAGCTGGTGGCGGCGGCGGGCGAGATGCCGATCATCGGCCCGAATTGCTACGGACTGATCAATTATGCCGATGGCGCGCTGCTGTGGCCCGACCAGCATGGCGGTATCCGGCTGGAACAAGGCGGCAAAGGCGTCGCCATCATCACCCAGTCCTCCAACATCGCCATCAACATGACGATGCAGAAGCGCGGCCTGCCGATCGCCTTCCTGATGACCGCCGGCAACCAGGCGCAGACCGGCCTGTCCGAAATGGCGCTGGGCCTGATCGAGGACGAGCGGGTGACATCGCTCGGCCTGCACATCGAGGCCTTCGATTCGGTAGCCGGCTTTGAAAGACTGGCCGCGCGTGCCCGCGAGCTGAAAAAGCCGATCATCGCCATGAAGGTCGGCCGCTCCGAGCAGGCGCGGCAAGCGACGGTCTCGCACACCGCTTCGCTCGCCGGCTCGGACGCGGCCTCGGGCGCCTTCCTCAGGCGGCTCGGCATCGCTCGTGTCGATTCCATTCCAGCCTTCATCGAAGCGCTGAAGCTGCTGCACATCACCGGCCCGCTGCCCGGCTATCGCCTGTCGTCGATGAGCTGTTCGGGTGGCGAAGCCTCGGTCATGGCCGACAGCGCCGAAGGCCGCTGGGTCAATTTCCCGGTTCTGACGGAAAAACATCGCGCCCATGTCAAATCGACGCTCGGGCCGCTGGTCGCGGTCGCCAACCCGCTCGACTACCACACTTTCATCTGGAACAACGAACCGGCGATGACGGCCACCTTCACCGCCATGGTGTCGGGCGGCTTCGACCTCAACATGCTGGTGCTCGACTTTCCGCGCCCGGACCGCTGCTCGGTCACCGACTGGTGGGCAACGCTGCGCGCCTTCGAATCGGCGCTGAAGACCAACAAGGCGCACGGCGCCATCGTCTCCTCGCTGCCGGAAAACCTGCCCGAGGAATACACCGCCGAGCTGATGGCGCGGGGCATGGTGCCGCTGTTCGGGATTTCCGAGGCGATGGACGCCGCCCAGGCCGCGGCCTTCATCGGCTGGGCCTGGCGCGAGCCGCAGGCGCAGTCGGTCGACACCTCCGCCTCGGGTGCCGCCGGTGGCGAGCATGTCACGCCTGACGAGGCGCAAGCCAAGGCGCGGCTGATCATGGCCGGCTTGCCGGTGCCGAAGGGCGAGCGTGCCGGCAATGCCGTCGAGGCGGTGATCTCGTCGATGGCACTCGGCTTTCCCGTCGCCCTGAAGGCGCTGGGCGTCACCCATAAATCCGAGGTCGGCGCTGTCAGGCTGAACCTCAAGGATGCGGAATCGGTCAGCACGGCGGCGCATGATCTGCTGCCGCTCGGCACCGGGCTCTATGTCGAGCGCATGGTGCGCGACGGCGTCGCCGAACTGATCGTCGGCTTCACCCGCGATCCGATGTTCGGTGCGGTGATGACGTTGGGCACCGGCGGCGTGCTGGTCGAATTGCTGCGCGACAGCGTCACGCTGATGCTGCCGGCGACGCGCGACGACATCGAGGCCGCACTGCGCGGCCTCAAGCTGTTCCCGCTGCTCGAAGGCTATCGCGGCCGGCCGAAGGCCGATGTACAGGCCGCCATCGATGCCATCGCGGGCATCGCCGCCTTCGTGCAGATGAATGCCGGCGAGATCGAGGAACTGGACATCAACCCGCTGATCGTCTGCGCCGAAGGCAAGGGCGCCTGGATCGCCGACGCGCTGCTGGTGCTGGGAGAGAACAAGAATGTCTGACGTCATTTCGACCCGCCGCGAGGGCACCATCCTCGAGGTCACGCTCGACCGGCCCAAGGCCAACGCCATCGACCTGAAGACGTCACGGCTGATGGGCGAGACCTTCAAGGCGTTCCGCGACGATCCGGAGCTTCGCGTCGCCATCGTCAAGACCGCCGGCGACAAGTTCTTCTGCGCCGGCTGGGACCTGAAGGCGGCTGCCGGCGGCGACGCGGTCGATGGCGACTATGGCGTCGGCGGCTTTGCCGGCCTGCAGGAGCTGCGTGACCTCAACAAGCCGGTCATCGCTTGCGTCAACGGCATGGCGGTCGGCGGCGGCTTCGAGCTGGCGCTGTCCTGCGACCTCATTTACGCCTCCGACCATTCCTCCTTCGCGCTGCCCGAAATCCGCGCCGGTACGCTTGCCGACGCCGCGACGATCAAGCTGCCGAAGCGCATTCCCTACCATGTCGCCATGGACCTTCTGCTCACCGGCCGCTGGATGGATGTCGCCGAGGCGCATCGCTGGGGGCTGGTCAACGAAGTGCTGCCCAAGGACAAGCTCGAGGACCGCGTCTGGGAGATCGCAAGGCTGCTTGCCGGCGGCCCGCCGCTGGTCTTCGCCGCGATCAAGGAGACAGCGCGCGTGGCCGAGGCGCTGACCTTCCAGGACGTCATGAACAAGGTCACGCGCCGCCAGTTGGCGACGGTCGATGCGCTCTACGGCTCCGAGGACAACATGGAGGGGTTTCGCGCCTTTGCCGAGAAGCGCGACCCGGTGTGGAAGGGGAAGTGACGGTAGTTTGGAAATGATGGCGTTCCGTCACACCCCCCTCTGTCCTGCCGGACATCTCCCCCGCAAGGGGGGAGATCGGATGTTACTTTCGCTTTCGCCAATCACGAGCGCTGCTAGAAAAGCGTTGCAACCGAAGCTGCCAATCTCCCCCCTTGCGGGGGAGATGGCCGGCAGGCCAGAGGGGGGTGCCCGGGCTCAGCCTTTGCAGTCGGCGCGGCCAGCATGACCGACTACAGCACCCTCATCGACGCCGAGACCTGGGCCTTCATCGAGCGCACCAATTCCTATTACCCGCCAGATACGATCGATTATACGATCGCCGAACAGCGCGCGATCTACGACCGCATGTGCCGGGAATTCTTTGCCGGCTATCCCGAAGGTGTCTCGGCCGAAACCTCGGCCATAGCGACACCAACGCACAACATCCCGATCCGCCTTTACCGCAGCGCGCACCAAGCAGCGGCGACGGTGCTCTATATCCATGGCGGCGGCTTCATCCTTGGCGGGCTGGACAGCCATGACGATGTCTGCGCCGAACTCTGCACCCGCACCGGCTATGAGGTGGTCTCGGTCGACTACCGGCTGGCGCCGGAGCACCTGCATCCGGCCGCCTTCGACGATGCGATGAGCGCCTTCGAATGGACTGCCGCAAATCGCGACCATCCCATCGTGCTTTGCGGCGACAGCGCCGGCGGCAATCTCTGCGCCGCCGTCAGCCATGCCACGCGGGGTCACGCGAAAAAGCCGTTTGGCCAGGTGCTGATCTATCCCGGCCTCGGTGGCGACAGCTCGCGCGGCTCTTATGTGACGCATGCCGAGGCGCCGATGCTGACGGCGCGCGATATAGAATTCTACAAGCATGTCCGTACCGGCGGGTTGGACCAGACCGGCGACATAACGCTGTCGCCGCTCGCCGACGCCGATTTCGCTAACCTGCCGCCGACGGTGCTGATTACAGCCGAGTGCGATCCGCTGTCGTCGGACGGCGAGGCCTACCGCGACCGCATCGTCGCCGCCGGCGGACGAGCGTATTGGTTAGAGGAACCAGGGCTGGTGCACGGCTATCTCCGGGCCAGGCACACGGTTGGCCGCGCCCGCGCCAGCTTCACCCGGATCGTCGACGCCGTGGCCGCCCTCGGCCAGGGCGCCTGGCTCTGGTGAGAAGCTTCCGTCACGCATCGCTGCCGGCAATGCCATAAACGCGACGTATATATTTCAGGCCAGAACCTCCTCTCGAATTCCTATGCGGCCAGCGACTATGTAGGTCCGACGCCCGGGCTGACAGACCGGCTTCAGGCGAACATGAAATCATATGAATCGGACTGGTGGACTCTGAGAATGGATTTCAGGGTGCACGCGTCTCATTGGGCAGCATCGGCGCAAGAGCTCCTCCCATCCCGAAATAAAGTGAGGGATTGGCCTCTATTTTGGCCAACTCGGTTGCAGATAGTGGCGACTGTCGGGTTGCGACGCAGTTATCCGTTGTCACAGTGAGGGTCAGGTCAGCATGGGCTGTGACGGCGACGATGGGGCCCCTGCAGGCAGGAAATGTAGAAATGTCAATTACGGGCGTGAGAAAAGTGCCATCCGACGTATTCACGATTCGGATCTGGCTAGCTGCACTGACGGCGAGTATTTCCCTATCCGGTGAGTAAGTGATCGCGATCTGCACGTTGACCGGCAATCCGACTTCGGGCGTGGTCCACAAGGTTGCCAACGGCGGCTGTGCTGGAGGAACTAACCATGGCAACACTGACCCGGCCCATGCCAGCATGCTTGTGTCTGAGGATATCTTTAGATCGGCAATTTCCTGGAAGATGGAAGCCAGAACGAACGACCCAGAGCTTGCGATCAATCGTGTCGCATCGTGGATATTTGTATCGCTATCTCCGGTGAACTCGAAACTTTCAGGTGGCTGAATGAGCTGGCGCGTAAGGAGTTCTGGGATACCGTCGGTAAATTTGTAAGCCCAGAGCTCCAAGGCGCCGCGGGGAGCTGCAGCCGGAGCCGCGACTAAGACGGCCTCATCGGTCATTGCAACCGCGCTAACGCGAGTAAGAGGGAAGACTGTCGGCGCGAGCACAACCATGTTCTGCAGGTCGATCAAAGACCACGAATTCCCTATACCCTCGCTAGCATCGTCTGCGAGAGCCAGATAGCGACGGTTAGGAGACATAGAGAGATCTCCTTTGGCCAGATAGTAGAACCCGTCCTCCACACACCGGCCAACGTCGACTTCCGTTCGAAGTTCACAAATGAGCCATTCGACCCACGCTTTGCCCATGACCTTGCTAAGTGCGATGTAGTGCTTAGCACCGGGCCCTTGAAAGGTGTAGAAGCAGTCCCCGTTATTGAACGAGAGGTCGTTGACCGAAGGGTCATCCGTCGTGCTGTCGTCGAACCGCAGCTTACCATTTTCCCGGCGATCGTGAGTAAAAAGCATCTCGCCATAGGCGCATCCGGAGGTCGACGTATCATCCTTGGGAACCGGGGTGCTGGCGACGAATGACCATACGTTTGACTCTGACGAAACTGCTGGAAAACGAAATGACGGGGGAACTTCTATCGACAGCGGTAGAAGACAGGTTTTCGTGCGTGCGGTTTGCTCATCCAACTTCGCTTGAGCTGTCTTGTATTGCTCCGGTGTCGGGTCATCATCATCATTGTCCGGCAACTCAAGTGCAGGCTCGATCGTGGCACAGTCTAAACCCGCCGCCGGGTGGCCACCAAAATAGGTCCCATCGCCCCCATCCAAATTTACATCAATCACATAGTGAGGAGTGTTATCCTCTTCTGGCTGCGCGACGTCAAAATCGAGGGCAACATGGCTGCTGCCCTTCAATCGCCACATGTGCACATTCGATGCGTCGTATCCTTCTTCGTCAATCGACGTCTTCCACTTGACCTTCCCCGTCCGATCGTCGATCACCCACACGGACCGTCCTTCTCCGACCAGAATGAACAAATGAAAGTCGGTCGAGTGGTACTCGACGATAGGTCGGCGCACCGAAAGTCTGATTGGCTGATCCCGGATCAGATAAGAGCCGTCGCCCCACTCATAGACAGTATCCGTTCTTAAGCTGCGGCTGGCTTTATCAAACGAGTTGAGCCGCTGTCCTGCGAACCGCGCGAGAATGTGCGCTGGGTCGCTTTCGCTCTGCGAATGGGCAAGCCTCAGCAGGGCCAAGAACGCTGTGGGAACCGACCGGTCAGATTGCATCTGGGTTGCGGCTGTTTGGTATTGCCGCCGGTAACTTTCCTCGGCAGCCGCTCGGCGCGGTTCCAGATAGGCAATGTTCCAAACCAGGAGAAAGGTCATCAGATAGACACAGATCTTGACGGGATCGGCTAGGCGCAAAAGAGCGTAGAAAATGCCTTTGGGTATCGTGTTTGGGGGAAACGGCAACCCGTCACGCGGTTTGGCTGTCGCGGCCAAAACCGGTAGCCACCATTCGCGCATAAAGGCGTCGGCATCGACGCCTGCTGGCTTAAAATAATGCCCATGCCCGCCAGGGAAAAACCGGTTTTTCACGTCAACGCCTATAAAACCGTAGAATCCCACTCTTCCAGCCATGCCCGTGAAGAGTACGAAAAGCTGGCTCAGAATCAGGACCTTGTCATCCCAGCCACAGTCATTGAGGACCCGTTGGATGCCTTTTCCATTCATCCGACTTCTGGCGATCACCGCAGACCAGTCGAAAGAAGACCGCAGGACGCTGGCGGCCAGAATGATCGTTTTTATTCGCGGAATATCCGGCGGCTTCATGCCGCGAATGGCGTGAGCAACGATATGTGTACCGAAAGAATGCGCCACTAGGGAGAAATGAGCCTCGGGATTATCTTTCACCAGTTGCTCAAAATGTCGGCGAAATGCTCTAACGGCCAGCCAGCGCGCAAACGGTATAAGGAACGCAAGGACGCTGAAATATCCAAAACGATATCGTTCGGTAACAATTGAAGGATTAACAGCTAAAATATCGCCGAGACGGTCCTGCCATTGACCAAAATCTCGAATCCCATGTACCGCAATGACTATGTGTTTTTTGCCCATTGCCATCCCCAGAAAACACAACAGATTAGCCTACGGGCGCCGCGCTGTCATCAGCGCGCTATTAAGTAATTGCTCACTAGCATTTCCTGGAAATAAGCACCTAGTCGGCGCTGTCAACATACTCGACTTGACTGTACGTCTCTATGAGATTGCCAAGCGAAGAAATGAACAGCGCTGTTCCGGTATAGTGAGCTCGGTAGGCTTTGGACCTCTCACGCCACCGAACGTGCCGCCGCCCGGCCGGCGCCGCGGCCGGAAAAGATGCAGCCGCCGAGGAAGGTGCCTTCCAGCGCCGCATAGCCATGCACCCCGCCGCCGCCGAAACCGGCGGCCTCGCCAACGGCATAGAGCCCTGGCACCGGCTGGCCATCCTCACCCAGCACACGGCTGTCGAGATCGGTCTGCAGGCCACCCAGCGTCTTGCGGGTCAGGATGTTGAGACGCACCGCGATCAGCGGGCCATTCGCCGGGTCGAGCATCTTGTGCGGCTTGGCCGTGCGGATCAGCCGGTCGCCGAGATAGGCCCGCGCGCCACGCAGCGCGGTGATCTGCATGTCTTTGGAGAACGGGTTGTCGAGCTGCCGGTCGCGGGCGCGGATTTCGCGCTCGACCTGGGCAGGCTCGAGCAGCGGCTCGCCGCCGGCCAGCGCGTTCATGCGGGTGACCAGCTTCGAAAGATCGGCCTCGACGATGAAATCCTCGCCCTTCTCCATGAAGGCTTTCACCGGTCCTGGTATGCCTGAGGTGGCACGCCCCAGCACCTGACGCCAGCTCTTGCCGGTCAGGTCCGGGTTCTGTTCGGAGCCCGACAGGGCGAACTCCTTCTGGATGATTTTCCTGGTCAGGATGAACCAGGAATAATCGAAGCCGGTGCCCATGATTTGGCTGAGCGTGCCCAGCGTGTCGAAGCCGGGATAGAGCGGTACCGGCAGGCGTTTGCCCCGCGCATCGAGCCACAGCGACGACGGGCCAGGCAGGATACGGATCGCGTGGTCGGTCCAGATCGGCGCCCAGTTCTTGATGCCCTCGACATAGTGCCACATGCGGTCGCGATTGATGATCGAGCCGCCGGCCTGCTCCGTGATCGCCAGCATGCGGCCGTCGACATGATCGGGCACGCCGGTGATCATGCGCTTCGGCGCCGCGCCAAGCCGCTTGGGCCAGTTTTCCCGGACAAGCGGATGGTTGGCGCCGATGCCGCCGGAAGCGACGATCACCGCTTGTGCATGAAGTTCGAAATCGCCTGATATTTCGCGCGAGCTCTTATGGCCGCGCTCGACCGTGCTCGGCTCAAGGATATCGCCGCGAACACCGGTGACGGCAGCGCCCGTCCGCGTCAGTTCGTTGACGCGGTGGCGGAATCTGAAGCTGATCAATCCGCGCTTCTGCGCCTCGCGCACGCGCAGGACGAAGGGTTCCAGCACGCCGGGACCGGTGCCCCAGGTGATATGGAAGCGCGGCACCGAATTGCCGTGGCCGATGGCATTGCCGCCGCCGCGCTCGGCCCAGCCGACCACAGGGAAGAACTTCAGGCCGCGCTCCATCAGCCAGGAGCGCTTCTCGCCGGCGGCGAAGCCGACATAGGCTTCCGCCCATTTGCGTGGCCAGTGATCTTCCGGCCGGTCGAAAGCGGCGGTGCCCAGCCAGTCCTCGAGCGCCAGATCATGTGAATCGCGGATGCGCATGCGCCGCTGCTCGGGCGAATCGACGAGGAAAAGCCCGCCGAACGACCAGAACGCCTGACCGCCCAGCGACTGCTCCGGCTCCTGGTCGACGGTGATGATCTTCTTGCCGGCCTCGGCAAGTTCGGCGGCGGCAACCAGCCCGGCAAGGCCGGCGCCCACAATGATCACGTCCGCATCGTCAGCCATTGCCCCTCCCAGAATTAGCCGGCTATTTTAAAGCAAGCAGTTAGACAGCCTCCCAGCCGTCCTTGCCGCCGGCGCGGAAGATGGCGTCGATGACCTTCTGGTTGAGCACGGACTCCTCCAGTGTGAAGACGCGCTCCTTGCCGCCCGCCGCTGCCCGCGCGAAGGTCTCGACCTCCAGCCGGTATTGCTGCGTGCCCGGAAAGCGGAACACCTGCGCCTCGGTGTGGTTCTGGTTGTGCAGTTCGACGCGGTGATGATCGTAGAGGCCGGCATTGAACGGAGAAAAAACCTCGATGAAACCCTTCTCGCCGTGGAACACCATCACCTGCCGCGCCGCCATCTGCGTCGACAAATAGAAGGACAGTTCGAAGTCGCCGAAATCGGCGCGGATCGAGGAGTAGATATCGGTGCCGAATTTCTTGTCGCGCTCGATCGTCGCCTGCACGCGCAGCGGCTCCTTGCCGGTCGAAAAGCGCGTCGACACGGTCGGGTAGACGCCGATGTCGGGCAGCGCGCCACCGCCGAGATCGAGCTGGTTGCGCATGTTGTTGGGGTCGACATTGTAATAGGAAAACGCGCCCTGCACGTGGCGCAGCCGGCCGATGGCGCCGCTGGCGATGAGATCGCGCACCTTGATCCACTGCGGATGATAGATGACCATGAACGCCTCGCAGACCAGCACCTTCTTCTGGTCGCGCAGCTGGATCAGCGGCGGGATGTCCTTGGCGTCGAGCGCCAGCGGCTTTTCCACCAGCACATGCTTGCCGGCTTCGATGGCCTTCGCCGTCCATTCGACATGCTGCGAGGTCGGCAGCGGGATGTAGACGCCGTCAATGTCCTTGGAGGCAAGCAGTTCCTCATAGGAGCCGAAGGCATGGCGTGCGCCGAAGCGCTCGGCCAATGCCTTGGCCTTCGACAGGTCGCGGCTGGCGATCGCCGACAGCACGCCGTTCTCCGCCTCGACAATTGCCGGCAACAACTGCTCGCGGCCGATCTTGGCCGTCGACAACACACCCCATCGGAACATCACGCTTCTCCATGCCGATTTTTACAGGCGACGAGGTTTGCCTGAAATCGCCGGAAAAGCCAATGCGATGTGCCGTAGCAACTAACCCCGCTTACCCCAAGGTCAGCCCCGCTTACCCCCGGGTCAGCCCCGCTTACCCGTCAGCGACATGTCGAAGTCGACGATATTGGAATAGAGCGGCGTGCCGACATCCATGCCGTAACGCGACCTCAACACCTTGCCAGTGACATGGAATTTGATCGTGCCGCCCTTCGATCCGTCGAACTCGGCGGTGAACTTTTCCGCAAACGTCTTGCCGCGCGCCGTCAGCCGGCCGGTGACAAGGGCTGATGTGTCGCCGGTGCGGGTCACGCTGGTCGAACGAAACTGGATCTCCGGGCTGTTGGCAGCGTCGAACACCGCGTCGGAGCGCAGGAAGGCATCGATGCGGCCCTGGCCGGTGCCGACGCTTTCCGGATAGATGGTAAAGTCGACCTTGGAGCGCCCGACATCGGAATTGTCGATGCGGATCGTGCCCTTGAAGCGGCCGAAGGCGCCATCGAAGCCCCCGCCACCGGCCTTGCCGATGGTGAAACGGATGCTGGAGGCCGCCGGATTGATCGTATAGCTGCCGGCAGCCTCGCCAAGCGAAATGGCCGCTGAAACAGGCATGGCAAGGCAAGCGGTAACCGCCGCAAATCCGAAGATGCGTGCATACATGGGGAGTAATCCTTTTTGGAGGCAACGCTGGTCGCGTCCTCGCCCCATCAACGAACCAACTGCCGGTTCTATTCCCGGCCAGATCTATTCCCGGCCAGATCTATTCCCGGCCAGGTCTATTCCCGGCCTGACGAAGGCGTGATCATGCGCGTGAGCACGCTGTCGCGCAGCAGGAAGTGATGGCGCAACGCGGCAGCGACATGCAGCGCGACGAGCGCGATGCCGGCATAGGCGAGGTACCAGTGCACAGATGCCCAGAGGCTTTCGGCAAGGTCGGACTCGGCGAGCGGCAGGTTGGGCATCACGAACAGGTTGAACGGCATGGTCGGGATTTCCAGCGTCGACACCGACACCAGTGCCCAGCCTGACAAGGGCAGGGCGATCTGGAACGCATAGAGCGCCAGATGCGCGAGCGGTGCTGAACGCCGCTCCAGGGCGCCAACCGAGGCCGGCAGGGGCGGCGCCGCATTGCCGAGCCGCCAGGCGATACGCAGGATGATCAGGCCAAACAGCAGGAAGCCCAGGGATTTGTGCAGTTGGATCAGCTCGAAGGCAGCGCGCTGGCTGGTGAGCCGCACCATGACGAAGCCGAGCCCAAACTGGCCGATGAAGATGATCCCGATCAGCCAGTGAATAAGAATGGTTGCCCAGCCGTAGCGGGTTCGGGTGTTGGTGATTGACGCCTGCATGGGAGGCGAACGAACGGCAGGGCAGGTTTCTTCCGACGCTCTTCACCCTCCCCTTGTGGGGAGGGTCGATCCGCGTAGCGGATCGGGGTGGGGTCTCGTAGGGCGCATCCCTCCCGGCTCGCAATCTCCGCTTCGCTCCGACTGCGAGCCGACCCTCCCCACAAGAGGGAAGGTAAAGCGCGCCTCATGCGCTCACCTTGAAGAAATCGACGAAAGCCCTGAGTGCCGGACGCATCTGGCGGCGGCTCGGATAGTAAACGAAGAACCCGTCGAAGGACGGGCACCAGTCCTCCAGCACGCGGATCAGCCTGCCGTCGGCGAGCGGCGCGCGGACATAGGGCTCGAAAACGAAGGCCAGCCCGGCGCCGTCGACCGCGGCCTGCGCGATCAGATGGTCCTCGTCGAGGATAAGCGGTCCTTCCACCGCCATCTCGATCGCCTCGCGCCCCTTCTCGAATTCCCAGCGATAGAGGATGCCGCTGGAAAAGCGGAAACGGATGCAGCGATGATCGGCAAGGTCGCGCGGATGGCGCGGGATCGGCATCGCTTCGAAATAGGACGGCGCGCCGACCACCGCACCGCGAATATCCGGCCCGATGCGCACCGCGATCATGTCGCGCTGCAGGCTCTCACCCAGTCGCACGCCGGCATCGAAGCCACCTTCCACCACGTCGGTGAAGCGATCCTCGACGACGATCTCAAGCACGATGTCGGGGTAGGCTGCCGCAAAAGCGCCCAGCCTTGGCGTCAGCACCAGATGCGCTGCCGTGCGCGGCACGCTGAGGCGCAGATTGCCGGCTGGCCGGTCGCGCGCCTCGACCGCCGTCTCCAGCGCCAGGTCGATCTCGGACAGCGCCGGCCGCAGCCGTTCCAGCAGCCGCGCACCTTCTTCGGTGGGCGCGACACTGCGTGTGCTGCGCGACAGGAGGCGAACACCAAGCCGGGCTTCCAGGCTGGACACCGCGTGGCTGACCGCCGACGGCGCGATCGCCAACTCCTTGGCGGCGCCGCGGAAGCTGCCGCATTGGGCGACGGTTGCGAGCACGGCCAGTTGGGAAAGGTTCGCTCGGTTCATTGATCTATATTCTAGAACAGCCCGTGCGAATGAGAGCCGATTATCGAACACAAGGCAAGACGCTATTTATCCCGCATTGCAACAAGGAGACGCGTTATGCAAACCCGCAAGCTAGGAACTGAATTGAACGTCTACCCCGTCGGCCTCGGCTGCATGGGCATGAGCTTCGCCTATGGCGGCCAGCCGGAGGCTGAAGCGATCGCCACATTGCGCCGCGCCGTCGACATCGGCGTCAATTTCTTCGACACGGCGGAGGTCTACGGCCCCTATGAGAACGAGGTTCTGGTCGGCAAGGCGCTGAAGCCGGTGCGCGACAAGGTGACCATCGCCACCAAATTCGGCTTCAAGATCCTGGAGGAAGGCACGGGCACCGACCGCATGGCCGGCGTCGACAGCCGCCCCGAGCACGTCAAGGCTGTCGCCGAGGCGTCGCTGAAGCGACTGGGCACTGATGTGATCGACCTCTACTACCAGCATCGCGTCGACCCCAACGTGCCGATCGAGGACACGGTCGGCGCCATGGCCGAACTGGTGCGCGAGGGCAAGGTACGGGCGCTCGGTCTGTCGGAAGCGAGTGCCGCGACCATCCGCCGGGCGCACGCCGTGCATCCGATCGCGGCCGTGCAGAGCGAATATTCGCTGTGGAGCCGCGACCCGGAAGACGAGGTGTTCGCCGTCTGCCGCGAACTCGGCATCGGCTTCGTTCCCTACAGCCCGCTGGGTCGTGGCCTGCTGACCGGTACGATCGCCAAGCCCGAGGCCTTGAGCGACGATGACTGGCGCCGCACCTTGCCGCGTTTCCAGACCAACGCCATGGAAGCCAATGCCAAAATTGTCGCCACGCTGGAAAAGCTGGCGGCGGAAAAAGGCGTCACCTCGGCGCAGCTGGCGCTCGCCTGGGTGCTGCACCAGGGCGATTTCATCGTGCCGATCCCCGGCGCAAGAAAGATACGTCATCTGGAGCAGAACACGGCGGCGGCCGGGATCGAGCTGAGCGCGGCCGAGGTGGCGGCGATCGGTGACGCGCTGTCGCCCGATAAGGTGGTCGGCAAGCGTTACACGGAGGAGTTGCTGGCGCTGGTGAATGGGTGAGGAGCGCTTCGGCGCTCCTTCTTCAATGCCGCGCGATACAAATGACTGGGAAAAATTGGCGCGAGGCACCCCCCTCTGCCCTGCCGGGCATCTCCCCCGCAAGGGGGGAGATCGGCAACTTCCCGGTCCCGCCTCGCCTTCTGCGCCGAAGATCGGCGAAAGCCTGGATCAGGGCCGATCTCCCCCCCCCTTGCGGGGGAGATGCCCGGCAGGGCAGAGGGGGGTGCCTCGCACCGGCATCTCTTATCCCTGCCTGTCACCAAGGCACCACCGCAATCTCCGGCCAACATTCCCTCGCCCGCGCCCCCTTCGCATCATGCGTGC